>CAYPBJ010000011.1:0-64376 GCA_964408945.1 uncultured Rhizobium sp. | reverse complement strand
ATTGTGCAGGGTCAGTTTTATTTCTGTCAAAGTCGTCTTATGGGCGTTGGCAAAACCAAATGTGCCATTTGTGCGACTGGCTAAAATTGTTTTTAAAAAATGCGGGGCGGAAAAAAAATAAAAAACATTGGGTTGGCTAAGGTGTCGGCTTGGTTGCCGTTTCTTTTCAGTAAGTTCTGTTTGTCGTTGGTTCTCTGTCAAAATAGTTTACTTTTTTCGTTTTGTTTTCTGGCTGTCGATGGTTGTTGGGTCGTCCGCTACGCTTGCACCTAACGTTTTGCAGATTGGCGATGGGCGGGCTTTTCAGCACAGAAGTTTGTTCGGAGAACTGAACTTTCGGCAACCACAAAACTGTCAAGCGGAGACGAAACCCCGCCTATTGCCAATGTGCTGTTATGTGCTGGTATTCTAGTCATTTCAGTTGTTTTATTTTCTTCCATTTTCGTATTCTGTCCTTTGCGTTTTTAAATGGCGAAGAAGTATTGAGTTGTATCATTTTACCAAATGTCCACTTGTCGTACCAAGCCATTTCATAAAGTTCTTCGTTTGTTTTACTTTCAATTACTTTCAATATTTCGTTTGTCGTCTTGTCAAGTTTTTTGTTAAGCGTTTTGAAGTCGTCTTTTTCGTAGTTCTTGTAAAATTTTTGTGCAAGTAGTCCGAGTTCATTCCATTTATAACCTGTCTCTGGAAAGTCAACGTCAAGTCCTTTGCTTTTCTTGTCGTTCCACTTCAAAACTAATTGTCCCCAACCTACAAGATAAGCAACAAGGTTGTTGATACTCATCAATGTGTTTTTCGAATGTCCTTCCAATTCTTTATTTGTTGTAAGGTCAGTTGGAATAGTTGAAAGTTCGGTTGTCAACTTATTGTAGTTGTCAACGATTGCTTTTACTAACTCTTCTTTGTCTTTTGGTATTGCCATTTTTTTCGTTTAGGCGTCTGTTCGTTGGGTCGTCAGCTATGCTTGCACATAACGTTTTGCCGCTTTGCGAAGGCGGGGTTTTTCAGCACTAAACTTCATTAGATGCACAAAGCTTGAATTTAGCACTTCACTTTCATAGAAGTATGAAACTCCCGCTTTTGCAAAACGGCTGTTATAGGGCGTTTTTCTTGTCATTGTCTATGGAGATTTAAGTTCAAGTTCGTTTAAGTCTTTGTCAACTTTTACCCATTCTACTCTTTTGTCTATGTCGGTCGGAACTTCGCTTGTAATCATAAATAACGGTGTCAAATAGAAAACTTCAACTGTCCGCTTGTTATAACCTAATGCTCCAACGTCTTGCATTTGAAACTCCACAGTCTTAAAACTTAAGTGACCGTTTTGATACAAAATTGTCTGTGTCCGCCAAGCACCTGATGAAAACAGAATTTTCATTGGGTTCACGACAAAAATGAAAATCAGTAAAATTGTAGGATAAAATGTCCCAATAATACGTTTAGTTTTTGTCTTTATTGAAAACAAGTTCCAAAGTAAAATTGTCGGTGTCCCGATTAAGAAACCAAAGTAAACGAACGATTTTAGGATTTGATTTTTGATATCAAAACTTGTCAAGCCGTCTAACAGAAAAAGTAAAACTGTCAAACAGTAAATAAGGTTTAATATTTTGGTCGTCCGTGTCAATTCGTGAGTGTTGTCTTAAAATGCCCTATAACTTGATTATATACGAAACTAAGGCAATCACTTACGATTTCCAAAATATTCAAAAGATACTGATTTCATTACATTTGCGATAATTGCAAATTGCGGATTATTAGTTGCAAAAAATGCACACTACCTTCGTATATTCTTACCAATTTAATTTATGAATGCAGTTTGAACTCGCTAAACACCGAAACAAAAATGTAATTTTTTGCTACTTTGAATATGACCCTCAAAGCTTAAGGATATTCAAAAGTACCTTTCCTAAGGCAGTATGGAGTCGTTCGAAATCTGCATGGTTTTTACCAGATACGGCACTCTATCGAAAGCGACTCAACATAGGATTACCAGAAATAGGTGATCAACTTTTACCAAAACTGTATGAAATTAACAAACAAGAATTTCTCAAATTCAGAAATGCATTAAAACAAAAGGCATTTTCGTCTAATACCATCAGATTGTATTTAAATGAGTTTGCACAATTGTTGATTTTATTAAGAAATCATCCTGTCCAAAATTTAACCTCAGACCGCCTAAATTCTTATTTTCTTTACTGTATTAAAACACTCAAACATTCAGAATCCCAAGTTTATTCACGAATGAATGCAATAAAATCCTATTTCACTCTTGTTCACTCAAGGTCAGAGATTTTCGATGCTGTTATTAGACCCAAACCCACCAAAACATTACCCAAAGTACTCAGTTCATCCGAGGTAAAAAGACTGTTTCAAGCAACTCAAAATCTCAAACATCTGCTCATTTTGAAAATTGCCTATGGTATGGGATTGCGTGTTAGTGAAATCATAAATCTAAAAATTGCTCACATTGACATAGATCGAATGCAAGTGCTAATTGCTTGTAGTAAAGGCAAAAAAGATCGGTATGTCAATTTTCCGCAATCCCTGATTCAATTGTACAATGATTATTTAAAAATGTATCAACCCTCCGTATTTCTGTTTGAAGGTCAGTTCGCTGAAAAATATACTACCCGAAGCGCACAAGCGGTGTTCAAAAACGCCATGAGAATTGCAGGCATCAATAAAACCGTCGGAATCCATGGACTGAGACATTCCTACGCCACACATCTTTTAGAGGCAGGAACCGATATGATTTTTATTCAAAAATTGTTGGGGCATTCCCAAATTAAAACTACAGAGATTTATGCAAAAGTCTCAAACAGAATTATCTCTCAAGTGAAAAGCCCACTAGATTCTATAAATTAACTTTCGGAAACCATCAGCCCTTGGACGAAGCAATAAACCCTTAAAGCGAGGTAAAAATCACCCCTTAGGTATTGTGGTGGTCACAGTTGAATCCGTACCGTTAAATACTACTAGTAAGTGTGTATAATAAATACAATGTGTATATTTGATTTGTGAAAAAACGAATCAATATCACCTTAAACTCCTATTTGCATGAAAAATGCAGTCGCTTGACGGGCAATTTGAGTCAGCTGATTGAAGATCTTCTTGAAAAACATGTTGCAGATTCAATAGTATCTGTTGCCGAAGAGCCTGCGGAGTATTATGTAAAGTCGAATATTGAATATGAACTTAAAGATTCGATGGCGTTTCAAGTTTTTCAACAATTGAAAGGACAACCCCAAAAAATACAGTCGGAGGTATTGAATTATGTAAAATATCTGCTTTCACAGGAAGCAACCAATACCAGATTTAAAAACAGGTTAGAGCCGGGGCTTTTGAAAGGACAAATTAAAATGTCTGATGATTTCAATGATTCAATTTCAGACTTTGATGCTTATTTGTGATGGGTAAACGTTATTTATTAGATACCCAAATATTGATTTGGTATTTGAATGGTGAACATCCATTGAGCGAATATGTAATTCAAGAAATACAAAATCAAGACAATGAAGTGTTTGTCTCTATGGTCTGTTTTTGGGAGATTGCCTTAAAGAAAAATACAGGCAAACTCATCATGCCCTACAGCACGGTTCAATTGATTAATTTTTGCGCTGTTTATCAATTTCAAATTATCCCCATTGATGAAAGAGCCATTGACAAATTGGGTGAAATTCCTTTCAAACATAAAGACCCCTTTGACCGATTGCTGATAGCAAACTGTTTGACTCAGGATTTGATTTTGATTTCAACAGACGGGAGCATGAACGGGTATGAAGATTCAAGCGGTTTGAAATTATTGAGTTAAGATTAATTACTTTTGCCCCATGAGTATTGCCTCAACCATTTTAAAGAGATTATTTCTTCCGCCTCATATTTTTAGAGTCATAAAATTGCAGCGCAATCGCAAGAAGCACGACAGATCTGCTGATGATGCACAGTTGAAGTTGTATCACGATATTTTGCCAGGTGATTATCTGCATTATGGTTATTTCGAAAATCCAGATATACACCCTCTAGATATGTCTTTCAGGATGATCTATGAAGCCCAAGATAATTATGGCAAGAAGTTAACTTCGTTGATTACCGATTTCGAAAATCCGGTGTTTGATGTGGGATGCGGCATGGGTGGATTGTTGGGCCAGATGAATTCAATGAACTTAAAAGCCATCGGATTGACCCCCGATGTGAATCAAGTCAAACACATCAGAGCGAAATATCCTAATGAGGTGATACATTCAAAGTTTGAAGAATTTGATTCAACGGGTTATGAGAAGCACTTTGGAACATTCATTACCTCAGAATCTCTGCAGTATTTGAAGTTGGATAAGGCTTTGCCTTTGATACAGAAGGTTTTAAAAGAGGGTGGCAAATGGATTGCTTGCGATTATTTTAAAACGGGTGTAAAAGGCGAAAAGAGCGGACATAATTGGGAAATGTTTGAGCAAAAGTTGAAGGATAACGGATTTAAAATCACGTTTCAAGAAGATATTACCAAGCATATTTTGCCCACCATTGGGTACGCTCATCATTGGGCAACCAAAATTGGAGTGCCTCTTAAAAATTATGGTATAGGCAAGTTGAAGGTGAAAGCACCTGGAATTTATTATGCTTTAGAAACCGTGTTGCCTGAAATTGATGCAAAAATAGAGAAGAACATTCAGACGGTTGACCCCGAAGTATTTGCTGCCAACAAGAGGTATATCTTGATGGTCATCGAAAGAGCCTAAACTTATTTCTTGCTGAGAATTCCCGATCCCAACATTGCAAATTCAGCCGTATCGTTGGCGGTGTTGATTTTGTGGCTGTAATCAAAGCTGCCGGTTTTTCGGATAATCTGAATTTTTTCAGTGCCGTTTGACAAAGTTTTATTGATGGTCACGATGTTTTCTGGACCAAAATAATACTTCGTATCATCAATATTTAAATACAATCCTTCTTTGTCTTCCCACATGGTGTGTGAGATGGTATCTCTGAAAAAGCGGGTATTCGTGGGATTGGAAGAGCTTCCCTTATAAGTGTATTCGGTGAAGGCAATATCCCCTTCAAAGGTTCCTTTATTTACAGGTTTGCCTGTAATGGTTTCACAAGAGTTCAATAGGGCCAAGCTGAGGATTAATCCAAAAAAGGTTTTCATAATGCTAGCAAAACTACCACTTATTGTTCAATCGATCGTAATTCTGTAAGTTGATTTTAAATTGAGCAACGGGCCTATTGAAGAGGTTTGAGTGGCCCACACAATAGTAAATTCCAATTTTGTAGCGTTCTCGCCAAATGCGAATTACCTTATCAATTCCGGCATACGCCTCAATGAAGAACATGTTTCTTCGTTCGGGTGCGTAAAGCATATTCATTCCTACAGATTCATACAGACTTAATTTTTTAACTAAGGGAATTTTATTCAAAATTGCCCCATTGAAGTGGTGTCTATAATGAACTTCATAGAATCGCTTGAATGTGGTAAATGTGCTATCTAAGGTTTGAAAGGCGAACATGGGTGGAGTAAAAATCAAGGGGTCGCTTCGGCGCTGATATCGATAGTCAATGAGGCTTACATTACGTCGGTTCAAAAAAGCACCTGAATTGGCTTTGATTTCACTGTTTCCAAGAAGTCCCCAGGGAAAATCATGCTCTATGGTGTATTCCAGATAATCGAGGTCAATGGTACTTTGCAGAATTCCGGGGAGTGATTTTCGGTAAGTAACGGCGAAGGTGGGCCATGCAGAACCGAGAATTACTTTCCTGCGCGGCTCTGAAATGTATTTTTGGAAGGGGGTGTAAGACAGGGTGATACTTCCAAAAACCGCTCGATGGCTTTTGAATTGAATCGCAGTATTGTTCTCAAAAAGGCTATCTCCTGAGGCAGCAAATCGGTACGATGAAATGTCTTTTCGGTCGCTGATTTCGGCTCTCAATCTCAGATATAAACCATTCACAATTTCCTGTCTGTGGTAAGCAGTTAAGTGATCGTGTTGATAGAAATTATCGCGTCTAAAGACGTCAACATACGCCGCGAACGGGTTGATGAATCCAAAATCTCTACCCACTTGAAGCCAAATTCTTTTTTGTTTGTAGGGATTGTATAGGGTGGTGAAAATGATGTTTCCTCTGATGTCTCGATTCAGTAAGCCGTAAGACAAATTAGGCACGAGCCTCACGGTTTTCTTGTTTTCGAAGGTTTTTTCGAGGGCGCAGAAAAATACCCCGCGTCCGCCGCCAGGCCACCAAGGTTGGTAGGTGATCCACAACGGTTGAAAGCCCATTTGAATGCCTTTTCTACGATCTTGGAACCCTTGTCCTTCAAGCACCAAGCTTTTGAAAGTGACTTTGTTGATGAGTCGTTCAATGGAGTCAAGATAGTCATCAGAATTATGCACTCGTTCTATGCTGTCAGTCTGAGTAACAAACTTCTCTTCAATCACACTGAGAGGAATGGCACGATTTTGCTTCCAAAAAGCGGTGTCTTTATCGTATGCTTCTTGATCGGTTTTGCTCAGTTCTAGTCCGAAGTGCTTCTTTGGGAAGTTGGGATTTACCTGAATGTTGGAATAAATGACTTTTGTATTGCCCAGATTCAAAGTGCTTCCAGACTTGGAAGTGTAGTCAAAGGTCTGACTGTCAATCAGTATCAGGCTGTCTTTTGTGAGTCGATAAGATTGAGTGAGTCTCATGGAATTGTATTCAGCCATGAGGTGCTGAGGGATATTTAATCGAAGTTTAGAAACATAAAAGGCGGTATCTACCAGATGTATTTCACCGTTGAAAGTAGCGTTAGATGTTTGTCTACCGTCAAATCTTATGATTAATGTTCTTCCGTGTTGTGAATCGACATAGCTTTTTATGAACCGAAAACGGTAAGCAAGAAGAGCAGAGTTAGAGAGCGGAGACATGATGGGTAGAGGGCTCAAAGCGGGAAGTGACAGCAAATTTTGGTAAATGTTAAAGTCGCCGTCAAGAGTGGTTAGATAGAAAAGCCCAGATTTATCGCCTCTAATTTTCACAGCGGTTCGCACTTCTTTCAATTTATTTGGTGGCAACCAATCGCGAGTCATGATGACCTCGGCCATGTTAGCATTGACCAAGGGCTCGGATGAGTCTTTTTTGGAATCCGCTCCAAATTCAGCCGCAATGGAAGCAGTACCTTCTTCTTGAGTAGACTTATACTTATTCTTTCTTTGGGACGTAACTTCTTCGAAGGCCTTGATAAAAACGGTAGACGATTGAGATGGAATTCTGGATGCCCAAACATCTCTTCGATCAATGGCTTTCCGCATATAGCTGGGTCCTGGGTCTTTCCATTTGGTTTTGACGTAAACGGTTTCAACCGATTCCACGGTGGGAATCATTTTGATGATTACGGTATCTGATTTTCCGTTTTGGCAGAGGTACGCAAACTCTTGTTCGCGAAATTCAATTTTTGAAAAGACCAGGTTGTAGTTGCCGTTATCAAAAGGAATTCTGAAATAACCATCTATGCCGGTTTGTCCGATTTTACGGTTTTCGTCGTTGGTTTTTAAGTAGATATCTACGTATGCTAAAGGGGCTTGATTGGTATCTAAAACTAGTCCTGTCAGTTGTGATTTATAAATTTGTGCAAAGGAGGTTTGATTCAATCCAAAGAGAAATAGAACTAGACCAAGGAATTTGCGCATTTTATATAAAACGTTTAAATGGCTCATGAGTTACCGAACCATTTTCTTTTTTTGGAATCTTTGGAATCTTTTGATTTTGACGCAGGAAGCTCCTTGATTTTGTATTTTTTAACTGGAACTTTTACGGGGAAGGGGGTTTGAAAATCTTTCAGGGTGGGCTTATCTTCTATGTTCCATTTGAAGCGCGATAGCTTGGTTTCACTGTCGGGAAGTTCTTGCAACGGATAGATTTTACCTTTGGGTTCAACGTAGAAGTGAACGGTAGATATTTTGCCGGCATTGAAGCGAAATTCCATATTGGTGCAGTCAACGGTGAAAGCAGAGTTGATGGTGTCTTGTTCTTTGATGTAGTAGAGGGCTTTGCCTTTTCGGAAGACTTGAGTTTTATCGATGCGTTGGTTTGAATTTAAAAAATAGTGAATGGAATCGCCTTGAATTTGACTGAAGCGGCCACTGTCTTCTTGAATGGCAATAAAGGCATTTGGGAAAAGTTCACCTTCTCGCATTTTGCCATTTTTGATGACTAAATTCACCGAATCGCCTGACAGTCTGCTGCTAGAGTCCCAAATTACGGGGTTTTCACGCAGTCGGAAGGTGCTATCTTCAGAGGTATAAATCATGCGATTGGCAGAAATACGGGTTTGTTTTTGCATGATTTTTACTCTGTTCAGTGCTCTGGTTTGTTGTTTTCCTGAAATGGGTCGGCGTGAGTTTTCAAGGGTATCTGCAGCAATAAACAGAGTGTCTTTTGATTTTGTTTGGATTCCTTTAGCGTTTGGATATACCATGGAAAGTCCAATATCATCGCGGTAAAATCCTTGATTACCCCAAATTTGGAACATTTCAGCAGAGTCTATGCTCCAAACATGTCCTTTGGTTATGCCGTATTTTGCTTTTTGGTTGACCCAAGCCGAATCTGCGATGAGGGTTTTTCCGGGAGAGGAATAGGCAAATTTGGTGTGAAAAAAACCATTTTTTTCTTCGGTGAAATAGTAGCCTCCTTCAAATAAAATGAGATCTTCATCAGTGTTGATTTGAGTAAAGCTCATGAAGTTGGCTTTTTTCTCTTGGGTATTGTATTGAAGGGTATCGGTTTGAATGACGTAATCTGGAGTGATGAGTTTGACGTTTCCTTGAAAGAAGAGTTGATGTTTTGAAGGATCATAGCTCCCTCGGTTTGAGGTGAGTTGGGTTTCTTTATCAATGATTTTACCTCCGGCGCCGTACCATCCCAATTTGGTGAGGGTGTTGTATCGGAGCCAGGGGGTTGAGAGTTTCATGGACTCGTCTTTGAGTTCTACCTTTCCTTCTACAAAAGCAACGTGTGTTTTATTGTCGTAGAAAAGGCGATTTCCGGTTACAACTGACCCACCCGTATTGACAATTTTAACTCCACCTATTCCACGTAGGGTTTCATCTGTGGGGTCATATTCAGCTTCATCGCAATATACGGTTGAGCCGCTTTGTTCGAATTGTACGTTCCCTTTTAATAGTTGGCCTTTATGTCCGTTGATGTCTAAACTCTTCATTCTGCGGGCTTTCAGCGATATGGGCTGTGCGTTTGCCGCGTAAAAGCATCCCCCGAAAAAAAGAAAAACCAACCACCACCTAAGTAGCGTTTGCGAAGACCATCTAGATCTATTTGCAAAAGGATTGAGGGCGGTGATGTAACTTGCGTTCAAAATGTCAAATCAACCCGCAAATTACCTATTAAATTCCATTTTGGCGGAGTCAAATCGTTGGGAGTGGAACTTAGGCCGACAATTGACTTTGTTGGGAGTTTCAGGTGGGCGTGATTCTACGGCTATGTTGTTGGCATTTGCGGAGTTGAACTTGCCGGTAATAGTGGGGCACGTGAACTATGGACTTCGGGGTGAGGACAGTGATGGAGATGCGGAGTTTGTGCGGGAATTGTGTGAAAAATTAGGGGTTAAGTATTTCATATTGAAGGTGAATGAATCTGAGGGTGGCCGGTTTGAAAAGCATTCTGGAGAATCTACCCAAGTTTGGGCAAGAAGGGTGAGGTATGACTTCTTTCAAGAGATTATGCTTGAGAATGGGGCGGTGCATTTAGCCGTTGCTCATCATCTTCAAGATCATTTTGAACATCTGTTTATTTATTTATCACGTGGACAAAATCACCATGCTTTTTCGGGAATGAGAATTCAGAATGGCAAATTGATTCGTCCTCTGTTGAAAGTCAAGCCGTCTTCAATTGTTGAATTTTTGAAGCATCGAGGGGTAGTTTGGCGTGAAGATGCATCGAACGAATCGCTTAAATATTTGAGAAATAGGGTTCGTTGGGGAATTGTGACCCCTTTACTTGCCGAAAACGAGGCACTTTTGGATGAATTTTTAGAAAGTAGCCAGCATTTTCAAGTTAGTTTTGATGAAATTCGTCAACAATTTGAGTTAAAGTGGCCGCGGAAGGATTTGAAAAAGGGATTTTGGTTCAAGGCTGATGACCGGTGTACGTATTGGGGAGTTTTAGATGATTTTATGAGAGGTCTGGGTTTTACATCTTCTGATGTGGAGCAGATTTTTGGGAGTTCTTCTATGGTGGGTGCTATACGGGAAACGGGAAATTACGTGATGTGCAAAGAGCGGAATTCACAGATTTTGGTTTTTGAGAAGTTGGATATTGATGAACTTTATGAAGATTGGCGAATCAATGTCCCACGGCAGTGGAAAGAAAAAAACCTAGAAATCAGGCAATGGCAACAGGGAGATAAAATCAAAATTGCGTTAGGCAATAAAATGATTACCAAAAAGATAAGCGATATTTTTGTTGATTTAAAATGGAATAGATTGCAAAAACAGCGGTGCAGAATCCTGGTGGTTGATGGGGAAATTATGGCTGTGGAAGGTGCTTTAAGGTCGTGGGAACTGCAATTTAGTGGAGAGATTATGGTGGAAATCGTGGTTCAGGGAAAAAACATTGGGTAAGCGTTTTGGAATGACTAAATTTGCTATAAGATGAAAGCGATAATTCCGGTTGCAGGTATTGGAAGTAGGTTAAAGCCGCACACTCAAACCCAACCAAAATCTCTGATTCCTGTTGCAGGTAAGCCTATTTTGGGTCACATTATGGACCATTTGGTGGCAGCAGGTATTGATGAATTTGTGTTCATCATTGGCTATTTAGGAGATAAAATTGAGCAGTTTCTTACTGAAAATTATGCTGATGTTAAATTGAGTTTCGTCATGCAAACGGTGGGAAAAGGGATAGGACATGCCATTTGGTTGGCCAAAAATGAGATCAATGTAGAAGAACCCGTATTCATTGTTTTGGGTGATACTATTTTTGAAGCTGACTTGAAGGAAGTTTTCGCATCTGAAAACAGCAGACTGGGTGTTAAAAAAGTCGAAGATCCGAGGCTGTTTGGGGTTGCTGAAGTAGAGACCGATGGCAGAATCAAAAAGCTGATAGAAAAGCCCAAAATTCCTCATTCTAATTTGGCATTGGTTGGACTTTACTACATCAAAGAAACGGCTGAATTGATGCAATGTTTGGAATACAACATTCAGAACGATATTCGCAATAACAATGAATTTCATTTAACCGATGCCTTGGAATGCATGATTCAAAAAGGCGTCAAGATGGAAACATTCCCTGTTTCTACATGGTTTGATTGCGGTAAGAAAGACATCATTTTACAGACCAATAAAACTTTGTTAAAGCGCAGAGAGATAGGCAATTACAAGAAGTTTACGGATCAAGGAAACATCATTGTTCCTCCAGTTTACATTGCTGATTCAGCGCAAATTGAGAACAGCATCATTGGTCCAGATGTGAGTGTGGGTGCTGACGCCATCATTTCTCAATCGATTGTAAAAAATAGCATCATTGGACAAGGCGCTTCATTGAAGCATGCCATCATTGAAAATTCGCTCATAGGAAGCGATGCCTCACTTTCTGGCGCCGTTCATTCTTTGAACATTGGAGATAGCGCGGAAATAAATTTATAATTATTATGTATTCTGCTTCAGAATTGGCCGCAATCATGAGTGCCCAAATTTGGGCTCAGGAACTGAAAGCAGAAGAGGTTTTTGTTGAAGGTGTTTGTTATGATTCACGCTTATCGGAAGGAAGGGGAAGTGTGTTTTTTGCCCTTAACGGCGATGGTTTTTCGGGGGATATTAACTCTGCCAGCCTGAACGATGGACATCGATATTTAAAAGAGGCCGCGGTATCGGGAATTCAGGTGTTTGTGGTAAATAAGAGGCCAATAAATTGGGATGTTGAAGGTATTTTTTTAATGGTTGATTCACCTTTAGCGGCTTTGCAGAAATGGGCAGCAGTGCATCGAAAAAAATTCACCATTCCGGTAGTAGGAATCACAGGCTCCAATGGAAAGACCATTGTAAAAGAGTGGTTGGGAGAGTTGTTACACGGTGATTTTAGAATTCATAAAAGTCCTCGGAGTTTCAACAGTCAATTAGGGGTAGCGGTTTCCATATTGGGCATCAGATCGCACCATCAAATGGCATTGATTGAGGCGGGTATTTCTCAACAAGGCGAAATGTTGCCTTTGTGGGAGATGATTCGTCCATCGCTAACGGTATTGACTGGGTTAGGTTCAGCGCATGGTGATGGATTTGAATCGATGCAAGAAAAGGCGGCTGAGAAAATGCTACTTTGCAAGCATGCCGATGTGGTAATAATGCCCTCAGATCAGGCAGATTTGATGCTGGAAGCTTCCAAATGGCGGCAGCTTCAACCCATGACTAGATTTATCACCTGGGGAAAGGCTGAACGAAGTTCGTTTACCCTTCAAAATATAGAGATTACTTTCATGGGGCAAAAGCTTCAATTTACCTATAGAGGTCAACCCCAAGAATTGGAAATAGCCATGAACGATGCGGCCAGCGCGTTCAATGCCATGACGTGTTTTTCGGTGTTGTTCGCTTTTGAGCGTTGGGATGCTGAACATATCGATAAATTCAAAGCCTTGCAGCCAGTCGGAAACAGAATGTCTTTAGAGCGAGGAAAGCGCGGGAACATTCTTTTGAATGATAGTTACTCCATGGACTATGAAAGCTTGGTTTTAGCCATAGACTACTTGAAATCTCATGCGGGAAGCAGAAAAATTACGGCGGTGCTGAGTGCGGGTGGAGATTGGAGAATAGAAGGGAGAGTGGATGAAGTAATTTGGGTAGGCCCTGGTGGACAATTTGACGATGTTCAAGATTTGATAGCCTCAGGCGTATTGGATAAACTTGAAAATCAAGGAATTTTGATCAAGGGCGCTCGAAGATTCGGAATGGAACGGATTGTTGACCGATTGAAGGGGTTGTTGCATAAAACCGTCATGGAAATCAACCTAGATGCGCTCAAGAGTAATTTTATGTATTTCAAAAAAGCCGTGAAACCGGGGGTGAAATTGATGGTGATGGTCAAGGCTCAAGGGTATGGTAGCGGAAGCACCGAAGTGGCTAAGGAATTGCAGGATCTCGGGGTAGATTACTTGGGTGTGGCTTATGCAGATGAAGGAGTATCCCTCAGAGAGGCAGGAATTCACGTTCCCATCATGGTTTTGAATGTAGATGCCTACACCTTGGAGATTCTAGATAAATATGGTTTAGAACCAGTCATTTATTCGGTGAATAATTTGAATGAATATTTGAATGAACGAAGCGGAAGAGCCGGTAAGATTCACTTGGAAATAGATACCGGAATGCATCGTTTGGGTTTTGAGGGACCAGAAATTTTTGAGGCCATGAAAAATCTGCCCAAAGAAATTGAAGTGGTGAGTTGTTTCAGCCATTTCTCAGTTTCCGAAGATGAATTACAAGACTCATTCAGTCAATCTCAAGCTGAAAAATTGATTGAATTTTCCTCTGAAGTTGAGAAAATTTTGGGGTATAAAGTAATCAAACACATTTGCAATACGGCCGGAATCATTCGTTTTCCGCAGTACCATTTAGACATGGTGCGTTTGGGATTGGGGCTTTACGGGTTGGATCCTTCGGGAGAAAATAACTATAAAATTCGCGCTATCGCTTCATTGAAGGCCTCTGTCACGCAAATTCGCGATGTAAAAAGTGGCGAAGGGATAGGTTACGGACAGAATGATCGTTCCGATAATGATCGTAAAATTGCTACCATTTCAATGGGTTATGCCGATGGGCTTTCACGGATATACAGCAGGGGTAATGGCAAGGTTTGGTTGAATGGTCAATTGTGTGCCTTTGTAGGGAATATTTGCATGGACATGGCCATGATAGATGTCACGGGAGTGAATTGCAGGGAAGGCGATGTGGTAGAGATTTTTGGAGAGAACTTATCTATAAACGAAGTTGCGAGATGGGGGTCAACCATTTCGTATGAAGTTTTGACCGGCATCTCGCAACGAGTTCCACGGGTATTCGTGGGTGAATAATATTATTTTTTTACTAGAGAAGTCATGGGAGACTTCAAATTTTGGGTTTTTACGATATCCACTTTCAAAGAACCCACGTATATATCAGTTTGGATACGCACTGGAATGTGGTTGTCATCGTCAGAAACCCATACGGTCATGGCGTCTTTAGATTTGAATACTCTATCAACCACCAATTCGGGCTTTAATTTGATGCAGCGCACCTTGCCAATGTCAGTTTTGATGGTTTCCTTGCCTACGTATTTGAGTTTCAAGTTATAAATTTGATTGTCAATGTAAATGTTTAATGGGAACTCATATCCTACGGCTTTGTTGGAATAATCTAAGTTTCTGAGATAATAAATTGCAGCGGCAACGTCTTGGGTATTTTCAGTGATGGGCATTTTCCCTTTCTTGTTTTTCAGGAATTTGTCTTTGTGGTTGTATACCACCACATCTTGGAAATAGTAGTCGTTTTCTCTAGCGGTTTTGGCATAGCGCAGGGGAGTGTGGTTCTCGGCATCTACCCAAGATTCAAGTTTATCTCTAACAATGTAAAGCCATTCAAAGGAACTGAGGGTTTCACCTTCAATTTTTAAACTGAGGGCTTTTCTATTGTTGATCATGATGGGGTCTGAAACGCTCATGTTTACAACGGCAGCGTTTATAACACCATAGTGAATGCGGTATTTTAAATTTTCATTGGGCTGATAGGCCAATTTGGTTATTTTTTGAGAGAATTGTCCGTGATCAGCAGAAGTATTTTGCATGGGTTCTGCTTTGTAAGAAATAAGAGAGGCAGCTAGTGCTATTCCAGCAATTGCAGCGATTCCGAAAATGTGCAGACGTTTCATGCCAAGATATACACAAAAACCGTGCCTATCCCCCAAAACAAAAGAGTAAATTTGCAGATATGCAAGAACAAAGACCATTGACCCAGTTTTCTAAAGGCAGCGGCTGCGGTTGTAAAATTCAACCCGCAGTGCTTACAGAGTTGCTTAGTGGTCTGAGGATTGGCGCTGATAATTTTGATAAAATTTTGGTTGGAAACAATCACAACGATGATTGTTCGGTATATGATTTAGGCAACGGTCAATATCTGCTGCAGACCGTTGATTTTTTCACTCCAATGGTGAACGATGCTTCTGTTTTTGGGAAGGCCGCCGCTGCAAATGCATTGAGCGACATTTATGCCATGGGAGGCAAACCCATTATGGCGAATGCCATTTTTGGATGGCCTATTGATGATTTGAGCTTAGATCAGGCGCGTCAAGTGCTACAGGGTGGACATGATGTCTGTAAGATGTTTGGTGTTCCGTTGGTTGGTGGACATAGCATTGATTCCAAAGAGCCATTATTTGGATTGAGCGTAACGGGTTTGGTGTCTGCCGCTGATTTGAAAGTAAATTCCGGCGCGAAAGATGGAGATGCCATCATATTAACCAAATCTCTTGGGGTGGGGATTTTGGCAGCAGGACATAAGCGAAATTTGAATTCTGCTGAACAAAACGAAGCGTTGTTTGCCTATTTGACTCGGGTGAATTCGGTGGGACAAGAATTGGGTAAAATTCCAGGAGTTCATGCCATGACCGATGTAACTGGATTTGGGTTGTTGGGTCATTTGGTGGAAGTGTGTCAAGCTTCGGGATTGATGGCTGAGTTGAATGCGGGTGCTCTTCCCAAGATAGAAGAAGCCCAAGCATTAGCTGCTCAGTTCGTGATGCCCGATAACGCGATGCGAAATTGGAATACCTACGAAAAATTCTGTGAGATGAGTGCGGCAGACGCTTTTGCATGGATAAATGATCCCCAAACAAACGGAGGATTGTTGTTATCTGTTGCAGAAGGATCTGTTGATGAAGTACAGAAAATACTTGAATCAAACGGCGATGAGTTTCACCTCATCGGGAAGATGGTTGCTGTTAGTCGCGATACAGAGTGCTGCGTACGGCTTTGATGATTCTTTCTACGCTAGGCAAGTAAGCTTCAACGAAGGTAGGTGCGTACGGCAGGTTGGTATCCATACTGGTTACACGGTGAACAGGTGCATCTAGATAATCGAATGCACGGCGCTGAACAATGTGTGACAATTCTGAGCTGATGCTTGCCAAAGGCCAAGCTTCTTCAACTACAACCAATCTGTTTGTTTTCTTCACGCTATTGATTACGGTGTCATAATCAATAGGTCGAACGGTTCTTAAATCTATTAATTCAACGCTGATGCCTTGAGCTTCAAGTTCTTTAATAGCCTCGTAGCAGCGCAGCATCATTTTACCGAAACTGACGATGGTTACGTCTGTTCCTTGTTGAACAACGTCAGCAACTCCAATGGGGATGGTGTATTCGCCGTCTGGAACCATGCCTTTGAAACCATACATTTGCTCACTTTCCATGAAAATCACAGGATTTTCATCGCGGATGGCACTTTTAAGAAGGCCTTTAGCATCGGCTGGATTGGATGGAACCACTACTTTCAAACCGGGAGTATTGGCGTACCAATTTTCGAAATTTTGAGAGTGTTGTTGAGCCAATTGACCAGCGCTTCCTGTAGGTCCGCGGAAAACCATAGGGGCAAGGAATTGCCCGTTGCTCATAGAGTTGATTTTTGCGGCAGAATTAATCACTTGATCAATGGCAACCAATGAGAAGTTGAAAGTCATGAACTCGCAAATTGGGCGGAGACCGTTCATGGCTGCTCCAACGGCAATACCTGCAAATCCTAATTCAGCGATGGGTGTATCTATAACGCGTTTTGGACCGAATTCGTCGAGCATTCCTTGGCTCACTTTGTAAGCGCCGTTGTACTCTGCTACTTCTTCTCCCAACAAAAACACGCGTTCATCGGCGCGCATTTCTTCTTGCATGGCTTCGCGAAGTGCTTCGCGGAATTGAAGTTCTCTCATAATTTCGAGGGCAAAAATAATGAATTCAATTCAATCTCTTGTTCAAAATTCCTAGTACAAAAGCATGTAGTTGTCTAGGGCCAAATTTTCTCCATTCAAGATCATCTAAATCGCCCCCAAAATTGAGGTAATAATCGATTCCGTTTGATCTAAATTCATGGAGTACGTGTTCTCTAAAATTGAGCAGGGCAATCCAACCGTCTTCGCAATCTTGGAACCATTCCTCGTAGTAACTGTCATCGGAGGCATGAAAATTCATGACGTTTTCGCCAATAAGAATGAATTGATTGATGCCTTCTTGGTTCAATATTTCAATGACTTCGCGTTTGAGCATCATAATGTCATTGTACAGAGCATCGTTCCATTCACCAATGAATTCTATGATGGCAAAACCGTCTTGGTAATCGGCAAACAAAATTTTCAGGTAAAGGGTTTGAGAACCAAAATCATCCCACTGCGGGTGAATGAGGTGGTTGTACACGGCATTTTGGTAATAAAATTCACTGTATTCGCGTCCATAAAATGGAGAACGCGGATCTTCGGCAGCGCTGTATTGGCTGATCCAGGTGAAATGCGGTTCTAGGCTGTGCACTTTGCAAAGATATCTTGAAAATCCATACCTTCGCGGCACTGTGCCTCGTTCATTTGTCAAAAATTTGTTGTGGTTGCAAGCCATAAATTGGTTGGTGAAACCCTTGTGGATTTTATGGATTGAGCGAACCGTTCAAGTACAATTGGGAAATGAATGGTATGGAAATTACTTTGTGCATTTCAATACCGGACTGTTATTTGCAGTGCTTTTAGACGCCGGTTTGAACTCGTATATTGCCCGAGAAGTAGCGGCTTCGGGAAGAATGAAGCACCCCCAAAGAATGTTGGTTTTCAGGCTAATTTTGGGTGCAATTTACATTCTGTTAGTAGGGGTATTTTCATGGAAACAGAATTTAGATTGGAGGATCTTGGGATTTGTAGTCTTGAATCAGATTCTGGCATCGTTGGTATTGATTCAACGGTCTGTTTTGCAAGGTAGGCACTTGTTTGTTTCGGACGGATTTTTGAGCGTGGCTGACCGGTTTGTTGCCATACTGGTGAGTGCTTGGTTTTTATTCGGATCGGCCGGTAGTTTTACTGGGTTGAACGGAATAGTCGTGTTCTTGACAGCTCAAACGGCCGGGTATGCTTTTGCCCTATTGACGGGTGTTTATTTCCTCAAGTTCAAGAAGAATGTAAGTAATTTGGCTAATGAAGCTGTAGATGAAACCTCTTGGATGGATTGGTTTTCTGAGGTGAAGTGGTACGTAATGATGGCCTTGTTTATGAGTATATTTACTCGAATTGATGCATTGATGATTCGAAATTATTCGAATGATAATGGATTGGTTCAAGCGGGTTTGTATGCTCAAGGGTATAGATTATTGGATGCAGCATTGATTTTTTCTACTTTGTTAAGTACCCAATTATTGCCTTTGTTCAGCCAAAAATTGTCTAGGAAAGAGAATGCAGGAACGCTTGTTTGGGGAAGTTTTAGGTTGGTTTTGTGGGTGGGATTGTCTGCCTCTGTGGTGGCTTTCACCTATGGAGATTGGATTTTGAAATTGTTGTATAAAGAAGATACTCGTGAGGTGAGTTATTGGATATTTTCATTCCTGATGACATCATTTATACCTATGGCGGCCATCCATGTTTTTGGAACTTTTGTGACTGCCATGGGAAAATTGAATTGGTTGACAGGGGCTGCTTTGCTCGGCATGGCGGTGAATGCTTCGTTCAACTTTTGGTTGGTACCTAAATTGGGAGCAGCGGGAGCAGCTTTGGTTTGCTTATTAACACAGAGTGTTTTTGTGGCTTTGTGTTTTCGATTGGCTTTAAAGTCAGATTATTTCGGCTGGAAACGGGCGTTTACAGTTAAAACGTTGGTGGTTTTTTCTGGATTTATTTTGTTCGTGTCGAAATTTTTACAAAAGCGTTCTGTAGACATTACTTTGTTAAATGATGCTGCAGATTTGGGCGGTGATGTCTGGATGGTGCTGTCTTTTGTGGTGTTGATGGGAATCACCTTGTTTTGGGAAGAAATCAAAAAGAGAATTATCTAAAACTCTACCTTGTTGTAATAGTTGACCTTTCTCTTGGATTTGTCGTCAGTATTTTTGATGACTTGATAACCGCTGTTCAAGAAGTAATTATCATACCAGTAATCGGTTGTTCCTGTTGATCTGCGTACTTCGTCTTCAGAATTTAACGTGACATCGTTATTGATGGTTTGTTGATTGGTAATTTCGCCGTTGATGTTTAACGTTTGAGCGTAAATCTTTTTGCCTGAGGCATAAACAAGTCCAATAGAAGACGCATCGTTGTTGCGGATGGTTAAAAATTCTATTGGAGAATAGGGTTTGTAACCGGGATTTAATTCAAATATTTGGTCCCATTCCTTCTTGCCAGTTTCGTCAAAACTAACAATGCTTGCATGAGTGTATTGATATCCATCAAATACACGTTGAGTGGTTGCCTTCCCATTTACATAGGTAACTTCTGTGCGATAAGTTGGATAATAGCTTTCACCTACATACAGAAATTTGTTGCCAACAGGTATGATTTCATGTGACTCCATCAATACATTCACGTTGAGTTCTTTGCCTCTAGATTCTGCTTTAGCCAATTTCTTGCCCAGTTTTTCTTGTTGTTTTTCAGATAAATAATCAAAGAAATGTTCAAAATCGGTGTATTTGTATTGATTGAAATAAGACCAATCACCATTTTCTAGAATTCCGAAGTAAATACCTTCAGTGGTGATGGTTGATCTGCCAGAATATGTTCCGGTAAGGGCGTATTTACCTTCTGAAAGCTTAGTAATGGCTTGAGAATTGAGGTTGGTTTCTAATTCTAATTTTCCCGAAATTTCGCCGTTGAACTTTTCTTTTTGATCGCTGTCAATGATGTTTATGAATACGTTAGATGATTTTCGGGAATTGTAAGTTACGTATACAATGGCAATTTCATTGGTGTTAGGAATAGAGATTACTTCTTTGATTTTCAAACTTTTGGGTTGTAATCCTCCGAAAGTTAAGGGAGTTTCTGTTACCTCAAAAGTGGTTAAATTCACGGTGAAAAGCAATGGAGTTTTCTTTACATTTCCTACAAAATGTATGGCGCCTTTGGTAGGATAGAGCCCTTCAAGCTTTTTGCTTGCAGGATTTAATTGTATTTCTTTTTGTTGGAACTCACCGTTTTCTTTGTTGAAATAGTGAAGCACTCCGTTGTTTTTAGCGTCGCAGTTGAAATTGTAAATACCGTTTTGGTCTTCACCGGTAAAATTGTATTTCTGAGCTTGCGCAATTTCAGTTTCGTATGATTTGTTCAGTTTTAAATCGGAATTGTAATGGTCGTATTTCCAATTGAAAAAACCATCCACCGCTTTGTTTGATCTGGTTTGTATCAGCATTCCTTGTTGTTTAAGGAGGTAAGTTCTTTCTTTAGCGGTTCCAGAAACATCCTCAATTTCGAGGCGATTCAAAATTTTTATGGATTCTTGTGCTTGCGAAGCGATAAAATATCCTCCGAAAAGAAGAACAGCGGTCAATGATTTGAACGAAATCATGGTTTAAAAGTTAAATTGGTTGTTATATAGCGGAAATTCAGACATAAAACGTTGAACTTCCTGTTTAATTGTATCGAGAATTTCTGGCTGGTTGCGATTCATCAGGGCTCGATCAATGAAATCTGCAATGGTTTCCATGTGTTCCTCTTTGAGTCCGCGGGTTGTAACCGCTGGTGTGCCCAATCTGATACCGGACGTCACGAACGGACTGCGCTCTTCGAAGGGAACGGTATTTTTGTTGATGGTGATGTCGCATTTAACCAAGGTATTTTCGGCCATTTTACCGGTTAATTCAGCGTCTTTAGGACGTAAATCTATGAGCATTAAGTGATTTTCGGTGCCGCCAGAAATCACAGAATAGCCTCGTTGAATCATGGCTGAAGCCAAAGCCTGAGCATTTTTCATTACTTGAATTCCATATTCTTTGAAATCATTGCTGAGGGCTTCGCCGAAAGCAATTGCCTTTGCGGCAATTACGTGCTCTAAAGGGCCGCCTTGTGTGCCAGGGAAAACAGCTCCATCCAATATGGCACTCATTTTTTTAACTTCTCCTGAAGGAGTTTTTAGTCCCCAGGGATTTTCGAAATCTTTGCCCATCATGATGATACCCCCGCGAGGACCACGAAGAGTTTTGTGGGTGGTAGAAGTGATGATATGGCAGTGGGGTACGGGGTTGTTGAGCAATCCTTTGGCAATTAGACCTGCAGGGTGCGAGATATCAGCAAGTAATAAAGCTCCTACTTCGTCAGCGATGGCTCTTAGGGTTTGATAATCCCAATCTCTTGAATAGCTGCTTGCTCCGCAAATGATCAATTTTGGTTGCTCTTTGAGGGCAGTTTCTTTCACTTTATCATAGTTGATGGTTCCCGTTTCCTTTTCAACTCCATAAAATGTTGCACGATATAATTTTCCTGAGAAATTGACAGGCGATCCGTGGGTTAAGTGTCCGCCGTGGCTCAAATCAAAGCCTAAGATGGTATCTCCGGCATTTAAAACTCCTAGCATCACTGCTGCATTGGCTTGTGCACCTGAGTGTGGCTGAACGTTAGCCCATTCAACACCAAAAAGTTCTTTTAGTCTGTCTATGGCAAGTTGTTCAACTTGGTCAACAATTTGGCAACCGCCGTAATATCTTTTGTTTGGTAAACCTTCGGCGTACTTATTAGTTAAAACACTTCCCATGGCTTTCATGACTTGGGGACTGGTGAAATTTTCACTCGCAATCAGTTCAATACCATGGTTTTGTCTGTCAAATTCTTGTTGGATTAGGTCAAATACTACGTTGTCGCGGTTTTGCATGCGCAATTTTACAATTTTTTCGGGGGATTTTTTGTTGTCAAAGGTCATGTAAAAAATGATTTTAAATCATTTTGGTGGATGTATGCTAATTTGTAATAAAAAACTCAGAAATTCGCTAGGTCAAGTGTCTATATGAAACTAAATCAGACTTATCTAAAAAATGCGGGTTACTTTTTAGGAACCTTGGTGTTATTTTATTTGATCACACGTTGGTTTTTTGCGCCAGCGTTTGATGGAATGGCTTTGAAACAAGGCGATATGCAGCAGGTGCGATTCATGACTGATGCACCCGCAAAATTCAAAGAGGTTAATGGGCAGTATCCTAATTGGAACGACCGTTTGTTCTCGGGAATGCCAAATAGCTTGATCAGTGGAATTCCCCAAGGGTCTGTGTTGGCAAAGTATAATCCTTTGGTATTTTTTGGTGCTGTTAAATACGAAGTGAGTTTCTTGTTTTTGTCTATGCTTAGCATGTACGTCTTATTGTTATCGGTAAGGGTAGACAAGTATTTGAGCATTGCAGGAGCTATTGGATATGCGTTCATGACTTTTACCATTAGCAGTTTTGAGGCGGGTCACATTACGAAGGTATTGGCCATGTCTGTAATGCCCGGCGCGTTGGCAGGGGTGCTGTTGTTATCACAAAAAAGGTATTTATTAGGTGCGGCGGTTTACGGACTGTTTTTTGCGATGCTGGTTTATTATTTCCATTATCAGATTTTGTATTATGCAGGAATCATCATTGCCCTATATTTTGTTATTGAAATAATTAAAACCCTTAAAACCAAGGAATGGAAACATTTTGTAATGACTTTGGGAATTACAGGTGTGGTTTCGGTTTTAGGTGTGATGACATGTGTAGGCAAGATTTATGATACCATGGAGTATTCTAAAGCAACTATGCGTGGTGGTTCTGAAGTTGCTAGTGAGGTACCCCAAAATGGCCCTAAAACAGTCAATGCGAAAGGGTTGGATATTGAATATGCTTTCAGTTGGAGTTACGGAATAACTGAAACATTTACCTTGTTTGTTCCTCGATTCAAAGGCGGAAGTTCAGACGAGCCTGTTCCAGAAAATATGTTTGGTCAAGAGCGTTTACCCATGTATTATGGCGATTTGCAATTTACATCGGGTCCCATTTATATGGGGGCAGGGTTGATGTTCATGTTTGTCTTTGCCATCGTTTTTTCCTTCCAATGGAAGAAAGAACAACCTGAAAATGCTGATGCTCAAAATTTTGGGTATTTGGTTTGGTTTGGCATAGAGATTTTTGCCCTATCGTTGATTCTCTCTTGGGGAAAATACATGGGATTGAATGAGTGGTTATTCAATAATCTACCTTACTACAATAAGTTTAGAACGCCCATGATGGCCTTGAGTATTGCTCAAGTTATTGTGCCGTTCATCGGAATTTTAGGGGTTTACAACGCATTGTCTCAAAATTGGAGTGATGCTTTTGCCAAGAAATTGCAAAAATCTGCCCTTTTTACTTTGGGAGGTATCGTTTTAGTGTTGATTCTTGTTGCTAATGGTCAACAATTTAAAGCCCCAGTTGATGAACAAATTGGCGATCCAAATGCTATCACCGAAATACATAATTTACGCAAAGAATTGCTCTGGAATGACCTTTGGAGAAGCGTTGGAATCATGGCATTTATTGCACTTTTGGTGTGGGGTGCATTGAAAAAACAATTGAGCATGACCGTGTTTGCAGCTATTGCAACAGTCATTGTAGCTTTTGATTTAATGGGTGTTTCTGGTCGTTATTTAAATGACGAAAATTGGGAAGATAAAGAAGTAGAGCAATCAATCACACCTACCCGATTAGACGAGCAAATCATGGCAACCAATAAAGAAGGAGCTAGGGTCTTTGATTTGAGGTATAATCCATTTAATGATAATCATGCTGCTCCCTTTCACAGGAATGTGGGTGGTTATCATCCGGCTAAATTGAGCCGATACCAAGATCTAATTAGCTACGGTATAACCAAAAATGGGGCTCAAATGAGTGCCGATGTCATTTTGAATAATCAGGTTTTAGACATGCTAAATTGCAAGTATGTACTCACAAAATCGCAAGACGGGAAAACCGAAGAAGTTATTCCTCGTCAAACGGCTTTGGGACATGCTTGGTTTGCAGATACCGTAGTGAAATCGGCATCTGCAGTTGAAGCTTTGAAGAAACTGAATTCATTGAACTTGGGCGTTTATGCTGTGTCTGAATCTAAAGATGAAGCCCCAAGTCAGGGTGTTTATGCTTACGCTGAAACGGATAAGATTGAAAGGACTTACTACAGTTTTGACACGTTAACTTACACTTCGTCAAATACGAATAAAGCATTGGCCGTATTTTCTGAGATTTATTATAATGAGAAAAACGGAAGTTGGAAAGTTTATGTTAATGGAAATGAAGCAAAGGCCTTGAAATTGAATTATTTGTTGAGAGCAGTAGAACTTCCAGCGGGCAAGAATGAGGTTAAGTGGGTGTATGTGCCCACCTCTCGTGAAACTTTCTTGAATTTAGAAATGGCTAGCTCAGGGTTGATTTTGCTTCTTTTCTTGGGACTGATGATTCGTCCTTTGTTCGCCAAGGAAGAGAATGCATAAGCTCTCTATCATTACTATTAATTTTAATAATCTTGCGGGACTTCAAAAGACCGTAGAGTCAATGAATGTGCCCTTGCCTGAAGGGGTTGAGTGGATAGCGGTGGATGGGAATAGCCGCGACGGATCAGTAGATTATATTCAAACGGCTCCCTTCACTCATCGTATCATTGAAAGCGATAAAGGCATTTACGATGCAATGAACAAAGGTCTGAAAGCAGCATCTGGTGAGTTCGTCTGGTTTATGAATAGCGGAGACCGATTTCATTCGAGTGATTCTGTTTTTCGAATGCTTCATTTTATAGAGAGATATTCAAAGGTGGATTGTTTTTATGGGGACACTGAATTTGTAGACGAGAATTATCAACCAATGGGCTTGATTAGTAAGTTGAAGCCACAGAAATTCCCATTGAATCTCAATAAAAATAGTTTCAGAACGGGAATGAGCATTTGTCATCAGAGTTTTGTAGCTAGAAAAACGTTGTGCGATGAGTACAATTTGAAGTATCGATTTGCTTCAGATGTGGATTGGATTATTCGTATTCTCAAAAAGAATCCTGTTTGCATGGCTGTTGATTTTGTGGTGGCAGATTTTGCCGTGGGTGGCAGTAGCTATCTTCATACAAAGAAAGCTATGAAGGAGCGATTCCAAATTTTAGGCGAGCATTATGGATATTTCGCAAATATATTGGCCCATATTTGGATTGTAATTCGCAGAATTTTATTTAATTTGAAAGGTCGTGAGTAATACGGATAGAGTAGATAAGCAGTTATTTGAGGGTGAACATTATTTGGGAAAACCTGCCGATGCTCAAGATTTATTGGTTTCTAGACGCATAAAAATTTTAGAAAACTTCCAGGGCTACTTTGATAAAAATGCTGAATTGTTAGATATCGGTTGCGGAAATGGCAATACTGTTTTACAGATAGCTTCTAAATTTAAATACGTTTACGGCTTAGAGTATACCAATCAACACCTTGCCGATTTTGAGCGATTAAAGGTTGATTTGGAAGCCAAAAATGCTGAGTTTGTTTGTGCAGATATTTCGGCTGGTCCTTTTCGCAAAGAGGTAGATCGTTTATTGAGTTTTGAAGTGATTGAGCACCTACCAACTGAAGAGGCGGTTCAAAACTATTCCAAATCATTAAAGGAAGGGGGATTATGTGCCATTTCGGTTCCCAACAAATGGTGGATTTTTGAAACCCATGGGGCTTCGTTGCCTTTATTGCCATGGAATAGGGTTCCTTTTTTCTCTTGGTTACCCAAGCCCTTGCATGAACGATGGGCGTTGGCAAGAATTTATACTCGTTCAAGAATTCAAAAATTGTTAGAGAATTCGGGGTTTGAAGTTTTGGAAATGCACTACGTGACCGCACCTATGGATGTGGTGAAATGGAAGCCTTTACAATGGCTTTTACGCAAAGTAATTTTTAATTCAGATACTACCATTTGGCCATTTAAAGCCGTGAGCATCATGGTTTTTTGTAAGAAGAAATAATCATTAGTTATGAAAAAATACAGTTTATTCGTAGCGGTTTTAAGCGTTTCAACCGCGTTGTTGGCGCAAAAACCTGCCAAAGATTGGCACTATTCAGCGCCATCTAAAAAGAACATGGGCATTTCAGTTTATGAAGCCTATCAATCTGCTGCTGCTCAAGTTAAGCCTCAACCCATAGTAGTTGCGGTAATTGACGGAGGTACCGATATCAACCACGAAGATCTGAAAGATGTATTGTGGACCAACACCAAAGAGGTTGCTGGAAACGGAATTGACGATGACGGAAACGGTTACATTGATGACGTGCATGGTTGGAATTTCATTGGTGGTAAAGACGGCAGAAACGTAGGTGCTGATAACCTAGAAAAAGTAAGGGTTTACAAGAAGCTACGCGATCAATATCAATCCATTAGTTTTGATTCAATGGATTATGATAGTTTCACTTACGCAAATCCTAATTATTTGGTTTATGAAGGAATTAAGAATGAGATTGAGAGCACTCGTGAAGGTTCACTTCAAGGAATGCAGCAATTGGAGAAAGTATTGGAAATGTTGAATAAACTTCGCAAAGAAAGCGGAAAAGACAATCCAACGGCAGCTGACTTAAAAGAAATGAAAAGTGATGATCCGTTCATGAATGGATTGGCTCAAGGTATTGCTAAAGCCATGGAAAAAGATAAAACCAACAGTTCTTTTGAAGCCATTTACAATGAAATTCAAGAGGGTTATAAAGCCATGGATATTCGTGCTAATTATCAATACAATCCTGACTATGATTCTCGAGAAATAGTGGGTGATAACTACGCAAATTCTTCTGAGCGTTACTATGGCAATAGCGATGTGGTGGGCCCAGATGCTAGTCATGGTTCTCACGTGGCGGGTATCATTGCCGCTACTCGTGGAAATAATATCGGATTGGACGGAATTTCTGATGCCGCTAGAATTATGGTGGTGCGTGTTGTTCCCGATGGTGATGAGCGCGACAAAGACGTGGCAAATGGAATTCGTTATGCTGTTGATAATGGAGCAAAAATCATTAATATGAGTTTCGGTAAAGGTTTTTCTTGGGATAAAGCAGCCGTTGATAGTGCTGTGGCCTATGCCGGTCGCAAAGGAGTATTATTGGTTCACGCCGCAGGAAATAGTGGAATGAACATTGATATGGAACCTAACTATCCAAACGATAGCCTTTGGGGTGGGCAAGTTTTCGCTGAGAACTGGATTGAGATTGGTGCAAGTCAACCAGCTTTGAAGGCTTTGGCTACTGATTTCAGTAACTACGGTAAGAATAACGTTGATCTGTTCTCACCCGGAAGAGACATCTACAGTACCATTCCGAACAACAAATACGAGTATTTCAATGGAACTTCTATGGCAGCTCCTGTGACTGCTGGTGTTGCAGCATTTGTTTGGAGCCGCTATCCAAATTTAACTGCGGTTCAAATGAAAACCATCTTAATGGAATCAGGAACATTGGTAAAGGGAAAAGTAATCTTGCCAGGTACCAAGAAAACCAAAATTAAATTCTCAGAAATCTGCAAGAGTTCAAGATTGGTGAATGCTAAGAATGCCATCGAAATGGCTGCAAGCATGTCTAAATAAAATGTTGTAATTCTCTGTAAAACTTGGCTGCTGGGAAACCCATCACATTGTAAAAACAACCGTTGATGGATTTTACTCCAACGAGTCCCATCCAGTCTTGAATACCGTAACTGCCGGCCTTGTCAAAGGGTCGGCAGTTTTGTATATAGTTGTCTATCTCAGATGGAGTTAGCTGATAAAAGGTAACTTCGGTTTGGTCAAAAAAGGTATGTGATTTTTGATGATTTCTCACCGTTACACCGGTGTAAACGGTATGTATTTTTCCGTTCAATTTTTGAAGCATTTCTCGGGCTTCTTGGGCGTCAGCCGGTTTATTTAAAACTTCGTCATCTACCCAAACAATGGTGTCTGCTGTGACCAATAGTTGATTTTTTTCTAGGGGATGAGCATAGTGTTTAGACTTATGTTCAGATAGAAAACAACAAATCTCTGAGCCTTTCAATTCTGATGGAAAATCTTCATCGGCTTCGATGTTCACCACCTCAAAATTAAATCCCGATAAAGTGAGAATTTCATGCCTCCGAGGAGACTTAGATGCCAGTAAAATCTTAGTTTCTTCCATGGAAGTTGGGCGCCACTACCAATTCTTTACCGCCGTGGCTGTAATCGTAGAATCCGCGTCCGCTTTTTACACCCAAATCACCTGAAGTAACCATGTTTACCAACAAAGGACATGGAGCATATTTGGGGTTTCCAAGTCCGTCGTGCAGCACATTTAAAATGGCTAAACAAACGTCAAGTCCAATGAAATCAGCCAACTGCAATGGACCCATAGGGTGAGCCATACCTAATTTCATGATGGTATCAGTTTCTTCAACACCTGCTACACCTTCGTGAAGTGAGATGATGGCTTCATTTATCATGGGCATTAAAATTCTGTTGGCTATGAACCCAGGATAGTCTTGGGTGAGTGCTGGTATTTTACCCAATTTACGAGAAAGATCAAAAATGGTATCGGTAACCGATTTGTCTGTTTTGAATCCTTCAATCACCTCTACCAATTTCATTACTGGAACAGGGTTCATGAAGTGCATACCAATTACTTTTTCAGGACGGCCAGTCACTGATGCAATTTTGGTGATGCTGATAGATGAAGTATTAGATGCGAGAATGGCATGTGCAGGTGCAGCAGCATCAATGTCGCGGAACAGTTGCAATTTGATGGTCACGTTTTCAGTGGCGGCTTCAACCACTAAGTCGGCATTTGATACACCCGATTTAAGGTCTGTGGTGGTATGCAAACGAGAAAGGGCTTCATTTTTTTCAGTTTCTGTCAATTTTTCTTTGGCAATCAATCGGTCCATATTTTTGGTAATGGTTGCCACGGCTTTATCAAGCATATCTTGTTTGATGTCAATCAATGTAACTTGGTAGCCGCTTTGTGCGAAAACGTGGGCAATTCCGTTGCCCATGGTGCCTCCTCCGATAACTGAAATATTTTTCATCGCCGCAAAGATAGTTATAATTATATTTGCAGCCCCAATTTGGGGATACTATACCTTATGAAATTATCGCATTTCAAATTCGAGTTGCCCGAGGAGTTGATCGCTCAGGAGCCATTGAAGACCCGCCACGAATCACGTTTGTTGGTGGTAGATAGAAAAACACAGAAGATTGAACACCGCATGTTCCACGATGTTTTGGATATCTTCAATGAAGACGATGTGTTTGTTGTGAACAATACCAAAGTTTTCACTGCACGTATGTACGGTCAAAAAGAAAAAACCGGCGCTCAAATTGAGGTGTTTTTGCTTCGTGAATTGAACCATGAGTTGCGTCTTTGGGATGTTTTAGTGGATCCTGCAAGAAAGATACGTGTTGGAAACAAGCTCTATTTTGGTGATGATGATCTAGTGGCAGAAGTTGTAGACAACACCACCAGCAGAGGTCGTACCATCAGATTCTTGTTTGACGGTGACGATGAAGCCTTTGATCGTGTCATAAAAAAGTTGGGCGAAACTCCCATTCCAAAGTATATCACTCGTCCTGTACAAGAGGAAGATGAAAATTGGTATCAATCGCTTTTTGCAAAGCACGTTGGTGCAGTTGCAGCTCCAGCAGCACAATTGCATTTCACTCGTGAATTGTTGATGCGTATGGATATCAAAGGCATCAAATTCACCGAGGTTACTTTACACCTAGGGTTGGGTGCATTCCGTGAAGTAGAAGTGGAAGATTTGACCAAACACAAAATGGACAGCGAATACTATCGCATTCCACAGTCTACGTGTGACGTTGTCAATGACGCCATCATTGGCAAAAACAAAGTTGTTGCTGTTGGTGGTTCAGTAATGCGTGCATTAGAGTCTTCTGTTAGTTCAACTCAAACCTTGAATCCAACCGAAGGATGGACAGATAAATTCTTGTTCCCTCCTCATCATTTCAATATTGCAAACGCCTTCATTACCAATCTACACGCTCCAGAGTCGCCCTTGTATATGATGTCAAGCGCTTATTTGGGACATGAATTCATTCGTGACGTATACGCTGAAGCCATGAAAGAGAAGTACCGCTTCTTGTGTTATGGTGATGCGTTGTTGGTGATTTAAGTACCTAGTACCTAGTACCAGGTACCTGGTAGTGGGTAGCGGGTTTCGAGTAGCGGGTCTCAGACCCTAGCCTCAAGTCTCAAATCTACGGACTTCGGACTATTGACCATGGACTTTGGACCAACGACCAACGACCATCCACCAACTACCAACTACTATAGACTAGCAGCCACAAACCAATAGATTGGCAGCCCAACAATGATGTTGAAGGGGAAGGTCATGCCTAAGGCCATTGGGAGGTAGATGCCGGGATCGGCGTTGGGAACGGCTTGTCGCATGGCCGCTGGTACTGCTATGTATGATGCGCTTGCGCCCAAAACACCCATAAGGAAGAGGTTTCCTGGTTCATGGATGATGAGGCTGGAAATGGCCATCAAAGTGATGCCTTGAACAATGGGAGTGATGATGGAAAAGGCGAGAACAAAGGGCCCGTTTTTCCAGAGCCCTTTAAGTTGTCGTCCGGCCGATAGGCCCATATCCAAGAGAAAAACAGTTAAAAATCCCTTGAAAATATCTGTAGTGAACGGTCGAATTCCGTCGGCTTGTTTGTCACTGGTGATCATGCCAATGAGAAGGCTTCCGATGAGTAGAAATACGCTTCCGTTGGTGAAGGCATGCTTGATGATGCTGGAGAATGAAGAGCGTTTGTGATTGGTAGAGTTTCGATTAACCATGAATACGCCTACAATGATGGCGGGTACTTCCATGAGGGCCATTGCGGCAATCATGAAACTTCCGTAGGGAATGTTTTTTTCATCGAGGAAGGCAATGGCTGTGATGAAGGTTACGGCAGATACTGATCCATAAGAGGCGGCAATGGCGGCTGCGTTGTCAATACCCATGCGTTTTTTGAGAATTCTAAAACTTATTAGGGGGAAACAGAAAGCAGATGTGATTCCAATGAGTGAGTAGTTGAGGACTTTTAATCCGGCATGAGCGTGAATGAGTTCTTGACCTCCCTTGAATCCGATGGAAAGTAGAAGATAAACGGAGATAAATTTAGCAGAGGTTTCGGGGATTTGGAGATCGCTTTTTATTTGGGAAGCGATGATGCCGAGTAGAAAGAAGAGGAGTGCGGGATTGCTGAAATTATCGAGTATTGCGTTCATTATTGAGTCGCAAAATTCGGGCTAACTTATCTTAAATGATAGTTTATAGTTTTTATGATTATCATAAAAATTGTTTATGTAAACTATTTGTGCCCAGTACTGGATTCGAACCAGCACGTCTTGCGACACCACCCCCTCAAGATGGCGTGTCTACCAATTTCACCAACTGGGCTAACAGGGTGCGAAGATAGTTACTTTTTGTAAAAAAAACGAGGGAACATCCAACGAAAAATAGGGAATAGAATCATGGGTATGAGCCCAAAATAGAGCAGGTATTTTGCTGATGGATCTAGGGTAAAGAAGAGCGCGGGAAAGCATCCCCCGAAAAGAAGTCCGCCCAAATGTCCTTCGTGAGAAATGCGCTCGCGATCACCGGTTTGAGAGAGGATGATAGACGCCCAGACGAAAATGATGCCAAAAATGTAGGCGGGTAGGTAGACGGGAATGAGGAATAGCCCAATGCCGCTGTGGGGATCTGCAAACATGGTGAACATGACCAACCCACTGACGCCTCCTGATGCGCCAACGGCAAGGTAGTTTTTGTCTTTAAAACGAAGGGCCAAGGTATAAAGTGATCCACCTATTACGGAAAGTAGGAAAATCAAGTAGGTAATTGTAGGGCTGGTGAAATATTCGACGGTGGGTGCAAAATAATAAATTCCCATGGCGTTCATGAGCAGGTGAACCCAGCCAGAATGTACCAGAAAGGGGGTGAGGATTCGGTGGTATTCGCCTTTTCTGACTGAGCCAATATGGAAACTGAATTTATCTATGAATTCATGTTGAGCCAAATGGGCAAGGGCAATAATGGCAATGAGAACGATGCTGGTCATGAGTTAAAAAAAAGTAATCAGTTTTCCGCTGCCCGTGGTTTGAATGTTGATTTGCCTGAAATTTAACGTGTCGGGAAGGATTAGGTTGCCGGAGTTAAAAAGATAGGCGTGCAGTATTTTTTGGGGATGAACGTGGCAGTCTTTGACGGTATAATGCCAAAAATAAAGGTCGTCATTGATGAGTTCTCGGGCGTACAAGGAGGTGGCACGTTCGCAATACCACGACATTATAGTGGCTCTTCCGGCTAGGGTCATAGAGCCAAAGTTTTGGCAAGAGCCTGTAAGGGTGTTGTAATCTAGGTTAAGCTGACAATCACGAACAGAGCGGTGGTGAAGTTCCAGTCTGTCGCCGTGGAGGGTATCTTTCGAGAAGACTTCGGCGGAGCCTTCAATTTCGAAAGACCACAGTTGATGTACATTGAGTTTAATTTTAGGTCTACCGGCGGGGTCGTTTCGCCATTTGGCTTTATAATTATCTGTAATGTTTAGGCACCCGTCATCGATATCGATTTTGATGCTTGATAGTCGGTGGCTGTAGTAGGTAATTTCGGCAAAAGGAGGTTGAGCGGTATCGTTAGTAACTTCTAGAATAAAGTTTTGTGAAATTTTCAATTTGCTGAACTCTTGAAGGGTGCGTTTTTCGGAAGAGATTTCTTGGTCTTGTTTGCAAGACGGGCACAAGAGGGTTAGGCTGAGTAAAAATCCCCAGAAAAAAGACATTAGAGAAAGAAAATGACGAGGTTTAGCCACCTTACAAAGGTCGAAAAAGAACTTTATATTGTAGTACCTTTGTAAAAAATGAATAAAAATAAGATCATCAATGACCCGTTGCACGGATTTTTAACCATTCCGTCGGAACTGTTGTATGATGTTATTCAGCATCCGTATTTCCAGCGATTGAGAAGAATCAGGCAGTTGGGAATGAGCGATTGGGTATATCCGGGAGCGACACATACCCGTTTTCATCACGCGTTGGGTGCGCTGAATTTAACGTTGCAAGCGTTAGATACTTTAAGAAGTAAAGGAATAGAAATTACAGAAGAAGAATACGAAGCAACGGCAATCGCTATTTTATTGCACGATGTGGGACATGGTCCATACAGTCACACGCTCGAACATACCTTAATTCAAGAGGTTCATCACGAAGACATTTCGTTGAGAATCATGAATAAGCTGAACGATCAATTTGGTGGGGCATTGAGTTTGTCTATTTTGATCTTTAGAAATCAATATTCAGCAAAACCTTTTTTGGCTCAATTGATTTCAGGTCAGTTGGATATGGACCGTCTAGACTATCTACTAAGAGATAGTTTTTACACGGGAGTAAGCGAGGGTATTGTGGGTGCAGACCGAATCATTCACATGCTGAATGTAAAGGAAGGGCACCTAGTTGTGGAAGAGAAGGGCATTTATTCGGTAGAGAAATTCTTGATTGCTCGCCGATTGATGTATTGGCAAGTGTATTTACATAAAACCGTGATTGCAGCAGATGCTTTGTTGGTTTCAATTCTGCAAAGAGCGCGGATTTTGGCTCACGAAGGATTTGGACTGGGGAGTTATCACCCGTTGTTGCATTTTTTGATGAATGAGGTAACGGCTGAAAATTTTGATGACGAAGCTTTGGATTTATTTTTGGTTTTAGACGACATAGATATATTGTCGAGTGTGAAACAATGGCAATTTCACGGAGATCCTATACTAAGTAGGTTGTCTCAGAGTTTGTTGTACCGAAAGTTGCCCAAGGTGATGATATCCAATAAAGAAATAGATGAGATAAAAGTTGCGGAAGCGGCGCAAAGAGCGAGTGACATATTTGAGGTATCGGAGATGGATGCTTTGCGGTACTTTGTAAAAACGGGAGAATTGGAGAACCATGCTTATAAAATAGAAGGCGGAGGAATTCGAATTTTGACTAAATCAGGCGAGGTTCGCGATGTGGCAGAAAGTTCAGACAATTACAATTTATCTGCTTTAAAAGAAACGGTTAAGAAGTACTATCTAACCCACTGGAATGGATGAAGGTTAGAGCGAAGAAGCACTTAGGACAGCACTTCTTGAAGGAAGTCAGTATAGCCGAAGATATTGCCAATTTGGTGGCCGATGGAGCCGATGAAATCATTGAAATTGGCCCTGGTATGGGTGTCATGACTCGTTTTTTATATGAAAAATGGGGCGACAAATTAACGGTTGTAGAGATAGATTCAGAGTCGGTTGCTTATCTCAAGCAGGCAGATTGGGCTCAAGGATTGCGTATTGTTGAGGGGGATTTTTTAAGGCTGGATGTTAAGAGTATTTGGGGAGACAAGAAAGTTTGTATCATTGGAAATTATCCATACAATATATCGACCCAAATTGTGTTTGTGGTGGTAGAATCGGGATTGAATGTGGTGCAATTTTGTGGGATGTTTCAGAAGGAAGTCGCTGAAAGATTGGTAGCGGGACATGGGAACAAGGATTACGGAATAACCAGTGTTTTGTTGCAAGCAAACTTTTCGGGAAGGTATTGTTTTACGGTAGGGGAGTTGGCTTTTGATCCACCTCCAAAGGTAAAGAGTGGGGTCATTGATTGTAAGTTTATTGGGGCTGAAAAAGAATACGAATACAAATTTTTGAAAATGGTAGTTAAGGCGGCTTTTAGTCAGAGGCGGAAGACATTGTGGAATGCCTTAAAGACCTTAATGGCATCAAAACCTGAGATAGAATTGACAGAAGAGCAGAAAAAGAAGCGGGCTGAGGAGTTGAGTGTTGAAGAATTTGAAGATTTAGCAAAAATTATTTCAAATACAACTCATTGAAATTCTGATGATAGGGGGTCATTTTAGAACTATTCTAAGGTTAAATGTGTAATAATTGAAAAAAATCTTAAGGAAATAGGGTCAATTAAAAGGGGTAAATGCTAAATTTGTGCCTTAAAACCCCATTTAGTACAAAACTAGAGATGAAAATGGATACGTTGAGAAAATCGTTGGCTTCGATGGCCTTGTTTTTCACCCCAATTCTCGCTATGGCTGCAGATGAAGTGATAGCACCACCAAAAGAATTTAGTCTTGCCAATTACGATTGGACTAGTATTTTGAGCGTTTTATTGGCGCTCTTAATTATTTTGGTTGTTGCTCGTGCCTTTGACATTGGAGCTTTAACAGAAAAGATCACGGGTAAGTCAGTGGTAAAATGGAATGATGTCAACGCTTGGGTTGCCATTATTGTATTGGTTGCTGGTCTTATTGGAGTATGGTATGAATTGAAGTATCATAGCATTTATTTGATGCTTGGTAATTCAGCCTCTGCACATGGAAGTACTTATGATTCAATGTTCTATTGGACGTTTGGATTCACTTTCTTCGTATTCATCGTTACTGAAGTATTGTTATTTTACTTCATGTTCCGTTACAGATACAGTGCAGATCGCAAAGCTCATTACTATTTCCACAACAATAAATTAGAAGTTATTTGGACCATAGTTCCAACCATCGTATTGACCTTTTTGGTATTGCGTGGTTTCACAACTTGGTCAAAAATTACAACTGAAATTCCTAAAGAAAGCCAAGAGATTGAGGTTTTTGCTTATCAATTTGGTTGGAAAGCTCGTTATGCTGGTGATGATAACAATTTAGGCAATAGTAATTTCACCTTGATCAGCGGAACCAATCCTTTGGGTGTTGCTGAAGACAATGCAGTTGATGAATTGGTGAAAGAATTAGAAGCTGATGTTGTAAAAATTAAAGGATTACAAGCTAGCATCAAAGATTCAGTAGCCATTTGGAAAAAGAACCATGATTACATGGTTTCAACTGGTTTGAGCAGAACATATCCTGAAGAATACAAAACGGTTAAAACTAAATATACGGATGGTATTTCAGGAGCTTATGAGCGCACATTGGAAAAAGATCTTAAACGTAAGATGACCAATTTGAGTCGTATTGTTGAATACAAAAAAGACCGTACGTTCTTTGATGGTTCAGCAAAAGACGATAAGATTACTACGGAGATCGTATTGGTTAAAAATAAACCATATGTATTTAAGTTCCGTGCAAGAGATGTGATTCACTCTGCTTACATGCCTGATTTCAGAGTTCAGATGAACTGTGTACCCGGTATGCCTACTCAGTTTGCATTTACTCCAACCATGACTACTGAAGAGACACGTAAATCTAGAAACAATGCCGAGTATGATTATTACCTGTATTGCAACAAAATTTGCGGTGGCGCACACTACAATATGAAAATTAAAGTTACTGTTGTAGATAGTGAAGCTGAGTATAATACTTGGATGGCTTCTCAAGTGCCATTTGTGGCTCCAGTTGCGGTTCCTGCACCTGCAGGTGCTGTACCTTCAGGTGATAGTGCTACAGTTGCACCGGTTACTCCAACAGTAGCGATGAAATAAGTTTAATTTAAAAAAAGTCTAAACAAACAATTAAAGATATGAGCACAGCAGCAATGCACGCAGAGCACCATCATCACGAGGAGCACCACCATCACGAGAGCTTCATCAGTAAGTATGTGTTCTCTATGGACCACAAGATGATTTCCAAGCAGTTCTTGATCACTGGTATGATCATGGGTATGGTTGGAATGATCATGTCGTTGTTATTCCGTTTACAATTGGCTTGGCCTGACGAGCAGTTCTCCATTTTGGAAACTCTTTTAGGTAAATGGGCAGTAGACGGTAAATTAGATCCTAATTTCTACATGGGTTTGGTTACCATTCACGGTACCATCATGGTATTTTATGTATTGACCGCGGGATTGAGCGGAACGTTTTCGAATTTACTCATTCCGTTGCAGGTTGGTGCCAGAGATATGGCTTCACCCTTTATGAATATGCTTTCATATTGGTTCTTTTTGGCCAGTTCTGTGGTATTATTAATCAGTGTTGGTGTTGAAACAGGTCCTGCCTCAGGTGGTTGGACAGTTTATCCTCCATTGAGCGCATTAGAAAAAGCCATGCCGGGTTCAGGTTTGGGTATGACTCTTTGGTTAGTAGCCATTGCTTTATTCATTGTTTCATCATTGTTGGGTGGTATTAATTACATTTCCACTGTGTTGAATATGAGAACTAAAGGTATGAGTATGAACCGTATGCCTTTAACCATTTGGGCGTTCTTCTTCACTGCAATATTAGGATTGTTATCGTTCCCAGTGCTATTGGGAGCAGCGTTGTTCTTGATTTTTGACCGTTCCTTCGGTACATCTTTCTATTTGAGCGACATCTACTTAGAGGGAGTAGGAGCATTAGAAAATATTGGTGGTAGTCCGGTTTTGTACCAGCACTTGTTTTGGTTCTTGGGACACCCTGAGGTGTATATCATTTTGATGCCTGCATTGGGTATCACATCTGAGGTAATCTCATGTAATGCACGCAAACCAATTTTCGGTTATACGGCCATGGTTATTTCTTTGATGGGTATATCTTTCTTGTCATTCATTGTATGGGGTCACCACATGTTTATTACTGGTATGAATCCTTTCTTGGGTTCAGTTTTCATGATTCTGACACTGATTATTGCAGTGCCTTCAGCAGTAAAGGCATTTAACTATATTACAACACTTTGGAGAGGTAATCTAAGATTTACACCTGCCATGTTGTTCTCTATTGGACTAGTTTCATTCTTCATTTCTGGAGGATTGACCGGTATTTATTTAGGTAATGCTGCCTTAGACATTCAATTGCACGATAGTTATTTTGTAGTGGCTCACTTCCACTTGGTAATGGGTTCTGCAGCTATCTTTGGAATGTTTGCGGGTATTTACCATTGGTTCCCTAAAATGTATGGCCGAATGATGAATCATACTTTAGGTTATGTGCACTTCTGGGTTACATTCATTACTGCATATTTGGTATTCTTCCCAATGCACTTCATGGGATTAGCTGGAGTTCCACGTCGTTACTATCAGTTCACCTTGGTGAAAGAATTTGATGTATGGATGGATGTAAATAAATTGATTACAGTTTCTGCTATTGCAGCGGGTGTAGCACAATTATTCTTCATTTGGAATTTCTTCTATAGTATCTTCCGTGGTAAAAAAGCAGGTACTAATCCTTGGCAAGCAACTACCTTAGAATGGTCAACACCAGAGGAGCGTATACACGGTAACTGGCCTGGTGAGATTCCAACGGTTTATCGTGGACCCCACGAATATTCTCGTCCTGATCGTGAAGAAGACTACTTCCCACAGTATATTCCAGATGAGAGCGATTTAGCTCAAACTGAAACTCAGAAAACCAAAACTGCCCCTAGCGAAAGCGAAGTAGAAGAGACTGAATCAGCTTCTGTGTTCTTTGCGGCCATCAAGAGGGTATTTGGTTTGAGTTGATATGACTCTCGAGAAAAGACTTAAAACAGAACATTTGTACAGACGAATAGGTTTTCTTACCTATTCGTCTGTTTTTTTATTGTTCTTTTTGGGAAGTTTGGTGCGGGCAACGGGCAGCGGAATGGGTTGTCCTGATTGGCCTCGTTGTTTCGGAATGTTAGCACCTCCTTTGAGCGAAGAAGCGCTCCCTGAGAATTATCAGGAGGTTTTCTTAGAAAAGCGTGTAAAAAAATTAGAGAGATTTGTAGGAGCACTTGAGAAAATAGGACTTGAGCAAAAGGCGGCTGAAATACGACAAGATAAATCATTGTTGTTGCCGGAAGAGTTTGATGCTACAAAGGCATGGATTGAATACATTAATCGTTTGTTTGGCGTATTAAGTGGGCTCTTTGCATTGATATTTTTTTGGTTAGGATTTAGACTAAAATTAGCAAGAGGTTGGTTGATTTTGGGGATGATATTCCTATTGATGAATGGTTGGTTAGGTAGTTATGTAGTAGCAACGAATCTTTTACCTGGATTAGTTTCACTGCATTTTATGCTGTCGTTTATTTGTTTATTCGCATTTATAAAGGCTTCTGATGTTTCAAAGTCTTTGTTGCCTCTCCATTCGCAAAACAATCAGACCCAATGGATATTTTTAACCGGTCTGTTGTTTGTAATTGTCATTCTTGGAACTTGGAGTAGAGAACAAGTGGAAATATTAAAAGCTGCAGGAAATATTGCTGAAGCTGGTGGTTCAATGCTTAATATACATTCTATGGATGTGCTCTTTGCAATACACAGGTATTCACCGATTTTGGTAGGTTTATTTGGGTTTTTTATGTTCAGACAGACTCAATTAAAGGCAATAGAATCGCATGCTTTTATTCTATTTACGTTGAGCATTGCACAAATTTTATTGGGAGTCATCCATATAGTTTTTTTAGTTCCAAATTGGACGCAAATATTACATGTAGTTTTGGGCAGTGGATTGCTGACCTATATTTTTGTAGTAACGTTAGCATACAGACATCCCCACAGGGGGTAATCCTCCAATGAGTTCATTCAAAACAACCCTCAAGAATTATGGCGAACTGATCAAGTTTCGTCTTTCGAGTACCGTAGTAGCCACTTCTACTTTTGGTTACATCATTGCATTGCAATATTCGTTCGGTACAAATTGGACGTACTATTTTGATTGGTTGCTTTTTTGTGGAGTATTGTTTGGGGGGATGTTCATAGTTTTTGCCGCCAATGGCTTGAATCAAATCATTGAAAAAGACAATGATTCTAAAATGAATCGAACGGCGAATAGACCTATTGTTGAAGGTCGAATTCCGGTGGCTGAGGCTCGTATATTTTGTTGGGTTACTGGTTTCTTGGGATTGTTTATTTTAATAGGTTCAGGTGCGCCATTTCTATCAGTATTGCTAGGTGGAGCGAGTTTGGTTGTATATGTGTTTCTTTATACACCTATGAAGCAAGTGAGTCCTGTGGCGGTGATGATAGGTGCCATTCCCGGTGCATTACCACCATGGATTGGTTACACTGCTGTGGTTCCAAGAGTTGACGAATTGGGATTTGTCTTGTTTTTGATTCAATTCTTTTGGCAATTCCCTCATTTTTGGGCAATTGCTTGGCTTCTTCACGATGATTATCAGAAGGCCGGTTATTGGCTATTGCCAACAAAAGAGGGTAGAACTAAACGAAGCGCTACGCAAATTTTAATTTATACGGTAATTTTAAATTTAGTCAGTTTGATGCCTTTGGTATATGGTGTTTCCAGCATCAAAGCGGTTATAGTAATTGTGCCTCTCAGTATATTCTTTTTTTATAAGGCTTTCCGTTTGTTTCAAACTTTGGATGTAAAAGAAGCACGAAGTCTACTTTTTGCATCGTTTATCTACACTCCTGTTGTATTTTTGTCGTACATTTTATTTTAATTGGATATGAGTAATAGTTCTAAGGTCAATCGCATAAAAGACCAACAACCTGCGGTTCCACCAGCTAGGTTGAATTTATGGTTGTTTATGCTTGCTAGTAGCATGCTGTTTGCTGCTGTAGTAAGTGCATTTATTGTTCATAGGCCAGATGCCGAAGGTAGAGGAGCGTGGACTGCTTTTGATTTGCCAGTGTTCTTTTTATATTCCACTATTATAGTTATTGCAAGTTCAGTGACTGCATATTTGGCGCAAAAGAATGCCAAAAATGATGAGTTAGCGGCGAACAGAAATTTTTTGTTGATTACCACGGTATTGGGAATACTCTTTTGCATTTCGCAGTATTTGGGTTGGCAGCAAATGATCCGTCTAGATTTAACTTTTGTTAATGCTCGTCCGGAAGATATTTCTGCTTCTTATGTTTGGGTTATTACAGCACTGCATTTTGTACATATACTTGGTGGAATTGCTTTATTGATAGCGACTTGGATTTCAGCAGTGAGATTGAATGTTCACAAAAAAAGCATGGGATTGATGACAATTACACACACGTATTGGCATTTTGTTGGAGTTTTGTGGATTTTCTTGTATTTATTCCTTTATTTCGCACAGTAGAATTTACTCCAATGGCAAACCATTCAGACGCTGCATTTGAGAAACTGCCCATGTGGGCCGGAGGGCGTTCACCCTTCAACGTGAGTTACGGTAAATTGATGATGTGGATATTCCTTTTGTCAGATGCCTTCACTTTCTCTAGTTTATTAGTTCAATACGGAGCTCAACGCTTTAGTAATATCGAATCTCAGGTAACCACCAAATGGCCTGATCCCGCTTCGATTTTTAACCATTTCCCTTTTATTCATGGATTTCATTTACCCTTGCTATTTGTGAGTGTAATGACCTTCATTTTGATTTTAAGTTCAGTAACTATGGTTTTGGCTGTAGAAGCAGGACACAGAAACAGCAAGAAAGAGGTTGAAAAGTACATGTTGTATACCATTGTTGGTGGTGCGGCATTTCTAGGTTGTCAAGCCTGGGAGTGGTCTACATTCATTCACGAGGGAGCTCGTTTGTGGGGTAATACCTTTGGAATTACCGAACAAGGATACAAGCATTTAAGTGAAGTTGCTTTTGGAGATCATTTTCATTGGGAAGAAGGTGACCGTACCAACGGGCCCGTTCCTTTTGCTGCTCTATTTTTCATCGTTACTGGTTTCCACGGATTTCACGTATTCTCAGGTGTGGTTATAAACGTAGTAGTTTATATAATGACCGTTCGCGGCGTATTTGAAAGACGCGGTCACTATGAAATGATTGAGAAAGCTGGTCTTTACTGGCACTTTGTAGATTTGGTTTGGGTATTCGTATTTACCTTCTTCTACCTAATCTGATGTTTAATTTAAATTAAGATTAATATAATTTATGGAATTCTATACCAAACCCGGCGACTACGATCCCATTAACTACATTCCCCATACCGAAAGTCATGGTACTAAGGAACTGTGGAAGACCTTCTGGATTTTGTTGGGAATTACCCTGTTGGATTTTATGATTTACTTTGCAATGGGTCCATCAGGATTTAGGAACTTCATTTTCATATTTTTTGGGATTGTAAAGGCGTATTACATTGTGGGCGCTTTTATGCACTTGAAGCATGAGAAAATTAATTTGGCTCTTATTATTTTAGTGCCAACCATTTTCATTCTTGGTTTGATAATGGGCTTACTTTATGAAGGTAACGCCTTAAGCATGATCAAGTAATAATCTATGAAAATATCAAGTAATTATAAAGTGGCCGCTATTGCGGCCCTTATTATTTTACCAGCCCTTGGAATTTTCTTTTTGGGAAACCTAAAATGGGTACATAAGCCTTTACCCATTTTAGGGGAAAGACAAGTGGCAGCTAATGGCGATACCATCTATCATAAAGTGGGTGATGTTGTGCTCTTTAATCAACATGGGCAAAAAATAGGTTTGGCAGATTTTGATTCGAGTATCTTATTGGTAAATATCTTTTTTGCTTCTTGTCCTGAAGTTTGTCCTGAGATGAATAAACAGCTCCAATCGGTTGCAGAGAAGTTTCAAAATGAGCCTCAGGTTAAATTTTTAACGGTTAGTATTGATCCTGAATCAGATTCTGTTCCTGTTATTGCCAATTATGCTAATGCATTTAAAGCTGATTTTTATAAGCGAACATTTGCTACTGGTTCCAAAGCAGAAATCTACGATTGGGCGATAAACGATGTTTTATTAGCAACTGAACAACGTGGTTCTGATTTCATTCATGATGATAGAGTGGTTATAATTGATAAAGAACACCGTATTCGAGGAATTTTACCTACAAGAGCCAAAACAAATTCAGAGCGAATAGAGTTAATACGTAGAATCATTGATGACATTGAAAATTTGAAATATGAATACAGAGAAAAAAGCTTGGATAAGTGATAAGTCGTTTTTTTGGTTGGTTGTAGGTATTTCTATGGCTATTCCAGCGGTTGTTACTCTTTTGCGTTTTCTTCCAGATGAATGGAGACCAACAGCTGAGTTTGCACGTGGATTGCCAAAATTGAATGCAATCATCAATACTTTGGTTTCCATTACATTGATTTTGGGGTTTTGGGCTATCAAGTCTAAAAAGGACAAAGGTCTTCATCAGAAGTTTATGTTGGCTTCATTTGTTTTGTCAACGGTGTTTTTGGTGAGTTATGTTATTTATCATTTCAGTGTGCCACATGTGCCTTATTGTCAAAAGGGGACAATCAAAATAATATATTTATTGATTCTGTTTACCCATATAGTTCTTGCTGCCGTTGTATTGCCTTTGGTTTTGTACACCATTTATTTTAGCACGTCTGGGCAGATTGTAAAGCATAGGAAATGGGCAAAAATCACTTTCCCTATGTGGTTGTACGTATCTGTAACAGGGGTTGTTGTTTACTTAATGCTCGCACCTTGTTTAGGTCAATAGTATTTAGTGATATTAGTTACCAAACTTTTAGTTTTCAAAACCTAATTTTGTACTCAGTCATGAAAAAGTTCATTTTAATCACCGTGTTAACTTTGGGATTAGCTTTCGATGGATATTCGCAATGTCCAATGTGTAAAGCTGCCTTGACAAGCGGACGCAAAACTAAAGCTTCGCAGTATGACCGTCAAGTAGGTAATGGAATCAACAAGGGCATTTTATTCTTAATGTCCGTTCCTTATGTGCTTGTAGCGGGTGCGGGTTTTGCTTTGTATAAAGCCAATACCAAGAAAAAACGCAACAGATTAGCATGAGTAAAATATGGCCATTTTTAAATTCCCGTTGTCCACGATGTGGTAAAGGTCCCGTTTTTAAAAACAAGATTCTATCTTTTAAGAAATTTTCAGATACTCTAGAAGAGTGCCCCAAATGTCATTTAGACTATGAACCTGAAACAGGTTTCTTTTTTGGAGCCATGTATTGGACTTATGCAATGCTTGTTGCTATGACCGTTACTTTGAGTGTTCTTATGTATATGCTTGGTTATTTTGATTATGCTATGTATGCAATTCCGGTAGTGATTTTATTTACGCTGCCTTGGGTTTTTCGATATGGAAGACTTTTAATGTTGTACATTGTTTATCCAATGATGTATAAAGAGCAGTACGAACATGGCGTGCGAGAAGATTACCACCACAAAGAAAAACATTCATAAAAAAAGGGGCTTTTTAGCCCCTTTTTGTTGGTATTATTCTGGTGTTGATACTTCAACAACTTCTTCGCCATTCTTGATTTTATTCAGAATTTTAGCTTCAATGGATGCAACTATTTCTGGATTATCTTCGAGTAGTGATTTAACGGTATCACGACCTTGTCCTAGTTTGGTGCCGTCATAACTAAACCAGCTTCCGCTTTTTTGAACAATATTGGCGTCAACGGCAATATCAAGAATTTCGCCAATGCGATTGATTCCACGGCCGTACATAATATCAAACTCAACTACTTTAAATGGAGGTGCTACTTTATTTTTAGCCACTTTAACTTTGGTTCGGTTACCTAAGATATCATCGCCGTCTTTAATTTGTGCGTTTCTGCGAATATCTAAACGTACTGAAGCATAAAATTTTAATGCATTACCACCGGTAGTGGTTTCAGGATTGCCAAACATCACACCAATTTTTTCACGCAACTGGTTGATGAAAATTGCTACGCAACCGGTCTTATTGATGCTACCAGTTAACTTTCTAAGAGCTTGGCTCATCAAACGGGCGTGTAGTCCAACTTTGCTGTCTCCCATATCCCCTTCTATCTCTGCCCTTGGTACCAAAGCAGCAACAGAGTCAATTACAATGACATCTATAGCACCGGAACGAATGAGGTTATCTGCGATTTCAAGTGCTTGTTCCCCGTCATCAGGTTGAGAAATTAGAAGGCTGCTCGTATCAATACCTAGTTTTTCGGCGTAGAATTTATCAAATGCATGTTCTGCGTCTATAAAGGCGCAGATGCCACCTTTTTTCTGGGCTTCTGCTATGGTGTGAAGTGCGATGGTTGTTTTACCGGAGCTTTCAGGACCATAAATTTCAACGATACGACCGCGAGGAAAACCACCAACACCTAAAGCTATATCCAAGCCAAAGGAACCGGTAGAAATTACGTCAACGGCTACTTTTTGGTTGTCATCCATGCGCATTACTACGCCCTTTCCGTAGCTCTTCTCCAATCTTTCGATGGTTTGTTGTAGAGCTTTTAGTTTTTCCTTTTGTTCACTCATATTATTATTATCAAAAATATTAAACGTTTGTTTTTGTTGTGACTCTTTGTGTGTTGCTTTTTTGAAAATATATTTGACAAAGGTATGATAAAAAACTTATCAAAAAAATATTTTTAAAATGAACACAAGTGCAATTACAGAAGTGAGAATGCGGCATAAGCTGCATGGGAGAAGGGTTTTGAGCGATGTTGAACTCTTGCAAGTGGTGTTGAATTATCGCGGTAATCGCAAATATGAATTGAGCGATTTGCAGAAAATAATGAAGAAATATGAGGGGCGACTGGATGAATTTTCTAGAACGGAACCACGAGAATTGATCTTAGAATCTGAGTTAGGTGAGTCGCAAGCATTAATGTTGGACGCTGTTTGGGAATTAGCTAATAGGAAATGGTCTTGTAAATCAAATAAAGTTCCTATCAGAAGCAGCAGAGATGCACGCCATTTATTTTCGCATTTATTGGTTGATTTGAATCACGAAGAGTTTTATGTAGCTTTTCTCAATAGAGCCAACATGGTTGTAGAGATTCCTTGCATTAGCAGGGGTGGAGTAAGTTCTACGGTTGTTGATGTTAGATTGTTAGTAAAAAAAGCCATCTTATTGCAAGCCTCTAACGTGATTGTGGCGCACAATCACCCTTCGGGAAACTTACAGCCCAGTGATGAAGATCGGAAACTCACTGAGCAGATAATTAAAGGTTTGGCCTATTTTGATATTCATTTAATTGACCATCTCATTTATGCTGGAAATCAAGTACTGAGTTTTTCGGATGAAGGGTGGATATAGACCTATAAACTTGCACAAAAATTCCAGGCGAATCGTTAAATTTGTGGCAAATTATGAGCCAGTTTAATGCCCAGTATCACCATCCCTTCGAAAGCCGACATAATGGACCTAGCGAAGCTGATGTAAAAGAGATGTTGAAAGTCATCGGAGCCAGCACACTTGACGAGTTAATCGACAAGACGGTCCCGAGACACATTCGCATGCAAGAGATGTTGAATGTGGGTGAGCCAATGTCTGAAGCTCAGTTCTTAGATAATTTAAGAGGTATTGCTTCCAAGAACAAGGTTTACAAAAACTACATTGGTATGGGTTATTATGGAACCTTTACTCCGGGTGTTATTTTGAGAAACATCATGGAAAATCCAGGCTGGTATACCCAATATACTCCTTATCAAGCTGAAATTGCGCAAGGTAGATTGGAAGCTTTGTTGAATTATCAGACTATGGTTTTGGATTTAACCGGCATGGAAATTGCCAATGCGAGTTTACTTGATGAAGGTACTGCCGTAGCAGAAGCAATGGCCATGTTTAAGGGACTTTTAGACCGCAAGAGTACTGCTCATAAATTCTTTGTAGATACAAATACATTCCCACAAACTATTGACGTTTTGTATACTCGCGCAGAACCTATTGGTGTTGAAATTGTTTTGGGTGATTATCGCACTTTTGAACCTACGGCAGAATATTTTGGTGCTGTAGTTCAATATCCAAACGAAAAAGGAAGCATAGAAGATTACCGCGCATTTGTGAAGAAATGCCAAACCTTAGATATCAAGACTTGTTTTATATCAGATTTGTTGGCTCTGACCTTGTTGACCCCTCCAGGTGAGATGGGTGCCGATTGCGTAGTGGGTAATACCCAACGTTTTGGTGTTCCTATGGGATTTGGTGGTCCGCATGCTGCATTTTTCGCAACTAAAGACGATTTTAAACGTCAAATGCCAGGACGTATCATTGGTGTTTCAGTTGATAGAAACGAGAATAGAGCTTTAAGAATGGCGCTTCAGACCCGTGAACAGCACATTAAGCGTCAAAATGCTACTTCTAATATTTGTACCGCACAAGTGCTTTTGAGCATCATGGCGAGTATGTATGCCGTTTATCACGGTCCTGATGGATTGAGAAAAATTGCTGGTAGAGTTCATGGACAAGCACGCAGTTTGGCTAATTCTTTGGCTCAATTGGGTGTTAAAAACCTCAACGAGAATTATTTTGATACCCTTTATTTGGATTCTGGCCTATCGGCCGATACTTTGAGATCAGTGGCTGAAAAGCACCAGGTAAACCTTCGTTATTTCGCTGACGGACGTGTGGGAATATCCTTAGATGAAACCACTACCGAAGCCGACTTAACGACATTGGTAAACATCTTCGCTGAAGCTAAAGGTGCCAAAGGTGCTTTGAATATGTTGGGTGACTATGATTTAAATTGGCCAAGTTGGGCGGTTCGTGAATCTAATTTCATGACCCACCCTGTGTTCAATAGTTATCATATTGAGCATGAGATGCTTAGATACATCAAGCGTTTAGAATCTAAAGACCTTAGTTTGGTTCATAGCATGATTCCATTGGGGTCTTGTACCATGAAGTTGAACGCAACTACCGAAATGATTCCAGTTACTTGGCCAGAGTTCAACGGATTGCACCCTTTTTCTCCGTCATATCAAACTCAAGGATATCTTGAAATCTTAGATGAGTTGGATCGAGATTTGAGCCACATTACTGGTTTCGCAAAAATGAGCATGCAGCCAAACTCAGGGGCTCAAGGTGAATATGCCGGTTTGATGGTAATTCGTGAATATTTCAAAGATCGTGGAGAAAGCCACAGAAATATTGCTTTGATTCCATCAAGTGCACATGGAACCAATCCTGCGAGTGCTGTAATGGCAGGTATGCAGGTAGTTGTAACAAAGTGCGATGACCACGGAAATATAGATGTTGAAGATTTGCGTGCTAAAGCTGAGCAGCATAAAGATAACTTGGCGGTATTGATGGTGACTTATCCATCAACTCACGGGGTTTATGAAAGTGCGATCAAGGAAATCACTCAATTGATTCATGATTTTGGCGGACAAGTTTACATGGATGGTGCCAATATGAATGCTCAGGTAGGTTTAACTTCACCTGGTTTGATTGGTGCCGATGTTTGCCATTTGAATTTGCATAAAACTTTCTGTATTCCTCACGGTGGTGGTGGACCAGGAATGGGTCCTATTGGTGTAGCCGCTCATTTGGCTCCGTATTTGCCCGGCCACAAGGTGGTAAATATGGGTCCTGAAAAAGCAATGACAGCGGTGAGTGCCGCTCCTTGGGGATCTGCGAGTATCTTGTTAATTTCATACGCTTACATCAAAATGATGGGTGGAGAAGGTTTAACAAATGCAACCAAGATTGCCATTTTGAATGCGAATTACATCAAAGCTCGCTTGGAAAGCGAATATCCAATCCTCTATGTTGGAGAAAACGGAACTTGCGCACACGAAATGATTTTAGACACTCGTAAGTTTAAGCAATCTGCCCATGTTGAAGCGGAAGATATTGCTAAACGTATGATGGATTATGGATATCACGCACCTACATTGAGTTTCCCAGTTGCTGGTACTTTGATGGTAGAACCTACTGAAAGTGAAAGCAAATGGGAGTTGGATCGTTTCTGTGATGTACTTCTTGCAATCCGCGAAGAAATCCGCGAAATAGAAGAGGGCAAAGCCAATCCTGAATCGAATGTATTGAAGAATGCCCCTCACACAGCTCAAGAAGTAACTTCTGATGCTTGGAGTTTTGACTACTCAAGAGAGAAGGCTGCCTACCCAATATCTTACGTCCGCGAATTCAAATTTTGGCCAACCGTTGCACGTGTGAACAACACCTTCGGTGACCGTAATTTGGTTTGCTCATGTTTGCCTGTTGAGGCGTACGCATAATGGTCGATGGTCGATGGTCGATGGTCGATAGTCTGTAGTCTGTAGTCTGTAGTCTGTATTCCGCTGTCTGTGGTCCGGGGACTAGAGACTGGGACTTGGGACTAGAGGCGGACGAATTACCGCAGAATTTAGACTACGTCACATGGACTACGGACCATGGACTACGGACTACGGACTACAGACTATTGATCACCAACCTCGTAATTACGGGAATATGGGTTGTTGGGACAGGGGGTGATTGTAATCTTAATAAATGAGTATTCTGCCATAATGCTGGGGGCCATTTCAGCCCATTCGATGAACCAAAAGGTGGTTGGGGAATGGTGTGGCTGAGTGGTGAGGTAGAGGTCTTCCTCGATGCCTGAATCGTAGATTTCGGCGGGGGATTTGATGCGGTACCAGTCGGAGTGGTAGATGTGGCAAGAGGGAGCTTCGTAGGTGTGAACCAGTCCGTAGGTGGGACTGCCAATGGCGTCTGTGTATCCTAAGTGCTTCGATAAAGCTGAAATTAGTGTAGTTTTACCCGATCCAACGTCCCCAGAAAACCAAAAAATACGGCTCCCCTGGGAGATAAGCGTGTCAATGTGGGCAATGACGGGGCTGAGGTCTTCGAGGGGAGCGGTAATGATCATGTTGAATGTGCGGCGCGTGGATTATTTGTTTTTGGGCGAAAGGGTGATGAGTGGGCATAGCATTTCTTCGAGGGAGATGCCGCCGTGTTGGAAGGTGTTTTTGTAGTAATTCGCGTAGTAATTGTAGTTGTTTGGGTATGCGAAGAAGTCGTTTTCGCGGGCAAAAATGAAGAGACTGCTCAGGTGAAGCAGGGGTAAGTGAGCGCTGTGTGGTTTTTTGACTTCGTAAACTTCTTTGGGATTGTAGGTCAAGTTTTTGCCTTGTTTGTAACGCAAATTGGTATTTACATTTTTGTCGCCTATCACCTTGATGGGATCTTTTACACGCACTGAGCCGTGGTCTGTGGTAATGACAATTTTGCAGGGTTTTTCGGCGATTTTTTGGAGGGCTTCCCAAAGGGGCGAGTGCTTGAACCAAGTTGCTGTGACGTTGCGGTAAGCGGTTTCGTCATCGGCGAGTTCGCGCACAATGTTTACGTCGGTGCGGGCGTGTGAAAAGGCATCTACGAAATTGTAAACAACCACGTTGAGTTTGTTTTGGCGCATATTGGCTACTTGATCAACCAAATCTTTTCCGTGGTTGAGTTGAGTAACTTTGGTGTAACTGAATTTGATGTCTCGGCGCAAACGCTTGAGTTGTTCAGCGAGGAATTCCTTTTCGAACAGGTTTTTACCGCCTTCGTCTTCGTCGTTTGACCATTTATCTGGGAAGGTTTTTTCTATTTCTAAAGGAAGCATTCCACTGAAAATGGCGTTTCGCGCATATTGGGTGGTAGTAGGGAGAATGGCTAGATATAGATCTTCGGTATCAATGTGATAAAGCTCGTTTAGAGTCTCGCTTATGGCCCTCCATTGGTCAAAACGAAGGTTATCAAGTAAGATGAAGTAGACGGGCTCTTCAGAGTCTAATAACGGATTCACGCGCTTACGGAATAAGCTGTGAGACAAAACTTCATCTTCCGAGTTGATCATGGTATCGTAATTCTGAGAGATGAATTTGCAGAAGTTGCGATTGGCATCGGTTTTTTGGGTGTCAAGAACTTCTTTCATTCCGCCTTCGTTGGTTTCGCCGAGTTCCATTTCCCAGTATACCAATTTCTTATATACGTCTTTCCATTCTTGCAGATTGAGTTTATCAGAAACGGTCATGCCTATTTGCATGAACTCTTTTTGGTAACCTTGAGTAGTTTTTTGACTCACCAACCGTTTTTCATCGAGGTTCTTTTTAACGGCTAGCAATATTTGATTGGGATTGACGGGTTTGATGAGATAGTCGGCAATTTTATTGCCGATAGCTTCTTCCATGATGTGCTCTTCTTCGTTCTTTGTGATCATGATGACCGGCAAATTGGGTTGAAGCTGTTTGATGGAAGCTAGAGCGTCTAGTCCGGATATTCCGGGCATGTTTTCGTCCAAAAAAACCAAATCAAACTGAGTGGTTTTGATTCGGTCTATGGCTTCGGTGCCGCTTTTGACGGTGATGATTTCGTATCCTTTTCCCTCGAGAAATAAAACATGGGGTTTGAGCAAATCGATTTCATCATCGGCCCAGAGTAAGCGTGCAATCATGATAGTGTAACGTAAAAATGTTTACAAAATTCGGTCAATTTTATAGGTTTCTGTTTATTTTTCGATAGGACCCCTAAAAAAACTGCAAATTTGCAGAATGAGTTCCCATCACATTGTTCGCGACAATCAAGAACCGGCCCTCATCATTGCCAATGGAGAGGCCTGTTCTTATGAGTTATTGAGCGAATTGATGGAATGGACCCCCTTTGTGGTTGTGCTGGATGGGGCCTTGACTCGTGTTTTAGAACAAAAAATTCGCTTTGATGTGTGGTTGGGGGATTTTGATTCTGGTAACGAGGTGAATTTTGAAGAATATCCTCATTTGTCGCACGTTGAAGTAATTCATACCCATGACCAAGATAAAACTGACCTACAAAAAGGCATTGAATTTTTAATTCAACGAGGATTTTCCGCGGTGAATATCATTTGGGCTACTGGTAGACGATTTGATCATGCAATGAACAATGTGTTCACTCTGGCTCGATATTCAAATAATATGGTTATCAATGTTTTGGACAGCCACTCGCGCATTTTTGTAGCGCCCTCGGGATTCAAAAAGTGGTATCCTGCGGGAACATCAATTTCCTTGATTCCTTGCGGAAAATGTGAAGGTGTAGTTACCGAGAATTTGGTTTGGAATATGAGTGGTACAACATTGGAACTCCCTTACAATACAAGCAGTTCCAATAGAGTTGACCAAGATGGTTGGGTAGCAGTGAATTTTGAGAAGGGGCATTTGCTCATTATGGAATGTTTTGATCATGAAAATAATTAGTTATAACGTAAACGGTATTCGTTCGGCAAGCACCAAAGGATTGGCTGAATATTTGAAAGCTGAAAATGCAGATGTGGTGTGTTTTCAGGAGCTTAAGGCCTTGCCTGAGCAGATTGAAGAAAGTGATTTTACTTCTTTGGGATATGAATGCCATTGGTTTTCAGCACAGAAGAAAGGCTACAGCGGCGTGGGTATAATCAGTAAGGAGAAACCACTGCTTGTGGAGCGCGGCTGCGGACATGAATTATACGATGCAGAAGGGCGTGTGATTCGTTTGGATTTTTCCTGGGGAAGTGTACTCTCTGTTTATTTCCCTAGCGGAACCAGCGGTGATGAACGCCAAAATGTAAAAATGGATTTCTTAAATTATTTCTTTGATTACATAGAAGATTTAAAAAAGTCAATTCCCAATTTAGTGGTTTGTGGGGATTACAATATTTGTCACCAAGCCATAGATATTCACGACCCTGTAGGCAACAAGAACAGTACCGGATTTTTGCCTGAAGAACGCGATTGGATGTCGAAATGGTTTGCCTCTGGAATGTTAGACTCATTCCGAACATTGCATGAAGGAGTGGCTCATCAATATAGTTGGTGGAGCTTTAGAGCCAATGCGAGGGCAAACAATAAGGGCTGGAGGATTGATTATATTTCCATTTCTGGAATTTTGTCGGAGAGGTTGAAGTCATCAGGAATACATGCGGACGCTAAGCATTCAGACCATTGTCCGATTTGGGTTGATTTGGAAAAGTGAGAGTGACAGTAGTGCCACTGGGGTTATTTTTTGAAACTTTAATTTCTCCTTTAATTACTAGTAACATTTTAAAAATTAAATTGAAACCAACGCCGTAACTGTTATACTTTATTGAGTCTCTATTTAAAATTTGTAGATTTTTCTGATTGATATTGTCTAACATTTTATCACTGATTCCTTTTCCAGTATCAGAGATGGTAATGGTATTTATGTGTTTGACCTTGTTGAATTTATGAGTGATAGATATTTCGCCTTGGTTTGTAAATCGAATAGCATTACTTACAATATTGGTTAGAATAATGGTAAGAGCGTCTTTGTTAGAGGTAATTAAACTATCATTATTTAGATTTATCAAGAGTTCATTCTGGTTTAATTTTAGTCCAATTTGAAAGAATAATTTTAATTCGTTGATTACATCTATTATTGGAAAGGATGAAATTTCTAATTCTTCGAATCGTTTAGAATTTATATGATTTAAAATATTTGAACATAAAATTTCTAGTCTTTTGGTGGTATTGATGATGGTGTTTAAATGTTCTAGAATTTGGTATTTAGTAACTTTTTGATTGTGGTTTGTAATTTGATTTCCTATAAGATTGATAAATTTAATAGGTGCAAAAATATCATGATTGATAACACTGATATAAAATTGATTATTGTTATTTGATTCAACAAGCTGGTCAATTTTAATTTTTAATTCTTCATTGAGTTGATTTAGAGCAATGGTTTTTTCATTGATTAATGTTTGAAGTTTTTCTTCTTTTTGCTCCGTTCGGAAGCTTCTCGCACTATCATAAGCGTATAAAAATCCCCATAAAGCGATGATTCCGATTAGAAGGTAATACCATTGGGTATACCATAAATGGTTTCTGAATATATTAATTTTTAATAAGCTTTTAATTTTATTATTTTCTAAAGTATAAAATTCTATAGGCTCATATCCATAGTGTTCTATGATAAGTCTTAAGTTATTTAATTTCTCAATAGGGATAAAATAAGATTTATTTCTGTATTTGTAATATAGTGGGAGGTTGAAAGAATTCCCCCAAAAGGTTAAGTTAATTTTAAATGTGATTTCGGGAGTGTAGGTAGGTAAATGAATGAGATTGTTTGCAAGTTTTACTGCCTCACCTGATCGTTCTATGGATGATATTTGAAAGCTATTGATGGTGTAATCTGCTATAAAGTTTTTAGGATTTATTTGTATTAATCCTTTTAATGATGGGAAAGATATTAAGGTATCACCGAAATTAATAAAACCTGGGTCTGTTCCTCCATTGAATTCATCTGTAGGGAGTCCGTCTTGTTCATTAAAATATTGGGGTTGTTGAGTTAAGAATTTTTTATTTAATGAATTAAAGATGACGGTTTCAGGTAATTTCAAAATACCTGAGTTGGTAGGAATAATTAAATCGTTATTTTTATTTTTATAGATAGCATGAGTATGCAGCAAGTTTTGGCGAAAATCAAGAGGAATTTGGATGCTTTCGTAGGATTTGTCATTCACTAAGAAAAGTCCAGTTCCATAAGTAGAAACTAAAACTCCTTTTTTCGTTGGGAAAATTTCTCTTATGCAATTATTGGAAAATAAATTATGTATAAAAGATTTGTTTTTTATGCTAAAAATACCTATTCCGGCACAACTTGAAATCCATAGATTATTCCCTATTTTTACAATTCTGTAAATATTTAAATGAGTTTGATTATTTTTAGTTAAATATGTGAATTTATTGAATTTTGGTTCATAGAAAAAGACTGAATCATATTGTACGATTAGAAGGGTATCCGTAGACCATTTGTAATGATTGGTATATCCAAGATTTTTTCCTGATTTTATTTTTTTTAGGTCATCATGTTGACTATTGTAAATGAATATTTCTTCGTTTGATTGAACCATATATTCGTATGGACTGATTTTGAAAGCTACATTGTTCGTATAGATTTTTTGAAGATTGCAAAATTTTGATAGGTTATCACTATTAGCGACTATACCATTATTGGTTATTATATTATCTTGATTTATAGGAATTTGTAAATAGAAGTTATTTTTTGGGTTGTTTTTAAATGTACTAAGCACTTTAAATTTTTTTGGCTTTAAAACAAATAAACCATCAGCTTGACTTCCTATATACCATAGGTTTAATTTGGGATTAAAAACGACTGCGGATACTATTATTTCGCTAGGTAGTTGTGTTGTGATTAACTCCCAATTATAATTTGAATTGAGGCTCCAAAGGCTTGAATTTTGGATAACTATTAATGATTCATTCGGTTTATTTATAAAATAGTATCCTTTTAAAGTATCTAGATCTGTGGGTAATTTGAATGAATTATTGCTTATGTTTGATTGAAATAAATTACCTTCAAGAGTTATAATATCTTTATAATGGTATAGAAATTTTAAATTATTTCTAGGTGTATACGATTTTATTATGGTGTAGTTTAGTTGTGTATCTAACCAATAAAAACTTTTTGTTTCACTGTTTCTTACCAGAAAAGCGGATTTATCTTGATGGTAAACTGAATGGGTTCGGAAATAATCATATTCAATAATGTTGGTGTTTATGATTTTTTTAGAGAAGGAAATTGGGCCATTTACGAATGAATAGTTGTACTTGAAAGTTGGATATTTGTATATTTTATTTTCTATTAGTAAACTACTTTTAAGTTGATTAGATTGGATTTTATATATTTGTCCGTTTGATAAAACTGCTAAGATAGTATTTTCACTATTTTTTATAATTGATATTATTCGCTGTTTACTGGTGATGTTTATTCTGTTAAAATCTATACCGTTGTATACATATATCTCCATTGGAGATGAAACAATCAATTGGTTGTCTGAGTCGATTGTTAGATCATGAATAATATTTGCTGATAGTTTAGTGTTTTTCTTATCGTATTTAAATATGTTGTAATTTTCTTGAGCTAATAGTGATAAGTGGATAAAAAGAAGTAGCGATAGTGTACAGGATTTTTTCAACGTGTTATACATTATTGAAAAATCTTGGCTAATTCAAAAATATTTTTTGCTTCGGTTTTTTCAAAAATGCGTTTTTTGTAAGTTGAAACTGTGTTGCTTTTAATGTTTAGATTATCAGCAATTTGCCCTGTGGATTTTCCTTCAATTAACAATTTGGTCACCGTTTCTTCCTTTTTTGAAAGTCTCCATTTTTTGCTAGGTAAATATAGCGTTGTAACAGATTTTGCTTTGTTGCTAATAAAGTTATCTAACACTCTCAACAGAATAATTTCAGGTTCGCTTTTTTGGCAGAATAAAATATCAGGATATTTAATGAGTGTATTTTGAAATAGATGGGATGGATGCATCGTGAATATAAGTATCTTCAATTGAGCGAAATTGGATCTGATTTTATCGATATAATGTATACTAGAGTTTTCTGGGAATGAAATATCTAAGATTAAATGGGAAATTTGATTTCTTTGTAAATTTCCCATTAACTGATTTAAATCCTGACATTCAAAAATATTGGATATTTGAAAATTATTTTTGAGGATTAATTTTATCCCTTTTACTATTATCGTATGGTCATCGGCAATCAATATTCCAGTTATTTGCGATTGCATTTTATTAATTGGATTTAATTTCTTGCAAAATTAGTGTTGTCCTGATTAGTAAAATGTAGAATTAAATCTACTTTGTTTATTATTTACTTGCTGATATATTCTTCCTTTATAGTCCCTTGTGGAGTAATAAGCAAGACTTTGGTTTGTTGTGTGGTTTGAGTAACCGTTCTCACCGGTTGCACAAGTGTATACCTAACTTCCATATTGTAAACCATTTGGATGGAAGGTTGCAGCGGAGATGCATTTAAAATGGCATCGAATCCGTTCGTTGAAATGGCATTATGGAACAAAGTAGTACGGTTGGGTCTGGAAGTAATATTTCCTTCCTTAGGAGCTTGGGGTGCATCATCTTCAATGGCGCTGATGGCCAATGGCTGGTATGATATGTATTGATCTACTGGGAAATATTGTTTTTGGAATTCATTCACTGTGCGGAAATTGGTGTCTAAGCTGATGCCGGTTTTCTTTAAATGAGCAATCTTCGCCTTCAAAACTTCTTCTGCTTTTTGTCGAATGCGGATGTTGGCCTGCTGAATGGTGTCGCAGTGGTATTCTACTTTGATTAAATCGTAGATTTCACATTGTGCAGCCATGGTAAAGAGTTTGTCTAATTGCTCTGGGTTTTTGTATCTAACGTGGAGGTTTTTTTGCATTTCAAATCCTTTGGGGATTTCGTTGTAAGTATTTGAGAATAGCTTTTTTTCTCTTTGGAAGATGGGAACCAATGCAATCATATCGAGATAGAAATCTTTCTCTTTGATGCCCATGCTAGCACCCATTTTGATGAATTTGTTTACCCTCATCTGTAATAAACTGTCGAGTTCAGATACTTTTTTACCGGCTTGATTCAAATGAAATATGGCCGTATAACTGGTAGGTGTTGCATTGTTTAATACCGAAACATTGATAACCAAGTCGTTACCTCCGCTGATGATGTTTTGTTCGCGGTTTACATACGACATGGTGTATTCGGTACCTGAATTGGGTCGGTAATTTTGCGTTGCGTCAATGTGAGTAGTGCGTTGTTTGCGCATGCTCATGGCTGCTTTATCGGCGCGTCCATCGTAATCTTCGTAGGCGCCAGCCGCAACGGGTGCGTTGTAGGTTGCATTGTTTTTGAATCGGTTGTTTTCATTCCATGTGGCATTGCCTGATACTTGGGCTTTTGATGGGTTGATAGTTGCCAATAATGGCAGGAGAATGAGTACTTGGTTTTTGAATTTCATGGTGCTTAATACCCAAACGCTTGAAAAGGTAAATTTATTTTAGTATTCCAAAGTTCCCCATTTGCCCTGAATGGTGAGCTTTTTGCCGGCAATGTTTTCGGTGCGACCTATGATTTGGGCTTCTATACCAAAGGATTTAGAAAGGGTGATCATTTTTTCAGCCGAAAGTTGGTCGGTGTAAATTTCTAAGCGGTGACCCATGTTGAACACTTGAAACATCTCTCGCCATTCCGTGTTGCTCTCTTGTTGGATCAATTTAAAGAGGGGCGGAATGGGAAGGAAATTGTCTTTAATGATGTGAACATGATCTGCGAAATGAAGCACTTTGGTTTGACCGCCGCCAGAACAATGTATCATGCCTTTCACGACTTCACGTCCCAAGGAATCAAAAATAGCTTTCACCAAAGGCGCGTAGGTCCTGGTAGGAGAAAGCACCAATTTGCCGGCATTGATGGGCGAATTTTCTACGGGGTCTGTGAAGTGTTTGCTTCCGCAGTAGACCACGTTTTCAGGAAGATTTTGATCGTAGCTTTCGGGATATTTCTGGCGATAATCAGCGTGGAACACATCGTGACGGGCGCTGGTAAGTCCGTTGCTGCCCATGCCGCCGTTGTATTCTGATTCGTAGGTGGCTTGTCCGTAGGATGCAAATCCCACGATAACTTGTCCGCCGGAAATATTTGCATTGTCAATGATGTGCGCTCTTGGGGACTGTGCCACGAGGGTGGAGTCTACAATGATGGTGCGAACGAGGTCGCCCACATCGGCGGTTTCGCCACCGGTGGTATGAATTTCGATGCCGTGATTTTTCATGTTGGCACAGAATTCTTCGGAGCCTTCAATGATGGCCGAAATGACTTCGCCGGGAACCAAACTTTTATTTCTTCCGATGGTGCTTGAAAGCAGGAAGGGACCGGTCACGCCGGCGCAGATGAGGTCATCGGTGTTCATGACGATGGCGTCTTGAGCAATGCCTTTCCAAACGGAAACGTCGCCGGTTTCTTTCCAATAGGCGTAGGCCAAACTGGATTTGGTTCCGGCACCGTCAGCGTGAACGATGGTGCAGAGGTCGGGGTTGTTGGTCAGATAATCGGGAATAACTTTGCAGAAAGCTTTTGGGAAAAGGCCTTTATCAATGTTTTTGATGGCATTATGAACATCTTCTTTTTGGGAGGAAACGCCGCGTTGCGCGTACTTATCTGACATGGTACAAATATAATTCAAGGAAAACGGGTTTGGAAGGGATATTTTCTGATTGAATGGAGGGAATTATCCCCGTAAAATTAAAGTGTAACTTTAAAAATGCGGGGATAAATGCAAATATCCCCGTAAAATCGAAAAAAGTGTTGCAATCTTCGCCAAGGTTATAGCATTTCTAAAAAGTTAATTTGTTGTATTATTTTTTTGTAAAAGTAAACTAATTAGATAACTTTGTGGGAAGGGAAATTGAGTTTTTTGAAGAGCATTTTTTGGATTTTTATTTAATGTTGAAGCCAGAAATTCAAAAGAAGATTGAATTTGTTTTAAATTTTATTAGACAGGAAAGGATACTTAGTGAAAGATTTTTAAAGAAAATTCATGGATATGATAAACTCTATGAAATTCGGGTTCAAACAGATGGAAAGGCAATAAGGATATTTTGTACACCGAATTCTCAAAACTGGATATTATTGAATGCATGTATTAAAAAGACACAAAAAACTCCCTCAAAAGAACTCGTTAAAGCAAATAGGTTAAAAACAAAATATGAAAAAAGTAAAAAATTTAACGGAACTACTTGATTCAAAGTACAACTCTAAAGAACGTGAAGAATGGGAATTAGAGTATGAAGTTTTTAAACTGGGACAACTCATTGAAGAAATGAGAAAAAATAGGGGAATGACCCAAGAGGAACTCGCTCAGCGAATAGGAACTTCAAAGAGTTATATCTCTAGAATTGAAAACAATGCATCTGATTTGCGTGTAAATACTCTCCTAAGAATTGTTTATGAAGGGTTAAATGGAAAAATCTCGTTGACCTTAAACCATTAATTCCTCCGCCCCATCGAGTCAATGAGCCCTTTGGCCCAAAGTGTGATCTCCTTCTTTTGAAGGGCCGTTAAGTTGGCGCGCTCGTGCATTTTTACGTATCCTTTCATGGGCATTTCGCCTTCTTCAATGACTTCAATGCACTCTTCAATTTTATGCTTTTGCTGTTTTCGAGAATAGGTGTTCCACGCATCAATGTTGAAGTGCTCTTTGCCTTCGTCAACATGGTGATCTATCCACATAGAAACGGGTTGAATCTTTGCGTACCAAGGGTACTCGGTATGGTTTGAATGGCAATCAGCGCAGGCAAATCGGATGATGTTCTCAACGGTATGGGAGGTGGGATAATCGGTAAACAATGGGTGTTTTTCCAATTCGGGAGCGTTGTTGTGGTTTTTGGGAATGAATTGAATCAGTCCAAATACGCCCAAGCCGGCGAGGATGACTTTATAGGAGGTTCTCATAGCTCTTGTAAAATTAAACCTTTTCTAACAAATCTTTCACCTTTGAATCAATGATGTGGAAGACCTTTTCGAAGCCTTCGTCTCCGCCGTACCAGGGGTCGGGGACTTCCCAGCATTCGAGTTTGGAGCGTAGGGCGGGAGTGTTGGCATAAGGCAGAACGCCGTTGTAAACATCGCGGGCCATGGTGATGATGTGGTCAAAGTCGTGGAGATCGCCCACCGTCAGTTGTCTTGAGATGGATGTGACCTCAACCCCGTGTTTCAGTGCGTTGGCACGAGTGCGAGGGTCGGCCTGCTCTCCGTTGTGAAATCCGTTGGTGCCGCAAGAATCAACTTCGAACTCGTTTTCGCGGCCACGAAGGGAGATTTCTTTGGTAAATAGGGCTTCGGCAAGCGGACTTCTGCAAATGTTTCCTAAACAAACAAATAAGATGCGTTTCTTCACTCAACAAATTTATTAACTTTGACTTTTACGCAAGAATTTAAATGATGAAGTTTTCATGGTTTTTTCGGGGGATGCTTTTCGCTGCAACCGCCTACAGTGCCTCATTGAGCAATACAGTAAATGCCCAAGATATTTCTTGGAGTCAAGCCGTAAATCACGCCATGAAAACCATTCCCAAACGAAATTTGGGACCTGGAGCCATGAGTGGACGTATCACCGCGTTGGCTGTGCCGACGGTGGAGCCAAGCAATAAAACCTACGGGCAAACCATCTATGCCGGTGCGGCGAGTGGGGGTGTTTGGAAAAGCACCAACGGCGGACTTAATTGGGCGCCTATTTTTGATGAACAAGACGTTCAGAGCATCGGCGCTTTGGCTGTTGATCCCAACAATCCCGATGTGATTTGGGCCGGTACCGGAGAAGGGAATCCCCGGAACAGTCACAATTCTGGAAAAGGAATTTACAAGAGTTTAGACGGCGGAAAAACATGGAAATGTTTGGGCTTGGAAGCCACCAAAACAATACATAGAATCATTGTGAACCCTAAAAATTCACAAGAAGTATATGTGGCGGCCATGGGGTCGGTATGGGGACCAAACGATGCCCGCGGAGTTTATAAAACCACCGACGGTGGAAAAACGTGGAACAAGATTTTATACACCAACGCTAGCAGTGGCTGTGCTGATTTGGTTATGGATCCGAGCAATCCTAACAAGTTGTTTGCGTGCATGTACGATTACCAAAGACAACCTTGGACGTTCAGAAGTGGCGGTCCCGGTAGCGGACTTTATGTTACATATGATGCGGGACAAACTTGGAAAAAGTTGGGCGCCGAGAGTGGCTTGCCCGAAGGCGAATTGGGTAGAATTGGAATTGCTATCCCCCGAAATCAACCCAGCCGAGTGTATGCGCTGGTGGAAGCGAAGAAATCGGGATTTTACCGAAGCAATGATGGGGGTGCGACTTGGAAGCGCATTACCGATGATGAAAATGCGGGCAACAGGCCGTTTTATTACCATGAAATATATGCCCATCCTGAGAATGAGAACCGTGTATATTCTATTTGGTCGCAGGTGAGTGTGAGTGAAGATGCTGGAAATCATTGGAGAATTTTAGCCGATTGGGGAGCGATACACCCTGATCATCATGCGTTTTTGATTCATCCGACAGACCCCAATTACATCATCAATGGAAACGACGGCGGATTGAATATTTCGTACGATGGCGGCAATTCTTGGCGCTATGCTGAGAACATTCCGGTGGGGCAATTTTACCACATTGATATTGATAATGAGTTACCGTACAATGTTTACGGCGGACTTCAAGACAACGGAAGTTGGGTGGGTCCGGCTTACCATTGGAAGTACGGCGGCATTAAGAATTTTGAATGGCAGGAGGTGATGTTTGGCGACGGATTTGATTGCGTTCCCATGCCTGGAAAGCCCGGTGAGGGTTATGCCATGTGGCAGGGCGGTAATGTGAGCCACTACAATACGAAAACACATCAAACGGTGCCCATTAAACCCCAGCACCCTCAGGGAGTGGAACTAAGATTCAACTGGAACGCGGCCATTGCGGTAGATCCGAATTTGAATACAGGGGTTTATTTTGGAAGTCAATTTGTGCATTATTCGGCAGATCAAGGGCGCAGCTGGAAAATCATTTCTCCAGATTTGACCACCAACAACAAATTGAAATTGCAGCAAGCAAAGAGTGGTGGGTTAACGGTTGACGCCACCGGCGCGGAAAACCATTGCACTATTTTGGCCATTGCGCCAGCAGCGAATGATACTAAAGTTGTTTGGGCGGGGACCGACGATGGAAACATTCAAGTGACCCGAGATGGCGGAGCTTCATGGAGCAATGTGACACTCAATATAAAGGGCGCTCCCAAGGAAGCTTGGGTTCCTTACTTGTGGGTGAATCCCAAAAACGCCGGTGAATGTTGGGCGGTCATCAACAATTACCGTCAGAACGATTGGAACGCCTATTTGTTTAAAACCACCGATTTTGGAAAAACTTGGACATCCGCTCTGGGAACGGCCCCAGTTGCTGATGGTGAATGGGGATATGTACATTCGGTGTTGCCTCATCCCCAGAATCAAAACTTGGTATTCATGGGAACCGACCGCGGCTTGTGGATGAGTTTAAACGGCGGCAAGGATTGGATGAAGTGGAAGGAAGGATTTCCGAGTGTTCCTGTGACCGATTTGAAAATTCAGAGCAGAGAAAATGATTTGGTGGTGGGCACTTTTGGACGTGGAATTTGGGTATTTGACCATCTAAATGTGTTGGTAGATTTGGCTGCAGGATCGGCAGCGAAAGCTCCAATTTCTGTTAAAGGAATTAAGATTGCGGCTACCACTCCGGGTTATTTGGCGCAAAGCATGAGCAATGCAGGAATGCATTTTGGTGCAAATACGGAATTTGAAGCACCCAATAAAATGGGCGGGGTGAAGATAGATGTTTGGGCGGTAACGACTAAAAATAAAGATCAATGGGAAAAGCTGAAACTGGTTGGAATGGTTTACAATGAAGCCGGTGAAAAAATCAGAACCCATCATTTTAGTTTAGATAGTACTGGGTTGTACCGCATTCCTTATCGCATGATTCGCGACGGTGTTCGATTCCCACAGCACGGAAAGGTGGATGAAAAATCAGATTTGCCATCGGGAATGGAAGTGGCACCGGGTAAATATAAAATGGTCATCAGAAATGAGGGCGATACGTTGAAATTTGCAGATAGCGTGTGGGTGGAAGTGAAAGAATCGGGTCAGTCGCCTTTTTCGAGTGCTGATTACAGTAAAAAATTGGTTAGTGCGGCTGATTTTGCGAAGGTGGTTCAGCTGGCTTATTCATCGTTCGAGGCCTTGAAGGAGGCTGAGCGCTCTTTGGAAACAATGGGCAAGTTGCAATTTGAGTCAGATACTTTGAAGCAGCGTTACTTGAAAGAGAGCAAGAAAATCACTGATTCTTTGGCTCAGTTGAAGTTGAAATACATGTTGGAGGAAGGGTATCGTTTTTACGAAGATGCCACCATCAGGTTGAACGATCATTTGAACAATGCTGCGGGCTTGTTAAACGGTTCTGAGCAGGTAACTGAGAATGTTCAAGTTGCCATTGACAACGCGAAAAAGCAGACTGATAAAGTGACGTCAGAGGTTCGGAATTACTTGAATGGCACGGTTTCTCCATTCTTAGATAAACTGGATTCCGAAGGAAAGCGCATTAAGTGGCGTTCGGAAATGAAGAAATTTTAAGTCATGAACTATCTTTTACCCAATAAAAACTTTTGTGCCAACACTTGGGAACATTGGTTGGCGGTTTTTTTCGTGGGACTTTTATGCGGTGTATTGACCTACAGGGCTCGCAAATTACCCGAAGATGGTAAACATAAAATCACCCAGATTTTTGCTTGGTTGTTGGTTATAAACGTATTGATTTGGCAAGTCGTTAAAGTTTACGTCTCACTACTTCCCTCTAATGACCCTGCATTTGTACCCTTTAATTGGGGCGAAGATTTACCGCTCAATCCGTGTAATTGGTTGGCCTTTGTTGCCTTAGCCTACAGTTACAAGCGCAAAATTTGGATGTGGCACGTCTTATACTTTTTTGTTTGGGTATTCACCTTCAACGCCATCATCACTCCGGCTCTTAATGAAGGATTCCCACACTACAATTATTGTAAGTTTTGGGTATCGCACACTGGTTTGGTCATGTTTGTGATTCACTTATTGGTTTTGGGGATGCCCCGAATCACGTTTAAAGATTTATTGAAATCATACGGCTATCTTCAAATATTCACCCTCATTGCCATTTCTGTAAACTATTTGGTGGTTTCCACGGGTCGCGAGGCCAACTATTTCTTTTTGATGCACAAACCGGAAACTGCAAGCATTCTCGACATTTTGGGTCCATGGCCTTGGTACATCATTCAAGGGGATGTGATAGCGTTTGGGTTGTTTGGGGTTGCATGGTCTGTGGTATATGGTCGATGGTCTAGGGTCGTTGGTCGGTAGTCGGTAGTCTGTGGTCGGTAGTCTGTGGTCGAAGGTCGATGGTCTAGGGTGAATTCACTGAAATTGTATGTAAATTGGTGAATGTAATCACCGAATTCACTATTAAATTGGTGAATTCACAAATTAATTTCTACCATCACGGGATAGTGATCAGATAAATATCCCAAGGAAGGGCCGTC
>CAYPBJ010000010.1:0-71553 GCA_964408945.1 uncultured Rhizobium sp. | reverse complement strand
CAGAAAAAATTCAACAAAATATACTAAGTCGCTAGTTTTCAGTCTACTAAAATTTGAATTTTTTTTGTCTTTTTTTCATCCGTCGTAAATACCAAGGTATATACCCCACTACCCAACCCTGAATTAACTTCATTATTGCCCTTTTCTAGTTGCCACTCCCCCTTCTTCTGTCCCAAGAAATTGTACATTTCCATCCGTCCTCTAATAGAAACACGAATATTTAACGCCTCATGGGTAGCTATGGGTTGAGGATAAACCTTAAAAACTACCTCATCTTCTAACAACTCTTGCGATAGTTTAAATGTAGTATCTATTTGCTGGCACCAATTAACCATGGCAATCCATGAACCATACACATCTAAACTACCCCCCATTTGAGTTTTTGTACTCAACGAAGTCGATTTCCTTACACCAGCTGCCAACCATTTTCGCATGAGACTCATGGCTATCTCAGGATTTTCCTTTTTTAACCTCATATATGTATCACAGGTATAGGACTCCAAAAGCAACATCGATGCAGCCACCATGGGTGAAGCGAACGATGTTCCCGATTCATAAGAATACGGTTCACCCGGAAGTAACACACTAGGTAAAGCTGTGTATGCGTCATTGCCAGGCGCTGCTATATCTATGAAGGTATCTGAATATCCGCTGCCAGAATGTTGATTATTCAAGTCACATAAATTTACGGATATCATGTAATTCGACGGACATAAACTTGGGAGATCGCCCGTGGTCTCAACATTCACATTCCGATTGGTAGCGGCTGTGGCACTCCATACACCCACAGATCCTAAGGAATCATATAACGGACACCACCAAGGAGCATCGGAAGGAAAGCCATTATCCATTCCCACTGACATATTCAGCGCACCCACATTCGCCCCTTTCTGTCCATTGGTTTCGAGAAATAACTTCTTCATCCTATATATATATAGCATGGCGCGCAGAACACCGGCTTCCACATCTACTTCATCTATAGGATAACAATTTACAGGTAAGATTTTAGCGTTCCACAGAACTCCAGAAATACCCTTTGAATTATAAGCACGAGCTGCTGCAATACCCGCTACCGCTGTTCCATGTCCGTCAAACTGAGAAATAGAGGTGTAAACCGTACCGTTCTGATCACCGGCATTCCACCCCAAATAATCATCAACATACCCGTTTTGGTCATCGTCAATTTGATTGTTAGGTATTTCTAACGAATTCCTCCAGATTTGAGAACGCAAATCTTCGTGGGTGGTATCAATGCCGTCATCAATGATAGCAATAATTAAAGTATCCCCTGCCCTATTAACATCTCCCGTGGTAAAATCCCAGACTTTTTCAGCACGTATATGTGCGAGGTGAAATTGCTTTACAAAATAAGCATCGTTGGGCCGGTACCTTTTGGAAATGGGCTTTGATTGATAAGCAAGATTGATGCCTTCAGTCTGTTTTATTTTTTCGAGGGACGCGCTTACGCCGGCAGCGCTGTACCATCCCCAATCAGCATCAATCACTGAGATGGTTAAATCTGCAAGACGGACTTTTAGTTGATCGAGTGTGACATCACTTTGAAAATGGATGGGCAGAGTTTTGGAAGGACGGTTTTGCGCGGAAACAAATTGGAAAAAACATCCTCCGAAAAACAAAAAAGCCCATTTCAACATAAAATCAAAGATAACAAAAAGGCCGACTTTTGTGAGCCGGCCTAATTATATTAAACGTTTAATTTACTTATTTTTTACCTGCCGCGCGTTGACGAGCTTCGCGGGCACGCAGTTTTTCAAGATACTCATCGATACGAGCTTTGATGTCTGCGGTTACGGTATCTTCGGGATTTACTTCTAAAACTTTTCCATAATAGTAGCTACACTGCTCGTATTTCTTGTTCTTCTGAGCATAGAAAGCCATATTGCGGTATGCGTTCTCGATGTCTTTTTTGAATTTAACTTGATCTTCGGGAGTAAGTTTATTCAACCAACGGTTATAGGCTGCCGTTACGTTACCAGTAGAATCTGTAGGATCTAAAAGAGCCGATGATTGAGCTACCAGATAGTACCCAGAAATATAGTTGGTATCTTGAGTAATGATTTCATTGTAAGTCTTTACTGATTCTTCATAGCGCTCCATGAAATCTAAGCAACGACCAGCAAAAAATAGATCTCTCAAATTCAGAGTCCCACCATTCTTTACGCGCTTCAACTCCAATGTTTTGTAGGCCTTATCGAAAGCACCGTATTTTTTGCCTTTAAGTCCAGCAATCTGAGCATCATTAACACCATCGGTATTGTCTTTTTCCAATTTGGAAATCTCTTTATGTAAATCTGAACCTAAATTGTAATATTGCTCACGAACTGCATCGTACATACTTTCGGTCGCTTTGGCGGTATCTTGAAGTACTTTAGTGAATAATTCAAAGGCTTCTTTCTGCTTGTCTGCTCTGTAAAGCAAGGTTGCTTTAAAGTACATTTCGCGATTGAATAATTTACGGTTTTTAGGAGCCACAAACTTCTCTTCATACATTTTGAAGTTTTCAAGTCCGTCGTTAATCTCTTCTGCAGTTGCATCTTTCTTTCCTACAACAGCATAAGCTATTACACCATATATATTAGGAACTTCTTTTTGCTTCAACAGTGCTTTACCTTCAGAGATGGCTCTATCAAATTCACTATTCAAATAAAGGGCTTCTACATATTTAACACGAGCCGATAAGTTGTTGTTACGCTTTAAGTACTGCTCGAAATAATAAATTGAGCTGTCCTTCTGACCCATCAATTGCAATACTTCAGCCATCTGTCTGTAGGCCGGCGCATATTCCAGGTCCTTGCTAAGGGCTTCAGAAATACGCAATTTAGAAAGTTCATAGTTTTTAACCCTTCTGTAAACGTAAGCTTCTTTCAATAATGGGCGGGGATCTTCTGGTTGTTCGTATCCAGAAACGATAAACTGCTGAACTGCTTGAGAAAGATCCGCTTTGTTAATGACCATAAGTGCATCACCTAACAGCAATTTAGTTTCAAAATCGTCTACGGCTACTTCCAAATAAGTTTTTGCTTTTTGCGCGTTTGCAATTTCAGTTTTCTCGTCTGAAGCTATAACTGAAAGATAGGCTCTACCAATTTCTTTGTTAATAAGACCTTTTTTCTTCTTACTAATTATTTGAGCTTGTACAAAATAGTTTTCAGCAGCGGCATTATTGCCTTGACGAAGTGCCAGCATGCCCTTACCCACCAAAATCATTTTACATTTAGGTGCGTTAATAGCGCCTTGATCTAAAATCTGAATGGCTGCAATGGAATCGCCTTTAAGAAGATGATTCACGGCAGAATAATAGTAATTCATACCGTCTTTGGGTTTCTTGGCGATAAGTTTGGTATACACACCAGCCGCGTCTTCGTATTGCTCATTTCTCACAAAACGCTCTGCCTCTTTAATGGTCTGAGCATTTAATACCTGCAAGGATAGGCTAATAGATAATACCGTAAATAAAAGATGTCTTTTCATTTTGGATGCAAAAAAAATAAATATATGTTAAAAGTAGGTTAGCTAATTATTAATTACGACAAATATACCCTTTAAATTGTTCAATTACTTCTTCAATTAGGTAGGTCTAGTTCAATTTTCCGGCCTTGATAGTTCTTTGGCAACAATCCTGATTTCTTCATCAGCGCCTGTCCTGCTTGACTGTTGCAATAAAGCACAAACCCGGTAATTAATCCTGAATAACCTTGCATTTCATAGCTTACAACGGGTTGATCAAAAGGATATTGTGCAAGGCTAATTTGCGATTGAAAGGGATAAGTAAATTTACCCTGTGCATTTTCAACGGCCAACACTTTGATATTTTTGGAATTTGCTATAGCTAGGCTATCTTTTTTGTCGGCAATGCAATTCAATGAAATCACCCCAATAGTATTGGGATTCCTAGAAACGAAATTGATAATATCTTGATGGCTACTGATCCAACGAACATGATTACCTGGATTATGATTGATCCATTTTTGATCTACACTTTCTGACGAATCAGACCGATTCGCAGTTGGCATTGTGACATAATTATGACTAGAGTAGAATTTGGCTAATCTCATCCATTCTGACGAAGACCTTGAAGGTAACGCCCATTTGTATTTAGCATCCACACTATACTTTTCAAAAATGCTTCCAAAAAGTTCAGATTGAATCTGCCCTAGCTTTAAATTCTCCAATTGAGATTCGCGTGAAGTAATGAAAACCAGTGAAGTGGTACCCAGCTCAATTTCGTTTACGGTAGAATTCTTTTGTTGTTTCAACCAAGCCATTTGGTCGTTGTTGAATTTATCATGCATGAATACTCCGTGTAATGAATCGGCCAATAACAAGTTGGTCAACTCAGAATAGTTTCCATAGACGGGTGTGATGGTTGCTTTTGGATATTGAGAGTGAAAGATTTCGAGCCACTGTTGAACCATAAAAGTATCTCCCCATTCAAACCCAATGGAAACTTGGCCGGCCGTTGGCACGTCCTTCCCTTTTCCGGAAAAGGAAATTTCCTGACATCCCCAAAAAGAAATTAGAAAAATGAGCAAAAAGGTTCTCATGCTTCGTTATTCTTCCTGCGAATAGAAATGGCTTTATATCCTCTGAAAGCGCCCCACAAAAACAATACCGTTGCAAAAATCAAATTCGACTGTGGAAGTCTATAAATATTGATGGCCGCCTGAGGAACCACTAGAATATATATTCCAATACCGAAGAAAAGTACTGAAGTAAAAAGATGGTATTTAAAACCCGGTTTCATGTCCACAAAGTTAATAAAAAAGGCTACCCAAAATGAGTAGCCTTTTTCGTTAAATAGATTATTTTTTACTTAACCATCATGGTTTTACTCACTGAATTCGCACCTGAAATCACGGTGTAAGTATAAACCCCTGAAGTCAAACCTTCAGCGTTGATAGTCAATTGGTGGTTACCTCTCAAAAGATTGTTGTAATCAAAAGATTTCACCAAAGCTCCCATGGTATTTCTAACTTCAATTTGAACATCTCCAGGTTTAGTTAAAAAGATAATCACCTCTGAAGTTTGGTCGAATGGATTTGGTTGATTCTGACTCACAACAAAAACTTCACCTGTGCGAGGAAGTTCAGTACTTAAACCATGAACCATACCAATAGATTCAGATAAAATCTCACCTACAGGTACTGCTTGGTACATGATTTTATTTTCTACTACCTCGTGGTTCGCCATCAATACATCGTTGTTTTGAAGGTTAGTTCCTGGAATTTCGTCTTGTTGCCACATGAAGTGTAAGAAATCATCTGCTTCGCGAGCCACAGCACCAAAATCATCTTCTTTCATTAGGTATTGTGTCAAATTCTGAGGATTGCCCCAAGTTTGTCCACCGTCAGTAGAATAAACAATTCCGATATCACGGTAGTTCGCATCTAAATCAGAAATATCGCCTTCTACAGGGAAACTGAAAATGCAATATAGATTACCATTGGGATCTAACGCCGCGTTCGGTTGACGCATGGCATTGGTATTTCCTAAACGAGCTACAGTTGAAAAACCGGAGGGCAAACTTCCACTTGAAAGAGCCTGGGTTGTTGCTGTACTCAAAGTTACACCTCCATCTTCATCGCGATCAAACGGAACAGAAGTAGAGATGATTTTTCCCACAGTCATATCTTCATTCCAATATACAATTGCTTGAATTCCAGGGAAGAAACTATATGACTCATCTGCTGTATCTGTATCTAAAACACGGCCCAATCCCCAGAAAGCGTGCACTTTTCCGTTGGGATCAATAATAACATCAACGGTACCGTCGTTTGTTATTGGAGTGTCAAGCATCAATTTCTTTGCGTTGTAAGGGGCATAAGGAAATGAATCAGCCAAATAGCGCTTCCATGTTTGACCGTAGTCAACACTTTTCCATAGTGCCACACCTTGAAGATTGTCAGCATTTGCGATAACCACTACAGGTCCACGAGAATCAATAGCGTATTGGTCTGCACCGCCGTTGTTTGTTAAAGTACTGTCGTAATTGGGCAACATTTGGTGTTGAATGTTCCAAGTTTCACCACCGTCAAAACTGCGGCTATAAACCATCGGAGCATAGATACCTTTACGACGTGGAGCGCGAGATTCGCCAGGAGCAGCAGAATCTGTGTATGAACAAATCAAGTGAATGGTATCACCGGTGTTGGCTGTTCTTGCCCAAATTGGCTTATAGGGTGTTTCGTTCAAGATGTACGAAGTAGTTGAAGGACGATCACCTTCTTTAGATGATTTGGTCAAGAAGAAACCACCGTTGGTAGCGTCATGTCCAATAACAAATACTCCGCCGTTGCTCAACTCTCCAATGTTAGGCCATCCTGATCTTTGAGTAGCCTCAACTTTATTTGCAGAAGCTGCACCCCAAGTTGAACCTTCACCTGAAGCTTTAAAGTTATACCCTGAACCGCGGCCAGGAAAACCTGCAGCACCAGATGATGCAGTTGTCCATGTTGCAGAAACTGCACCGCTCTTGTGTCTGATAATTCGGTGCGGCATTGCACCGTTTGATTGAAGATCGTAATATGTGCTACCCAATTCAACGAATGAACTATGGTCAGCAGCCCTGTTGGAAATTCCTTTTGAGGTTTGACGAACTTTACCAGTGTACACAGGTACATCAGATAAGGTCTTTTTCGGATTCCATTCAGCTTTAGCGGGATACTTCATAGCATCGGCTGAAATTTGAGAAGTATTCACTTGTTGAGAAAATGAGATTCCTACCAAGCCAATACCCATAAACAGAGAGTATAACTTTTTCATATTGTAAAAATTGCTTTTTTGCGAATTACGGACATTCCCACAAGAAATGGAAATTTTAAACGTTTAATGACTATTTTTTGAGAATATTCACAACGGTTTCAACCAACAAATCGCCATCAGTGGCATTTCCCCGGTTAATACCCTTGAGTCGTAAATCTAAGTATTTCAGAATATTCATCACCTTTTCGAGGTCGATCATGGTGTAATTTCCTTTGGCTGCAAAATATTCATCCATGAAATAGGGGTTTACACCTATCTCTTTTGCTAAATCGGTTTTGTTGGATGATTTACTGTTGTGTAATAGGAGTATTCGATTGAAATAAGCAAATAAAACCGGAAAAACGCGCATCATCTCTCCGCGCTCCATTTTTTGACCCATTTGATGGGCTATTTGGATGCTTTTGTTGAAGTTTCTATATGCCAATGCCGATTGAAGTTCAAATACGTTGTATTCTCGATTGAATCCAACCTGTTCATCTACATGGGCAATTTTGATGAATTCATCTTTAACTGAAGCGAAGATTTTTTCCAATTCATTGTGAATGACACTTAAATCGGCTCCAATTAGATCTAACAATCTTTGCGTAGCGTCTTGATCTAGGACCTTTCCTTTCATTTTTGCAAATTTGGGAAGCCAATCTTTGATTTGATAATCACGCAATTTTGAGAAATTGGTAGTAGTATATTTAGAAGCCGACTTTGCAAACTTGCTGCGCATGTCCAATTTTCCGCTTCGATAAACTAAAACTAAAACGGTAGAGGTTAGTGGATTTTCTAAATAGGGCACCAAATTTTCCACTTCTTTGAGATCCTGGGCATCTTTAACTACCACCAATTGATAATCGCTCATCATGGGATAGCGTCTACAAATACCAATCAGTTCATTGCTCGAAACTTCCTTACCATAAACAACGGTTTGATTGAAGCTACGAGATTCAGGAGGAACGACTGTATTTTCCAAAACCGAGGTGACTTCATCCACAAAAAAGGTCTCATCACCTTGCAACAAATACACAGGCGAAAACTTTCCTGACTTTATTTCCGTCAAAATTTGTTGGAACTGTGGAACGGTATCGGTTGCTTTGGCCATGTTTATGTATTTTTACCGCAATGGAAAAACTGAACTTTCCGGAATTCCACTGGGGCAATCGTATTGATGAGCAAAAAAAACTCATTTTTGACAGAGTACGTAAAAAAAATTATCCCCTTACCCCAGAAGAATGGGTGAGACAGAATTGTTTGGAGCTGCTTTTAAACCATTACGAGATTAATATAAGTAAAATTGCAGTAGAACGTGGACTTAAAGTATCAGGAATTGCTAAACGCTTTGATATTGTTGTTTTTACAGACACTGTTACTCCAAAAATATTGGTTGAATGCAAGGCTCCTAAAGTTGAAATAACCCGCAATGTAGTAATTCAAGCATCGCAATATAACACTAAATTGGACAGTGAATTTATTTGGTTAACCAATGGACATACACACGTTTGGATGCAAAAAAACTCAGATAAAAAATACGGTCTGATAGATTTTCCAGGGAAAATTTAAGGCCCTGCAAACTCTAATTCCCCTTTTCGATTTGAGATTCTGACCAATGAACTGCAAGAACCGTTCTTGAAAGGGTCAAAATCTATCAGGAAATCATCTTCATGAGTAGTTAGTGAAAGGTTTCCAAACTGGAAATAATCAGAGCATCCTGGTTCAAAGCTTTTGGTTAGAACATTTACAATATTGAACTCAGCTTTTTCGTTGGAATCGTCTAGTTCCGCGAATTTCCCGTTACCCTTAAATTGAATTTGATCGTTCCATAATCCATCCGTTTCTGCGCCCAATAGCCATGAATATTCGATATCAGCTTCCCAAGTAAATTTATCTGAATCAAAAACAACTTTAAAATCTTTGTATTTAATATCAATAGTACTTACTGCTGTTCGCTCAAGTTCAATGGTGCCGAATACTTTTACCAATCCGAATGATGGATAATCAATGATAAAGGGGTTATTCTCATCAATAATTATTTCAGACTTTGAACCGATTTCCCTGTAATTTTGATCTATAACTACTTTAAGTTTCCCATCAAACTTATAATTCGTAAAGTGTTCGTAGGGATTGTAGTTGCTAGCGTTTTGAGGATTGAAATACAATTCATATTCTATTCCATTATTATCAAGATAGCTCGAGTCTTTTATGAAATAGGTTGATTTTAATTGCTTGGAAAGAGAATCCATCATGTTTGAATTCAACCCAAGGGTTGAACCAGTAGAATTGATGTGTTCTGCTATTTGAATGGCGACCCAAGTTGCATGTTGGAAGTATAAAAATTCTTTTGCATCTTCAAAATCTTCCACTTCATAAGATTGATTGATTCTTTGGCAAGAAGACAGCCATGCAACAAAAAGCACAGCTGCAAATGATAATTTCACGCCAAGGAATCTGCTAAACATTCTTATAAAACAAAGATAGTGTGATTATCCCCCAAAAAAAACATCCAAATTATCTAAAATAGTTAGACAAACTTGATTAATTTGTTCTTCTGAAATAATCAGAGGTGGGGCAATTCTAATGGCATTCATATTGAACAAGAACCAATCAGTAAAGACACCGCTTCTCAAAAGTGCTTTATTAAATTCGATGATGTTGATGCTTTCATGCAGATGACAAGCCAACAACAACCCTTGCCCTTCTACTGAAACGATAGCTTCATGTTTGAGTAATTTTTTAAACAGTTCGCCCTTTCTTTGGATTTCCAGGGTCAAGTGATTTTCAAAAATATACTTCGAAGATGCTAATCCTGCGGCTGCGCAAACGGGATGTCCCCCGAAAGTAGTAATATGTCCTAAAATGGGATTTTGGGTAAATGCATTCATGATTTTGGTTGATGCGATGACACAACCCAGCGGCATGCCTCCCCCTAAACTTTTACCCAAAACCAGAATGTCAGGTTGAAAATTATATCTCAAAAACTCGAAAGGCATTCCGGTTCTGTAAAGACCTGTTTGAATTTCATCAACAATCAATAGGGCTCCAGTTCTGTTGCAATATTCTCTAACAGCCAGAACATAATCGAGTGATGCAATTTTTGCACCTCTTTCAGATTGTATTAATTCAATAAAAACACCAGCAACTCCGGAACTTGGCAAGTTTTTCACGGCTTGAATATCATTCTGTTTGATGTAATAAACATTGTTTAATAAAGGCCGATATGCTTGAGTAAAATAAGCGTCATTCATTAGAGATAAGGGTCCCTGTCCGCTGCCGTGATAGGCTTGATCTTGGGCCACAAAACCAGAATTACCAGTGTATCTCTTGGCTAATTTCATAGATGCATCAATAGCTTCAGAACCAGAATTAACAAAATATACCGAATTCAAATTTGAAGGCAATTGCTGAGTGAGCCAACGTGCATATTCAACGGGGGCGCTTTGAACTACTTCACCGTAAACCATAATATGCATGTGCTTATCAATTTGGTTGTGAATGGCTTCTTTTACTGCAGGATGTTGATGTCCTAAAGCACTTACAGATATTCCCGATATCAGATCAATATAGGCTTTTCCCTGATCATCGAAGAGCTCACAACCCAATGCAGAATCAACCACCAACGCAATGGGCTCAGGATTGGTTTGGGCAGAATGGTCAAAAAACAATTGTTGTTTTGCAGAAAGTGAGCTTGGGTGCATTATACAACAAAGATAAAAAAAAGAGGCTGCCAAAGTTTGACAGCCTCTTCTTATGTGGTAGAGTAAAATATTACTTTACGTTGTTGCTCAACTCAGCACCTGGCTTGAAACGAACCACTGTTTTCGCAGCGATATTGATTTCTTTACCAGTTTGTGGGTTACGACCTTTACGAGCGCTACGAGTGCTAGTAGAAAAAGTACCGAAACCTACTAAGATTACTTTGTCGTTTGCCTTCAAAGCACCAGTAGTTGCATCGATGAAAGAATTCAAAGCCGCTTGAGCTTGAGTTTTGGTGATACCAGCATCTGCTGACATCTTACCGATTAAATCTGATTTGTTCATTATTTAACTGTTTTTAGATTTGGTTAACTTCTCAAAAGTATAAAAGTCAATGTGATTCACAAATAGTTGATGCACATTTAGTAATACTTTTTTATTCACTATTAATTAACAAAATATAACATTGGAAATTAGTTAGATCCAACTAATTGATTTACAGCAGTATAAAGAAAATCATTTGGGGTGCTTTTATTCCAAATAATTTTAGACTGATGATAAAATTTTGCTCTTTCTTCGAGTAAATTCGACAATTTAACGGTAATTTCCTCGCCTTGAAGGCCTTTAAACATAGGTCTTTGAGTAGGATTACCGGCAATTCTTAAAGATAATTCAGAAATTTCTGGATTTAAATATACGGTTAAGCCTTGATTTAAGATCCATTCCATGTTATTTGAATGGGCTACAGTTCCCCCTCCACAAGATATTACGGTGTTGTTTATTAGTTTAGTTTCTCGTAATAATTCGGTTTCTAATTTACGAAATTCTTCTTCACCTTTTTCTTCAAAAAAACGAAAAATACTCAAACCGCTTTTAGAAATTACAGCCTCATCAATATCATAAAATTCCCACCCAAGTCGTTCTGCTAACCATCTTCCAATGGTAGTCTTGCCTGAGGCTGGCAATCCAATTAAATAAATGCGTTGTTTTGCGGTCATGAGCTCTTTCGTAATCGAGGATCAATCCAAACATACAACTGTTCTGTGATGCTGTGAATGGCGAAAAACACACAGGCTGTGAATAAAACCGCCCCCATCACCAAAGGAAGGTCACTTTGTTGGAGTGCATCAATGGTCACTTTACCCAATCCCTTCCACTGAAAAATGTACTCAGTAAAGAAAGACCCCGCTAAAAGGCTGCTAAACCAACCTCCTACCGAAGTAACCAATGGATTCAAAGCATTGGGCAAAGCATGTCTGAAAATAACTACACTTTCTTTTAACCCTTTTGCTCTTGCCGTTTGAATGAAATCCATTTCCATAATATCAACCATGGTATTCCTGGTTAATTGCACCAAAACAGCCAAAGGACGAATGCCTAAAGCCACTGCTGGAAGAATCAAATTCGTCCATTTAACGTGTATTTCCTCACCCAAATCATCTATTTCGAAAAAACTACCCGTCATGGGCAGACCTGTGGTTGAATGATAAACATATCCAAACAGCCAAGAGAAAATCATAGCAGAGAAAAAAGATGGCACCGAAATTCCAATGGCTGAAATCCACACTATAAAATGATCAACCCAACTATTGCGCCGCATGCTTGCCCAAATACCCAGTGGAACTCCCAAAAACACGGCAATCAACATTGCCGATAGAGCCAATAATAGAGTACCCAGAAACGCTTCTCCCAACATGCTTGACACCAATCGTCGAGTTTGGAAAGATTGTCTTAAATAAGGGAACTTTAACCAGAGCTGCCATTCGCCCAATGATGCATGCAACCCACTGAGTTGAGATGGCACTGCGTCTGAGGCATACACTGAAACGGGTGAAACATCATTCAAATATTTAAATGCTTGAATGTAAATAGGTTGATCAAGTCCCAATTCTTTAACAATGGCTTTGGTAGTTTCCCCGTCGGAACGCTGCGAACTCAAAATTTGTTCGGGCCCCGGAAGTGCCTGAAAAAGGATGAATATCAATAAAATCAATCCCGCCAGCACCGAAATCAAAAAAGGGATCTTCTTTAACGCATTTCTGATCATGGACGCATATATTTTTCAATGTCCTCCTTTTTGGGGACATTCATACCGCTCCATTTATCCATGACTACAGAGCCTTTGAATAAATAAACGGTGGGATTGTAACGAGCCATGGTCATAAGCATTTTTTGATCGGCCGCAAAAAAAGCAAATTTCAACCCATGTTTTTGTGCAAACTCATTGCTAGCCTCTTTGGATGCAGACGACAATGCATAAAACCTCATGCCTTGTTTTTTTGAAATAAAATCATGCAATTGTGAGATATCAGACAAACAAGAAACATCTGTGCTGCTCAAAAACGGCGCAATAAATAAGACTTGATAACCTGAATATTTTAAAAAACTATCTTTATAGTCAATTCCATTTTGAAGATCATGGATGGCAAAATCATGAATGGGACTGCTATAACCTTTAACAATTACCCGTCTGTCTTGCCTTACAAAAACGTATCCTTTTTGAGCAAAATCACCATACTGAGAGGTGGTTACTTTTACAGAGTCTGAACCTTTCTGCATCACAAATCGAATGTCTACGCTATCGGTAGCTCTCTCTCCTGGAGGGATGTGATTCATAATGAAATCAATGTCATTTCCTTTTTTGTAAGGGAGAAAGTCCCAAACGGGCAAATAAAAATAACAGTAAAATCCAAATCCAAGGGTCAACACTGTGGAGCCCATCATAAGCTGATTGACTCTAATTGATTGAAAGAGGGTTTGATTAAACTTGATTCCGGCCAACAGAATTGCCACAAACAACAACAAGATTAGATCCTTTTTGAAACTATCCCAAGGTTCTAAATGAATAAAATCGCCAAAACAACCGCAATCGGTAACCTTATTATAAACCGCTGAATAACCGGTCAAGAAGGTAAAAAAAACAATCAAGACCGTGGTAATGGAAAGTGTCGCTCTAATTTGCCATCCTAAAAGCATAGCAACCCCCAAGAGAACTTCGAGGGCGCAAAATGAGCCGCTCAACAAAATTGAATAATCCTTCAAAGACCGAAAAAAGGAATCTAACGAGGGTACATCTTGAGCGAAAACGTCAAAGTACTCATTCAACTTTATGGCGAATCCACTAGGATCATTCAATTTAACCAATCCTGAAAACACAAAAAGTGCACCCGTAATGAATCGAACAATCAGAAATAGATTTTTCATGTTACTCTGTTTTTAATTCAGTCAATCTGATCAGTGCAAAGATGGCATAATTCATAATGTCTTGATAATTGGCATCGGCTCCTTCAGAGCTAACTGTAATACCTTGATTGTCTTCAATTTGTTTTATTCTGGCCAACTTTACTAATATCATATCTGTGAAGGAACTGATTCTCATTTCTCTCCAAACTTCACTGTAATCTGAGTTTTTCAACAACATCAAATCAAACGTTTTCTTTGACCATAAGTCATAGAGTTCCATCAGTTCATGGGTAGATTCTGTTGGTGTGAATGTGGCTTCTTCATTCATCTGAATCATGCCCATGATGGCATAATTGACAATCCCCATAAACTCGCCAAAGACGTCATCACCCACATTGTTCACACCAGATTGTTCAATGTTTCTGATTCGTTGAGCCTTGATAAACAATTGATCTGTGAGACTGCTCGGGCGAAACAACCTCCATGATGCACCATAATCAGAATTTTTTTTCAAGAAAATAGTTCTGCAATGGTCAAGAACTTGTTGATATTGTTCTTTGGTATTGGGCTTGGCAACAGTCATCGTAACAAAGTTATCAAATCTAAACCATAGCCTTTTGTAAATTTCAGGAAATTTTCGTATATTTAGGTTTCTCATGTCAAATTTCGATGAATTGTATGCTGGGCTAAACGCCCGACAAAAACAGGCAGTAGATGCCATTGATGGGCCAGTAATGGTAATTGCTGGTCCGGGAACCGGTAAAACTCAGATTCTTGCTGCGCGTATCATGAACATAAGACAGCAAACAGATACAGCACCAGAAAACATTTTGTGCTTGACTTTCACTGATGCTGGTTCAACAGCCATGCAAAAACGTTTGATGAAGTTCATGGGCAACGATGCCTACAGAGTAAATATTCATACTTTTCACAGCTTATGCAATCGCATCATTGGTGAATATCCAGAACATTTTTCAAAACGCGACCTGAGGGTGATGGATGATTTGGAGCGCATTGAAATTGTGCAAAAAATCATAGCTGATCTACCTGCGTCATCTCCTATCAAAGATTACTCATCCAATAATTTCAGCACTCATAAAACCCTGCTCAATCTCTGGAAAATCATGGATGATGTCAATATTGATGCCCAACAAATTGCCCAAAACGTTGAAACCCTAAAAGACCACGCAAGATATTTAGAAGCATTTCCTGAGCACGCATACAAAAAGAACATGCCCAAAGAAAATGCTGTTAAAGGTGATTTGAATAAAAAGAAATACGCCGAGAATCATGGTTATTGGATTAAACTGATTGAAGCAGCTCGTTTAATAGATGTTTATAAACAACACAAAGCTGATGCTGGGGTCTACGAATTCAATGATATGATTGATTGGGTCTACCAAAAGTTCAAGAATGATCCCGACTTCAAGCAACTCATTCAAGAGAAATATCATTACGTGTTGGTTGATGAATTTCAAGATACATCTGGAAAACAAGCCGATATCCTATATTATTTGATTGACTATTTCGAGGAAAATCCCAATTGTTTCGTAGTAGGTGATGACGACCAAAGCATTTATGCCTTTCAAGGTGCTAGGGTGCAGAACATGATTGAATTTAAAAGTCGTTTTCAACAACACTTACAAGTAATTATGCTGAAAGACAATTATCGAAGCGCTTCCCCAATTTTAGAATCGTCTACTCGATTGATAAAATTCAATCAAGACCGATTGGTAAATACCGATACTGCCTTGATCAAAGATTTAGAGTGTTCGGGAGACAACAAGAATTATCCTCTATTGCCTTTTCAAGCAACTGCTTATTTCAATGAATTCCATCAGAGTATTGGAATTGCAACCGAAATTGAATCTCTAATAAAATCTGGGGTCGAACCAAACGAAATTGCCATTTTATATTCAAAGCATGCATCAGCTAAGGCGCTTGTAGATTTATTCCAAATTAAAAATATTCCTTTTGTTTTATCAAAAAATGCCAATATTCTGAAAGAACCCATCGTGGTATTATTGATAAAATGGTTGACTTTCATAGATCGAGAATCAAAAGAGGCAAATTCTGCCGATCATTTGATTTATGAACTTTTAGTCTCCCCTATTTACCAAATTACGCCCATTGAGGTAAATCAACTTTCTACTGAAATTGATGCTTGGAAAAGAACAAAATACAAAGAGGATGGCTTATCAGTAGGTTGGAGAAATTACCTAAATGCCGTTTTAGCGGGAGAAATTGCCGCGGAATATTTAAGTTCTAATTCAATTTCACAATTAAAATTGCTTTGGAAGCACGCAGAAAAATGGATTGAAAATTGCCAACAAGAAAATGTTGGTGTATTAATTTCCAAAGTTTATTCGGAAGGGGGATTTGTTTCATTTGCCACACAAAATGAAAAATCACGCTGGAATTTAGAAGTTCTGCATACCTTTTTAGATTATGCCATGAAACAAAGCGATAGATTCCCTTACATCACGTTAACAGAATTATTGGCTCAGATTGAATCTCTAAAAAATGCACAACTGGAAATTCCATTGGCCAAACGTTTAGGACAAGAAAATGGGGTTCAACTGATGACTGCCCATGGTTCTAAAGGATTAGAATTCGATTATGTCTTTGTAGTTTCATGCACCGAAAATGAATGGTTACCTTCAAAAAACAGTCGTTATCCCTACAGAATCAATCACTTATTGATTGCTTTAAACAAATCTCTTCCGAGTCAAAATAGTGCTGATCAAGAGATTGAAGAAAGAAGGCGTTTGTTTTTTGTGGCTATAACTCGAGGTAAAAAACAAGTACGTTTGTCCTACTTCTTGAATGAATACGGAAAGAAAACCGAAACCTTGATTCCTGCTCAATTTGTGGCAGAATCCGTTCATGATTTCACGGAAAATACTCCAAACACGGTGAATTTCTCTGAATCAGATTTGAACTGGGCGCATTTAAACATCTTAATGAAAAGCGCGAAGCCATCCCTCGAAGAGGAAAATATGGACTGGATTAATCACAAATTAGAAACCTTTACATTCTCTCCGTCATCTATAAAAAATATTCTTAAGTGCGGATTATCATTTTTTTACAGCAATATTGTTCGGATTCCTTCGGCTCCGAATGAAAACACTGCATACGGGAATGCGGTACATGGAACCATGAGAATTCTTATTGAGCAGTTTGTGAGCGAAGGACTTTGGCCTACAGAAAAAGAGTTGATTTCCGTTTTCCATTCACAGATGCACAAATTCAAGGGCAATTTCACTGAGAAACAATTTAAAGCAAGAACCCAGCAAGGAGAGCATTTAATTCCCTTGATTTTGGTTAATAAGAAGGATATTTACTTAAAAAACCGGGTTTTTAAAACAGAATATTCTCTTCAGTCAACCATTGGAAATGTGCCTGTCAAGGGTTCAATTGATAAAATTGCTATTGACGGCAATGCGGTACAAATATTTGATTATAAAACTGGAAGTACCTCGAGAATGAAAACCGATTCCAACCTTAGCAGCAAGTACAATCCTGAAAAACCGCCAGCAAATTATTGGTTTCAAGTGGGAATTTATGGTTTACTCATTAAAAATAAGCCTGATTTAAATTGGGAATTTATTTCTGGGGGAATTGAATCTATGACTCCCGAAGATGACAATACTCTATCTGTTTGGAATAACTATTACACCTCTGAGCATTTTGAATTGATTGAAAGATGGGTATTAGAAGCAGACCGAAAACTCAAAAACAAGGAGTTTTTAACAGGTTGCGGTGAAGATAATTGTTATTGGTGCAATTTCTCGAAAGAAAATGGCTTGGTAAAACACTTACCAGCAATAGAAGATTGATTTTACAGCTGATGAGTAAGGTCGAGTTTTCTACATGCTTTTTCGCAGCATAATTCTTCGGCCTTTTTCCGGCTTTTATTGATCTCTGTAAACCACAATTCTCCATCTATGTACATGGAAATTTCGTGTTTGTCTTTGCGCTGATCAGATTCTGCTAATTTCCATTCAATGGTTTTCTGATTTTTTTGCGCCCATTTCATGAAAACGGCTTTATAACTTACTACCATAGACATGAGTCGATCCATATCTAAATATTGACCAATCAGTCTGTGTCTAATAAACCAAGACGCTTTATTGTAACCTCTATCTAAATAAATAGCACCGATGAGGGCCTCTAAAGCATTTCCTCCAATTCCTTTTAGTGCTACTTTATTGGTAAATAGTTCGGCCTTCATATCCATCAGCTCTAACAAACCAAGTTTGTAAGCCAAATCGCCCATTTGCTCTCGGTTGACAATGCGGGTACGCATTTCTGTTAGAAATCCTTCGTCTTTGAAGGGGAATCTATTGAATAATACCTCAGCAATGACAGCATCAAGTATAGCATCACCCAAAAATTCGAGTCTTTCATTGTTGATGACTGAATTGTTGTGAGATTTATTATCTCTTGTAGAAGAATGGGTAAAAGCTTCGCGATAAATTTTGACTCTAATTGGACGAACGCCAGTTAGTCTATGAATTTTGGTACGAAAACGGTCTTTTGTGAACAGAGAAAAACCCAAACGAAAATATTAGTCGATGAATTTTTTGAAAATAACAGATGCGTTGTGTCCACCGAATCCAAAGGTATTGCTCAATGCTGCATTTACCGTTCTTTTTTGAGCCACATTGAATGTAAGATTCAATCTTGGATCAATTTCTGGATCATCTGTAAAGTGGTTAATGGTAGGAGGAACGATATCGTTGTACACCGACATAACACAAGCGGCCGCTTCAATGGCACCTGCTCCACCCAACAAATGGCCTGTTTGACTTTTTGTAGAGCTGATGTTAAGGTTGTACATATGTTCACCGAACACTCCGTGAATTGCTTTAATTTCTGCTATGTCTCCTAGTGGGGTACTTGTACCATGAACGTTGATATAATCAATGTCTTCAGCTTTGAGTCCGGCATCTTGAAGAGCCATTTTCATCACATTACGAGCGCCCAGTCCTTCGGGATGAGGAGCAGTAAGATGATAAGCATCAGCGGTCATGCCGCCACCAACCAATTCGGCATAAATCTTAGCACCCCTAGCTTTGGCATGTTCTAAATCTTCTAAGATCAAACAAGCACCACCTTCACCCATAACAAATCCATCGCGGTCTTTGTCAAAGGGCCTGGAAGCGGTAAGCATATCATCATTTCGCTCGCTGAGGGCTTTCATGTTTGAAAAACCACCAACTGATGGCTCATTCACACAAGCCTCTGAACCGCCAGCAACAATAGCATCAGCTTTACCGAGGCGAATCAGGTTGAAGGCATCTATAAGGGCATGTGTAGAAGAAGCACAAGCAGAAACAGTGCTGTAATTGGGACCTCTTAATTGGTGTTTGATTGAGATGTAACCAGCGGCTATATCTACAATCATTTTAGGAATAAAAAAGGGCGAGAAACGAGGGGTTCCATCGCCCTTAGCGTAGTCTACTACTTCGTTGAAAAAGGTGGTTAATCCACCAATACCTGCTCCCCATATGACCCCAATTCTGTCAGGATCAAATGATTGCTGTAACAACCCACTGTCGTTAAGTGCTTCATCAGCACAGACCATGGCATATTGAGTAAAGGGATCCATTTTGCGGGCCTCTTTTTTATCAAAATACTCCATGGGGTCAAAATTTTTGACCTCGCAAGCAAATTTAACTTTGAACTTAGAGTGATCAAACTTGGTTATTTCACAGGCCCCTGAGGTCCCTTTAACTAAAGCTGACCAATAATCGTTCAAATTGTTCCCGATAGGCGTCAAAGCACCCATTCCGGTTACAACAACCCTTCTGAGTTGCATAGATTACTTATTTTCTTCGATGTATTTGATGGCCTCACCCACAGTCTGAATTTTTTCAGCCTGATCATCTGGGATGCTAATGTCGAATTCTTTCTCGAATTCCATGATTAACTCAACGGTATCGAGAGAATCTGCTCCCAAATCATTGGTGAAGCTTGCCTCGGGATTAACCTCAGCTGCATCAACGCCTAACTTATCGACGATGATTGCTTTTACTTTTTCTGCAATTTCTGACATGATTCGTAAATTGATATTTTGCGGCTACAAAGAAACATTTTTTTCATGAGATGCGAATGAAAAAATTATTTTTGTTAGAATTTTTATCCAATTCTCACATTTTGAAACGCCATAAATCAACGGTAACCCTTGATGGGAGTGACTTTCAAGTCATTGCTATACATAGTTCACAAGCACCCTACTTTGTGGCTTGGTGTCTTTTTGACACTTTTTCCTTGGAATTTGTGTGTGAGAAAGAACCTTTTACAATAAATTTGTCAAAAGAAAAGGAATCATACCATTTGGAGTACTTTTTTAAAGGCAGTGAACAATGGCCAAGAATGTGGCTCATTCAAAATCAAGGAACCCAAGGAAAGCTAGTCAAAGCCAAGCCTTCACCTGATTATTTGCTCTTGTTTGAAAAAGACTTCGGAATGTTGAATGTGGAGCAATGGTTCAATAAACTCAAATCATCGAATAAATTTGAGTTGGTTTATCAGTTGCAAGACGAACAAACTTCTAAATGGAAATGGGTTTCTCTTCTTAAACACCTTATCATTGTAAAAGAGCAAAATGCACAGACTGAAATTTAACAAAACCAAAATTGTTGCAACCATTGGGCCAGCAAGTAGTTCCGAAGAAAATCTTGAAAAAATCATCAATGCTGGGGTTGATGTTTGCAGGTTAAATTTCTCACACGGTGAGCACAGTGTTCATGCTGAAACAGCTGAACGCATCCGTAAAATCAACAAAAAATTAGGTTGCCACGTAGCCATCTTACAAGATTTACAAGGTCCCAAATTAAGAATTGGAAAAGTAGACGGTAAAATGATGATGATTGCCGGTGAAGGCCTTATTGTAACCACAAAAGAATGTATCAGCACCCCAGATAGATTGTACGTAAGCTATGATCGATTGCCAGACGAAGCTCATGTTGGAGATAGAATTCTTCTAAACGACGGTAAAGTAGAATTGGTAATCACAGAAAGAATTGATAGCGAACACCTTAGGGCTCAGGTAGTAGTAGGTGGAGAACTTAGCTCCAACAAGGGATTTAACCTGCCCAATACCAAGATCTCAGCACCTTGTTTAACTGAAAAAGATTTAATTGACCTTGATTTTGGATTGTCTTTGGATGTTGATTGGGTAGCACTGAGTTTTGTCCGTACAGCAGATGACATCATCCAATTAAAAAAGATTATAGCCGAAAAAGGCAGTCGTGCGAGAGTCATTGCCAAAATTGAAAAACCGGAAGCTGTAGAGAATTTTGACAGCATCGTAAAGGTGACTGATGCAGTGATGGTGGCACGCGGTGATTTAGGAGTGGAAGTGCCTCTTCAACAAGTACCATTGATTCAAAAAAGGTTGGTTGATACATGTATTTTACATGCTAAACCGGTCATTATTGCTACTCAAATGATGGAAAGCATGATAGTAGATTCTATGCCTACGAGAGCTGAAATTACGGACGTAGCAAATGCAGTATTAGATGGTGCAGATGCTGTGATGTTGTCAGCTGAAACGTCTGTAGGTAAATATCCGGTGAGAGTGGTAGAAGTCATGAGTGATATCATTGGAGATGTTGAAAAAGACCGTAGAGCCTATTATAAGGGAGTGAGACCACAACCAGATTCACCTTCTTTTGCCAGCGACGAAGTTTGTTTTACTGCCGTGCGCATGAGTGACCACTTAAAAGCAAAAGCCATTGTTGCCATGACAAAAAGCGGTTACACGGGTTTTAGAGTGGCTAGTTATAGACCTGAAGCAAATATTTTTATTTTTACTCCTGATCTGCACATGTTAACCACATTGAACTTGCTTTGGGGGGTCAGAGGATACCATTACGATCAATATGTTAGTACTGATCAAACCTTTGAAGATGTTATCAATATTTTGAGAGATGATGAATGGGTTGCTCCGCAAGACTATGTCATAAATTGCGCGAGTATGCCGCTCAAAAAGCGTCAGCGTACCAACACCATAAAAATTAGTTTGGTTGACTAATTCTCTTTTTTGGGAGCCTTGTATACTGGAACAGTACTGCAAGGTTCACCAAACATGAGTGAAGACACAACAGGTGTTAACTTTTGAGTTATCAGCAAATAAGCCGCTTCGCTAACCGGTAAATTGGAGCATCCTTTTATTACCATTTTTTCATCTCTGTACTGCTCTTGATCAATATCTTTGATGGCATCTTCCCACAAAATGGATTCCAATGTTTGCAAATTTCCAAACACCACCTTGTTGGCAATTCCTGATAGCTTCGAGGCTACAAGCATGTAGGCCCAGGTTGGAATGATGGCGTCAGTACTGCAATAAACAGCTACAAACGCATTTTGGTATTGATTCCAATCGTGTTCCTTCACCCATTGCCTAAAGTCTTTCTCTTTGAGAATCATACCCATGAATAGCACATCTTTAAGATCAATCTGCTTTCTTTCTCCTTGAGGATAGTATTTCTCCAAATTGAAGGTAATCAGACCACTTTGGGCAACCTTATTAATGATGGGTTCTTGCATAAACACAAAGATAACGTAGTCTCTTCATACAAATCGGTGTTCAATTTGTTTTTACGTATATTTGAACATTGAATGACCTCATGAACTTCAAAGGCCAATTTCTTAAAATTACTTTATCTCTATTGATTTCATTCACTGCGAAATCAATAATTAGTTTGAAAGGTCAAACTTTGGAAAATCAAATAAAGCAAGTAGAGAACATTTCTAGATTCTATCAATCATTTTCCAATCAATACGCTAAAGACCTTTTTACCTCCGTGTACCCGGCTCAAAGCTTCATGGTTTTCCATGGAACCCAAATGTATGCCCCAAGTGCATTTAGTTTAGAACTACGTACCGGAGTTTCGGCAAGGTTACCTCAGTCTGTAATTGGTGACCACTACAGTAATTTAGATACGGCACCCAATATTGAAAATCAAATTATTTACGGTTCGAACTTGTTGCAATTTAAAGCCAATAGTGAATTGTTTGAACCCGAAGAAAAATTGTTCTTCCAATTAGAAGACCCTAACGGCAGGCCATTTAATGGCCCTTCTTCTATGCAAGATAGTATACGCTGGAGAATTCCGTCGTTAAGTCAACTTGGACTTACAGAAGCGATTGCGCCAAGAACCATGGTTTTGTTGCGATTTGCCCCCGGCTATGCATTTGAACTTGCAGGAACCTATTTATTGTATAATTCAGCCCCTTTAAACGATCGTGGGTTGGCAACATCTAACAGAACGCGTTTCTACATGATGCACATTGCACATGATATGCTCTATTGGTTGCAAAAATACCATTACATGGGTTGGCACGTGACTGCTAATTTCACCCTAAGTAATTGGAATCAAAGCATCAACTTAACTCCTGATGCGCTGAATTACCAAGATTTTAATTTCCGAGGTAACCGCGTTTGGTTCAATCAACAATTCGAAAGAATTGACCTTTTTAACAGATCCATTCAATACGGGTTAAATGTAGGAAAAAGCTTCCGTAGAGGCGAAGTTTGGGCAGGTATAACATCCCTAACAAATTTTGGTGCACTCAGCGATGCCGGTTTCGTTTCTGCTTATTTCGATAATGACAACGACAATGAAAACGGATTTAAAGTGCGTCGTTACCGGGGGATGTTTGGCTCTGGAGTGATCAATTCTCAGTTCATAAATTTTGGAATTGGCGCTAGTTTAGGACAAAAAAGCATTCGATACGGATTCCAATACAATATGTTATCTAATGGAACCCACCAAGCATCAGCCATGGTGAAGTACGTTTTCTATGATAATTTGAGACATCCTTGGCAAATGAAAAAAGACGAAATGGAGTATTTCAATCCAAATGTTCGTCAACAAGTTAGAAAGACCGTAATTATGGTCAGAGAGGAAGAATAGATTTTATAGATGGTCTAAGTGCATTTCCTTCTTCAAAGGATTTGAACGCGGCACCAAAATCAATAAATCTAAAGATTTGTATTTGAATCGCCAGGTATTTTCAAAAAACTTGAATTGTGGCAGTCCTTCAATATTCAAATCCAAAAAAGAATAATCATAATTAGAACTCCAGGTACCTACGTATTTTGTGCCATTTGCTAAAATTTCTAATGGGCCGTTATAAAAAGTTTCTTTTCTCAAGTAAATTACCATATCTGAAAAATCAGGAGTAATGTTGTTTCCACCGGTGTCAATGGCTAATTTAATTCTTGTAGCTTTATTCAACACATAAAGTTCAAAAACCTTCTGTGCCAATGAAGCAGTATCCATGACCGTATCTTTTTTGGTAGTATCATTAGGATTGGTAGGTTTGTTATCTTCATCGCATGAAGCCATGAACATGACCAAAAGTGCAACCATACCTAATGCACTAAAAATTCGTCTATTAATCTTGAATATCATCATAATTCTAAACAGAATAAACGAATATACATTATTGTAAGCAGATTTACCGAAATTTGCGACATGCGGAAGACAATACTCGTTATATGTGCATTCATCAGTTTAACCACGTCTCTTATGGCAAAAAACCAAGTTAATTACAAAATTTCCATTCCCGTTCCCAACTCACACTATGCTTTTGTTGAAATGGAGTACATAGCAGAACATGACGGCCCTTCAGGTAGCATTACTCTGCCAACATGGACACCCGGAAGTTACCTTTTACGTGAGTTTTCAAGAAATGTAAATAAAGTTTACATGCAGAAAAATTCACCTAAAAGTGTGATTCCGTTAAAACAGCAATCTAAAAACCAATGGATAGTTGAGGCAAAAAAAGGCGATAAAATCAAGATATCTTACGAAATTTATTGTTTCGATTTCAGCGTAAGAACCTCTTACATAAGCACCGAACAAGCTCTGTTGAACATGGCTTCAGTATTGATGTATGTAGACAATAATACCTCGGTAGATGGCAAAACCAATGAGTCTGGAACCGTCACAATCAATTACCCCGAAAGTTGGAAATCCGTGGCCACGTCCCTCGAAGAGGAAAAAACATCCAACAAAGGAGCTGGACAAATCACCTTCAAGTATAGAAACTATGATGAATTGGTCGATTCACCGGTGCAGCTTGGCAATTTTGAAACCTTTGATTTTGAAGTTGCTGGAGTAAAACACATGGTTGCCTTAGTTGGAAAAAACAACGCAAACAAAGATCAGTTAAAAACGGACATGCAAAAGATCTGCACCACCATGTTTGATATTGTGGGAGAGTTTCCTTGCGAAACACAGCCTTGTAAACCTTATGTGTTTATTGTTCAAAACGTGGAAAATGGCGGCGGCGGAATTGAACACTTAAACTCTACCGTATTGATGATGAGCCGATTGGGATATACAGACCCCAATCGCTACCGCAGTTTCTTGGGACTGGTAGCGCATGAATACTTCCACTTATGGAACGTAAAACGAATCAGACCCGTAGAATTGGGCCCCTTTAATTATTCGGAAGAAAACTACACTCGCTCTTTATGGATTGCCGAAGGTATTACCTCATATTATGATGAATTGGCGTTGGTTAGAGCAGGATTTGTAGGGCCTAAATCTTTTTTACAAACTCTCAGCACTAGCATTAATGCACATGAAAATAGACCTGGCAGTGAAGTGGCAACCCTGCATGACATGAGTTTCAATACTTGGGTTAAGGAGTATCGCCCTTTTGAACACAGCAAAAACAATTCTTATTCTTACTATTCCAAAGGGATGATTGTGGCTGCTCTGTTGGATATTGAAATTTGCGCCGCTACAAAAGGGAAGAAATCTTTAGACGATGTTTTTAAAGTGTTATGGAAAGATTTTTATGGCGCCAAAAAATTTGGGTATTTAGGCACAGGTTACACCGAAGAGGAATTTTGGAAAGTCTGCAATTCAGTCGCTGGAATTGATTTAACTGATAAATTCCACGTTTGGCTTGAAACAACTCAACGTCCAGATTATAAAGGCACCTTTGATAAATTAACCTATTTAGAGGTTGAAGAGTCAACCCAACTTTTGAATGAATGGGGACTTTCCTTTGAAACCAAAGACGGGTTGCAAAAGGTATCGTACGTTAACATCAAGGGAAATGGGTTAAAATTCGGAATTCAAGTGGGTGATGAAATTATATCCATCAACAATTATAGAACCACCAATGACATTGATAAAATCTGCAACTCTTTGAGGGCCGCAGGAGAAAATCAATTCACCGTTTTGATTAACCGCGGCGGCAATATTCAGGAGTTAAAAGGTGGATTCGAACCGTTGAAACAATATCAAATCAATCTTAAATTTAAAGGGGATGCTTTGGAAGCACTGCAAATCAAAACAAATCCATTTTGGGAAAAAAGTGGTGCAATTCAAACTTGGCTTAGATCAAAGTACCTTTAAATAATGAGTGCTATCAAACATGTAGCCTTGCACCAATTTGTGCAAGAAGTCTTCTTAAACAAAGGATTTTCGGGAGATCATGCCCGAATCAGTGCTGATGTGTTGATTTCGGCAGACCTGAGAGGTATAGACAGTCATGGTGTGGCGAGATTGAGTGGTTATGTTAGATTGATTGATAAAGGCAGAATAAACCCCAAACCAAAATTCAACTTTACTGCAAGGAAAAGAACCATGGGTAATCTGGATGCAGACGGAGGAATTGGATTGGTTTCAGCTCATTTTGCCATGGAGAAAGCCATGGAAATGTGTGAGGAGTATGGATCGGGATGGGTAGGAATACAAAATTCAAATCACTTTGGAATTGCCGCATATCATGCACTAAGGGCATTTGACATTGATGCCGTTGGAATTGCGATGACCAATGCCAGCCCATTGGTATATCCAGCAGGCGGTCGCGAACGAATGTTAGGCACCAACCCTATTTGTGTTGCTATTCCGGGAAACGATGGACGCGAATTCGTATTAGATATGGCCACATCGGCGGCGGCAAATGGCAAATTGGAAATTGCCAGCCGTTCAAACAAGGAAATACCTGAAGGTTGGGTTTTAAATGCTGATGGCACATCGACAAAAGACCCAAATGCTCTGAAATCAGGGGGTGGATTGCTTCCTTTGGGTAGCGATGCTGACCATGGATTCCACAAAGGTTACGGTTTAGGAACTTGGGTTGATATCTTCAGTGGTGTATTAACAGGTGCCAATTTTGGACCTTGGGTGCCGCCATTTGTATCCTTTTTAGACCCGGCCGCTGATGCTCCCGGCAAAGGCATTGGACATTTTGTAGGATGTTGGAGTTTGGATGGATTTTCAGATGCCCAAACAGCTAAAAATCAGTTAGATATCTGGATAGACCGCTTCAAAAAGTCCATTCCAGCAAATTCGGATCAACCCGTCATTGTTCCGGGTGAACCAGAGCGAATTCATGAAAAAGATCGCAAGGTAAATGGCATAGAATTGAATGAGGTGGTTTTTGAAGATTTGAAATCACTGAATCAGGAATTGAAACTGAATTCTAATTTATTTGTTTAATTAATAATCCCTCATGGAAAAACAGCAAAAACAAAAACTAGCCGTAGCAATCGTTTTCTTGACCATCATTTTGGGTATGGCGACATGGGCTTACATAACCATTTTGCTTCCCAATAGAGAATACAGAAAGCGCACGGGTGAGAAATACACTCAAAAACTGCAATACAAAACCAAATACAACCCTGATTTTGTAGACTCAGTCATCGACGCCAAAGAAAAATCAAGCAAACCAGTCGTTAAGTAGAGGCTTAATGGTATCTGCATTTTCCAATTGATCTTCTAAGTTATGATCAATGAGATGTTGAATAAATCTATCGTTCTTTTCACCGGCGTTCAATGCATCGCGGTAGTTATCATTTGAAAAAGTTACCCTCTCGTATTGACTGCGATACAAGCCAGGATAGGAATCTACCAATACTTTTTCAATCTTCTTTTTTCTCAAGAATTCAGGCAATCCCACTAAATCACGCATTTCAATGAAATTTTGGAGAGCGAGATCGGCAATGGCGTCTGCATTGGTTTTTCTTAATATTTGATATTGGTGTAGGATTTTATCCCAGTCGCCTTCAAACTTAGATATGCACTCATCTAACACCACACAATCTTCGAAAGAACAATTCATTCCTTGTCCGTAAAATGGAACTATCGCATGAGCAGCATCACCCATCAAGGCTGATTTGTTTTTCACCCAAGGATATGTTCTCATAGTGGCAAGGTGCCCAATGGGATTTCCTTTGAAATCTTCCAATAAATTGGGCATCATTGGGATTGCATCTGCGAAATATTCGTTGAAAAATGCCTTGATTTCATCATCAGTATTAAGTTTTGAAAAACTCACTTCACCATCATACGGCATAAACAACGTACAGGTAAAGTTGCCACCCGGATTGGGCAATGCAATCATCATGAAACTAGATCTAGGCCAAATATGCAAGGCTTTTTCTTCCATTTGGAAGGTTGAATTGGGACCTGGAACAATTTCTAATTCTTTATAACCGTGGCTTTCATAAGTTTGAGAGAAATTGTGTCTAGGATTCTTAATCATGGCTTCTCTGAGCGCCGAAAATGCTCCATCTGTGGCCAAGAATACATCTCCCCTAACTTCGTGTTTATTCCCGTCTACATCTTCAAACCATGCTACATTATGTTCTAAATCCATTTTGTAGCATTTTTGATCAAAATACATGTGAATATTGGGATATTGATCAGCTAATTGAAGTAAGCGAATGTTCAATTCTCCCCTTGAAACAGAGTAAATGGCTTGATCGTCGCGACCATAGGCTTGGTAATTCAAATCTCCGGCAGTACTGTGCATCATACGACCATACATGGGGATGGAAATATCCAAAATTTCTTTGGTAAGTCCTACCTTTTCCAATGCCGTTATGCCTCTAACCGATAGGGCCAAATTGATGGAACGACCGCCTTGATAGTTACCTCCTCTCATATCTGAACGTCGCTCGTACAAATGCACATCGTAACCTTTTTTTGCTAAGTAGATTGACATTAAGCTACCGGCCAAACCGCCGCCTACCAAAACTATTTTTTCGCCCATGTTTACAAAATTAATGAAAGCAAACGATGGAATCATTATAAAAAACTAGCAACTTTGCATAGATGGGAATGCGCGTTTTTCAGATTCCAAAAGGGTTTTCATCCTTATTCCCAAATATGCTTTGGCGTAAAACCGATTCTAATCACACCCAACCTACCCTATATTTGACCTTTGACGATGGACCCGACCCCGAAGTTACCCTGCAAGTACTTGAAATACTGAAGAATTTCAACGCTCATGCCACATTTTTTGTGGTTGGTGAAAACGTGCAGAAACATCCGGAAGTCATTGAAAAAATCAAAGATGAAGGGCACTCTATCGGAAACCATACCCAGAACCATATCAAAGGCTGGAATTCAAACAACCACATTTACATTAGAAATGTTCAACAATGTTCAAATGTGCTGAACAGCATTGGAATAGAAACAAAGCTCTTTCGTCCGCCCTACGGGCGAATCAAACCCAAACAATCACAGCTATTGAGAGAAATGGGGCACGTTATCTGCATGTGGGACATTTTGACTTACGATTACGACAAGAGTTTAAACCTATCGAAGGCCGTAGATAAAATTGAACGACTCGCGCGAAGGGGAAGTTTGGTGGTCTTTCACGATTCCCAAAAATCAAAAAATCAAACCCTAAAAATGCTGCCCGAATTGCTCCAAAGATGGTCAGGAAAATTTACCTTTAAACCCCTTGCAGAAGATGTTTGAAATCATTCTCATTCCCCTGCTGTCATACATTCTGATTCAAGTTTGGCAACTTGCTTGGTTGATTAAATATGAATCTCAAAAACAACCGTTATCTGAAGAACTTCCCGAGATCAGTATTTGGGTTGCCTGCAGAAATGAGGAAGAAAACATTGCTGGTTGTTTAAACTCCCTATTGGAGTTAGATTACCCTGTAAAAAAACTTCAAATCTTGGTTGGTAACGATCAAAGCACCGATAAAACCGCTGAAATTATTCAAAGTTTCACAAAAGAACACCCTCATATTCAACTGGTTAACATTTTAGATGACAATCGTGGATTGAAAGCAAAAGCGCGGGTAATGGCACAACTAGACCAGCATGCCGTAGGTGATTACTACCTTATTACAGATGCTGATGTGCGCGTCAAGCCGCAGTGGGCTCTGTCTATGTTGCAGTCTTTAGATAAAAATACGGGAGTCAGCAGCGGCACAACCATGGTTAAAAGTTCGGGTGTAGACGGCTGGTTGCAAGAAATGGATTGGGCCTATTTCATGGGGCTTTTGAATGTCATTTCCTATAGTGGTGTGCCTGCAACAGCCGTAGGGAATAACATGATTGTTCGAAAAGACGCTTATTGGCAAACCGGTGGCTATGCGAATATCCGATTTTCCATCACCGAAGATTATAAACTTTACGCGGAAGTTTGCGCCAAAGGTTGGGGATGGAACAACGTGATGCACCCCGATGTTTTAGCTTATTCAGAGAAAACCAAAGGATTTATACCCTTGTTGCATCAAAGAAAGCGTTGGCTTAGCGGTGGCAAAGAACTTCCTTGGTATTGGTGGCTGTTGTTTGGTATTTACGGTAGCTTTTTCTTTTTAATACCCTTGCTCTTTTGGATTGCTACACCCGTTTGGGCCATTTCATTATGGAGTGTAAAATGGCTCATACAAACCGCCCAGATCTCTATCATTTATAAAAAAGTGGGAGAACCTCTTCCGAAGCTCTCCCAACATCTTGTTTATGAGATTTATCTTTTTGTATTGACCGTCAGTACGGCCATTTTCTTTCTACTTCCGGTGAAAACTCGATGGAAAGAGCGCAGTTACAAAGTCTGAGCACTGATAGATTCCCACAATCGTGCCTGCCAGTCCCTTTTACCTGTTTTAATGTTTGCCCCCAAGTCAGCCATCATGCTGTAAATTCCAAAATAGGTACGATTGATGTACAATGCGTGTTTACTTCCTCTGGGCTTGGTGGGTTTTTTCACTTCTTGGATTTTGTAAATCTCCTCTCCCGTTGCATATATCTCATCGATAAACTCGTAGGTGAATTCAAATTCCTCGGTGCAAAAAGGCCTGCTCAATAAACGCGTCATACGTAAAAATGCGTTGGTCAATTCTTCTTTAACGGCGGGCGTATCGTCGGGAAAAATGATTTCAATATTCATGAGTAACTGATGAATCAACTCAGCATCTGATTGCACTTCTTGCAGTAACAATGGAAAATAACTTTGATAGAAATCTTCCGGCACCTCTTTGATGCAACCAAAATCTATAACCCCAACCTTGTCCCCTTTAAATAAAAAGTTACCTGGATGCGGATCTGCGTGAATGGCCTTCAGCTCATGCAACTGATATTCATAGAAGTCCCAAAGGGTCTGTGCAATATTGTTTTTTGTTTCTGGGGATGGATTTTCGTCTAAGAACTCTTTAAGGTGATTTCCATCCAAATAGTCCATAACCAACACTTTTTCGCTGCTAAACTCAGGATAATACGTTGGAAACACGATGTTTTTAATGTGAGCACTTGCCTGAGAAATTTCTGTACCTCTTCTAAGTTCTAAGTGATAGTTGGTTTCTTCAATCAACTTATCTTCCACTTCCTCGAAGTATTTTTTCATTTCCTTTTCTGACAATCCAAACATGGCATTCGCAACAGGTTTAACCATCTTCAAATCGCTTTTTATGGAATCAGCAATTCCGGGATATTGAATTTTTACGGCGTATTTTTTGCCGTCTTTTTCAGCAAGATGCACTTGACCAATGCTTGCTGCTGCCAAACTTTTGGTATCGAAATGATCAAAAACTTCGTTGGGATATTTTCCCGTGGCAGTTTTAAATACCTTCATAACTAGCGGCGGTGACATTGGAGGCGCTGAATATTGTGAAAGAGCAAATTTTTGAGTGTATGCACGTGGAAGTAGGTTTTTATCCATGCTCAACATTTGAGCCACTTTCAAAGCGCTGCCTTTCAACTCGCTCAATGAATCATAGATATCTGTTGCATTCTGTTCGTGGAGCCCTTCTTTAGAATCTTCGCCAGTGATGCTTTTTTTTGCGTAATATTTGAGATAATTGCCACCTATTTTGGCACCAGCGCCCACTAGTTTCACGGCCCGGCCCAATTTTGAGCTGGCAATGGAGTCTTGAGTTTTCATAAAATTTAAAGTTTGAAATCAGCTACCAAAAACTTTCCTAAGTCAATTACTTTCTTGAGCGAATTGGTTTCCATCATATCAAAAGACAGTGTAAACAACTTCTCAATCAGGGCATCGGTTTTTTCAAATCCTTTGCTTCTGTCTTTCACCCAATAATGGAGAACAAAAATCAAATTCAAATACAACGCATTTGAATTCAACTTATTGATGGGTTTATTCAATTGTGGAACTCCTAAATCGGTTGAAGGCAAGTCCAATTGATCAATGTACTTCATAACAACTTCCCGGAAATTTTTAAATCCGTGGAACAAATCTTTGGGTGAATTCCAATTACCAAAGAAATTCAAAAAGAAACTGCGTTGATCTTTTAGATTTTCAAAGAAACCGTAGGCCACTGCTAAAAACTTTTCAGCATCGTTGGTGTTTTGATAGAATTCTTGCTCCTCCAACTTGGCAACCGTATTTTTCCAAAAATCACCTAAAATCTCCTCTTGAAGATGTTCGAAATCAGAAAATTCATCAAAAAACTGTCGCTCAGATAGTCCGCAATCCTCACAAAACTGAAACACAGAAACGGGCGCTTTGCCGTTTTTGTTGCTGAAGCGAATGTAGTGGGCAATAATTTGGTCTCTCATTGATAAAAAAACACACGAATGATACGAAATGTTTACTAAATCCAAGATTCTAACCTTAATTTGCATAATATAATGGGTATCTTACAAGAAGATTACAATACGCAACGAACCGCACTGAAAATTTCTGAATACGGGCGCAGTGTTCAAGACTATATTGAGCATATTCAAAGCCTCCCCGAAAAATCAGAACGCACTTTATGGGCACATAATTTAGTCAACGTCATGGCTCTTTTGAACCCGGAAATAAAGCTTCAATCAAATTATCAGCAAGTTTTATGGGGACATTTATTCCAAATGGCTGATTATTCATTGGATGTTGACTGTCCCTACGAAATTCCCCAGGCGGAAGTTCGCAACAAGAAGCCTGATCAAATTGGCTATCAAGATACTAACATTCGTTTTCGTTTTTACGGCCGCAATCTTCAAAACATGATTGAGCGTGCTACTGAACTGGAAGACAATGAATTGAGACAAGAACTTGTAAATTTAATTGCCTCTTTCATGTACAACAGTTGTAAGATGTGGAACAACGAAAACTTGAGCAATGAAGTGATTGCAGAACACCTTCGCATTTTATCAAAGGGAAAGTTACACGTAGCAGGCTCTGAAATAACTGTAACCGCTGATAATACCAGCAATTACAATCCCCGGAAACAACAACAGTTTGGAAGTAGAAACAACAATTTCCAAAACAATAGAAACAACAAAAACCCAAAAAGAAATAACAAGGGTAAAAACTACCGTAGATTTTAATCATGTCGTATTTCGAAATTCAAGGCGGACATTCCCTCCAAGGAGAAATCCAACCCCAAGGGGCCAAAAACGAAGCATTACAGGTCATTTGTGCCGTATTGTTAACTGACCAAGAAGTAATCATAGAGAATATACCTGAAATCAGAGATGTACTAAAACTCATTGAACTTTTAGGCAATTTGGGAGTCAAAACCAACCGATTGAGCAAAGGGGTTTATTCATTCAAAGCAGATAATGTTGATTTGGCTTTTTTATATAGTCCTGAATTCAAAAAACAAGGCGCAGCATTGAGAGGTTCAATCATGATTGTTGGGCCACTTTTGTCGCGTTTTGGAAAAGGCTATATTCCCTCACCCGGAGGCGACAAAATTGGCCGCAGAAGATTGGATACCCATTTTGAAGGATTTATGGCTTTGGGTGCCAAATTTGAATATCTACCCGAACAAACTTTTTACCGAGTTCATAGCGACAATCTACAAGGAGCCTACCTTCACTTAGATGAAGCTTCCGTAACTGGAACTGCCAATATTGTGATGGCTGCGGTTCTAGCTAACGGAACCACAACAATTTACAATGCTGCTTGTGAACCTTATCTTCAACAATTGTGCAACATGCTCAACAGCATGGGCGCGAAAATTGAGGGTATAGGATCTAACAAACTAACCATTCAAGGTGTGAATAGCATGAAGGGTTGCACCCATAGGTGTTTGCCCGATATGATTGAAATTGGAAGCTTCATTGGAATGGCTGCAATTACTCAAAGCGATATTCGCCTGAAAAATTGCCGTGTTGACCAATTGGGAATCATTCCTAGAACCTTTCAAAGGTTGGGAATTCAATTAGAAATTCAGGGCGACGATATTTATATCCCTAAAAACGACCACTACGAAATTGATTCGTTCATAGATGGATCCATTTTAACCATTAGCGATCAAATTTGGCCCGGATTTACACCTGATCTCATTTCCATTGCCTTAGTTACTGCAACTCAAGCTCGTGGAACCGTTTTGATACATCAAAAAATGTTCGAAAGCCGATTGTTCTTCGTAGACAATCTCATTGATATGGGAGCACAAATCATTTTGTGTGACCCGCACCGTGCAACTGTTATTGGACTTGACAGAAGAACCCAATTGAAGGGAATTACGATGTCATCACCTGACATTAGAGCAGGTGTTGCATTGCTCATTGCCGCAATGAGTGCCAAGGGCAAGAGTACCATCAAAAACATTGAACAAATTGACCGCGGTTACGAGAAAATCGAAGAACGTTTGAATCCATTGGGGGCACAAATTACCCGATTTGAATAAGCGTTTACCTCAATAAGGTACTGATTCCAAAATAGAAATTCACGCCCTGCAACTTTGAAGGGTTGATAGATTTTATGATGTTGTCTGTTCCCAAGAACACAGGTCCCAGTCTCAAAAATCCCCCGAAACCAAAACTTCTATAATTATTATACAAAGAGATTGGCGCAGAGAGCTCAAACCAAGCGTGCTCAAAACGAGGAACAACCACAAGTGAACTGTTTGATTGAATTTGGTACGGGTTATTTAAATCTATGGCCTGAGTAAGTTGAGCCGCCACATTGAACATTGAAACTACCTGATAATCAAACTGCAATTGAAGGGTAGTTGGCAAGATTATTTTCACCTCTTCAGGCTGATTGATATAAGCACCATCTTGAATCGCTTTTTCCTTGGTATAGTCTACCACAGAATTCACCCCTTTAGACGCTGCTAAAATGAATTCAGGAGTTTGAATGGGGATGCTGAAATTTTTACTTCCGTCAATGATAAACCCTTGATTTTTATTAGAATATCCAATTCTTCCTAAATCTAAGAGAGCAGCAGCAATTTTCATTCGGTAATCTTTCACTTTAGAACGATCCTTCTTAGTTTTGGTCATATTATCTCCCAATAAAAGAGTAAAACCTAAATCAAAACCATATCCCACTCCTGAAATATCTCTGAATCTTGGTAAACTACCAGCCAATACCCCACCTGAAAGTTGTTGAAACAGATTGTTCTCAGTATAAGACACTTGCATTTGTCCGCCGCTAATACCAATACTATCAATTCCTTTGACATTCAATAAAACGCCCGAATTCTGAAGTTTGAAATTTCCATTTCCCAAAATCAATTTCAAGTTTGTGCCAATGCCCAATTTTACTTTTGCATTATCAACAATTCTAATGGCCAAAAGTCCGGAATATTCTTGATAGGAATTCACAAAAACACTGAATTTCTGAGCAGAAATTTGATTGATGTTATTGATTGATTGTGAATCGATCAGGTTTTTTGCCCAACCAATCATTTCAGGGGTAATACCGTCTAGATTTGCGGTATACTTGGTTCTCATGCCCAGCCCCCAAATTAAACGGCCGTAGTGGTTAGCATAAGATGGGCCTCTGTATTCTAAATTCAAATTTGCATTGATATTATCACCGTTCCTATCTTCCTTGAGCCAAGAACTTTGCCAGTCAATGGATCCTTCCCCAGATGAACCATCTGCTTTTTTGTATTGTTGAGGAACTTTTCCTCTCAGGAGTTGCCATGCAGAAAATGGAGTTTCCAGCGACACGTAATTATTTTCAGCAGAAAAACCAATGGTAGAAATATTAGCACTGCGCTGATAATCCATCATTGTAATCAGGGATGGATTGGTTACTGCCGTATGAATTCCTCCATAATTGCTATTCTGAAGTCCAAAAAAGCTTTGGGCAGAAACCGAATGGACGAGCAGTAAAAAACCAATCTTTGATGCTGATGCTAAATTTATTTGCATAAACAAAGGTATAAAAAAAGGGCTTCCCGTTGGGGAAGCCCTTTTGAAGTGTCTATTAAATAATTCGTTTATTGAACTACAAATTTAGTTGCTTCTACCGCGTTGTCAGTTTGCACTGATAGTGTGTAGATGCCTTTGCTCAATCCGTCAGTTGAAATCACCAATTCATTCAAACCTTTTTGGAAAGAACCAGAAGGCAATGTTTTAACGGTTCTACCGTTGATATCCATTACAACTGCGCTCACGTTCGCGGTTTTTGTCAAATTAAACACTGCTGCAACTTGGTTACCTGTTGCAGGATTAGGATACACTTTCACTGCTGAAAGATCTTTTGCCAATTCGCGAGCTGAAAGATTTTCAACGGTGATATTAAAATCAACATCAAACATAGAAGTGGTGTTGTATGCGGTAGTAGGCAAATAAGACTTCCAACCATTGAAAGTTTGACCATCTACCAAGAAACCAGGTGTCCAGAATGTGTTATTTATTCTATATGGAGAAAAAATGTCTTGAGCGTGATCTGTCCAATACAAGAAACGAACACCTAAACCGTTGGTAGTACGTTTGAAATTAGGGTTAGTCCAGTTTACGAATGTATCTTTCAACTGTGCTTTCTTCATAGGTTTAAAGAAAACGCTCATTGCTACAACGTTCGCTTGAACTTGAGTACCGTTGGTAGATAAAGATTTGAAATCTGGAGGAACAGTTCCCATAGTACGACCAAACAAACGGCCTTCTTGGTAGTTTACTGAATCACCAAAAGCTGTATTCAACAAAATAGTATCGGTGTAAAGAGCCGTTGAGTTCAAACGAGTCTTAGGCTTATAACCATCTACGTTAGGTGCAGAATTCAAGTTTGTTCCGCCTCTATTAAATTGTCTTAAAGAGATTCCTGAGAAATCAAAATATTGAACAAATACAGTATCAATAACTTCTTGATTTCCGTTGCCCAAATCAATTGAGTCAACATTACGAACATAATATTGTACCCAACGAATGGTATCTACAGTGTATGGATTAAAACGTGCTAATACTGTTTTTCCGATATCAATAAATGCAGAATCTTTAGGATCAAATGAAGTTCCAACTACATGAATTCCATTGTGTTGAGCTGTTGACCCACCGTTTCCGTCACTGTAAACAGTTAATGCATTAGAATCGGCTGAAATCCAACGAATGTAAGATTCAGGAGCACCCAACATCATACTTTCGCCGTATGCTTCTGCAAAATTGTAAATATCTTGCAAAGTTTCAGCGCGCTTAGACATCTGGTTTTTCGCATTTGGCCCAACATAAATGTTTTGCTTGTTGCTTACACCTTGATTTTTGTCTTGCTCATGAATTTTATGGTTGATTGGTGCTTGAGCGTTCAAACTCAAAAAACCAATGGCTCCAAATCCAAACAAAAGTAATTTTTTCATCTATCTTAGGTATTTTAGTTTAATAATTACAAATATAACAAAAAGGATTGAAAAAGAGTTTAAATATCGCCTTGAATAGGCCTCAACAAAACTTCTTCCATTTGTGTGTCCTCGTTGATCTGAAAGGCTACAGATACTACTTTAGCCACTGACTCGGCCTTCATGAATCTCTCTTTTGGAAGATCAACCCCTGCCCATGAGTCTGTTAAAGTAGCACCAGGCAATAAACTGGTCACTCTAATTCCGTGTGGTCTCCCTTCTTCTCTAAGTGATTTAGAGAAGCCCAACAGGGCATGTTTGGTGACTGCATAAGTGCCACCCGCTGAATAAGATACGATACTAGCTATGCTGCACATGTTAAACACATGAGACCTTGGTGTGTTTTTTAAACTTGGCCACAGACCTCTTGTTAAATGGTAGGCTGAACTTACATTTAATTCCCACTCTTTTTCCCATTGCCCAGATGGTTCCTCCATCATGGAGCCTGGCAAAAAAACTCCAACATTATTAACTAGAATTTGTACTTGCGGATACAATTCAGAGAGTTTTTGTGACAAAGAAATTACCTCAGAGGGTGTAGACATGTCGCACAAGCTTGTTTGGGCATTTTCAACACCCAGTTGAACCAATGCGTTGTTTAAATTTTCGGAATTTGAGCCAATAATATGAACATAAAAACCGTCACGAATGAGTTGTTGCGCTATAGCGAAACCTATTCCACGGCTGCCGCCAGATATAATCGCAACAGGTTTCATTTGTCAATCGTGATTAATCTTCGTCATCTTCGTCTGGCTCAGGCTTGTCTTTTTGATTGTCGTCATCTTCTTCATCGTCTGACTCAACCTCAATGTCATCTGCACCTTTCGAAATAGGACGAATCATTTCGTCTAGATCTTCATCAGATAACACTTCTTTGGCGCGGGCACTTAATTTTACTAAGTACACCTTATCGTCAGTTTCAAGTCTAACCGATGTCACTATTTCCCCTTTTGAATTGGGAAAACGAATGGTATGTCCCACAATTCCATTGGGATACGTTTCATTGAAAAGCTCAGTCAACTCGGGAGTGAGCTTTGCATAGTCTATTGCAACTTTAGGCTTGTCCATGAATGTGTAATTCGTCCGCTAAATTAGGACAGTAAATCCGAGCTAATTGAGGGAGTTTATTCACATTTTAGCCACTTTTTTAACCATTCATGCTTACCAAGAACTCTAAATTGTCTTGTGTATTGGTCATGTACTTCAAAAATGTGTTCATTGCCTCTTCTGGATTCATATCTGCGAGGTGATTTCTAAGCACCCACATGCGTTGAAGCGCTGTTTTGTCAATCAGCAAATCTTCTCTTCGGGTACTAGATGCCATGATATCGATAGACGGGAAGATTCGCTTATTTGCCAATCTGCGGTCTAATTGCAATTCCATGTTTCCAGTCCCTTTGAATTCTTCGAAAATTACTTCATCCATCTTTGAGCCTGTATCAGTTAATGCAGTAGCTATAATGGTTAGTGAGCCTCCATTTTCAATGTTTCGAGCGGCACCAAAAAATCTCTTTGGCTTGTGCAATGCATTTGCATCCACACCACCAGAAAGAATTTTACCTGATGCAGGTTGAACTGTATTGTAAGCCCTTGCTAAACGAGTAATAGAATCTAACAATATTACCACGTCATGACCGCATTCTACCAATCTTTTGGCCTTCTCTAAAACCATATTGGTCAACTTCACGTGTTTGTCGGCAGGTTCATCAAATGTACTTGCCACAACTTCAGCACGCACACTGCGAGCCATATCTGTTACCTCCTCAGGTCGTTCATCAATGAGAAGTATCATCATATAAACTTCAGGGTGGTTTTTAGCAATTGCATTGGCAATTCCTTTTAATATCCAAGTTTTACCCGTTTTTGGCTGCGCTACAATTAGTCCGCGTTGGCCTTTTCCTATGGGTGAAACTAAATCAATGATGCGATTGGGGTAATTGCGAGGATCGTCACACAAATTCAACTTTTCTTGAGGGAAAAGAGGCGTCAAATGTTCAAATGCCACGCGGTCGCGAACCTCTTCTGGGGTTTTACCATTTACCGCTTCAATTTTTACCAAGCAAAAGTATTTTTCGTTGTCTTTCGGGGGACGAATACTTCCTTTGATGGTATCACCCACTTTCAACCCGTTTTGTTTGATCATGTAACTTGGAACGTATACATCATCGGGTGAGGCTTGATAATTATAATCTGGAGAACGTAAAAATCCGTAACCATCGGGAACAGTTTCCAATACACCCTGCGTAATTACGGCTCCTTCCATTTCCATGAATGCGTTGAAAAGCTCTTTTCTGCGCTTTTCTTCTTCACTCATAGCCGGTGGTTCAGGCTTAACCGGCTTTTCAGATCTCTCAGATGATTCAACCTTAGGCTGTGTTTCTTGCTTTGGATGATTTTCTGTTCTTGGTTGATTTTCAAGCTTTGGAGAAACCTGCTTTTCAGGTCTATTAAACCTTTGGTTTTTATCCGGTATTGCTGTTTCTGAACTGTCAGAGGCTATTGGTTTTTCACCTCTATCGTCGCGCTTTTTAAATCGCTCTCTGTGATTCCTCTCTCGTCTATCCAAATTTTGATTCTGAGGGACATTCAATTCAGGATTCTCTGAAACTGCCTTCGACTCAGAATCATTTACAGAATCTGTCTCAGGCGCTGCGGCCTTTTGAAGTGCCTTCGCTACTTCGTCTTGAGCCTCCAACTCGGTTTTTCTGCGTCTTTTGGGACGTTTATCTTCTGTTGCATCAGCAACGCGAGCAGTAATTTCAGGGTTGTTAGGAGCGGAATTTTCATTTAAGGTTTCAACAGATGCTTCGTTAGAAGATTCGTTGGCTGCCTTTGACAAAAGTTCTATCAACTCATTCTTTTTTAATTTGTCGGCATTCGGAATATCCAATGCCCCTGCCAGAGTGCGCAAATCTGCTACACCCATTTTAGCAAAATCGGGAGATTTTGTCATATAAAATTGCTATAAACGAACAATAAATTCAATGAAATAAGATTCTTGGAGAGTAGAGTTTTCAGAATCGAATCCTCTTTTCTTGTGATGCAATATTAAGTGAAATATCAGAGAAAACAAAAATTAAAGCTCAATCATATTGTTCGAATGCATATTGTTTACGATTGAAACCCAACAATTTGAGTCTTTCTCGGGCTTCTTTGCACATATCTTGCCAACCACAAACGTAAATTCTAGCATCTATTTGATCTCTTAACAAAGATTCATAAATACCATGAACATACCCAAAATGACAATTTAATGCCTCTTCCCTGCTTAAAACTGGATAAAAATGAAAGCGCGCATTTTCATGCTGCAAGGATTCCCAGTGTTCTCTGTACAATATATCTTCTGCAATGCGGTTGCCAAAAACAAGGTGCACCTCTGAATCAGTATTTTTGAGAGAGGCATCAATCATGCTCCGAAAAGGAGCTACTCCAGTGCCCGTTGCAACAAAAACAATAGGACCTGAATTGCCCTCGTTTTTGAGATTGAATGTCCCTTGAGCCAAAGAAATATCAAGCATTTCACCCTCAATTTTCTGAAACAACCAAGGTGTTACTGATCCTTTTTCATTTAAAACAATGCACAGTTCTAATTCTTCCTGCTTGGAATTCAAGGAAGCGATTGAATAACTCCTTTGGTTTTGTCCAAACGGTAAATCTGGATGAGTTAATACCACAAATTGACCTGGATCAAAATCAAACGCACCTGTATCAAGAAAAAATCGACGAACACGGGGAGATTCTTTAATGATTCTAGAAATGCGGTATTCCATGCCGCGAAAATATTCAATTTGCCTTAACTTCGTTGTCATGCTTCAGAAATACTACACATCGGTGGGTTGGAAATCAATCTTTTTATTAGTTTTTCTGGGGATGTTCGCCTCTCTTCAGGCAACGCGAATCCTCATCCCCATGGATGAATCCCAAAAAAACCACCTAAAATCTTACGGTATCGCTTTTTGGATTCTCGACAAACAAAAATCAGAAGTGTTGTGGCTTTTAAACTACCGCGGAGGAAGTTTTATGACCAAATACAACGCTGACGCCGAGCGTGAATGTAAAACCAGAGGCGTTACTTTTGAAGTTATCTCTGAATCAGAAGCCAATTCTATTGAAACCACCATTTCAAATCCGGAGGTGAATATGAATATGCTAAAACTTCTAAATGCTCCAAAAATTGCTGTTTATTCACCTAAATCTAAACAACCCTGGGATGATGCTGTTACTCTGGTTCTGACCTATGCTGAGATTCCTTACACTGTAATTTTTGACGACGAAGTTTTAGAAAATAAATTACCCGAATACGACTGGCTTCACTTGCATCACGAAGATTTCACCGGACAATACGGCAAATTTTGGGCCTCCTACTCTACGGCTCCGTGGTATATTTCTCAGGTTCAAGAAGCCGAAAGCATGGCCCGAAAACACGGTTACAAAACCGTCAGAGAATTGAAAAAAGCGGTCACTTTAAAAATCAGAGATTTCTGTCTTGGCGGCGGATTTTTATTCGCCATGTGCAGTGCCACCGATACCTATGATATTTCTTTGGCTGCACAAAATACAGACATCTGTGAAAGCATGTTCGACGGTGACCCTGCTGACCCGCAGGCCCAGCAGAAACTCAATTATGACCAGTGCTTCGCATTTAAAAATTTCACCCTAGAGACCAGTCCATATATTTACGAATATTCAAACATTGACGTGAATCCAAATACACGTAATGTTACAGAAGAAACTGATTTATTTACCCTTTTTGATTATTCAGCAAAGTGGGACTTAATTCCCAGTATTTTATGTCAAAATCACACCAAAACAGTACGTGGATTTATGGGGCAAACTACGGCTTTCAAAAGAGATTTAATCAAAAGTGATGTGTTGGTTATGGGCGAAAACGCCTTACTGAATGAAGCAAGATACATTCACGGTGAAATGGGTAAGGGTACATGGACCTTTTTTGGTGGGCACGACCCCGAAGATTACCAACATCACGTAGGTGAACCACCAACCGACCTTAACCTACACCCTAACAGTCCAGGATTTAGGTTAATTCTCAACAACATCCTTTTTCCTTCCGCTCAAAAATCTAAGCAGAAAACCTAAGTGAATCTCCTGAAAAAACACTGGTTTTTTATCTTGCTGATTTTCATTGCCGCTGCAGTAAGGTTCTACGATTTATCAGCTGTACCCATGGATTCTGATGAGTTAGGTGCTTTGTTCAGGGCCGAAAAAACTCAATCTTCATTTTGGGCACACATTACTCAGGGGGTTGCCATTGACGGTCACCCTGCTGGGGTTCAAACTATTATTTGGATACTTTTCAAAGTTCTGCATTTCAACGAATGGACCTACAAGCTGATTTGGGGCCTATTTTCATTGATGAACCTCGGGCTGTTTTACCGCTTTTGCTTGATGGAGTCAGATAAAAAAGCAGCTGAATTCTCTGCAATTTTGATGGCTCTCTTGTATTTCCCCGTGAGCATGTCGGTTTGGGTGAGGCCATACGAATTGGGATTGACAGCACTTTTGTTGTTTTTAAATTTTCGACGTCACTCAAACCAGATTTTCGTCGGATTTTTACTCAGTTTGACGCTTTACACCCATTATTTCAGTTTTTTAACATCAATTATCTATCTGTTTATCAGCAATAAAATTAACATCCGAAATTTTAAAATTCTTTTCATTGCATTCCTCATAGCTGCTCCCCAATGGACCGTTTTTACTCATCAAATCCACGAAGGCGGGCTCAGCTGGTTGGGGAAACCCAAAATTGATTGGTTTGTTGATCATCTTTATTTCACTTTTAATCAATCCAACCTTGTTTTGTTGATTGTGATTTTAGCAACTTCTTGGAGTCTTTATCAAGAGGCCAAAGTCGGCAAAACAGCAATTATCGCCATTTCTACCTGGATTTCCGTTTTGGCGATTGGTTGGACTTATTCAGTGATTTTCAAGCCTGTTCTGCAAAATCACGTAGTTTATTTTGCCTTTCCATTTTTTTTATTTTTTCTGGGGACATTTACATTCTCTAAAGTTCCAGCTGTCGGAAGATTTTTGCTCATGGCGGTCTTACTTGTGAGTTTGATTCACGAAGTTCAATTTCAATTCATTAGAACATCCAATAAATATGCATCTACTGTGGCAAAAATTGCCCAAGACCCAACTTTAAATCTACTGCCCATAAAAGCCGATGGGCCTGAAGATGTTTTGCAATATCAATTTCAAAAGTTTGGGCTTCAATTTCAACATCTAGATTCACTCGGTGAATCAACAGACACCTTTCTATTTGTAAGTAATTCGGGCACTCCTGATTGGATGCTTCCGTGGCTGGAATCAAAGTTTGAGAGAGTTCTTCTTTTTAGTCAGTATTCTAAATGGTGGTATACCATTGGAAAGAAGTCTTCCACATGGTTCACTATTGGAGGGCGCATAGATGCTTTCGCGATAAAACATCCCCCGAAAGAAACAAAAAACCTCACTTGGCATATTCCCAACGATTCCAACGTGTTTTTAGAGCTTAAGAAATTGAACCCCGATCTATCTCGAAATGATTGGGTTTATTTTGAAATTATACCTTCAACTACCGAACCACTAGAATTCACAACTGCACTTTTTGAGCCGGGTTTCAACAAAGCATTGAATCAAATTGACTACAGATTTACTGCAATTCCAAACACTGAAAAAACCAACCCATTTGTTCATGTGCTCAAACTGGAAGACATTCCCAATTCAAGCATTGAAAGTGTAATACGCATCCATATAAAAAGCTCAAAGCCAACCACAGCTAGGGTTAGAGGCAAAATTTTCCGGGGAAATCCTTGGCAATATAAATTCCCCCGAACACAATTGATTACTTTTTAAATCCCTTGGGTTTTACCACGGTAAACACCCTCGAAAGGTTAAATCCGAGTCTTATTCCGCCTGATTTCCAAGGGTCTGTGGTATTCGAAATGAACTGGGTTTCGTTCAAGCCGGGACTGTTTGTCAAATGAAATTGAAAAACGTGTCCGCCGGTTTCAACATCCATTCCTATTGAAAAGCAATTGGTAACTGTTCCTTTATTAGTGAGAATGGGAATATATTCTAAATTGATGCTGCTTCGAGGACTGATTTTGTGACGCAAACCTACACCCAAAGCTAATTGAGAAACTGCTGGTGTTTCTAAAGTTGGCATTGTGGGTGGATTTTTAGCGTTGTACAACCACGTTGGAACCAATTCTAACGTAAAGTCTTCATCGAATTTGCGTGCAATGATCAATTGGGCAAAGTAAGAGCTTCGTTGTTGATTGGTAAGAACATTGAAATTACTACCTGTGAGATATTGGGTACCTACCACAGCGAGCACGCTCACGGGAATGGTATTGGTTGAATTCTGATGAAGAATTCTTTGTTTTAGAAAAAGATCGAGGTTTTTTAACCCATTGACATTTGATCTACCCGCTGAAATCATGGTTGAGTGAGTGATTCCATACTCAAAACCAAATCGAACAGTAGATTGATCCAAACCGAAAGCTTCGTAAGCACCAGCATTGGTAGGTCCAAATCGGTGCATCATTTTAAAATCGAGCACCCCTTTATCAGTTACCTCTGTGCTTTGAAGATTGATTACTTTGGTTGTTTTAAAAGCGTAATTCACTTTTGTCACAATTGGCTTTTCTTCACCTAACAGATCAAAATCATCGTCTTGAGCTTGTAAAGATGGCAAACTTAAAATGCTTATTAAAGCAAACAATATGTTATAATTCCTTACCATCTCCTGATTAAATTAAAACCCAAACAAAATTGGTTCATGGACGTAGAAGTTGGATTTTGGGTTAAAAATCCGGACTCATAAAGTGACCTTGAATTGGTTAAATTGATTTGAAAAGTATGTTTAGGGGTGAAATATTCAAACCCAAATCCTAGGGTGGGATTGTTTTTTTCGGGGGTATTCACTATTCCATTAATAAGTGTAGATCCTTCGAAAGTCAAAGCCATCTTTGGGGATAAAGTTCGTCTTACATAAGCATTTACATATGGAATATCATTTGACTGATTGTTTAGGTCAACCAAATTAAAATGCACCAGCGTTGGCGCAATGCCAATGACTAATTTCTCTCCAAATTGTTGGGAAAAAATCAATTGATGCGTATAGGCCAATCTGTGGGAGAAAAAGAAAGGCGATACGCCCCAGTCGCTTGTTTTCCTACCATCAATATCGGTATTAGCGAGGTAAGTTAAATTGAATTTGGTTCTGGGACTTCCAATCATTCTCCATTTAAAATAGGAGTTAAACATCTTTCCTCTGGAACTCCGACCTGCGCCAATGGTGATTCTGTTTCCAAGAGCCCAATCAAATCCCAAACGCACAGAATTGAAATTATCCAATCCGAATAGATTCTCAGCACCTTCATTCAATTCTCCAAATCGGTGTTGAATAACAAACTCGAAGGTTCCTTTGGGTAGTGTAGAGGATGTATGTCCTGTGATGAGCCTGAGCGATTTTGAATTGCTTGGAGCTTCTGTCAGAGGAACGTTATAGTTGGGTTTTTCCTTCTTTGGTTTTTCTGCAATTTCTTGAGATTTAGCCGAATTAGGTTGAAATATGCTTGTAATTAATGCCAGTTTTAGGGCAATTAATTTCCATAGTGAAATTGCCGTCATGGTTTCATGCCTTGATTGACCCAAGCCTCCATTGAGTTGATGTTGCAATTGCTCCATTTATTACCACCCTTGGGCATATTTGATGCAGTACCATCCCATTTTACAGAACCCACCAAACGCATTTTATTTGAGCTCATGTATGTTTTAACGGAGGTGTAATCGTACAATTGAATTCCAGCTGAAGCTCCTGACCCCGAATGGCAACCTGCACAATCACGTTGAATGATTGGTGAAATCACATTTGAATAACCCACATTGGTTGTATCGCATTTTGTTACGCCGTAAAGACTCTCAGACTTATCGTAATAGCATGAACCTAAAACTGTAACTAGAGCAATTAGGCTTGCCGAAATTAATTTTGTTGAGCCCCGTTTGCTACCCATTTTTTAATTTGATTAATTTCACATTCAGACAATCCTGCACCCGAAGGTGGCATTTTTTTATACCCGTTGGTGCCTTGCACACTATGAACAAAAGCTCCTGATTTTGCGATGTCTCGAACCCCTTGATATGAACTCAAATCAACACTACCACTAGCACTAGGATATTGATGGCATCCTACACAGTTTTTAGTAATGATGGGCGACACAGCCTCTGAATAGGTGAATAAAGAAGAATCACAATTGCTGCTGCAATTCACTCCATTGGGAGCCCCTGCAGCGATCCATGTTTTAATGATGGATTTTTGCTCGGCGGTCAATGGATGATTTGGGGGCATTTCATTTTCTTCAATTTCCTCCCAAATTTTCGAATTTTCAGGTCTTCCTGGTCGAATGCCTTCTGACAAAATGGTGGCGTAATTTGTCAGGATATAATCTTCTGCCGCTGTACCTGCGTCGTGGCAACCATTCATGGCACAATTGGATACAAAAATGGGCAATACGTCGCGCTCAAAACAAATATCAGATGCATTAACATTGGGTAGAACTTCATGCTGACATGAGCCCACAAACAAACCTGACGCAGCAATGACTGCACCAAAAAAGACCGTTTTCATTTGTGCAATTATTTAGATAAAGAACAATTAACGGAAATCTTAATACTATCAGAAATTTGATTTACGTTGTTTTTCGGAATTTTTACGCCGTATTCAGCACAAGAGATGGAAAAGTTAGATTTCAACGTTACTTGGTCGCCGTCAACTACAATTTTCCCTGGAATTACAACTTCTTTGGTTACACCGTGAATTTCTAGTGTGCCTTTTACAGTGACCGAATATGTGCCACTTTTACCTAAGTTGAATGACTTCAAATCTTCAATTTGCCCTTTAAAAACACCATTGGGAAAGGTAGCAGACTCCATATAATTCTCTTGGAAATGGGTTTGCATTAACTTCTTTTCAAAATCAAAAGAATTTACCGGCGCTTTGAATTGTACCTTCCCTTGTGAAGATATTGCTGCGGTAACTTGGTTGTTAACGGCAGAAAATTTCTCAAATTCTGTTTCACTAACAAAAGTGATATTTCCAGTAGATGTTTTGTAAACGATGGCTTGAGAGAATAATGTACCCACTGTAAAGAGAGTAGCCATCAAGAAAACTGCAATGTACTTTTTCATATTTATGATTTATTTTTTTAATTGACAATGTTTTAGAGTGAATAATACTTCACTGATAAGATCATCTTCTTCCGGTTTAGAAACTCCGTTGCATTCGCAAACTACCGTAACATCTTGGCCGGGAGCTAATTCTTGAATCTCTTGTGATGTTTTATTGAAAAGCGCCCCAACAATGACTTCTTCTTGCCCGCTTTCCAATTTTACGTTAGTGCTATTCTGTGCCTCTAATGCTTTCACCGAAGCCACTTTACCGCTAATCTCAACAATTTGTCCAACGTATTTCTGATTGAAACTACTATCTGATGTTTCCAAGCCTTCTTTTACCCAATCAGAAACCGTTAATTTATATTTGGCTTCCTCTTCTACAACACCTGAATTTGATTCTGTTGCCATAAAAAACACTACTGCAACTGACACTAAAATTACTGCTACCACAGACCATACAAGAATTTTTCGATTGGCTAACTTCATAGAATGTTTAAATTTGAATAGATGATTAAACAAAGGTATAACAATCTAAAAACGTTTGTCCCCCAAAAATTCGTTCAATTTTTATTGATTTTTTGTGTATTGACCTCAAATTATTTGAACGCGCAAGCTACAATTCACACAGCAACAAAGATTTACGTTTGTGATACAGCTATGTCAACAGTGGAGTGCTTTGTTGAAGAGAATGGATGGATTCGTTTTACGGGTTCATTGAATGACGCTCAATTAAAATATCCAACAGCAAAAATCAATAAACACACTGGATATCTGTATCCTGGTTTCATAGATGCGCACTGTCATTTTTTGGCTTATTGCAGGGGCACCAAAGAAGTCAATGTTTTTGGCACAAAAAGCAAATCTGAGGTTTATAAAAAAGTAAAGAAATTCAAAACCAAACGCGCATGGATTGTTGGACGTGGTTGGGATCAAAATGACTGGAGCGAAAAAACATTTCCTACGGCAGTTGACCTTAAAGGAGCATCAAAAAAACCCGTCTGTTTATCAAGAGTTGATGGACATGCCATCTGGGTCAATGATATAGCACTAAAAACGTTGAATTTGAATTGGGACACAATCATCGCTGGCGGTGAGATCATGAAAGATGCCAGCGGAAAACCAACAGGAATATTTGTAGATAATGCCTCTGATTGGGTAAGGAAATTCATTCCTCCAATGGATGAAAAAGAACTGACTAAAGCCGTTGTAAAACAGGCAAAAACCATCTATAAATATGGTCTGACTACTTTAGATGAAGCTGGTTTAGAATTGGATGAAATGAATTATTTGCAAAAATTGCAAAAAGATCAGAAAATTCACATGCGGTTTTGTGCCATGCTTTCTGGTAAAGATGAGAATTTAATCAAAGTGGGGACCAATGAAATCCCCAATAATTACCTCATGCATTGCGAAAGTATGAAAATTTATTTAGACGGTGCATTAGGCTCTAAAGGTGCCTTACTGAAAACGGATTACTGTGATAGAAATGGATATCACGGACTTCAACTAATGAGTTACGGTCAATTCAGTTATTACACTCAATATTTGTTAAATAAGAACTTTCAAGTCTGTGTTCATGCCATTGGTGACTCGGCCAACAAGTTAGTTATTAACAATTTCAAGCAAACCATCCCGGAAGGATTTGACGCTCGTTGGAGGATAGAACATGCACAAATTGTTGATCCCCGTGATCAAAAACAGCTTTCTAATTGGGGAATAATTCCGAGTATTCAGCCCACACATGCTACTTCAGACGCGCCATGGGCAATGTCAAGACTTTGCATTGATTCAACTCAGAGAATTGGTTATACTCAATTTTACAACCCTCAATCGGGTGCTTATGCATATAAAGATTTACTAAAAAGTGCTGGAGTTGTAGCAATTGGAACGGATTTCCCGGTTGAAGCCATCAACCCTTTTGCATCTTTTTATTCTGCTACGCAGCGGATGGATATTGCTGGAAATTTAACAGTTCCCTTTTTACCGAAACAAGCTTTAGGTCGAAAAGAAACTTTGCTAGGGATGACACTTTGGGCAGCCTATGCTAACAGAGAAGATACTTGGAAAGGAAGTATTGAAGCCAATAAAGTGGCTGATTTTATGATTCTCGACAAAGATATTTTAGAATGCTCCGTAGATGATTTGAAAAGAATTAGCGTGAAGCGTACATTCATCGGTGGAAAGAAAATGAAATTTTGAACATTTTAATGACCTTTGTATAATGAAGCCCCACACCTACCCCCTTCTATTGGCTATTTTTGCTACATTTTTAATTTCGTGCGGCGAAAAATACGAATCGACGCAAGCAAAAAGAAAGAACATTGTACACTCCGTATATGCCAGTGGCAAGGTTAAAGCACTTAACCAATACGATGTTAGACCCTTGTCAACAGGCAGATTTTTGGGGTATACGGTAAAAGAGGGCGAAACCGTTAAAGTGGGTCAAGAAATTGGAAGAATCAGTACCAATATTCAGCTTAACAACATTGAACTTGCCGAAATGCAAAAAAAACAAGCCGAACTTCCAGAATACGACTTGTTGCAATTGAGAAATCAAATTTTGCTCGCAAGAAAAACAGTTGAACAAGATTCGATAGATTTCGCTAGACAAAGCAAGTTGTTTTCTGAGGGAATTGGCAGTAAAAACCAGTTGGAATTGAGAAAGTTAAAATTCGATGCCTCAAAAAGTCAACTAACCATTTTAACATCTAAAAGATTACAGCTCCAAAAACAAAAACAATACAGCCAGAAAATAGCTGAATTGAATCAAAATAACGCCAATGAAAACCTGAAGTTCTTTACAATTAGCAGTGAGATTGAAGGACAGGTATTTTCCTTGCCGCTTAACAAAGGTGATTTGGTTGGCCCTCAACAGGTTGCTGCTGTTGTTGGATCAGGACAATCCTTTTTCATTGAATTAGAAATTGACGAAGTAGATTTAGAAAAAATTCAACGCGGACAAGAGGTTTGGGTTAAGATGGATGCTTTTTCCAAGAGTTTCAAAGCTAAAATCTCAAATATTACTCCCGCAATTGATGCTAAAACCCAATCTTTCAAAGCCGAAGCTGTTTTCACCGAGGATATCCCCAACTTAATTCCAGGACTTACCGCCGAGGCAAATATTGTCATTGAAACAAAAAACAACGCATTGGTGATTCCTCAAAAATTTCTAAAAGAGAACAATCAAGTGGAAACATCAGATGGACTAAAGACCATTAAACCCGGATTAAAAAGCGATCTTTTCGTGGAAGTATTGGATGGTTTAAAGGATGGCGAAACGGTTTTGCTTCCACTGAAAAAGAAGAAATAAACCATGAACAATTCGGTCTTGGTAAAAATAGCTCGTACCCATTTAGTTGAGCGCAAAAAGCAATCAATTATTGCTGCACTTGGGGTGACCTTTGGAATTGGCACCTACATTATTTTGATGAGCTTCATGACCGGTTTAAATGGCTTGTTAGACGGTTTAATCCTCAACAGAACTCCTCACATTAGAATTTACAATGAAGTTGAGGCGAGCAAGGTACAACCCATTGAACTGGCTGATCCTTTCAAAGATTCTGGCTTTGTGCACGTTATTGAAAATGTAAAACCTCGGAGGTCACAAGCAAGCATTAGAAACAACCAGGGCATCAGACTCGCCCTTCAAAAAGACCCGCGAGTTAAGGGTATTACTCCTCTGGTATCGGCAAGGGTGTTTTACCAATCGGGAAGTGTGCTTCTGAATGGAAACTTAATGGGAATAGACGCCATTGAACAAGAGAAATTGTTTAATTTCAATCAATATGTGATCGGCGGTAAACCTGAAGATCTCAATAACAGTAAAACCGGGATCATCTTAGGTGCTGGGGTGGCAAAAAAACTACGTCTGAAAGTGGGAGATTATGTACCGTTGATTACGCCGAACGGTGAATCGATGAGATTGAAGATTGTGGCTTTTTTCCAAAGTGGACTTGCTGATGTAGACAATATTCAAAGTTACGCCAATATTAAAACCGCTCAAATGGCGGCCAATGAGGGCCCATCCTATGCTACTGATCTGTATATCAAACTCAAAGACATTGAAAATGCAATTCCCATGACTGATGAGATTTCGGAATCATTTGGTGTACATGCCGTTGACATCAATACCGCTAATGCCCAATTCGAAACCGGAACTAGCATCAGAAACCTCATAAGTTATGCTGTTTCTATTACGCTTTTAATTGTTGCTGGATTTGGGATATACAATATTCTGAACATGTTGATTTATGAAAAAATGAACGACATTGCTATATTAAAGGCTATGGGATTTTCAGGCGGAGATGTGAAACGCATATTCATTTATCAAGCATTATTGATTGGCATTATTGGCGGTGCTGTAGGACTTTTAATGGGTTACGGTGTCAGCGTATTGATCAGCAAAGCGCCTTTTGAAACGGAGGCCTTACCCACGGTTAAGACGTTCCCTGTGAATTTTGAACTTGCATTTTATATAGGCGGAAGTCTGTTTGCGCTTGTCACTACTTTTTTTGCGGGATATCTTCCTGCTCGTAAAGCCAGTAAAATTGACCCTGTAGAAATCATTAGAGGACAATAACATGAGTGTCATTCTGGAAGTCAGGAATATCAATAAGTACTTTTACGACCCGGTAAAAGTTCAGGTCTTGAATGGGGTAAATTTCTCTATGAACAAAGGAGAATTTGTATCTATTCAAGGAAAAAGTGGGTGCGGAAAAAGTACCTTATTGTACTTATTAAGCACCATGGACACGAATTACGAAGGTGAAATTTGGCTCAAAGGAGAATTACTTACGGGCAAATCACCCAATGAACTGGCCAAGGTTCGCAATGAGCATATTGGCTTTGTGTTTCAATTTCACTATTTGTTGCCTGAGTTTTCAGTGTTGGAAAACGTCATGATGCCTGCTTTAAAACTCGGGTTAAAGTCTCGCGCAGAGGTTGAACACATTGCCTATGAGAAACTCAAGATGTTAGATATTGCAGAGCAGGCCAAGAAACGTGCCACTCAAATCTCTGGCGGACAAAAACAGCGCGTCGCCATCGCCCGAGCACTAATCAATGACCCAGATATCATTATGGGTGACGAACCCACGGGAAATTTAGATTCTAAAAATGCGGATTTGGTTTTTGGAATTTTCAAAGACTTAACAGCTAGCCTAGGAATGTCTATGCTCATTGTCACCCACGATGATGATTTTGCCAAACGCACTGACCGAGTAATCACAATGGCAGACGGTAAAATCATTTCTGAACGCTAATTAAAGTTCCAATTATCGTCTATTAAAATAATTTTATCGGTTCTAGTTGTGGGATTGCTTGAATTGGGTTATTTTTGCAGTCCTTAAAAATAAGGTCGGATGGCCGAGCGGCTAGGCACGGGTCTGCAAAACCCTTTACACCGGTTCGAATCCGGTTCCGACCTCCCTAAAACGCCTCAAATTATTGGGGCGTTTTTGTTTTTTTTACACTATTTACATATAACATTATATAATATCGAACACAAATTGAACGATTAGACAAATAATTAATTTAGATTGCATTACAAACTCTGAAATATGAAAAAAATCACTTCTTTTTTAGCTGCTGGAATCTTAATGATTGGCGCAGTTATGGCACAAGGTGAGCAAGTTGCTGGTATGCAGTTCGCTCAAAATCAAAAAAACTACAACAACCGTCAAGTGATGGTTACAGGAATTACTGTAACTTTCGAAGCTGTAAGCGGTCCTGGCCAACAGGCAGTAGGTGCTCCTGCTGGTGCTCCTCATGCAGCTCCACATGCTGCTCCAGGCGCAAAAGGTGCACAGACAGCCCCTTGCAATCCTCCGGTTGGTTCTCAAAAATTGAAAGTTAGCATTAAAGAAGATCCAGAATGGACTACTTGTGTTTTCATGTCTGAAGCTATGGCTAAGCAGTTGAAAACCAAAGCTGGTGCTCAAGGATCAATTACTGTTAGTTTGTCTTTGAAAGGCGACGCTAGCCGTGGTTACCAAGCTACCATGTTCAAATAAGATTCTTACATCTTTTTAAGATAGAACATCAATCTTAAAAAAGGCTCGCTTTGGCGGGCCTTTTTTGTGACCCCAACAATTTATTATATATAGGAACCGCGATCACACCCAACGTATCGGCTACCCAGTCCCAAATATCACAAGTTCTACCTAAATTCATTGAGCCTTGAAGCAATTCAATGAATCCGCCGTATGCAGAGAAAAAAACAAGCGAAACCAATGCAAAAATCCCTGTAGGTTTAACTCCCTTAAGGAAGATGAATGTCCAAATGAACCAAAATCCAAAATGCACCCATTTATCTAAATGAAGGGAGGCGGCCCAGATGGGGATACTCAAAGTTGAATGGCTCGTGGGCTTTAAGGTTGCCCAAGAAATAAAAAGTCCCCACAAAATTGCGGGGACCCATTTAAAAATTGTGTTTTTAAAATTAAGCACCAATAAGGGCTTTGTACTGATCAGCGGTCAATAAAGCGTCTGCATCAGCAGCATTTGACATTTTCACCTTGATCATCCAACCGTCACCGTATGGGTCAGCGTTAATTGATTCAGGAGTGCCGTCAAGAGAAGAATTCACTTCTAATACTTCACCAGCAACGGGCATGTATAGTTCGCTCACGGTTTTTACGGCTTCTACTGAACCGAAAACTTCTTCTGCACCTAAAGTCTCACCTTGAGTGGCAATATCAACAAAAACGATATCGCCCAACTCGCCTTGCGCAAACTCAGTGATACCAATGGTAGCTTGATCACCTTCAACCAAGATCCACTCGTGGTCTTTGGTGTACTTTAAATTTTCAGGAAAATTCATATTAATTGTGTTTATTTATTCCAAATGATACTTAAAAGACTCGTTAATTTTTCTTTCAATTCGTTTCTCCCAACAATGAAGTCGAGAAATCCGTGTTCAACCAAAAATTCTGAACTCTGAAAGCCCTTGGGAAGATCCTTGCCTATGGTTTCACGAATGACGCGAGGCCCTGCAAATCCAATCAACGCTTCAGGTTCTGCAATATTAAAGTCGCCCAGCATGGCGTATGAAGCGGTTACTCCTCCAGTTGTAGGATTGGTCATCAACGAAATGTAAGGGATACCGGCTTTATTCAAAAGCGCTAATTTAGCACTGGTTTTTGCCATTTGCATCAAAGAAAAAGCAGCTTCCATCATACGGGCACCACCCGATTTTGATATCATCAAAAAAGGCGTTTTGTTGGCGATCGAGTAATCAATTGCACGAGCAATCTTTTCACCCACTACAGAACCCATAGAACCGCCAATAAAGTTGAAATCCATACATGCAACGGTGAAAGGATGTCCATTCATTTTTCCGGTGGCTGTTCTTACGGCGTCCTTCAATCCTGTTTTCTTCTGAGCCACTACAATTCTATCGGAGTAGGGTGCTGAATCAACGAAATTAAGAGGGTCACCACTGCTTAGGTTCTCGTTGAGCTCGGTAAATTCGTTGTTGTCAAACAAGATTTCGAAATACTCGTGTGAACCAATTCTTTCGTGATAGTTGCATGAAGGACAAACGTATTTGTGATCAATCCAATCTTTGGCAGTATGAACTGTTTTGCAACGTTTACATTTCTCCCACAAACCGTCAGGGGTAGGTTTCTTATCTTTAGTTTTGGTAAGAATCCCCGTTAGAGTTCGCTGATACCACTTTGAGTCGTTTGAATCGAGTTCATCGAACTCTTCAAATCCTGCAGAAGACATATCTTTCAAAATTATGCTATAGTTACTGATGAGTCAAGATAAACATCTTGAACAGAGTTCAGCAATTGAATACCTTCGGTCAATGGCTTTTGGAACGCTTTTCTACCTAAGATCAATCCAGAACCGGCAGCACGTTTGTTCACTACTGCGGTGAATACTGCTTCTTCGATATCTCCTTGGCCTTTTGCTTCTCCACCTGAATTGATTAAACCAGCACGACCCATATAACAATTAGCTACTTGGTAGCGAGTAAGATCAATTGGGTGATCAGTTGTAAGTTCAGAATATACCTTTGGGTGGGTTTTACCATGCTTGGTTGCATTGTATCCACCGTTGTTGGTTGGTAGTTTTTGCTTGATGATATCAGCTTGAATGGTTACACCCAAATGATTTGCTTGACCGGTTAAATCAGAAGACGTGTGATAATCAACGCCGTCAACTTTAAATCCGTTGTTACGAGTGTAGCACCACAAAATGGTTGCCATTCCTAAAGAATGTGCTTCTTCGAATGCCGCTGCCACTTCCATGATTTGTCTAGAACTTTCAGGACTTCCGAAGTAGATGGTTGCTCCAACAGCTGCAGCACCTAAGTTCCAAGCATCGCGAACAGAACCAAACATGAATTGATCAAATTTATTTGGATAAGACAAGAATTCATTGTGGTTAATTTTTACAATGAACGGAATCTTATGTGCATATTTTCTTGAGTTCATAGCCAAAACACCGTAGGTTGAAGCTACTGCATTGCAACCGCCCTCAATGGCAAGTTTGATGATATTTTCTGGATCAAAATATATAGGATTTGGTGCAAATGACGCACCTGCACTGTGTTCAATCCCCTGATCAACTGGAAGAATGCTCAAATAACCCGTATTAGCCAAACGTCCATGACCGTATAGAGATTGCAATGAACGCAATACTTGGGTTGAACGATTAGTTTGAGCAAAAATGCGATCTACGAAATCAGCACCAGGAACATGAATGCTCTCTTTGCTGATGGTGTTGCATTTGTGATTCAAAAGATACTCTGCATCTTTTCCTAACAGTTGTTCGATGTTGGTGTTCGACATTCGTATTTCTTAATTATGGGTTAAATTTGGAACAAAAATAACCATTTTTCTGATGATTGAAATTTTTCCAGCCCGCTCAGCCCAACAAATGACCGATATCTTTGAGATTCGACGCAAAGTTTTTGTAATTGAACAGTCAGTTGACCCTAAAGAGGAATACGACCAATTCGAAGAAAGCAGTCAACACTTTTTGGCAAAATACAAAGGAATCCCTGCCGGAACATGCAGATTCAGAGAAACAGAATACGGTATAAAACTCGAGCGATTCGCAGTTCTTAAGGAATACAGAGGCAACCGCATTGGAGCAGAATTGGTGAAATCTTGTTTAGAAAAAATTGCTGAAATGAATCTTACAAAACCCGTGATTTATTTGCACGCTCAAACTCACGCTGAGTCGTTTTATGCTCAATTTGGATTTACAAGGTCTGGAGATTTATTCGTTGAAGCAGAAATTGAGCACTACAAAATGGTCTTGATTTAAGTCTGCTGTCGCCACATGGCGTAATAAAGTCCCTTCAACTCTAAAAGCTCTGAATGAGTTCCCACTTCTATTATTTTTCCTTTTTCGAGGACATAAATACGGTCTGCATGCATAATGGTACTCAGTCTATGTGCAATCATTACGTTGATTCTATCTTTTTGAGAGGATATGTCTCTTAAGGTTTCGGTTATTTCACTTTCGGTGATTGAATCTAACGCACTGGTTGCTTCGTCAAAAATCAATAATTTCGGATTTCTCAACAAAGCACGGGCTATAGATAACCTCTGCTTTTCGCCACCCGAAACTTTAATTCCGCCCTCTCCTATTTGAGTATCCAAACCGTTTTCTGCCCTTTGCAATAGATTCTGGGTTGCAGCAGCGTTTAATGCATTAAGAATGTCTTGTTCCGATGCCTCGGGAGATACAAACTGAAGGTTCTCTTTAATAGTCCCAGAGAAAAGTTGACTCTCTTGAGAAACCAATCCCAATTGAGCTCTAATCTCATTTCTATCTATGTCAGTTACGGAATTTCCGTTAAAAACCACGTCACCATCGGTAGGCAAATACAATCCTACCAACAACTTAACCATAGTACTTTTGCCGCTTCCTGATGGCCCAACAAAGGCAATCGTTTCACCCTTGCCTAACTTAAAATCAATGTTATCAAGTGCATTTTGTTTTGCTGACTGATGTTTGAAACTGACATTTTTGAATTCAATGGATTGAATGTCACCCAATACCGCAGGATTTGCAGGAACCGTTTCTTCGGGCATTTTGAGCAACTGATCAAAACGATTCAGCGAAACATCTGCCTCCCTGTATGCCTGAATGAAGGTTCCTAGTTCTTGAAGAGGATTAAAGATAAAAAAGGTGTAAAATAAAAACTGAATGTACATTCCTGGGGTAATTTTTGCTTGAAAAACCATCCAACTCAAAAACAACAATAGCACATTTCTCATGAGGTTCACTGTGGTTCCTTGCACAAAACCCAAGGTTCTCACTTTTTTCACCTTTTTCAATTCCAAGCCAAGAATTTTGAGCGTATTGCTGCTGATTCTTCGCATTTCTTGATTGACTAATCCTAAACTTTTCACCAGTTCAATGTTCCTCAAACTCTCTGTAGTGGTACCCGCAAGAGTGCTGGTTTCCTTCATGATGATTTTTTGGATAAACTTGATTTGTTTGCTTAAAACGGAACTGCTCACCCCCACTACAAGCATGGCACTTAAAAATACGGGAGCAATCAACCAATGCACGGAAAAAGATGCTGCAAAAACAAAGACAATACCCACCACACTGGTATAAAGCAAATTGATTGCCAATGAGATCAATCTCTCAGAATCTGTTCTAACTTTTTGTAGGATGTTCAATGTTTCACCACTTCGGTGATCTTCGAAAGTAGCATAAGGTAAAGCCAAGGTATGTTTTATACCATCGGTGAAAATTCTGGCTCCAGCCTTTTGGATGGCTACATTCACAAAATAATCTTGCAGATTCTTGGCAATTCTGCTGATCATTGCCACACTTACACCTATTCCCAGCCAGCCCAAAACACCCATGATGAACTCGTGCTGACCAAACTTTTGAAATTGATTCAAATATTTATCAATGATGTTTCTTCCTACCCAAGGGTCCATCATGGAAAACACTTGAGAAATGGTGGCTAAAAATAGGGCCCAAAAAATGAGCCTACCTTGCGGTTTTAAATACTGTATGAGAATTTTCAATGGATTATAATCTAACGGATACTATAAATTGATTCAGTTTATCGAAATTGATGACTGGATTGTGATTTTCTTGAATATAAGCGGCGGCATTTTTGCCCATTTGAATGGCTTTCAATCGGTCATTCAAGAGTCCTATGATTTTTGCTGCAAAGTCTTTGGGATTATCTGCAATTTCCAATTGATTGCCCGATTCAACCTTTAGACCTTGTGCACCAATGCTTGTCGCAACACAAGGAATTCCAAAATTCATGGCATCCAAAAGCTTCATTCTTATGCCAGAACCCGCAAGAATGGGTACAATGCAAATTCCATGATTGAGCATGAATTCTCGGGCATCATTGACTTCACCGTGATTCATAACCCCCTGTTGAAAGTATTTTGAATCGCTCTTTTTGAGTCCTTTTCCGGCTAAATGAAAGGTCAAATCTGGATGTGCAGACAATACTAATGGCCAAACTTTTCTCAAAAACCATTCTACACCCTGCCGGTTGGCATCCCATTCCATCGAACCCAAATGAAACAACCTTTGGGGCTGCAACTTTGACTTTCCGTTGATTTGAATTTCCACTCCGGGAAGATAGAGATGTACAGGTTTGGGACTTAATTGCTGGAAAATAGACGCATCATTGGGTGAAATGGCAATGGTTGCATTGACATGATTAAGTAGGTTGATCTCCTCCTTTTTAAGGCGTTTCACTTGGATTTTCAAGTACGTTCGCTTGAGCCATGATGATTCATTTTCGGCTAATCGATTCCAAATTTGGTATTCAAGATTATGTGCTCTATAAATAAGGGGTATTTGATCTTTCAATACGGGTAAAAATGCAGAAGAATAAAATCCTTCGAGAATCGCAAGATCAAATTTCTCTTTCGAAGCCAATAGTTGTAATTGTGTTTGGGCTTCTTTTTGAATGTATCTCTCTATAAAATAGCTATTCGGTTTAAAAAGATTTTTTAGCGCATCCAATGGTTTAACATCCGCGTTCAAAGAAATGGAAACGGTTCTGCAAAAAGAAAATTCCTTTTGGATAGATTCTGATGATACATGATGTTTATCCGTATTGAAGGAAAAAAAGACGATTTCATGTCCGGCACTACTCAAAGACTTGAGCAATCGGTAGGAGGCAATGGCTCCGCCATCGTGCAGGGGCCAGGGAAATCGATTTCCAACGACTAAAATCTTCATTTGGACGTCTTTTTAACGAATAAACGTTTGAATGAAAATCCGCCACCCACAGTAGATCTATCTCTAAGAGCTTGAAATGTAATAACAAAGGCAATAGGAAGCAGCACCAATGTGCTCATCCACATTCCAAACCAAACAGGAAAAACCAACTCCTTACCCATTTTTTCACCAGTGATATTGATGGCGTAAAAAAGCACAAAAAGCAATACGGAAATTACCAAAGGTAGACCTATTCCCCCTTTTTGAATGATGGCGCCTAAAGGTGCTGCGATGAGAAAGAGCATCATCAATAAAAAGGAATAAGAGAATTTCTTGTGTAATTCTGATTGATAGAGTGCAACATCTTTATATTCATATTTTTGAGTTGCAGCATACCCTTCTAGAGTGCCTTTCATTCCTCGTGCCGTGGAAACGGCTAAAGACCTCATCGACGCCCATTGTGATGAGTCAAAATTTTGATAAATATTGGGTTTTTTCAACTCAATATAGTTGTTAATTGCATTTTGGGGTTGATTTTGAACGGGCGATGGAAACAAGTTTCGATAATGCATCAATCTGCTCAAATATTGTGCATTGTCGTCTTTATGCTTTTCCATTCTCATGTGGAATGAATCAATCTCTAGCAATAATTTTTTTACGTTCAACAATCTGTAATCAGTGGCCATTCTTTCGCGATTGGAAAAGGTGAAATCCAGGCTTGATAAATCAATGACCATGCTTTGTTTTTCGAAAAACATTTGGTTGAAAGGCATGGTTTTCCGATAGTCTTCGGCCGAGGTCATTTCTTCGTAACGAACGCCCTTATATAGGGTTAGATTGAGAAAACGCTTATCGGGCGACATCACCATTTTTCCGTGTTTTGCTCTAATCACGTTTAAACGTTTACTATCGTCTTGTTTGTATTCGTATATGAGTACGTCTTTGACCGTTTCGTTGTCAGCTTCTTTCTCTCCAACCCTGATGGCTACTCCATCAATTTGCTGATAAAACTGCCCTGGTTCAATGTTGAAAGCGGGCTTTTTAGACCTTAAATCTAAAAGCATCGCTTTGAATTCGAGATTGGCCTTAGGGATGATATAATTCAGGAAAAAGAAATTGGCAACTACCAAAATAGACATGAAGATAAAGATAGGTCTCAAAATTCTGAGCAGTGAAATTCCATTGCTTTTCATGGCTACCAATTCAAAACTCTCCGATAGGTTACCAAACGTCATCAGGGCAGCGACCATCACCGTTAGCGGAAGGGCCATCGGAACCAAATCGGCTAATGAAAGTCCAATCAATTTCAACATGACACCTGTTGGAATTCCTTTTCCAACGAGCTCATCGATGTACTTCCAAAGGAATTGCATCAAGAATAAAAATAAGCTCAGTACAAAAGTGACAATGAATGGACCCACATAAGATCGGAGTACCAGTTTGTCGATATTCTTGATTCGCAACATGCGGTTGCAAAGATAAGGTTAAGACTTTACAACCCCACAAAGACAAAGTCAGTGGGAATGACTCCAGTCTCAAGAGTTTTTATATACTTAAAATCAGCACTATAAATGAAAACTTTTCCTGCACTCACATAGTCTCGAGCATCGCCGAGGTAAAATTCTCCCGTTTGAGGATGCACCCCCATTGAATATATGTTTTGAGCATCTTTTATTGTAAATGCTTGATTCAAAATAACGCCCGAGGACGTGTTCTTTAAATCTATAAAATGAACTCGATTTTGATTGAGAACCCACAAGGTATCTTTGTTTACCCCCAAAGAAATGCGTTGAATGGGCATATTTAAACGATAAACTTTTGGAGGCTCATCAGCATCAACCAACGTTATACTCGACTCATTTGCTTTGCTGGATACTACCCACAATTGATTTTGTTTATCAACAGCTAAATATTGGGCACCCGAATCTACTTTTATAAGTTTTTGACTTTTCAAAACAGGATCCATGATGAGGATATTTCCGTCTAAGTTGGCGGCAACTATTTTTTGATTCCATTCCAGGATGTGTTCTGTCCAACCCGAAAACTCCCCCATTTTTTGAGGCAAGACAGGATATTCGTGCTTGAGTATCAAACTCTGTGCATCCAATTCACGAACTCGATTTTTCTTCAAATCGGTTACAAACAACGACTGAAATGCCAAAGAATATGCCATATAACGCGGATAGTTTGGACTGATATTCTTTTTGGTTTCGATCAGCGTTTTAGGATCCAACTCCAGAATTTTTCCTGAATTATTTACTGAAAGCCAAAGTCGACCGTTTGCGTACAATCCCGACTGCAAAACATCGCCCAATGGCTTGTTATTCTGCAATTCGTAGGCATTAGAAATGAGGATTTGGCTATCTGGCAGCCAAACATCGAGTTGGGCGTTTTCCCATAAGAAATTGCCTTCACACAAGATGAGAACTTTGGCTAAGGGAATATTTTTAGGTGACGGTGCAGGTTTGTCCTCGGGAGTGCACGAAGTAACCAGGCTTCCAAGAGCTAAAAATATCCCCAGAAAAAAAGCCAAAAATCTCATGTTTAATTCTTGATGAAAGAAGATCTGTAAGTAACTCCTTTGATATCTTGCAATTCAACCCAATAAATCCCTGATTTTAGATCGCTGACATTGGCAGAACCTTGGGGATTCAAAGTCAATTCGAGTTTACGGCCTAGAGCGTCAATGCAAGAAGCCTTTGAAATAGAAACAGGAATGTTTTTAAAATTCAATTGATCTGTAGCTGGATTTGGATAAACCAAAACGTTTTGTGAAGGTATTTTTTTAACCGACGCCGGCCCAATCAATGTAATTTCATCTAAAGCGAAATAAGCGGGGGTATTCATTCCAAAATCGCCGTTGTCAGAACTTTCCAAATTGAAAGTGATGCTATCGCCGGAGAGTGGCATGATTACTTCTATCCAATTGCTTGCTATATAACTATTTATTCCAAGTCTAAAATCAGCGAGGTAAACCCTTTTTTCTGCAATAAAAGAGTCTTTTTTGTAGACTTTTACTGACAATACAAAGGTATCGTAATCAGCTGGAGTGAATTTTTTGGCGAAATTGTCGCCAAACTTCATGCTGTTGTAGGCAAAAGTGGTATTTGCTACCTTGAAGTAGGCAATGTCTTGAAATTCTTTGTATTTAGGGCGATTGAGAATGTATGCCCCAGATTTTCCAATAGCATGAACTCGACCTGTATTTTCATTGTCAATATCTGGCTTTACCGAATAAATGTGTTTTGCAAAATCAGAAGGCTCTTCGGTGTTGTAATCTTTTGCAGTAAGCACCCAGTTTTTTGACCAATATCCGCCCCATGAAGTGTCCCAACCGGTTAGCAATTCCATGTTGAAGAAGTTAGGAATATCCAATATTATAGATTTTTTACCTTCTGAACCATCCCAAACTTGCCCAGAGTCTAGTCCGTTTTGGTAAAACTCTTCAAATCCCCAGGTGCGCACCGTTGGGGTTTGAGCTTTGATAGCCATGGTTGAGATGCTTAAAAAAGCACTGAGAATGATATTTTTAATTTTCATAATTATAGTTTTATGTTCATTTGTATTTGGATTGATCTGCCGGGCATGGGCCTTCCGGGCATGTTTTCATAAACTGTATTCAACAAATTTTGAGCGTTTAGCGAGAAGGTGTATTTATGTTTGGGCGTGTATTGCACCTGAGCTGCCCATAGTTGGTATGCCTTCATGACTTTTTCATTGTCGGTTTGAATGAATCTATTTCCAGTATATGACCAATTGGATGAGAAAATCCAATGCTGCCATTTATAACCTATTTGGGCATTAGACATTAAATCAGGAATGAAAATTTGCTGAAGAAAATCGCTAGACTCGTTTACTTTTACCGCGGTACGAACCCAATCAGCAGTTACTTTTCCAAAGAAACTTTTAAACTGATTTTGAATACTTCCCTGCAAACCGTAATATCGACCAAAATGGTAATTTATTGCCGACCATAAACCTCCTTGGGGTAGCCAAATTATAGGGTTGTTTAATTCTCTGTAAAATGCGGTAAGCTCCCATTTGAGTTTTTTGTCTCTATTGGCAAAACCAGATTCTACTTCCCAACCCGTTTCACTTTTCAAATGCACATTACCCGGTTGAGCCCAATACAAATCATTTAAGGTAGCTCTTCTGAAGCTAGTGTGGATGTCAGATTTGAACAACCAATTTTTACCCAATTGAGTTTCTTGCCCTATACCTGCTGATGGAATTCTTTCATTCCATTCCCATCGGGTGCTGGCTAGCCAATCTGTTTTATTGTGTTTTTTTCTGATGGATAAGAATTGCGCTGGTAAATTTCTGATTTGCGTTATTTGATAATAGCGGGTATTGCCGATTTGTTGTTGAAAATCCAATCCCGTCAATATTTGAGTTTTAGAATTGACCGTAAAATACAGCTCTGTCATGGCGAATCTCAACTGCGCTTGACTGCTGTCTTGAATTCCCGCTTGAGTGTAAACAATAATATCTTGGCTACCACCAAATTTTTGAATCCACGCAAATTTTCCCTTGTGATATTTGTGCTCTAAAACACCTCTGATTGATTGATCTTTTTGGTTTCCTAAAAGATTATAACTTCCGGTTAGACTTCCGAGTCCACGGTCCATATTTGCCAATTCCAACACTAGTTTGGTTTGGCTATGCCTAGTTGCCTTAATGGATGTGAGCAATCTAGAATTTTTTTGAATGAATTCAGCATTCTGTGCCGTTTGAAGTTTATCAAATCCGCGATCAAAATAAGTGAATTGATTTTTAAAACGGACCTGAGAATGTGAAAACACAACTACGGCTTTTTCACCCGAGTACCCAAGCATGCCAGCCCATTGCACATTATTGAAGCTTCCATAAGAGAGACTTCCTTGCATTTTTTTTCCTTGATCAAACTCTGCATCGTGATTCATCAGAACTGTACCGCCCACACTTCCACTGCCGTACATAGAGGAGTTTCCACCGTCAATAAAAGTAAGTTCCGATAGTCCAAAGGTGCTAAAATTATTAAAATCCGTCATTCCCAACATGGGATGATTGATGGGAAGTCCGTTCCAAAGAACCTGTGTTTGAGTGGCATCGGCACCTCGTTTACTGATGGTAGCCGAACCGGAAATTCCGTATTGTTTAAAAAATGCACCGGAATGCGAAAGGTCTTGAGTCAAAACCGCTCCTTGCTCGTTGATTGGAACATTTTGCGATAGTCTTCCTACTTGGGCAAAAGAAATTCTCTTAATATTTACAAAGACGGTATCTGATTTTGGTATGTTCTTTGGAACATCATGGGGCGGTAATAATAAGGTATTTAAAGCGGAGTCGACCTCGGTATTAAACACGCAAGAATGGGTTGCTGAAATTGGTTCAGCAGACAACAGCAAAAAGCATAGTGCGATATTATTAACTACCTTTCTCATGCGCCTTTATTCCCGAAAGCGGATTGTTTTTTGAGTGCGGCAGGTCTTCTGACTTCCTCATTTAGCGCGCCTTCCCGTTATTCACAGTGGCTCAGATGCCCTAAACGTTTGCCTTGCGGCGTGAGGTTACAGCTGCGGGTACAGTCTCGGTTTTTCACCGATGTTCCCATTTTAATTCCACTTCCAAGCCTGTGGTTGTGGAAACCAGAACTCGATGCAAATATAAATACCTTTTGTTTGAGATTCAATACCCATCTTTTCCACATAATTAAACGAAGAATTACGCGGCTTATCGATTGATTTAACGAAGTTTATCTACATTCCGGTACCTTTGTGTGTTTATGTTTGGTCAAAACTCTGCTCGAAGTTTTCTTTTTTTCGGGGGATGTTTAATTGGGAGTATTTTTTTAATCTCCCCATTGCATGCTCAATCTGAGAAAAAATCATATCGCCTCTCTGAGTGCGTTGAAATTGCGCTGAAAAACAATCCAGATATTCTTTTATCGGCGGCAGGTGTTGAATCTGCCAATATAGAAATGCAGCAATCTGGACTGAATTTAAGTCCCTCAATAAACGGATCGATTGGACAATACTATCAGAGCGGAAGAAGCATTGACCGATTTACCAATCAATTTGTTCAAACCACCGTAGGAAATAGTTCCTTTCAACTGCAAGGAAATTGGGTGGTATTTGCTGGCGGTCAATTGAGAAATGCTGTTAAACAGTCGAAATACAATTATCAAGCCAGCACCTTAGATTTAATTCAAAGCAAACAAAACATGGCTTTGAGTGTGAGTCTCGCCTATTTGCAGACCATGCAAGCCAGAGAACAACTTAAGGCTGCTAAATTGAACTCTGAGGCCCTACAACAAGACTTAAAACGCACCGAAAAGCTCCAGGCACTTGGTGCCTCAAATGAAGGCGTTGTACTTGCTGCCCGTGCCCAATACTTTAACGCAAGATCGCAAGAAACACAAGCCTTAAACCAATATAAAAACAGGCTCTTAAACTTAAAAGGAATGTTGGTCATTCCGTTTGATGAGCCCTTTGAAATTGCAGACAACGACGTCACTCTTCCGAGTTTAACCATGGGAGTTGAATTGAATTCCGCTTTGATTGACAGCATCTTGAATAGAAGAGCAGATTACCAAAGTTCTATGTATCGCGCAAAAGCTGCCGAAGTTGGCGTAAAAATTGCCAAAGGCGCGTTCACTCCTTCCCTTTCCTTGGGTGGAAGTTTAAGTACCATTTATTCCGATAATGCTAAGAGAATTTCGGGCTACACCATAACGGGTGTTCAACCCATTGGTATTGTTCGAGGGTCAGGTGACATTGTTGAGGCTCCTACTTTTAATTACGAAGCTCAGACCATTGAGTTCAACAATCAAATTAAAGACAACTTTGGACAGGCATTTGGTGCAACACTTTCGGTGCCTGTATTTGGACAATTGCAAACCCATAGCCAGGTAAAACGCGCTCAAGTAGCTGTCACTCAAGCTCAGTTAAATCAGCTTCGACTTAAACAAAGCATTGTCAATGAGGTGACTTTGGCCTTTCAGAATTTTGAGAATGCCAGCGCTCAATACGATGCCGCAGAACAAAACCACGAAGTACAAAAACGCAACTTAGAATTTGTGCAAAAAAGAATGGATTTAGGACAAGCAACCGTTTTTGAAATGCAAATGGCAAAAAACAACGAAGTTTCAGCTTACCAGTCATTCTTGAATGCCAAGTACGAAGCTACCTTGCGCTATTTAATTATTGAAACACTGTATTTGAACAATTTAGAGGCTCTCAACCAATTTTAAACATCAATGAAAAAGAAGAAAATATTGTGGATTGTTTTGGCAGTAGTTGCCATAATCATCGCTGCATCAGCCATTTTTAAGGGGGGCAAGGAAATTACGGAAGTAAGCACCGAAAAAGTATCCAAAAGAACCATCACTGAATTGGTGAGTGTAACGGGTAAAATCCAACCTGAAAAAGAAGTAAAAATCAGTCCTGACGTATCGGGAGAAATCACCGAGATGTTGGTTCAAGAGGGCGATTCAGTGGTAAAGGGACAATTATTATTGAGAATTAATCCTGAAATTTACGAGTCTACCTTGAGCCAATTGAAGGCCAATTTAGATAATTCCCGAGCGGCTTTGGCGGGTGCTGAAGCTCAAGAATTGAGGGCAAAAACGGCTTTAGAAACCGCAAAAATCACCTTTGACAGACAGAAAAAATTGTTCGAGTCGCAAGTAATAAGTTCCCAAGAATGGGAAAATGCGCAATTGCAATTTGAGCAGGCCAAAACAGAGGCAGTGGTTAGTTCAAAAAACCGTTTGGCCTCCAGTTTCAATGTTCGCAGTTTGGAAGCTCGCTTAGACGAGGGAAGAAAAACCTTAGGTAGAACCAGCATTTATGCGCCAGCATCTGGCATTGTCACTCAAATGAACAGCGAAAAAGGGGAACGTGTTGTAGGAACTGCTCAAATGGCAGGAACTGAAATCATGCGTATTTCTAACTTAAGCAGCATGGAAGTACAGGTGAACATCAATGAGAACGATATTGTGCGTGTTCATTTGGGAGATAGCGCCGACGTTAGAGTTGACGCATATCCTGATCGCGTATTTAAAGGAGTGGTTTCGGAGATTGCCAATTCAGCGAAATTCAACACGGCTCAAAACGTGAGTGAACAGGTAACCAATTACACGGTAAAGATTCGCATTTCTCGTGAAAGCTATTCTGATTTGATTGCAAAAGGCATCAAGTCTCCTTTATTGCCTGGCATGACCGCATCGGCCGATATCAAAACCAATACGCGTTCACAAGTGGTTTCGGTGCCCATCTCGGCATTGACCACCAGAAACCCGCAATCATTCAAAAACGGAAGCAGCCCGGTGACTGAATCGAAGGCAGCTACTTGGGTTTTCAAATATGAAAACGGCAAGGCCAAGGCCGTTAAAATTGAAGTGGGCATTCAAGACATCGATTATTTTGAGGTTTTATCGGGACTCAAAGACGGCGAAGAAATCATTGTGGAACCGAGCATGGCCATTGCAAAGACCTTGATTGATGGCGACAAAGTGAAATTGTCGAAAAAAGATAAATAATCTACTTGCGCAGAGTTTAATTTTTGATTAATTTATCGACAAATAATTGATAATATTCTTATCAATTTACTTGTTGGTATGTTGTATCATTGTCATTCCTATTTCAGTCTGCGGTACGGGCTCATGAGTCCGGAAGATATTGTGCGTTGGGCGCAGAGCCAATCGGATCTTACTCGGCAAAAGGTCAACGTGTTGCTTGCCGACATCAACAATGTAAGTGGTGTCAGCAATTTCTTTCGGGAAGCTCAGAAGCATTCAGGTGTTCGCCCTTGGGTGGGGGTTGACATCCGAAATGGCGACGAGGCCTTGTATGTTTTGGTTTCATTGTCTCAATCGGGTTTTGCAGAAATCAACGAATTCCTGAGCATCCACATCACCGAAGGAAAGTCTTTTCCGTTTGTACCGCCGCCCTTCAGAGAGGTACAGGTTATTTATACGTTTTCAAAAATACTGGGACTATCAGTCAAAGATCTTTACAAGGGGTCTTTGATTGGGGTGACGCACCGCGATTTGCGGAGGCTTCCACTGTCTACTTGGAAGAAACATCCTCAAAAACTGTTGGCTTACCACCGGGCTACTTTGCGAAACACTGACGATTGGCAGACCCACGTTTTGCTCCGATGCATTGCGCACAACTGCCTCATTACCAAGCTAAAGCCCACCGAAACGGGTTCTCGGCATGATTTACTGATGCCCTTGAACGAGCTTAAAAATGCCTTTGAGTCTTATGCTGGGTTATGGGCTCAGGCTGAACAACTTTTAAGTGTTTCTCCCTGGAACTTCGAGGCTGGAATATCCCAAAATAAAAAAACCTTCACCGGCGATCCCGATGAGGACTATCGCATGATGCGCGACTTGGCTTTCGAGGGACTTAAATACCGATATCCCAAGTACACGTATTCCACTACCGAAAGGCTCGAAAAGGAGATGAAGTTGATTTACGAACTCGGATTTACCTCCTATTTCTTGATCAATTGGGACATTTGTCGGTTTGCTCGGGAGCAGGGCTTTTTTTACGTAGGACGTGGAAGCGGTGCCAACAGCATGGTGGCGTATTGCCTGCGCATCACCGATGTTGACCCCATTGACTTAGACCTGTATTTTGAACGGTTCATCAATCCCTATCGAAGCAGTCCACCCGACTTTGATTTGGATTTTTCTTGGCAGGACAGAGACACGGTTACCGGTTACATTCTAAATAAATACGGGCCTCACAATGCCGCATTGCTGGCCACATACAACACGTTTCAATCAAACGCGGTGATTCGGGAATTGGGTAAAGTTTACGGGCTTCCGAAATCAGAAATTGACGCCCTTTTGGAGCGGGAGAGTTTTTACTCGCCGAAGAACTATTTGCAATTTGCGAGCGCTGCTTCGTCCGCCGCCGGAGGCGGCGGCATCAGAGATAAAAAGCTCGTTTACAGCACGCCCGGCATTGGGCAACGAACGCGAGAACGAACGCTCGGCCAACAGAGTTCTGAGTTTGAAATCGAAGGATTAGAATCCTTAGGGTTAAACGACAAGGAATCGGTTTATCAAGAATTGATGAGGCATGCTGGCAAGATTCACGACCTCCCCAACTATAGAAGTTTGCACGTAGGCGGCATTCTCATTACTGAAAAGCCCATATTCTATTTCTCAGCGTTAGACCTTCCTCCGAAAGGATTTCCCTCGGTGCAATTCAGCATGCTAGAAGCCGAAGACTTGGGCATTGCTAAGTTTGATATTCTCAGTCAGCGCGGCCTGGGGCACATCAAAGATGCCGTGATTTATATCAAAGAAAATCGAGGCGTTGATGTAGATGCCCACCAAATTCAAGCCTTTAAAGATGATGATCGCATTGCTCGAATGATTTCCCACGGCAATACGATGGGTTGCTTCTATGTGGAAAGTCCGGCCATGCGGCAACTCTTGCGTAAGTTGAAATGCAAAGACTACCTAACCTTGGTGGCCGCCAGCAGCGTTATTCGTCCCGGCGTTGCCCGAAGCGGTATGATGCGGGCATTCATAGAACGACACATTGACCCCAAAAAACGAGCCGAGGGACATCCCATCATGCTGCAAATGCTTCCAGAAACTTACGGCATCATGGTTTACCAAGAGGATGTGATTCGGGTGGCCAGCGAATTTGCGGGACTGGGCTTGGCAGAAAGCGACGTGTTACGCCGAGGCATGAGCGGTAAATTTCGCAGCAAGGAAGAATTCCAAAAAGTCAAAGATCAATTTTTTGCGCAAGCACACAAAAAGAAGCATCCTCCTACCCTCGTCAATGAAGTTTGGCACCAAATTGAGAGTTTCGCTGGCTATAGTTTTGCCAAGGGACACAGCGCTAGTTATGCGGTTGAGAGTTATCAAAGTTTGCACTTGAAGGCCTATTATCCTCTTGAATTTTATGCGGCGGTCATCAATAATTTTGGAGGGTTTTATCGAACCGAATTTTACGTGCACGCTGCTCGCATGTGCGGCGCCGATGTGCAAGCGCCTTGCGTCAACCACAGTCATTTTCTCACCAAAATTGAGGGACATACACTTTGGCTGGGCCTCGGATTGGTGCAAAGCCTGGAACACAAAGTCATTGAACGAATTATCAACCAACAATCTACAGGCCCTTTTGAAGACTTATATGATTTCAAAACTCGCTGCGAACCCGGTTTGGAGCAGATGAAAATCTTGATTCGCATTGGAGCTTTAAGGTTCACCGGAAAAACACGGAGGGCTCTTTTCTGGGAATGTCACGCTCTACACAATGAAAAGAAAACCCTCGTTCCAGCAGCTCCACTTTTTGTAGAAAAACCCAAAGAATACACCCTCCCAGATCTCGAAGACAGTTGGCTAGAAGAGGCCATTGATCAGCGAGAATTGTTGGGCTTCCCGCTTTGCAATCCCTTCAAACTATCATTGGAAGACGAGGTTCCACCTTCCAACATTCGAGGCAAACACCTTGCATCAATGTTAGGGCAAACTCTTTATCTCGAGGGATATTTAGTCACAGTAAAACCCACCAAAACATTGGGTGGCAAAGAAATGAACTTCGGTACTTGGCTAGACCGAGACGGCTATTTCTTCGACACGGTACACTTTCCGCCGGTGGTTGCCCGAAACCCTTTCAAAGGCAGAGGCATATACCGCTTATGGGGCACCGTTGTAGAAGACTTTGGCGTAGTTGCTTTAGAGGTAACCAAAATGGAGAAAATGGGAGTCAGGATTGTCAATAGTCTGTAGTCCGTAGTCTGTAG
>CAYPBJ010000009.1:63735-75885 GCA_964408945.1 uncultured Rhizobium sp. | reverse complement strand
GAGTCTGGTCCGTGTCTCAGTACCAGTGTGGGGGATCATCCTCTCAGAACCCCTATGCATCGTAGCCTTGGTGAGCCATTACCTCACCAACTAGCTAATGCAACGCATGCCCATCTTTAACCGCCTCAGCTTTAATTACTGAATGATGCCATTCCGTAATCTTATGGGGGATTAATTCAGATTTCTCTGAGCTATACCCCAGTAATAGGTAGGTTGCATACGTGTTACGCACCCGTGCGCCGGTCTCTAGACGAGTAAACCCATCTATACCCCTCGACTTGCATGTATTAGGCCTGCCGCTAGCGTTCATCCTGAGCCAGGATCAAACTCTCCATAGTAAAAGATATTTGACCCGGCTTCCCAAAGTATTTTTTACTTGTTGGGTGGCTTGCTATTCCTTACCTTTTCTTTCAAAGAACTTTATAAATCTGCTGGCCCTCTTCACGATTCGCAGCAACTTATTTCTTGTTTGTCTCTCCGTTCCTTCCGAAACGGGTTGCAAAGGTACAAAACTTTTTGACTTTTACAACCTTTTTTAAAAATAATTTGAGATTTTTTTCTCTCTTGTTATCCTTAAATCTTTTCTATCTCTCAGAACGGGACTGCAAAAGTAGTACTTATTTCCACAATTACAAACCCATACCCAGAAAAAATTCAACAAAATATACTAAGTCGCTAGTTTTCAGTCTACTAAAATTTAATATTTTTTTTACCTCTTAGTAAACTACCGTCGCCGTAGCTTAAAAAACGGTAACCTTCGCTTAACGCATCCTTATATATATCCGTCCAAACGTCCCCAACAAAAGCAGAAATCAGCATCAATAAGGTAGATTTAGGCTGGTGAAAGTTCGTAATGAGCGATTGAGTCAGTTTAAATTCAAAACCTGGAACCATGAAAATTTGAGTTTCACCGTGTAACTCCCCTCCCCTTTTTGCGATTTCGAGCTTTAAAGCTTCCAATACTTCTCTCGTTGAAAATTGCAAATACCGTGAATCGTATGAATCTGATGCCGACACAAAGACCTCATCCAGTTCATTCATTAGAATCTTTGCGCCTAAAATGGGTAAGCTCTCTAACAATCTGCAAGCAGTTGTACCTACGGCTGTAACTCCACAGGATTGGTTCAGGAGAGAATCAATTAAATCAAGAGTAATCTCAAATCGCTCTGCATGCATCTCATGCTCGTCTGCCGTGGTTGCCGTAACCGGCTTAAATGTACCAGCACCCACGTGTAAGGTGAGTTCGCGTTTTTGTAATCCCTTCTGATCTAATCTCAACTGAAGATCTTCAGTAAAATGAAGGGAAGCCGTAGGGGCCGCTACTGCACCGTCTTTCTGAGCAAAAATAGCCTGATAGTCTAATTTGTCCTTATCACTTACCTGTCTCTCTATATATGGTGGTAGTGGAACCTCCCCAAAATATTCAATGGCCTCTGGGATAGAGCCTAGATCAGATATCAATTCAACGTGATTGTTTTCTCTGTCCACCCAGCGAACAGTCAAGGATTGGCCATTTTGTGAAATTCGCAAAACATCGCTTTCCTTAAATTTGCGTCTATTGCCAACCATGGCGTGCCAATGGGTCCAATCGGGATTTAAAGGATTGAGTAAAAAAATCTGGATGACTTGCCCTTTGTCATTGGTAAACCAAAATCGGGCTGGTATCACCTTTGTGTTATTAACAATGAATAACTGGTTGAAATCCAGAAACTGATCTAGCTCGGAAAACCTAGAATGGATAATTCCTTCTTGATTATAAATTAAAAGCTTCGCGCTATCTCTAGGAGATGCAGGTTCATAAGCAATTCGATCATCTGTCAGTGCATAGTCAAAATGATCTACAGCAATTGGCGGAATACCCGACATATATTAATGTAACAAATTTGTGTGTGGCAAGTTTTGAAGGAATGCTTTCATTTCAGCTAAAGCATTAGACCTATGCGATAAAGTATTCTTTATCGTTTCACCCAGTTCCGCAAATGTTTGATCAAATCCTTCAGGAACAAACAATGGATCATAACCAAATCCTTTTTCGCCTTTGGGCTGAATATCTATTGAACCGTATACACGTCCCTCAAAAAAAACAGGTTCGGGAGTAAAGCCAACTGCACAGATAACGGTTACGAAAAAGGCAGATCGAGCTTCTACTCCTTGCAATGCCAAAAGCAATTTTTGATTATTGGCTTGATGGTTCACCGGCTGACCCTCAATTTGAGCGTATCTCGCGGAGTAAATACCTGGCGCTCCGTCCAAGTGATCCACGCACAATCCTGAGTCATCAGCAAAGCACGGTAGTCCTGACTCTTTGTGAAAAGCTAAAGCTTTCAAAAGCGCATTGCCTTTAAATGAATCTGCCGTTTCGTCGACGTCAATATCAATACCTATTTGATTAGGAGAAATTATCTCAGCAAAACCCTTCAATATACTTTGGGCTTCTTCTATTTTATGTTTGTTGTTGGTAGCAAAAAGCCAACGGTTCATGATTGTGATTTTGCTCGAACGGTGCGTTGTTCAATGCGTTTTTCATAGTTGCATCCTTGGAAGATTCTATGAACGAAGATTCCAGGAACATGAATATGATTTGGATCTAACTCTCCAACTGGCACCAATTCTTCTACTTCGGCAATGGTAATCTTGCCAGCCATAGCCATCATGGTGTTGAAATTACGGGCAGTATCTTTAAAAATTAAATTACCGTATCTATCGCCTTTCCATGCCTTCACAATGGCAAAGTCTGCATCGAAAGCATGCTCCATGAGATAGGTTTTGCCGTTAAACACGCGAGTTTCCTTGCCTTCTGCGACCTCGGTGCCTACACCCGCAGGTGTAAAAAAGGCAGGGATTCCTGCACCAGCAGCTCTACAGCGCTCTGCTAAAGTACCTTGGGGAATAAGATCAACTTCCAATTCTCCAGAAAGTAGTTGACGCTCAAATTCAGCATTTTCGCCTACATAAGAGCTGATCATCTTCTTCACCTGCTTCTTTTGCAACATCAATCCAATTCCAAAATCATCAACACCGGCATTGTTTGAAATGCACGTAAGTCCGTTCACTCCACTATCTACCAAAGCAGCAATGCTGTTTTCTGGGATACCACAAAGTCCAAAACCGCCCAACATAAGCGTTTGACCGCTACAAATATCGTGTATCGCTTCTTGAGCGTTATTGAAAACTTTATTCATATTCTGATTCTAAAACGGCTGACAGTCCTTTTTCAATCAATGTTTCACAAATGGGTTTAAGAGATTGTTGTGGACCTTTTTTTACCGCATACTTTCCTTTAGTGTGAACAAACCAAGCACACTGTTCAGCTTGTATTTCATCATGTCCGCAGTATTTAACTAAACAATCAATAACCCAATCAAAGGTATTTACTTCGTCATTGTATAGAACAATTGACCAATCACTGGTTCTGCTGTTTGCTAGCAGTGCTTGAATAGATTCTTCTAAATCGTAATTGTTAAGCATGATTCCTGTGTTTAGGGAGCAATTTAGCTTTGTTTTCGTTTCCGTGGATGAGCCTTTGGATGTTTTTTCGGTGAGTATACACTACCAATACAGATATTGCAATGGTAAATGCAATAACCGTGGGTTGTTTGTATTCGGGATGCTCAATTCCAAAAATCTTAACAAAGAGTACAGGAATACTCAATCCTGCCAGCATAGAGCCCACGCTCACAAAGCGGGTTGAAAATAGAATAACTAAGAAAAGTCCAATGGCAATTAGAGCAATCCAGTAATTGATTGCAATGATCAATCCGCCCAGAGTAGCAATTCCCTTTCCGCCTCTAAATCCAGCAAAAATGGGGAATAGATGTCCCAAAACAGCAGCCATACCATATCCCAGCATGAGATTTACCTTTTGGTATTCTCCGATTTGAGAAATTTCTGGATTCTGAAAATATTCATAGCCAATAACCAATTTGGCCGCTAAAAATCCCTTTAAAATATCCAAAAGTAAAACTACGGTACCAGGGCCTTTTCCAAGAACACGAAACACATTCGTGGCACCAGCGTTTCCGCTACCGTAATCTCTAACATCTTTTCCAAAAAAGGCTTTACCGATCCATACTGCATTGGGAATGGAACCCAGCAGGTAAGCAATAAAACCAAAGGTTAGAAGCCACTCAATTTGGAACATAAAACGAATGATTATTTACCAAATGGGAATATCAAACCACCATAAACTGCAGAAGATTCTAACTCTTCCTCAATTCGAAGCAACTGGTTGTATTTAGCCATACGATCAGAACGTGACGCGGAACCCGTTTTGATTTGACCGCTGTTCATAGCAACCGCTAAATCTGCAATGGTATAATCTTCGGTTTCACCGCTTCTGTGACTAATTACATTGGTATATTTATTTCGAGTGGCCAATTGAATGGCATTCAAAGTTTCTGTTAAGGTACCGATCTGGTTCACTTTAATTAAAATAGAATTCGCGATTCCTTGATCAATACCCATTTGTAAACGATCTACGTTGGTCACAAACAAATCATCGCCCACCAATTGAATTTTGTTACCCAATTTCTCGGTCATCAATTTCCAACTCTTCCAATCATCTTCTGCGCATCCATCTTCGATAGAGATGATGGGATATTTTTTGCACCATTCAGCCCAATAATTCACCATTTCTTCTCCACTGAAAGTTTTACCACTTGACTTTTTAAAGGTATATAGTCCAGTCTTCTCATCGTATAATTCCGAAGTAGCAGCATCCATGGCAATGTAAACATCTTCACCTGGTCTGTATCCCGCTTTTTCGATGGATTTTAATACAATTTCAATGGCTTCTTCATTGCTTTGAATGTTCGGTGCAAAACCGCCCTCATCTCCTACGTTGGTGCTGTATCCAGCTGACTTCAACACGGTCTTCAGATGATGGAAGATCTCCACACCCATTCTCAATGCATCGCTGAAAGTATCTGCCTTTACGGGCATTACCATGAATTCTTGAAAATCAATTTTGTTGTCTGCATGGGCACCGCCGTTCAAGATATTCATCATTGGAACGGGCAATACATTGGCATTAGTTCCACCTATGTATCTATATAACGGCATTCCCAACTCGTCAGCTGCTGCTTTAGCTGCGGCTAAAGACACGGCCAACATGGCATTTGCGCCTAAATTCGATTTATTTGGTGTGCCATCTAGATCTAAAAGAATGCGATCAATTTCATTTTGAGCGAATACTTCTGTTCCTTCAAGAGCTTCTGCAATGGTATTGTTGATGTTATTTACCGCAGTCAAAACACCCTTGCCCAAGTAAATATCCTCACCGTCTCTAATTTCAACGGCCTCATGAATTCCGGTGCTTGCACCCGATGGAACAGCAGCTCTTCCAAAGCCACCTTCTTCGGTGAAAACTTCAGCTTCTACGGTTGGATTTCCTCTTGAATCAAGGATTTGTCTTGCTTGGATATGGGTAATTTCGCTCATTTTATGCTTTATTTTGGGACATTAACTGGATAAAATCGTCGAACAAATATAAGGAATCATGTGGACCTGGAGAAGCCTCCGGGTGATGTTGTACTGAAAATGCAGGTTTGTCTTTTCGACGGATGCCTTCAACGCTATCATCATTAAGGTTGATATGAGTCAATTCAACGATCTCTTGCAGTGCGGGATTAAATTCAACGGCAAAACCGTGATTCTGACTGGTGATTTCGCTTCTTCCGGTGATTAAATTCTTAACTGGATGATTGCAACCGCGATGTCCGTGGTGCATTTTATAAGTTTTCAAACCGCTTGCTAAACTTAACAATTGGTGTCCGAGACAAATTCCAAAAGTGGGTAAACCAGAGTCTACTACTTTTTTAATGGTATCAATGGCATAGACCATAGATGCTGGATCACCAGGGCCGTTTGAAATCATAAATCCATCAGGATTCCAATTCAAAATTTCCTCTGCCGTTGCGTTGTACGGAAATATACCTAGATCACAGCCTCTTTTCTTTAATTCTCTTGCGATGTTCTTTTTTGAACCAAAGTCAATGAGCGCTACTTTATACAATGTTTCATTTGAGGTAGCTGATTCTTGATAAAACTCAGTAGTAGAAACCGATGGTGCTAAATCCAAACCATCCATAGAAGGAACTTCGTTTAGTTTAACCTTTAAAGCTTCAACATCTAAAATTTCACTAGAAATAATGGCATTTTGAGCACCTGTTTCTCTGATATGAGCCACTAACATTCGCGTATCAATGTCAGAAATACCGGTTAAATGATTATCTGTGAAATATTGATCGAGGGTTCCATTACCCAATTTTCGCGAGAACGTGGGTGAAAACTTTTTACAAACCAATCCTGCAATTTTGATGGAATCGCTCTCAATCTCATCATGGTGGACTCCATAATTTCCAATGTGATCAGTGGTCATAACCAGAATCTGTCCGAAATAAGAAGGGTCAGTAAAAACCTCCTGATACCCCGTCATTCCTGTGTTGAAGCAGATTTCTCCGGTTGTTGTGCCAATCTTACCGATGGCGTTTCCCTCAAAGTACGTACCGTCTTGGAGGACTAAAATGGCTTTTGAAATTTGTGAACTCACTCTAGGGGTACAAATTTCTTCTATTTGACCCAATCGAACAATCTTTTATGAAAAAATTGTTATGCACATTGAATTTAGAAACCCACATTCAGTTTAGCATATTTTTTGTTTGGACCAAATTTCTTGGCTGCTTCACGAATATCTTTTGCTCGATCTTTGGAATCTGGATGTGTGCTCAGCCAATCTAAATTCTCCATTGACTTACTTTCAGGCAAATTGGCCATATAATCCATAAACTCGGCCATCCCCTCGGGATTGATACTAACATTATGCAAAAGCTCGGCTCCTTTTAAATCAGCCTCTCTTTCTAAACTGCGATCATAAGCCGTAGAACTCAAATGTCCTAAAACCTCTCTCACTATCTCACCGTTTCCACCAACAATAGTAGCCAAAACCCCTAGACCTACTTCTTTAATCAGTTTTTTAGTGACATGCTCTTCATTGATGTGAATCATCTCGTGAGCCAAAACACCTGCAAGTTGTTCAGGGCTTTCGCAGGCATCTATCAACCCAGAGTGAACCACCAAATGCCCACCAGGCATGGCAAAAGCATTTACTTGGTCTTTTACAATGACATGTACTCTAAAATCTTCACGATTCAACTGATTCCCTTTGCCCTTATTGCCGCCGGTTTGAGTACAAATGATATCCACCAAAGTATCTACCAAATGAATGTTCCTTTGATTGGTATCAAGAGTTTCTTGCTGTTGGATTGCATCCCACATTTGATCTCCAAACTCCTTCCCAATTTCAACATTGACATTGTCAATGTGAAAGATTTTTTTCCATGGGATTTCTTTGAGTCCTGCATATATGGCTAGTCCAACAAGCACTATCAGCAAGAACCGGAAAAGGGTTTTATTCATCATTTTTTTTAAAAAAAGTATCGGTTAAATCTGCAAACAACCACAATCTAAGATGTTTTCCTTTTCTCACCTGAACGGCAGCGACAATGGTTGCAAAAAACTCGACCAAATTGAGCACTCCAATTCCAATCATATAACCAATGTATTCGTTTGAAATGGGTTCGTCCCAAAACAAAATACTGATGGTCCACCAAAATCCACGGGTATTCAGTAAAAATAGTACCGCCTGACTCAATAATGCTTGAGTACAATGCCATCTTACAAAAGGGCTAGACTTCCTATTACCCAAAAAGAAAATAATGGTAGCAATGAGGTTCACAATGGGCAATGGAAGCCCAGCAACTATTGCTACCACTGACATCACATATGAGTTCGAAGCTTTCTCACGATCGCCCTCAGAAATGTGTTCAAAGGTTATTTTTGACATTTAAAATCAATACAAGTGCATTTGTATCAAATCCCAATTCTTGTTTCTTGCAGCATCTTGAATCATGAACCAATCTACAATGGCCCAAATACCACAGCCACCCATAGTAAGTAATTTACCTATTCCTAATCCAGTGTCTCCCAAAACAAATCGATCTATACCCAAAGATCCGCCAAGTATCGAAAATATCAATAGATTAGATGGGTCTTTATATTGTATTGAGTTTATAAGCAACCATTTGTCGTCATCCATTAGTTTCAAACGATCAATAAGCATTGGCATTTTTGAAGTTTCGAAGTACTTCGAATTGTTCGCAATAAAAAGGTCGATTTTTTGTTGTTCCATAGCGGGGCAAATTACAAAAAAATCATTGATTTACAATTCTGTCAATGATCTTTCGGCCTCAAGATCGAGAAGAATATACTTGCGGAAAGTATACCAACAATGATGATCAAATTGTGAAAATGTGAAAATCCGAGTTTATGAAAGTAGTCTTCCAAAAGCATTTTCAACCCTATGTAAACCAAAATAATCGATAAACCGTATTTCAGAGCGTAGAATTTATCAATTCCATATCCAATCAAGAAATAAAGGCTTCTTAATCCTAAAAGAGCAAAAATATTACTAAAAAAGACCAAATATGGGTCTGTTGTAACGCCAAATACTGCAGGTACACTATCAACCGCAAAAACGACATCAGTTAATTCGATAATTACCAAAACAACAAATAAGATGGTGGCGTGCCACTTGCCATTTTCTTTGATAAAAAAATCCCCATTCTCTGTAGACTCATTGGAAACAGGAATGATTTTTTTCACCCATCTCATTACAAAGTGATTTTCAGTATCCAATTCTTGGTCTTCATTGTGCATGAGCATCTTAACTCCTGAAAACATCAAAAAAGCACCAAACACATACAACACCCAATGGAATTCTTGGATGGCAGCACTTCCCAAATAAACAAAAATAAACCTCAAAACCATGGCGCCTAGGACTCCCCAAACCAAGATCTTTCGTTCGTGTTTTTCTTCGACTTTAAAGGACTTGAAAATCAGCAACATCACAAACAAATTATCTATACTCAGCGCGTACTCTAACAAAAATCCCGACAAATACGCCAAGGCAGATGCTGTTTTGAAGTTGTGCATGGATTGCTCCAAATTATTTGTTATTGTGAAGCTATTGCCATGTACAGACGTATACTTCTGTAACCCAGAAAAATCGTGAATTGCATGCAACTGGGGAGAAAAATAATACACCCCTAAAACAGATAAAAGGCCTAACCCAAACCAACCGGCGCTTCTCAAAGCACTTTGCTTAAAGGTGGGTTTAGATGTGGCTTTACCACTCAACAATCCTAGATCTAAAACCAGTGCCGTTAAAATAATAACAATAAAAATTAGCGAGGTGATAAATGATTCTCCCATTGATTTGCAAAAATACTCGGGAAATATTGTTAAAACTACCTACCAAGGATTAGTTTTGTAAGAATGAATAGATTTTTTTCGCGGTTTACGCAAATATTTTCGGCGGCTAGTTTATTGATTTTGGGTTTATCACAGGTTTCATTTAAACCTGAAGAAGGCATGTTTCCCTTGAACTACCTCAACATCAACGACCTTAAAAATGCGGGAATCAAGCTCGAAGCAGATCAAATTTTTAATCCCACCGGAGTATCGTTAACTGATGCCCTAGTGCGTGTTGGCGGCTGCACGGGTTCTTTTATTTCTGAAGAGGGACTCATTATCACCAACCACCACTGTGTATATGGAAATGTGGCACGTCTCAGCAACAAAGATCATAACTACTTAGAAGATGGATTTGTAGCAGGTGATAAATCTGCTGAATTACCTGTATCGATGCCATGCAGAATCACCCAAAGTTATGAAGATGTTTCAGATGAAGTTCTTAAAGGACTCGATGAAAACACTGACGCGAAAACCCGTTTGATAACCATCTATGGGAACATAAAATCGATTACTGAACGTGAACAAAAATTAAATCCTGATTTAGAAATTGAGGTATCTGAGATGTTTGTAGGAAAAAGCTATACTTTGTTTCGCTATGTTTTACTGAAGGATGTGAGATTGGTTATGGCTCCGCCGTTGACCGTTGGACAATTTGGCGGAGATTCAGACAATTGGGAATGGCCTCGTCATAATGGTGATTTCAGTTTAGTTCGAGCATATGTAGGAAAAGACGGTAAACCAGCACCCTACAGCAAAGATAACATTCCCTACAAACCCAAAAACACCCTTAAAATCAATCCCAAAGGCACTCAGGAAGGAGATTTTGTTTTCATCATGGGATACCCAGGAAGAACCTTTAGGCACGAAAGTGGAGCCTATTTAAAATTCCAGCAAGAAGTTCAATTACCCGTAATACAGCAGTTTTACAAACAATACATCGATTGGATGAAACAATATTCAGAGGGCGATGTAAACAAGCGTTTGGCTTTTGCTGGAACGATTCAGGGGATGGAAAATACGGAAAAGAACTATCGCGGGAAAATTCAAGGCCTTCGTAGAACAGATGTAGTTGCGCAAAGATTAGCTCAAGACCAACAGCTTAAAAGTATTTACAACGCTGAAACACAACCCAGAGAATACGAATTTGCAAAAACTACAATGACAGAAATTGAGCAAAACTGGGCTCAAAAAACCAAAATTGGCAAACTTTACTTTTATTCCACCTTCCTCGATAACCAATCTAAAATTGGCCATCTGGGCAATTTAATTTTAAACATACAATCCCGAAAAATGGATGCATCAACCACTGAACTGCTTGCTGAAGCCGAGAAATCATTCAAGGCCATTGATTGGAAAATGGAGCAGCACGTAGTTGAATCATTACTCAATGATCTTTATAAAATGGCTGGCGCTTCTGAGAATTCGGCATTTAAATTTGGGGATAAAAACGGTTTAAATGCCACAGGGAAAAAATCACTCAGCAAGAGTATTTTCATGGGCAAAACATCTCCCGAAGCAATATGGGCTGCATGGAAAAAGAATCCCCAGAAATTCACGGCGAAAAAAGACGCACTACTGTTAATTTTGAGCGAATTACAAGCAAATATTCATAGTGCAACGATGGTTTGGTCAAATACGGCTTTGGAGTTGAGTAAATTAATGCCTAGATACATTGGATTGAGAGAAAAACTCCTTCAATCTCAATTCATTCCAGATGCAAATAGCACTCTGCGCTTAACCTATGGCTACATCCGATCCTACTCTCCCAACGATGGTGAAAGTCATTCACCTTACACATCTTTGGATGGAATTTTTGAAAAAGCCAACACTTCGAATGATTATCGCTTACCTTCCATGGTTGCTGATAAACTGCGGAAAGAGAACATTCCTCAAATTTTCAAAGACCCCAAGACGGGGAAAGTAGTAGTGGGTATTTTATACAATATGGATACCACGGGCGGTAACTCTGGTAGTCCCGTTTTAAATGCGCAGGGCGAACTGATTGGGATCAATTTTGACCGAAGTTTCACAGCAACCATCAATGATTTTGCTTGGAACGAAAAGTACAGTCGAAGCATTGGTTGCGATATTAGATATGTAATTTATGTCTTGAAGTATGTATCGGAAGCAGACCACCTTCTGAAGGAACTGAATATTACATTGTGAGAATTGTCACCAAATCATAGAACTAACTCTGCCGAACTTTGTACTATGGGAATTTTATCATCGTTGTTTGGCAAAAAGAAATCGGTAGATTTCGCTGAACTCATCAGTCAAGGAGCTCAAATCATAGACGTTCGCACTCCTTCTGAATACAGTAACGGACATTTAAAGGCTTCAAAAAACATTCCATTAGATCGTTTAGCATCCAGTGTTTCTAAGATCGACAAGAAAAAGCCAGTGATTACTTGTTGTGCTTCGGGCATGCGCAGTTCATCTGCCCGTGGAATTCTAATTAAGGCTGGTTTTACCGAAGTTTATAATGGTGGTCCCTGGACAAGTTTAAGATCATATACCAAATAATAAGTCAATGAGCTCATTTCAGAAACTAATTAACTCAGAAAAACCTGTGTTAATCGACTTTTCAGCCGAATGGTGTGGGCCTTGTAAAGTCATGGCTCCCATTTTAGAGCAGGTTAAAAAAGAGATTGGTGACAAGGCCACTGTGATAAAAATTGACGTTGACCGAAATCAAAGTGTGGCACAATCTCTGAACATAACGGGGGTTCCTACGTTGATGATTTACAAACGCGGCAAACAACTTTGGCGTCAATCAGGTGTACTCGATAAAAATCGGTTAATTGGCATTTTGAACCAGTTTTTATGAGGGTAGCGGGT
>CAYPBJ010000009.1:0-63635 GCA_964408945.1 uncultured Rhizobium sp. | reverse complement strand
GTACCCGAAACCTCGTACCTAAATCCTGATACCTAAATTAACATTTAAACTTCTTCCTGATGCAGTTACCCCAGATGCGAAATATCGGTACCTAAGATCCGTTAAATTTTCTGCACTGAGTTGAAGTGACAGTCCATTTCGTTGGTAACCCAATCGAAGATTATAAATTCCCCAATTTGGATTTCCACCCGGTGGATTCTGATTGGCGTTGTCTTCACCACTGCTCGAATAGTCTTTGGCTAATTTACGTCCATTGAACAAATACTGAGCTTCGCAGAAAATCTCTTCCGTAAAGTTGTACCTTAATGCCAATTGCCCGTAAATGGGAGGAATGTGATCTAAAGGCTCATCATTAGACGATGCAAACTTGTTAAAACGGCCGTGTGTAAATGTATAACTTCCGTTTGCCCATAAATCCTTCCAAATCCGAATCCGTGCATTTCCGTAATATCCCCAAATTGTGGCCGAAGAAATGTTTACCATTTGATAAATCTTGGTCATTGCACCATCCCACAATAATGAATCAGAACCATTTAATTGTCCAGGTTGATCTAGCAATAAATTGGAAATAGCACTTCTATAAATTCCAATTTCACCTGAACCATATTTCTTATGTGAAATGGCCCAACCTAAGTCTACTGTTCTACTGACTTCCGCTTTTAAATTTGGAGACGGAATCAGCAATTTAATGCCTCTAGTCGATTCAAAAACTTTGGTCATGTCATCAACATTGGGATTCCTAAATGCTTGATTATATGAAATTTTAAACATCATATATTCTCCCATTTTCTGAGTTATACCAAAATCGTAACTCAAACCTGTATTCCTAAAAGATATTTCATTATACGGAAGCTTCCAGGGATTTGAATTGGAGAAAAAAGCCCGTAGAGAATACTGTGTTAATCTTACACCCGACTGAAAAACTGTATTTTTCCATTTGTACAACCCTTGGGTAAATATACCTGTTGAGTAAGTTTGTGCTCCCGAGTCTGAATACCTCGCTTTAGTAACAGTTTCAGCTCCGCTGAGGATATTTTTATTGATTCCTTTGCTTTTTACGTCGTTAAATACAAACTCCCCTCCATAATTCAAGGTGAAATCTCCCCACTTATTTTGGCGATCAGCGTTTAATGTCCACATAGAAACACGATCCAACTGTGTTCTCTCCAATAAACTGCCAAATGGACGCGTAATCCTACCCACTTGGGTTCTTTGATTAGCAATAATCAACCTTGAATTTCCCTTTAAATTTTGCAAAGTATAGGCTATTAATTGTCTATTCTGAGGTGCATAATCCCATCGTCCAAAACTAAACTTCCCTTGAGCATCTTTCAGAGACATTCTATCATACCTAGGAATGACGCTTGAAAATGAACCTTGAATATTTAATATATGTTCTAACTTTTTCGCTCGAAACTTAAACTTTGAAAACACATCATTTTGAGAATAACCAGTTCCTTTTTGAATCAGAGCATTTTCATTGGTTAAAACCGTATCCTTGCCATTCATTTGGGATACAAACTTTGGCATTTCAGCATAGAAGGGATCTGCGTTATAATAACTTTTAGAACCCATTCTAAGATCACCAAAATTGCTGCTAGTAACATTGAATAACCACCCAAAATTAGGCGATTGATATTGAAACCCTGCATTTAAAACAACCGAATTACTGCTGCTAAAATATCTAGAATTTGCATTTAGTGTCCATTTCTTTAGCCCTAATTGGGGATCTTTTGTTTTTAAAAATATCACACCACCAAGGGCATCTGAACCAAAGAGTGTAGAACCACTTCCAAAGTTTATCTCCATACGATCTATTATAAAAGGATCAACTGTGATAATGTCTTGCAAGTGTCCAGCCCTATATGTGGCATTATTCATTCTTATACCATCAACTACAAGTAAAACTCTACTTGCTTCAAAACCACGCAGTACAGGACTGCTACCGCCCATTTGGCTTTTCTGAACAAAAACCTTACCCGATGAAATTAAAGCGTCACCTAAGGTGGCGGGTACCAATTCAGTTAATCGTTTAGATGTTAAAACCTCGATTTGCCGAGGTGATTCACTTCTTTTTTGAGCAAACCGTTGAGAAGAAACCAAAATTTCGTCAAATGACTCAATTTCGGTTGTGTCAATATTCTGTGCTGATGAGTCAATGCAATACATGCATCCCACCAAAATGGTTAAAAAAAATCTTTTCATTAAAAATTAGTTAGTAAATACAATTAAAAAAGGCTGAAATAAAGTACACCCTTAAACCGAAGACTACTAACTATTTTCCGGAGGTGGCAGAAATATAACTTTTATCCCTTCAGATAGACTAGGTATAGTATCCGAATACAAATCTTGAGCAACTAAAACACCAGTTGGAATTTCAATAATATGTTGAGGTGGAAAGACCTTTTGAATAAAGTCTACCAGTTTAGTTTCAAAATCATTGGACAAGGGAGAATGACTCCAAATATTCTTAGATAGTTTATCTATGGTAATATTAACTTTTGATTCTTTTTCATCCAAAAAACACATATAAATAATGGAATCCTTCAATGAATCCTTAGAAATCACATCATACATACTACCTTGAAACTCGAATTCATCTTGATGATACCATAATAAATCATCTGAATTATTTGGGTTTACTACTATTCGTACTAATTCAGCATCAGGTAAGCCATTATAAATCAATTCCTTTACTGAGTTCCTTATAATTCGTTTTTGAACCTTCAACATTATAAAACCTAATCCGGAGGGTACAACCCATAAAATTATTAGAAAAACGGATATAGCTTTAGATATTTTCAAGAATAAACAAAGATAAAGATTTGAAACAGTTGAAAAAAAAATGTTAGATAATCTAACAAAAAAAGGGCACCATTTGGCGCCCTTTCAATATTAAATGGAGTAAATTAATCTTTTGACTCTTCGCTATTTTCGGTAGACTCGTCAGCAATTGGAGTTTCCTCAATTACTGGAGTTTCTTCAATAACTTCTGCTTCTACTATTTCGGCTGTTGGTGCAGCAGGCGCAGAAGCTTTCGGAGCACTAGAACCTGCACGACGTGAACGACGAGTGTTAGATTTCTTTTTATCTTGTTTGAATCCATCGAAGAACTCATTGAAATCCACCAACTCAATCATAGCCATTTCAGCGTTATCACCTGCACGATTGCCAGTCTTAAGGATACGAGTGTATCCACCTGGACGGTTCGCAACCTTTTCACCTACTACAGTGAAAAGTTCAGTGACAGCAACTTTATCTCCCAAGTAAGCAAAAACCGTTCTCATGTTATGAGTAGAAGCTTCCTTACTACGGGTAATTAAAGGCTCAACGTATATACGCAATGATTTTGCCTTTGCAACTGTTGTGATGATTCTTTTATGTTTAATCAAAGAAGAAGCCATATTAGCCAACATCGCTTTACGATGTGAAGACGTTCTTCCTAAGTGATTTACTTTCTTACCGTGTCTCATTGTGTATATTAATCGTCGTTTAAGTTGTATTTAGATACATCCATACCAAAGTGCAATCCGCGATCGCGAACAAACTCTTCCAATTCAGATAAAGACTTTTTACCAAAGTTTCTAAACTTAAGAAGGTCATCGATATGGTAATTTACCAATTCGCCCAAAGATTTAATTTCGGCAGCTTTCAAGCAGTTGTATGCACGAACTGAAAGATCTAAATCAGCTAAAGGAGTTTTCAAAATCTTTCTCATTTGAAGGAATGATTCATCAACTTCTTCTACCACTTTAGAAACTCTTGTCTCAGGCATGATATTCTCATCGCTAAAGAGAACAAAGTGCTCAATCAAAATCTTTGCAGCTTCTTTCAAAGCTTCTTCTGGATGCACGCTGCCATCAGAAGTAACTTCTAAAACCAATTTATCAAAATCCGTTTTCTGTTCAACACGATAGTCTTCAACTGAATAGCGAACGTTTTTAATTGGAGTAAAGATTGAATCAACAGAAATTTGACCAATAGGTGCATCTTTCTGTTTATTCTCATCTGCAGGAACATAACCTCTTCCTTTAGAAATAACCAATTCCAAATCCAAATTCACGGTAGGATCCATATTACAGATTACCAATTCAGGATTCAAGATGATGAAATCATTGGTGTAGCGACCTATGTCACCAGCCAAGAATTGATCTTTTCCTTTGATTGAGATGAACAATTTGTCTTGTTCGTTGCTCGCACCGTTTGCTTTAAAGCGAACTTGTTTCAAATTCAACACGATTTCCACCACATCTTCAACTACGCCTTTTATCGTGCTGAACTCATGGTCAACGCCTTGAATTTTAACTGCTGAGATTGCATATCCTTCCAAAGAAGAAAGCAATACTCTGCGCATTGCGTTACCGATAGTAACACCATATCCTTTTTCCAAAGGGAAAAACTCGAATACCCCATGGAATTCGTTGGATTTGGTCATTACCACCTTATTTGGTTTTTGAAATGGTATAACACCCATGTTTTTGAATTTTAATTATTATTTACTATACAATTCGACGATCAGTTGCTCCTTAATATTTTCAGGAATTTCTGAACGCTCAGGATAAGTGATGAATTTACCTTCCATGGTACTTCCGTTCCACTCGATCCAGTTAAAACGTGAACGATTTGACGTAGTGGCTGCTGAAACGATCTCCAAAGAACGTGAACGCTCTCTAACAGAAACAGTATCACCAGGACGCATATGGTAACTAGGAATGTTGACAACCTCACCATTCACAGTGATGTGACAATGAGAGACCATCTGACGAGCACTTCTACGAGTAGGAGCAATACCCATGCGGTAAACGGTATTATCTAAACGCGCTTCCAAGAAACGTAGCAAATTCTCACCAGTAATTCCTTTTTTAGCAGCTGCTTTATTGAAAGTATTTCTAAACTGCTTTTCAAGAACACCATAGATAAATTTAGCCTTCTGCTTTTCAGCTAACTGAATTGCATACTCTGATTGCTTGGGACGACGACGGGAGTTCCCGTGCTGACCTGGACCGTAATTCTTTCTTTCTAATGCCTTATCTTTTCCGAAGATGGCCTCACGGAATCTTCTTGAAACTTTGGACTTAGGACCTGTATATCTTGCCATGAATTTTTACTTTTTCAAATTATTAAACTCTTCTACGCTTAGGAGGACGACAACCATTGTGTGGCATTGGAGTGATATCCATAATCGTATTTACTTCCAAACCAACTGTTTGAAGATTACGAATGGCGCTATCACGTCCGCTTCCTGGTCCTTTTACAAAAACATCCACTTTACGCAAACCAGCATCAAATGCTACTTTAGCACAATCTAGTACTGCTACTTGAGCAGCGTATGGAGTGTTCTTCTTTGAACCACGGAAACCCATCTTACCAGCTGAAGACCATGAAATAACTTGACCTTCGGTATTGGTAACAGATATGATAATGTTGTTAAAAGTAGCACGGATATGTACTTGTCCGTGTGGATCAACTTTTACCTTTTTCTTGGTTACTTTCTTTGTATTAGCCATTTTTATACGTGCACTTTATTATTTAGTCGCTTTCTTCTTACCTGCAACAGTTTTCTTCTTACCCTTACGAGTACGAGCATTGGTACGAGTCTTTTGTCCACGTACAGGCAAACCTTTACGGTGTCTTTGCCCACGGTAACAACCAATGTCCATCAAACGCTTAATGTTCAACTGAACCTCAGAACGCAGCTCGCCCTCTGTTTTTAGGTTTTCAGTAATGAAACCACGAATTGCTCCCAACTCGTCATCATTCCACTCGCTCACTTTTTTCTCGTGAGAGATCCCAGCGTTATCCAGAATCTGAGCAGCTGTGCTGCGACCAATACCATAGATATAAGTCAAGCCTATTACGCCTCGCTTATTCTTTGGAATATCAATACCTGCTATCCTAGCCATTTTGTTTTTATCCTTGTCTTTGTTTGTATTTAGGGTTCTTTTTGTTGATTACATACACCTTTCCCTTACGGCGTACCAATTTGCAGTCTTCACTGCGTTTCTTTACTGAAGTTCTTACTTTCATATCAACGTTTACTTATATCTCAATGTAATTCTACCCCTTGTTAAATCGTATGGAGACATCTCCACTTGTACTCTATCACCTGGAAGGATCCTGATGTAATGCATACGCATCTTACCAGAAATGGTAGCGATAATCTCATGGCCATTTTGCAATTTCACTCGGAACATTGCATTTGACAAAGCCTCAGAGATTACACCATCTTGTTTTATTGCGTCTTGCTTCGACATATCAAAAGGGTTGCAAAAATAGTACTTTTTTTATTAAAAATCAACTTGATTATATCCGTTAGTCATTCTACCCTTCATTCTGCCGCCTCCACTCATTAATCCGTCATACTTTCTCATGAGTAAATAGCTATCTATTTGTTGCAATGTGTCTAAAACAACACCAACCAAAATCAATAAACTAGTGCCTCCAAAAAACTGACTAAACTCTTGATTTACATTGGCCTGAACAGCAAATACTGGTAACACTGCAACGATACTAATCGCTATTGCTCCAGGAAGAGTTATACGAGAAATTACTCCATCTATGAAATTAGCAGTATGCTTACCTGGTTTTATTCCAGGAATAAATCCGTTGTTTCTCTTCATGTCCTCAGCCATTTGAACAGGATTAAAAATAATCGCAGTGTAGAAATAGGTGAAAACCACGATTAAAAACACAAGAAAAGCATTGTGCCAAAATCCATTAGGGTTCATTAAACTCATCAACCAATCAGGAGCAGTAGTTTCTGTGTAGAAACTGCCAATGGTCGCGGGTAAAAACAACAATGCTTGAGCAAAAATGATGGGCATAACACCAGCAGCCAAAATCTTAATTGGCAAATATTGACGTGCCCCACCATATTGACGATTACCAATTACTCTTTTGGCGTAGTTAACACTGATTTTACGTGTTCCTTGTGTAAGTAAAATTACCAACAGAACAACCATAAACCAAATAACTAACTCCACTAAGAACAAAATCGGACCACCTTTAGTTAAACGGAATAAAAACTCACTCACGATAGCCGAAGGCATTCGCGCAATAATACCAACCATGATAATCAAACTAATACCGTTGCCCAATCCACGATCAGTGATCCTCTCTCCCATCCACATAGTAAACATGGTACCGGCAGTTAATAATATTACGTTCGTGAATAAGAACATTCCTTTTGACATGATATCACCGTAGTTGAATAATAAGGCACGAGCATTACCCGGGGTACCAATTATGTTATTCAAATATGCATAAGCCTGAACTGCGGTAAATACTATAGTTAAAATACGGGTATACTGGTTGATTTTTCTTCTACCCTCTTCTCCTTCTTTCTGCAACCTTTGAAAACTAGGTATGGCAATAGATACCAACTGCATAAAGATAGAAGCTGAAATGTAAGGCATAATACCCAGAGCAAAAATTGCTCCACGCGCAAATGCTCCACCAGCAAAAGTATTAATCAGGCCAAGTATATTGTTCTTGGTTTGTCCTCTAAGTCCTTCGAGCATTTCAGCATCGATACCTGGAAGAATAATGTAAGAACCTAGTCGGTAGATTACAAGCAACATAAGCGTATATACTATACGCTTACGTAGCTCCTCAATGGCCCAAATATGTTTGAAGGTGTCGAGGAATTTTTTCATGTTTATCTGTTAATTACGTGAACAGATCCACCAGCTGTTTCAATTGCTGATTTAGCTGAATCACTAAATTTATGTGCATGAACTTCCAAACCAGCTTTGATTTCGCCGCGTCCTAATACTTTAAACAAATCACTCTTAGAAATAAGATGTTTACTGATTAAAACTTCACGATCAATCTTGTTTACTTTCAACTCATCAGCGAGAGCTTGCAACACATCCAAATTGATAGCAGCATACTCCATACGGTTGATGTTTTTAAAACCACCTTTAGGAATACGACGTTGCAATGGCATTTGACCACCCTCGAAACCAATTTTACGTGAGTAACCGGTACGAGACTGAGCTCCTTTGTGACCTTTTGTTGATGTTCCACCTCTACCTGAACCTTGGCCACGACCAATTCTCTTACGATTTTTGGTTGAACCTTCAGCGGGTTTTAACGTATGTAAATTCATTACGCGTTTTCAATTTTTAATAAATGTTGAACAGTACGAATCATTCCTTCAAGCTGAGGATTTAACTCCAACTCTCTAGAAGCATTCATTTTACGCAAACCTAAAGCTTTAAGTGTTGCTTTTTGATTCTTAGGGTATCCGATACCACTTTTAACCTGAGTGATTTTAACTTTTCCCATAATTTTAACCATTAAACACTTGCTTTAAACTTATACCTCTCAATTTAGCAATGCTAAAAGGATCTCTCATTGTTGTTAAGGCATCAAAAGTTGCTTTAACAACGTTATGTGGATTAGAAGAACCTTTTGATTTAGCCAAAACGTCTGTTACACCGGCACTCTCAAGAACGGCACGCATAGCACCACCCGCAATTACACCTGTACCATGAGAAGCTGGCTTTAACAAAACCTTTCCTCCACCAAATTTTCCAATTTGTTCGTGAGGTACTGTACCATTGATTACAGGAACTTTGATCAGGTTCTTTTTAGCGTCTTCAATACCTTTATTGATAGCGTCTATAACCTCACCAGATTTACCTAAACCATGTCCTACAATACCGTTTCCATCTCCCACAACCACCAAAGCTGTAAAACTGAACGTACGTCCACCTTTAGTTACTTTAGCAACACGGTTAATAGATACTACTTTTTCGGTCAAGGTGATATCACCGGGACGAATGCGTTGAGTATTTCTTAAACTTGACATTTTCTTTATTATTAGAATTGAAGACCTCCTTCGCGAGCTCCGTCGGCCAAACTTTTCACACGACCGTGATATAAATATCCACCACGATCAAAAACTACTTTATCAATACCAGCTGTTAGTGCCAATTCAGCAATTTTCTTACCTACTAATCCAGCTTTCACCACTTTGGTATCGTTAAGTTCATTAATATCTTTTGCACGAGATGATGCAGAAAAAAGAGTAACTCCATTTGAGTCATCAATTAATTGTGCATAGATATCTTTATTACTGCGGTAAACGCTCAAACGAGGGCGTAGCGCAGTTCCAGAAACTACGCCGCGTATGCGAGCGCGAATCTTATTTCTTCTTGAAACTTTAGTCTTAGCCATGAATTTTCCTTACTTTTTAGATGCTGATTTACCAGCTTTTTTACGTAACACTTCACCGCTAAACTTGATACCTTTTCCTTTGTATGGCTCAGGCTTACGGAATGAACGAATTTTTGCGGCAACTTGACCCAGCAACTGTTTGTCTGTACAAACCATCGTTATACTTGGGTTCTTACCTTTTTCAGTTAAAGTAGTAACTGTAATTTCTGAAGGTACTTGCAACAAAATTTTGTGTGAGTAACCCACTACAAACTCTACCAAATTACCTTGGTTTGAAACTTTGTAACCTACACCCACCAACTCTTGCGTTACAGTATGACCTTCACTTACTCCTTTAACCATGTTATTAAGTAAGGAACGATACAAGCCATGAAGGCTCTTATCCTGCTTGCTGTCGCTTGGGCGATTTACAGTCATCACTCCATCGGCAACAACAATTTCAAATTTTGCTGCGATTTCCTGAGACAGTTCTCCTTTTGGCCCTTTAACCTTCACCATACCTGGGGTAAAGTTAACATCAACTCCACTTGGCAGAGTGATGGGGGCTTTTCCTACGCGTGACATTTATTTAATTTTTTATTATTATAATACGAAACATAAAACCTCGCCACCAATACCTAATTGACGAGCTTCTTTATCTGACATTACCCCTTTGGAGGTAGTTAAAATGGCAATACCCAAACCGTTCATTACACGAGGTAAATCTGTGTGGTTTGAATATTTTCTCAAACCAGGTGTACTCACACGCTTCAACGAGGAGATAGCACTTCTTCGGGTTTGATCATCATATTTTAATGCAATTTTGATAACCCCTTGTTTATTTTCAGTAGGCTCAAATTTGTATTTCAAAATATACCCTTTCTCGTATAATACGCGGGTAATTTCCTTCTTCAAATTGCTCGCTGGCACTTCAACGATGCGATGATTTGCTTTCATCGCGTTACGCAATCTGGTTAAGTAATCTGCTATAGGATCAGTCATTTTCTTTAATTATTACCAACTAGACTTAGTTACACCTGGTATCTTACCATCGCTTGCCAACTGACGGAATTGATTTCTACAAACCCCGAAAGTACGGATATAACCACGTGGCTTACCAGTAATTTTACAACGGTTGCGCAAACGCACTGGTGATGCATTTCTTGGAAGCTTCTGCAACTCTTCATAGTTACCTTCAGCTTTCAACTGAGCGCGTTTCTCAGCGTAATGAGCAACCATTGCTTCACGTTTACGCTGTCTAGCTTTTATACTCTCTTTTGCCATTTTTTAATCTTTTTTGAAGGGGAAACCCATTAATCTCAAAAGTTCCAATCCTTGCTCGTCATTTTCAGCACTAGTTACTACTGTGATGTCCATTCCAGAAATTCTGTTAACTTTATCAATGTCAATTTCAGGGAAAATTATTTGCTCCGTAATACCCATAGTCCAGTTTCCACGGCCATCAAAACCTTTAACGGTTAAACCTTGGAAATCACGAATACGAGGCATTGAAACTGAAATCAAACGATCTAAGAAATCATACATCTTTTCACGGCGCAAAGTAACTTTACAACCGATAGGCATTTTCTCTCTTAATTTAAAGTTAGAAATCGCCTTCTTTGAAAAGGTGGCTAAAGCCTTCTGACCAGTAATCTTAGTCATTTCATCTACTGCAGCATCAACTAATTTCTTATCATTCACTGCAGCACCAACACCTTGGTTCAAAACAACCTTAGTGATTCTGGGCACTTGCATGCTATTACTGTAGTTGAACTTAGCCTGCATTCCAGGAATAACTTCTTCTGAGTACTTCTTTTTTAATCTAGGTGTATAGCTCATCTCTCCAATTATTTAATAATTTCTCCTGACTTCTTGGAAAAGCGCTGCAATTTACCATTTTCATCGCGCTTACGCCCTATACGAGTGGGTTTTCCGTCTACCATGACCATTAGATTAGACAAGTGCACTGGAGCCTCAATCTTATCTATTGATCCGCTAGTGTTTTGAGCAGTTGGTTTTCTATGTTTTGTAACAATGTTGATACCTTCTACTAAAGCACGAGTTTTGTCTGGGTAAACAGTCAACACACGACCGGTTTTACCCTTGTCGTCACCTGACAATACCATCACGGTGTCACCCTTTTTTACGTGTAATTTCTTTGTATTTGACATTTTTATAATACTTCAGGTGCTAAAGAAACGATTTTCATAAACTGCTTGTCACGCAATTCACGCGCAACAGGCCCAAAAATACGCGTTCCACGAGGCTCGCCGGCATTGTTTAGCAATACACAGCTGTTCTCATCAAAACGGATGTATGATCCATCGGGTCTACGTACCTCTTTTTTAACTCTTACTACTACAGCCTTAGAAACGCTACCTTTTTTTACGTTTCCACCTGGCATAGCATGCTTAACGCTGACAACAATCTTATCACCAACGCTAGCGTAACGGCGCTTGGTTCCGCCTAAAACACGAATGCACAAAACCTCTTTGGCACCGCTGTTATCAGCCACTTTTAATCTACTTTCTTGTTGTATCATAATTATTTGGCTTTTTCTACTATTTCAACAAGTCTCCAACGCTTTGATTTGCTCATAGGACGAGTTTCCATGATGCGAACAATATCGTTCTCACCACACTCGTTACGTTCATCATGCGCAGCAAACTTCTTAGTTTTCTTAAAATATTTACCGTATTTCGGATGCTTAACACTACGTACAATAGCTACAATAATGGTCTTATCCATCTTGCTACTGGTAACTGTTCCGATTATTTCTTTACGGGCGTTTCTTGTTGCTTCCATTAGTCTTCAATTGAATTTGCGTTGTTTCTGAGATAAGCTTGGTATTGCGCTTCAGTTCTACGAGCATTTAACTCGGTCAACAAACGTGCAATATCTCTGCGACTCTCTTTTAATTTATGTGGTTGATCCATAGGAGATACAGCATTCTGAAACTGCATCTTTTGGTAACGCTTACGTTCCTCTCTGTATAATTCAACCAACTCTTTGTTGGACATTCCCTTTATTTCTACGTTTTTCATAATTAATCCTCAGGGTTAAAATCAGGACGAACAGTAAACTTACAAGCCACAGGCAATTTCTGAGCTGCTAAACGCATTCCTTCTTTTGCAATATCTAATGGCACTCCTCCTACTTCGAACATGATGGTTCCAGGCTTAACACGTGCAACCCAATATTCTGGAGCACCTTTACCTTTACCCATACGAACCTCAGCTGGCTTCTTTGTAATAGGCTTATCTGGAAAAATACGAATCCAAACTTGACCCTCACGCTTTAAATAACGAGTTACAGCAATACGAGCTGATTCAATTTGACGTGCAGTGATCCATTTAGGCTCCATACATTTCAAACCAAAACTTCCAAACTCTATGCGGTGACCACTTCCGGCAATACCTCGAACACGTCCTTTCTGCTGTTTTCTATATTTTGTTCTTCTTGGACTTAACATACTCTTTAACTATTAGTTATTTCTGCGACGACGGTCTTGACGATCGTTACCACCACGTCCACCGCGGTTGTGTCCGCGATCGTTGCCGCGAGGGTTAGACTTACGTTCGGTATCTTGAGAAGGAGATAAATCTACTTTACCGTATATCTCCCCTTTACAAACCCAAACTTTAATACCAATCTTACCATAAACCGTTTGAGCTTCCACCAATGCGTAATCAATGTTAGATCTCAAAGTGTGTAATGGTGTTCTTCCTTCTTTGTATATTTCTGAACGCGCTATTTCAGCTCCATTCAAACGACCACTGATACGAATCTTAATTCCATCAGCACCCATTTTCATTGTACCTTGTAGTGCATTCTTAATAGCACGCTTGTAAGAAAAACGATTCTCAATTTGTTGAGCTATATTTTCTCCTACTAACGCAGCATCCAATTCAGGGCGCTTAATTTCATGAATATTAATTTGAACATCTTTACCAGTGATGCGCTTTATCTCCTCACGGATTGCATCAACCTCTTGTCCACCTTTACCAATAACAATACCCGGACGAGCAGTATTAATGGTCAAAGTGATTCTCTTCAATGTACGTTCAATTACTACTTTTGCAATACCACCTTTGGGTATACGCGCTTTCAAGTATTTGCGGATTTTCTCATCTTCTACGAGTTTATCTCCGTAGTCATTACCACCATACCAGCTAGAGTCCCAGCCTCTGATAATTCCTAAACGTAATCCTATAGGGTTTACTTTCTGTCCCATTTTTATTATTCCTCGGTTTGGGTGTTGTTAATTTTACTATCAATAATCACGGTAACGTGGTTACTTCTTTTTCTCTGTCTGTAACCTCTTCCTTGCGGAGCTGTTCTTAAACGCTTCATTGCTAAACCACCATCTACGTTAATGGATTTTACATACAATTCGCTGTCTTCAATACGTGCGTCGTTATTTACTACGCCCCAGTTTGCGATACCACTTTTGATCAATTTTGTTAAAAATATCGCATAAGTAGGCTTCTGGTTCCATTGAAGTATGCTCAATGCTTTCTCCACTCGCTGACCTCTTACTAAGTCAGCAACAAGACGCATCTTGCGGGGAGACAACGGACAATTTCTTAATATTGCTCTGGCTTCCATTACTTTAATTATTTACCGTGTCCTTTGTATGTACGGGTTGGTGCAAACTCACCTAACTTGTGTCCAACCATGTTCTCAGTTACATAAACCGGAATAAATTTATTTCCGTTATGAACTGCGAAGGTGTGTCCTACGAAATCAGGAATTATCATTGAACGACGTGACCAGGTCTTAACAACAGACTTCTTGCTAGTTTCGTTCAGTACTTCGACCTTCTTCATTAACTTAATATCTACGAAGGGTCCTTTTTTTATCGATCTTGCCATTTTCGCTTATCTTATCGTTTATTTGTTGCGTTTAGATTTACGGCGCTCAATAATTAAGCGGCTTGTTCCTTTCTTAGGAGCACGTGTCTTTTGTCCTTGTGAGTAGATAAGGTTTCTAGAACGTGGTTGACCTCCTTTATTACGGCCCTCACCACCACCCATGGGGTGATCTACAGGGTTCATCGCTGCTGGACGTGTACGTGGTCTTCTTCCTAACCATCTGCTGCGACCTGCTTTACCTTTAACCTCTTGGCTGTGTTCGCTGTTAGAAACAGAACCTATAGTTGCCATACAAGCACCTAAGATCAAACGACTCTCGCCTGAAGGCAATTTGATAGCTACATATTTACCTTCTTTTGCCATCAATTGAGCATAAGAACCAGCACTACGACAGATTCGTCCGCCTTGACCTGGAGCCATTTCAATGTTATGGATTAATGAACCCAATGGCATTTCAATCAAAGGAAGAGCATTTCCTACTTCAGGAGGTACTCCTGAACCCTGCTCAATTTTTTGTCCAACTTTAATTCCAGAAGGAGCAATAATATAACGCTTCTCGTTGTCAGAATACTGTACTAAACAAATAAACGCTGAACGATTAGGATCGTATTCTACTGTTAAAACTTCACCAGCGATTCCTGGTTTATTTCTTTTGAAGTCAATCATACGGTAGCGACGTTTGTGTCCACCACCAATATACTTCATGGTTGTTCTACCCTGGTTATTTCTACCACCCGATTTCTTAATAGGAGCTAACAAAGACTTTTCAGGCTTGCTAGCGGTAATCTCTTCAAACGTATTAGCTACGCGAAAACGAGTACCGGGGGTCATGGGTTTTAATCTACGTACTGCCATTTCTTAGATGTTTTCAAAAAAATCAATGTTAAACCCTTCTTTTAATGTAACAAAGGCCTTTTTATACTTGTTAGTATATCCGGAGATTTGGCCTGTGCGGCGATTTCTGCGCGCTTTCCCCCGTTGAATCATGGTGTTCACTGAAGCTACTTCTACTTGATAGAAATCTTCAATAGCTTTCTTGATTTCGTCTTTAGTAGCTGTGTGATCTACTACGAAACCGTACTTGCCCTTCTTATCCATCAAAGAACTAGACTTTTCAGTCACCAATGGCTTTTTCAGTATCATGATTAATTGTTCTCTTGAATTTTAGCGATTGCACTTTCAGTGATGATCAAATTCTTCGCCTTCAATACTTCATAAGTATTGATATCCCCGGCAGTCATCACTGTGTTACCAGGTATATTGCGACCAGACAAATACACGTTGCGATTCAAAGATGGTGTAACAAATAAGTTTCTACCATTTACTTTCAATGCCGCTAACAATGATTTGAATTCTGATGTTTTTGGTGTTGCCATATCGAAATCTTCAACAACCAAAATTGCTTGTTCTTGTGCTTTATAAGACAAAGCTGAAAAACGAGCTAATTGCTTTAATTTCTTATTTAATTTGAAGCTGTAGTCTCTAGGACGTGGACCGTGTATACGAGCACCACCTACATAAATACCACTCTTCAATGAACCGTGACGAGCACCACCGGTACCCTTTTGACGGAAAATCTTACGGGTTGAACGGGAAATCTCTGTACGATCTTTTGTCTTATGAGTTCCTTGACGTTGGTTAGCTAAGAACTGTTTTACGTCCAAATAGATGGCGTGATCGTTAGGCTCAATGGCAAATATTTCTTTTGACAATGTAACGGTACGACCAGTTTCTGCACCTTGTTTATTTAATACCTTCAGTTCCATGACTTACTTCTCAATTAATACGGTTGAACCATTGTGACCAGGGATAGAACCCTTAACCACTACCAAATTCTTCTCAGTGTCTACTTTCAAAATAGCTAAGTTCTGAGATTTAACTCTAGAACCACCTGTTCTACCAGCCATACGGGTACCTTTGAATACACGTGCAGGGAAAGAACAAGCTCCAATTGATCCAGGAGCACGCAAACGGTTGTGTTGACCGTGTGTAGATTCACCCACACCCGAAAAGCCGTGACGCTTTACAACCCCTTGAAAACCTTTACCTTTTGATGTACCAACGATATCAACAAATTCACCTTCTTCAAAAAGGCTTGCATCTATTACTGTACCCAATTGTACTTCTCCAGACCAATCTCTGATTTCTACAACTTCAGTTTTAGCTTCAGTATTTGCTTTAGAAAAGTGACCTTTTTCAGCAGAATTAACTTTGCGCTGTTTCTTATCTCCAAAAGCAATTTGCACAGCGTTATAGCCATCATTGCTATCGTTTTTTACTTGAGTAACAACACAAGGACCAGCTTGAATTACAGTACATGCAACTCTCTTGCCATTAGCATCAAAGATGCTGGTCATGCCCAATTTTTTACCAATCAATCCGTTCATGACTCTTATAATTTTATTTCAACCTCAACACCACTTGGAAGTTCTATCTTCATCAAGGCATCTACGGTTTTTGTTGAACCATTAAAAATGTCAATCAAACGCTGGTATGTGCAATATTGGAACTGCTCACGCGCTTTCTTGTTTACGTGTGGTGAACGCAAAACTGTGTAAATCTTTTTGCGTGTTGGTAGAGGCACTGGACCGCTTACTACGACCCCAGTTGTGCGTACCGCCTTTACAATCTTCTCTGCTGATTTATCCAACAAAGTGTGATCGAAAGACTTTAATTTGATTCTTATCTTTTGACTAACCATTTCAGTTGTTTCTTACTTTTTATTTATTAACCGCGAGCGTTAACCTTTTTCAATACCTCTTCAGCAATGTTTCTAGGAGTTTCTGCATAGTGACTGAATTCCATGGTGCTATTCGCACGACCTGATGTAATAGTTCTCAATGCCGTAACATATCCAAACATTTCACTCAATGGAACTTTAGCCTTAACCACTTGAGCTCCTCCTCTTTCGTCCATACCTTCCATTTGTCCACGACGACGATTCAAGTCTCCCATTACGTCACCTGTGTTAGCATCTGGGGTTACAACTTCAAGCTTCATGATAGGCTCTAGTAACACAGGGTTACATTTGCGAGCAGCATCACGGAAACCTTGTTTTGCAGCGATTTCAAACGACAATGAATCAGAATCAACTGGGTGGAAAGAACCGTCGAACAAACGAACTTTGATCTTATCAATACCATATCCAGCCAACACACCATTGTGCATTGCAGCTTTAAATCCTTTTTCAACAGATGGAACAAATTCACGTGGGATAGAACCACCTACAATCTCATTAACGAATTGAAGTCCCTCACCTGGCCAATCAGCATCAGCTGGACCTAATTCAAACTGAATATCAGCAAATTTACCACGACCACCTGTTTGTTTCTTGTAAGTTTCACGATGGGTTGTGTTAGTAGTTAATGCCTCTTTGTAGTTTACTTGTGGCGCACCTTGATTACATTCTACCTTGAACTCACGACGAAGGCGGTCAACGATGATATCCAAGTGCAATTCACCCATACCTGAGATTACAGTTTGTCCTGTCTCGTCATCTGTGTGAACTTTGAAGGTAGGATCCTCTTCAGCCAATTTAGCTAAAGCCATACCCAACTTATCTGTATCAGCCTGAGTTTTAGGCTCAATTGCCAATCCAATTACAGGCTCTGGGAATACCATAGATTCCAAAATGATTGGATTCTTTTCGGCGCATAGAGTATCTCCTGTTTTAATATCTTTAAATCCTACAGCTGCTCCAATATCACCAGCTCCCAAATATTCAATTGGGTTCTGTTTGTTTGCGTGCATTTGGAACAAGCGAGAGATACGCTCTTTGTTACCCGTACGCATGTTCAATACATATGAACCTGCATCTAATTTACCTGAATATGCGCGGATGAAACACAAACGTCCTACATAAGGATCGGTTGCAATTTTAAATGCCAACGCAGAGAAAGGTTCGCTGTAATCAGGTTTACGAGTGATTTCAGCTTCAGTATCAGGATGTGTACCTTTAATTTCTCCGATATCAATTGGAGAAGGCATCAATTCCATTACCATATCAAGCATGGTTTGAACTCCTTTGTTTTTGAAAGAAGAACCACACATCATAGGTACCAATTTCAAATCAATTACGGCAGCGCGCAAAGCGGTTAAAATTTCTCTTTCAGAGATTGAGGTTGGATCTTCAAAGAATTTCTCCATCAAAGACTCATCATAATCTGCTACTGCTTCTAGTAATTTTTCTCTCCATTCGGTAGCTTCCTCTACCATGTCGGCAGGGATGTCAATTACCTCATAGGTCATACCGTGATCTTTTTCATTCCAGATCATTCCTCGGAAGTTGATCAAGTCAACAACCCCTTGGAACTTATCTTCAGCACCAATGGGCAACTGAAGTGGAACCGCGTTACTACCTAACATGGTTTTAACTTGGTTCACAACGTTCAAGAAATCTGCTCCAGAACGGTCCATTTTGTTAACGAAACCAATACGTGGAACTCTATAGTTATCAGCCAAGCGCCAGTTTGTTTCAGACTGAGGTTCAACCCCGTCTACTGAACTAAACAAGAAAACGAGACCATCTAGTACACGCAATGAACGGTTTACCTCTACAGTAAAGTCAACGTGACCAGGAGTATCAATGATATTGATGTGGTATTTTTCACCGCGGTAATCCCAAAAAACCGTTGTTGCAGCAGAAGTAATGGTAATACCACGCTCCTGTTCCTGCGCCATCCAGTCCATTGTTGCAGCACCATCGTGCACTTCACCAATTTTGTGGTTAACACCGGCATAGAACAAAATTCGTTCGGTAGTAGTTGTCTTACCAGCGTCAATGTGAGCGGCAATACCAATGTTTCTCGTATATCTTAAATCGCGTGACATGTTTTCAATTATGCTCTAAAATGTGAGAATGCTTTGTTTGCTTCAGCCATTTTGTGAGTATCTTCTTTCTTTTTTACAGAAGCACCTTCACTTTTTGAAGCTGCAACGATTTCCGCTGCCAACTTTTCGGCCATAGACTTTTCGTTTCTTCTGCGAGAGTAGTTAATCAACCATTTCATTCCTACCGCAACGCGTCTTCTTTGAGGAATCTCAGTAGGAATTTGGAATGTAGCTCCACCCACACGACGTGCCTTAACCTCTACAGCAGGCATTACGTTGTTCATTGCTTTTCTCCAAGTCTCAATACCAGGCTCCTCAGTCACCTTTCTTTCAACAATATCAATTGCATCATAGAAAATCTTCAATGCAGTTGACTTTTTACCATCGTACATCATTCCGTTTACAAAACGAGTAACTAACTGATCGTTGAACTTAGGATCAGGAATCAATATGCGTTTTTTAGCGCGCGTTTTTCTCATGGCTTAACTAGTGATTATTTTTTAGCTTTTGGCTTTTTGGTTCCGTATTTACTTCTTCTTTGATTTCTACCTTCAACACCTGCTGTGTCTAAAGCTCCACGTACAATGTGGTAACGAACACCCGGAAGATCTTTTACCCTTCCGCCGCGTACCAACACAATACTGTGCTCTTGCAAGTTGTGGCCCTCTCCAGGGATGTAGGCATTCACCTCTTTACCGTTGGTCAAACGTACACGCGCTACCTTACGAAGCGCTGAGTTTGGCTTCTTAGGTGTAGTGGTATATACACGGGTACAAACACCGCGTCTCTGTGGACAAGAATCCAATGCAGGAGACTTACTCTTTACCACAATCTCCTGGCGACCTTTTCTAATTAACTGTTGAATAGTAGGCATATTTTTTCCCAAAAAGGACGGCAAAATTAAGATTATTTTTTGTCATTATCAACACATACTCCAAAAAAATATTGATTTTCATTGAAAACATTCAAAAACGCCCATATACATTCATTAAAACTATTTCTGATTTCCTTTCATTATCTTTGTATTTACGTAAAAATATCCCCCGAAAACAACCAAAATCCCCATTTTTACGTCTATGACCACATAATTATACTCTTATTTCCATTTATGAATCTCATCAAAAATATTTTTATCGCTGCAACTCTTTTTATTTCCAATGCCTCATTAGCTCAAGATGAACCAACTTCCGGTGCCCTCGGGTTTCGTGAACGCATCTATGATTTTGGAACTTTAGAAGAAAGTATGCGTTTTGCTACCCACCGTTTTGTTTTTAAAAATACCGGAACCACGCCCATCAAGATTTTAAATGTGGAAACCAGCTGCGGCTGCACCACCCCAACTTGGTCTGAAAATGAAATCAAACCCGGTGATAGCGGATATGTTGACGCTCGTTATGAAACAACCAACCGTCTTGGAACTTTTGATAAAACCGTAACCGTTTATTCTAACTCGAAAATCAATCCCATCCAATACCTAAATATCAAAGGCAACGTCATCCGCCCCCAACCTACCACTATTGGTGCCCCCATACCAAATATTGGAAATCTTCAGGCTGATCTGATCAATTTGACGTTTGATCCTCTGCTTGACAATCAAATCCTCAAGAAAGAATTTAGACTGACCAACAACAGTGATTTTACCGCTACCATTCAGCCTCTTGGCCCTGGAAGGGTTCCTGATTACATCACCATCGAAGGATTTCCGCAATCGCTAGAACCGGGTGAATCGCAAAAAGTAATTGTTACAATTGATGGAATCAAAGCCCCTTCTTATGGTTTCGGGGGATTTGAAATTCCGGTGATTTCTAGCAGTTACGGGAACTTTTATTTAGGCATCAATGTTAGTTACAACCGCAAGCAATACTTCCCCACTTTGAGTGCTAAAAAATTGAAAAAAGCCGCTAAACTAGTGGTTACTCCTACTACGCTGAATTTTGGTGAGGTGCCTTCTGGAGGATATTTGAACGGTTATTTCGATTTTAAAAACGATGGAAAATCGCCTCTGACTATTCACCAAATTGTTCCTGACTGTCCATGTATCACGTTGACCATTCCAAAAACAACTCTTGCTCCTGGAGAAACAATGAGAGTAAAAGTGCTTTTCGATACAGTCACTAAAAACGGTAAAAAAGGGATAGGTATTTGGATTGTCAGTAACGATCCCACTCAACCCGAGCGAAACATATGGGTGCAAGCTACGTTTCCCGAAATCAAGAAACGCAAATGCGCTGATTGTCCATTCTAATTATCTAAGATTGGTGTAAACGTTTTGGACGTCATCATCGCCTTCCAAACGCTCCACTAAATCCAGGACTTCTTGAGCTTGTGTTTCATCTAAATCAACATACGAATTGGGAATGTATTGCAATTCTGCATTCACCACCTCAATTTTCATATCTTCAAGGGCTTTTTGCATTTGTCCAAAATCAGTAAACGCGCTGTAAACGTAAACATCCTCCTCGTCGAATGCAAAATCATCTAGACCGTGGTCAATCAGTTCAAACTCAAATTCATCTAGGTCTTTTCCGGCTAAAGTTGACTTAGCTATTTTAAATACTCCCTTGCGCGTAAAATTGAAATCTAAAGAACCAGTTTTACCCAATGATCCGCCGCCTTTGTTGAAGTGCATGCGAACATTGGCTACTGTTCTGGTTGGATTGTCAGTTGCGGTTTCTACTACTACTCCTACACCGTGAGGTGCATACCCTTCGTATCGAACCTCTTCGTAATCGCCTTCGGTTTTACTGATTGCTCTTTTAATAGCGGCATCTACCCGATCTTTGGGCATATTCACGTTCTTGGCATTTTGAATAGCCAGACGTAAACGCGGATTGTAATCAGGATTTTCGCCGCCCATTTTCACAGCGATTGCAATTTCCTTTCCTAACTTGGTAAACTGCTTTGCCATTTTGTCAAAGCGTGCGAACATTTTATGTTTGCGTTTTTCGAATATCCTTCCCATACAATTCCAAATTTTGGAGTGCGAAGTTATAAAAGTCTGCGCATTTATCTATTAGGCCATTTGCAAATGTGCTAATTTACCGTTGGTATTGACATTAACTTTCACCTGTCGAAGTAAGAATTCTTTCAACTCAATGCCTGAGTATTTCAACAAAAAGGGTAATATACTTTTGGTGGGGTGCATGTTGGGCATGGTATTGACATCTAAAATAAAGGGCATGTGATTCCAAATTCTAAAATCAACACGAGAAACATAACTCAAGCTCAAAACATGGTGAATTTGAATCGCAGACAAAATTAGATCTTCTAAAACCGCCGGTTCTAAAGTGTACTCCATTTCGCGTTTGGTTGTCCCAAAAGAGCTTCCAGCCACATAAATAGCTCTGCTAGGAAATGGAACTATCTCAGCAGGTTTTAAAGTTTCATATCCATTACCACTGCTATTGGGTATAACCGCTACTGAAAACTCCCTCCCCAATAAATAAGGCTGAACCAAAGTTTCCGAATCTAAAACAGCATTTGACAAAAACTCAAAATTCTCAGCATCATTGTCTAAAATAGAAATTCCCCTATGACAACCTCCAAAACGTGGTTTCACTATGACCCTACCATGGTATTCGTTTAACGACTTTATCGTTCTAAAAGTTGTGGCCGTTTTTATGCCTTGTTCTATGCATAAATCTTCAACCAGTAACTTATCTTGTGCAGCATCTTGAGCATGACCGCTACTGCTCAAATGATTGATTTTATGCAAATCAAGAAACTTGGCTACTGCAGCTTGGCTTTCATTCCCAAATCCATAACATAAATTAAAAACCACATCAAAAGTTCGCAAGAATTCTCCAAACTCAGGCGTTGGAGTAGTCATATGAACAACGGTTGTGTCAAATTCTCCTCCTAATGCATGATAAATTGATGAAATGGTAGAAAAATCTATATTCTCTTTCCATGGTGTAAAACGGCTATCTGCATATAATATTGCTGCCGTGGGCAAAGGAAAATCATGACTCATTGAACAACAAAATTACTTGGCCCAAACAAGAGACAATGTTACCAAATTGTTAAGATTGTGTTTTGTGTAAATTCTTCATCAATAAAAAAAATAGTGGTTAGAAATCAGCTTGATAACCAAAATATCAATAGAGCGTCAAAACAAATTTGCTGAAGAAATAGATTGTGTGCCCAATAACACAACCTATAATATCACAACTTCGGTTTATATTCGCTAATCCATGATGAAATTGATTAGTTTGTCATTATTGTTTGGAATGATCAGTCAAGCATTTGCTCAACCAGACTATCCAAAAAATGAAAAAACACCTTTCCCTCCCCTTCGTGTAGCTATCGGTTTTTCGCCCGATTTAAACTACCGACATCTGACGAATGTCAACAATAGTTGGACGTCGTACCAAATCATCGACCTGCGCAATAAAACGGAAATCCCTCGTATTGGTCATTCCACTCAACTGAATCTTGCTATTGATCTTACTAAAAGAACTTCCATAGAATTTGGGTTTGGCTATAGAGATATGGGTTTTGCCAATGAAAATATAACGGTCTTTAAACCCAATATCGCTTATATAGCGACTTTGGTTGACCACTTTTATTACTATTCTATTCCAATAGCTCTAAGGCAAACTTGGGGGAATAAAAAATGGCAGTTTACCTACCATTTAGGTTTGTCAACAAATATTTTTAGAGTTCAAAACACCAATATCATTCCCATTTCCTCAAACATCGCAGACACAACCATTGTAAATGTTGATGGAAGATCCATTTATAAGGATATTGTTCTCATTCCTTCGCTTGGACTTGGAACCACCTACAACATCAATTCTAAATCACAGATATGCTTAGAGCCTACATTGCGCTATTCAATCTCAAGCCTAACCCAAGATACTCCGATCAACGGTTATTTATATAACGTAGGATTAAATCTTACCTACAGATGGAAGTTGAATTGATCCTTTTTCCGACCTTTGCACCATGAAGGATGTTTTTGTAATTGACATTACCCGCACAGCCGTTGGTAAATTTGGTGGCACTTTGGCCTCTGTTCGTCCAGATGATTTGGCTGCAGAAGTAATTAAATCCATCGTTGCCCGAAATCCTCAAATAGATTATTCCGAAGTTGACGAAGTGATATTTGGCGCTGCCAATCAAGCGGGCGAAGACAACCGAAATGTTGCGCGCATGGCTTCTCTTTTAGCAGGAATTCCTGAAACCGTTCCCGGATATACCGTAAATCGTTTGTGTGCCTCGGGACTTCAAAGCATCCAAAACGGTTACATGGCCATCAAAAGTGGTGAAGCAAATCTAATCATTGCTGGTGGAACTGAGAGCATGACCCGTGCACCTTTTGTCATGGCCAAGGCAGAATCTGCCTTTTCTCGCACCCCTGAAATTTACGATACCACCATTGGGTGGAGATTCACCAATAAAGCTCTTTCAAAGCTTCACTATCCTTTCTCAATGGGAGAAACTGCTGAAAATGTTGCCGAAAAATACAATATAACTCGTGAGCGTCAAGATCAATTTGCCTATGAATCTCAATTGAAATGGCAGCAAGCACATGAACGTGGAGATTTCGGTGATGAAATCACCCCCATTTACATCCCTCAGAAAAAAAAGGATCCGATCGTGTTTCAAACTGATGAGCACCCGCGTTTGAGCACTACCGATGTTTTAGCTACCCTTGCTCCCGCTTTTCGTTCTAACGGAAGTGTGACTGCTGGAAACTCCTCTGGAATCAACGATGGCGCTGCTTGTTGTTTGCTTGCCAGTGAGGACATAGTTAAGAAATACAACCTCACCCCTATGGCCAGAATTGTAAGTTTTGGCATTGCCGGTGTGGATCCAGCTATCATGGGAATTGGACCCGTACCAGCTACTCAAAAAGCCCTTCAAAAAGCCGGCTTGACTATAGATCAACTTGACATTATGGAACTGAACGAAGCTTTTGCTGCTCAAGTCCTTGCCAGCATTGACTTATTGAAAGCAGATCCGAGCAAAGTCAATCTCAACGGCGGAAGTATTGCCATTGGCCACCCCCTCGGCGCATCGGGTACTCGCATTTCAGCCACATTATTACACCAAATGCAACGCAATAAGTCCCTAAAATACGGCCTTGCCACCATGTGCATCGGCGTAGGACAAGGCTCTGCAATTATATTTGAAAATTGGTAAATGGTAGTTGGTAAATGGTAGTTGGTAGTTGGTAGTTGGTAGTTGGTAGTCCAAGTGCTAGAGACTAGAGACTAGAGACTAGAGACTAGAAACCTGCTACCCGATACCCGATACCCAAATCCTGAAACCCGAAAAATGACTCGCTACAAAATTGAACTTCAGTATTTAGGCAAAAACTACCATGGTTGGCAAAAACAACCTAATGTACATTCTGTGCAAGCCGAGATAGAAGGCAAGCTATTCCAAGTGCTGCAAACTGAGGTTGAAGTAGTTGGTTGCGGAAGAACGGATACCGGCGTACATGCTTCTCATTATGTGGCTCATTTTGATTTTGAAAAATCCATTGATTGTGCTAAAATCAAAAATTCATTGAACCGATTGCTACCCCCAGATATTAGCATTACGCATCTCGTGGAGATTTCGAATGATTTTCATGCAAGATTTTCGGCAGTTTCCAGGGAATACAAATATTATATTGATTTCGAAAAAAATGCATTTCGGGGTGACTTGGCTTGGATTATAAAGTTGAATTTAAATTTTGAAGTGCTACTAAAAGCCTGCGAAATCATTAAAAACCATTCTGATTTCAGCGCATTTTGCAAAGCAAAAACTACCAAAAATAGCTACAATTGCATCATTTATGAAGCAAAATGGGAGCACACCGATACGGGTTTGGTTTTTACCGTAAAAGCCAATCGCTTTTTAAGAAACATGGTACGAGCAATGGTAGGCACCCTCATTGAAGTGGGCACTGAAAAAATAAACCTCCAAGAATTTCAGTACATCCTAAATTCAGGCAAACGATCTGATGCTGGTAAATCTGTCCCCGCGCATGGATTATTTCTAACAAAAGTAGAATATTAATACGGGTATCGGGTATCGGGTATCGGGTAGCGGGTTCCGGGTACCGGGTACCGGGTTCCGGGTTCCGGGTAGCGGGTAGCGGGTTCCAGCTACCAACTACCAGCTACCAACTACCAACTACCAACTACCAGCTACCAACTACCAACGACTACAGATTTAATCTAGACCCAACTTACGTAAGAATCGATCTACGCTGCGCTCGCCGGTTATCATGACGCCAAAATCAGAAGGCTTAACTTTTGAATTGGTTGCTTCCATGATCTTGTTCAACTCGTCATCGTTGCTGTAAATGCTGACCTTGTTTGGTGTCAGGAAGAAATAAATGGTATTGGCACCGTCGCTGAGGTAAATGTGCATTTTCTGAGATCCACGCTTGGCCTCTAAATACATGGTGGCATTGACCGAGCGATTGATGGGCAATCCAAACATACTTACCAAGGTAACCTGTCCGTCGCAAAACATTCCGTTCAGTTTTGAGTCCCAACGAAATTCGGCTTCGCTCAAAATCAAGTTGTAATTGGTTTCGTCCTTGCCCCCAAGTAATTGAAGGTTTCCTTTGATGCGGTTGTTCTTTTCAACGTCTTCCAAAACTGATTTAAAGAGTTTAGGATCATCAATCATTTCTGCCAAAGCGTCTTTGAAAACATCGGTGTTGATGTTTGCAGCTCCGTCGCCCTCACCTACAAATATTTCGCCCAACCGCTTTTTGAAGTCTGGATGTAAGGGGAAATCTAACAACATAGACAGATTAAAGACAAACGAACTATCACCGGGTTTCAAATTGGCTTCACCTGCAGTACGGAATTTTACATACTCTGATTCCACACCAAAATCCATAGGACCTTCAGCGTGAATTGAGTGATCTTTCTCGTTAAATTGAACGTAGTTACCGCGTCGAGAACCTTCACGCAACTTCGACTCACTTCCAGCCATGAAGCTTTGCTTCTCATGATCCCAATAAAGAATACCCGTATCTTGAGTCACATCGTTGTCACTCAACCTGCGCTTGGTTGAGTTGAAAACGGGATAAATATGCGATGAATCTTTGGCCACATGTAACCCTACGAAAATTCGGGCACCGCTGGCATTTCTCGGTGGACTCATGGGCAATATCACGTCTTGGGGATTGATTGAGCCTTTGAATTTGCACCAATGACTTTCAATCATGTTCTTAAATGTATGCATGGGCTTGACCAATCCGCTGAAACGAAGAAATTGTTCCTGAGAATGCAAATTTGCCGAACCTTTAAAGGCGATTCGTGTATCTAAAGTAAAGGATCTCTCCTCTTTGATGTTTCCGTATGCTTCAAGATGGTGTTCTCTGTTGAAGTACATACTGTCAAAATATATATCTTGTTTCTTACCGAGCTTGTCAACATATTTATACCAGCCGGCTCCCGCAATTCCGTTCTTACCATATATTTTGGCTTTTACATCATTGATGGTATGGTACTGATCAATGCGGTTTGCAATGATTTTAGCTTTGATTACAGTGTCCATGTTTGCTTCGGCGCGTATGAGTACTTTTCCGTCGGCGAGGAACAATCGAGAGTCGCCCAAATCAATATGAGGAATCTCAGATACCTTCAGAGTGTAATCGTTCATGTCATACAAGCCTTTACGTCCCTCGAAACGAAGACTGTCTTGGCGAATATGCGTACTCATGAAATCAGGAGTAATACCTGCCATTGTAGAGCCCACACGAGCTTCGATTGTTTTGGCATCCATCTTCCACACGTAGTCGCTCAAATTGGTTTGATACATGTTGAATGGGAACTGAGTGATTTGACCAGGGATGTTTGATCTAAACGATCCGGTGCGGGTCAAAAAGTCCATGGTTCCGTTGATGTTGTTACTCGCAAAAGCCACTTTCGAAGAGTCTAACGTAAATATCTTCAAATCTGCTTGTTGAGAAATGGCCTGCTTCGGTGCCAAATGCATGGCATTGGAACGCAGTTCGGCTAGATCCCACTTCAACAATCCATCACCCATAAGCTTGGAGGGCGATTGAGTGGTGGTTCCGGTAAATTTGTGCGCATAAACAAAAGCCTTGGTAGCGTATTTACCCGTGGTCACTTTGTACTCGTCTTTGTAAGGAAACCAATTTAAAGTGGCATCCACAGCGTGTGCTTCTGCATAGCGAGTATTCTCTTTAAGATCGTAAGTATTGATGGGGCCGGTAGTGGTTGTGGGGAGCATCAAAATTCGGGTAAACGCCGTCTTCGAAGTTTCATAGTCAATGGTTCCTGTTTCGCCGTAGAAGCCCACCTCACTTAAATTCATGGTCATTTCTCCTTTGCCCTTGCCCTTATACATGGACAAACCCGCTGGAGGGGTGCGTTTTACAAATCCCAAAGAATAATCTGGCTGAATGTATACGTAATGTCTAAAAACAGGGAAAATATCTGCAGAATAGAAGGTTCCGTCGAATTTTAAACCATCAATGGTAAAATTATCTAAGGAATCAATAGTGAAAGGGTCAACTGTAAATTTGAACTTATCGGCAATGTATTGACCACCGTGAATGCTGGGTTTATCATAGAGAATATCTCCCCCTCTGTTGGATTTGAAAATAGGATATTCGGGATAATCAATGTTACCCGATTTGTTGTTGGGTTTATCAATAAACAGTGTTCCACCAATATTCCGGAATACCGATTTGATGGGTCTTAAACGCACGCCCGACTCATCTGGGAAGTACATTCTCATAGAGTCAATAACCGCAAAATCTACCGTAAATCGGGTGTAATCAAACTTAAATGCCTGTCCGAAAAACTCAAATCTACCCGCGCTTACTTGTCCGCCAAACTCTAAAGTACGATTCTTTTTAGCCTTCACTTTTTGTTCATTGGGAAGTACATAAACACTTTGAGAATCAGAGAAGTTAAATGCTGCTACCCCCTCAATATCCAATTCGTTGCTGAGCAAGTTCAAGGTGGCATTGGGTTTTGCGGCAATAACTGAAGAAAGTCTGATGACATCATAATCTTTCGATTTTTTATTCATCAATATGTAGTTAAATAACTTGTCTTTAACTGTAACGCTATCAGTTTCGAAATTATAGACCACAAATCCATCATCGTGAAGATCAATGAAAGGGTGTTGAGCAGAACCCGGGTCTGATCCATAAAATGCGCAGTAATCTTTCAGCGAAAAGGTCAATCTATCTGGCGTAACATATTTGCGTTTGAGCATTTGCGTGCGCTCTGTGATTTGCTTTGAAAGGTTAGCAATCGCAGCTGCATCCTTATTCTTGGCCATGTACAACTTTTTTAATTCTGCCTTCATGTCATCCAATTGCTTGTCTTTGGGCATTCGGTTGTAATAAGCATAGATTTTTTCTAAAGGATTTGCTGTTAAAGGACCTTGAATTCGATCGTAGTAAATCTGCCTATAGAAATCGTTTGATTGAAATAGTGCGGGTTTATCGTTATTATAGTTATCAAAATCAACAAAGGGTTCTGTGATTTTCCAACGAACCGTTTGAACATCAATGCTCATATTGTGAAAATTATCAGCAAATGAACCGCGCATCAATCCGTCTTCTCCCTTATTGATTTCAAGCAAGTTGTTTGCATATTTAAATGACACATTCACACTGGGATGGTAAATGTATTTCCCGGTATCTAAATTCAAGGTGAATTCTGTTTTGAGGGATGTGGCTACGCCGTTTTGAATTCGGAATCCTTTACTTTGTAATGTTACTTTGGGTTTGTCTTTGAAATAAACATCAATGACAGACGGTTTTCCATCAACGGTACTGGTATTAATTGCGGTACCTTGAAGTGAAAATCCTCCGGTAAAAACAGATTTTTCACCCACAATACCTTTAATTTTCAAATCGTTATCAAAAGATGTGAATCTAGGAAATTTAGCTCTTTTGCGTTGCGCTGTATCGAAAAAGTCAATCAGTTCGTCGGCAAAACTTCCGGCAATGGGTTTTGCAAAAAATCGGGGAAATTGGAGCCAAACGGTATCCACTTTGTAACTCGATTTTCTAAACTCAATGGAAAATTCTTTAAACGAAACTTGAGCATTTTCGCCGGGCATGATTCGGTTGAAATTTGCTACGCCTTTGGTACCCTTCCAAATTCCTTCGGAACCAAAAAAGACTCCCGATGTTTGTATTTCGATGGTATCATTAACGGCAACTCCTTTTAACTTCACATCCGGAAATTCAATAGCCAATCGACCACCCTTATTAGAAAGTTTGAAATCAGCGCTATCAACATACCATTTGCGAGTATCTGACGACTGATACAGCACATTTTTTTCAAACAAATTGGAAGTAACGGTCAGAAAATCCAAGAATTCTTTATCGGTTGTTTCTACTAATTCTGTAGCGATTTTTTTCCATTGTTCTAAAACTTCAGAGTTCATAGAACGCTCCAAACTACCCGTATATCCTTTATAAAATAGATGAAAATAAGGAACCAAAATAAGTCCTTGATCTAACATTTTGTTAGACATATTTATGAGATATCGTTGCTGTTCAGGACTGTAAAGTCCGTTGGTCCAATTTTGAGTGAATTTTTCAAAATCCGCTTTCACCGCTTTATCTTGAACGGCCTTGTAACGATCTTGAAGTTCAATGATGAACTGAGCAGGCTCGGTATTAAATCGCCTAACGGCTTGAGCTTTCAGTGACTGTGCACCAAGCAGAAATATTCCTAAAAAAAATGCGTAAAATCTCAATCTCATAGCATGTTGCAAAGTGCAAAGATTACAAAGTAACGAAGTTCGGCGAGATTTTCTTTGAAATTCGCCGAACTCAAAAATAAACCGATTAACCTGCGGCTTTTACGATTTCAAAAAAGTCGCGGGCTTTCAAACTCGCTCCGCCAATAAGTCCACCGTCAATATCAGGCTGAGCAAAGAGTTCAGCGGCATTGTCAGGCTTCACTGAACCACCGTATAAAATTCTGGTGGCCTCGGCAACGGGCTCTCCAAATTTCTTGTTTAACAACGAACGAATAAAGGCATGTACCTCTTGAGCTTGAGCAGAGCTGGCTGTTTTTCCGGTGCCAATGGCCCAAACTGGCTCATAAGCAATGACAATTTTATGCATCTCTTCGGAAGTAATTCCGGTTAGTCCTTCTTCAATTTGTTTTTCAATAACTGACCAATGCTGTTCAGCTTCTCTTTCCTCTAACGTTTCCCCAACACAGTATAGTACCGTCAATCCAGCGGCAACAGACGATTTATTCTTTAACGAACAGGCAGAATTAGTTTCATTGAAATATTGTCTGCGTTCACTATGACCAACTATAACATGAGATGCTCCCACTGAAGCAATCATTGAAGCAGAAATCTCTCCTGTATAAGCACCCTGGTTTTCTTGATGAACATTCTGAGAACCCACAAAAATACCCGACCCCTCCATCAACTTCACAGCCGAAGCCAACACCAATGAGGTAGGACAAACTACCACTTCTGCGGTATTTGCGCGAAACTCATCTCTTACAATTCCACGAATTTCAGTAATCAACGCTTGACTTTCGGTCAAGGTTTTGTGCATTTTCCAGTTGCCAGCAACAATTTTATTTCTCATATATAAAGTACTACAAAATTAACCAATTTCATTTAGCGAAGCACTGACCCAGGTCATGGCAAGTGCGAATTGTTCTTCTCTCGACAAATGACTGTTATCCAAGACGCGATAATCAGAAGCCATTGTTAGCGGACTATCTTCCCTACTACTATCTATGGTGTCGCGACTAACCAAATTGTCATAAATCTCTTGCCATGTTACATTTTGACCAGCCTGTTTCAATTCAGCATATCTCCTATCTGTGCGCACTTCAGAGCTGGCAGTCATAAAAATCTTCAATTCGGCGTTTGGATAAACCACGGTTCCTATGTCGCGTCCATCCATGACCACTCCCTTGTTCAATCCAATTTTTTGCTGAATCTCAACCAATTTACGCCTAACTGCAGAAATCTTGGCGATGTAACTAACCTGTGATGAAACCCTCAAATCTCTGATCCGAGATTCTACGGATACACCGTTGAGCACTACTTCAAATCTACCTGTATCTCCATTTAAATCAAATCGAATATCAATATCAGTTAATCGAGCCTCAACGGCAGCTTCATCTTGTGGATCAATCTCTTTATCTAAGATAAACAAGGTAACAGCCCTGTACATGGAACCTGAATCAATAAAGATATAACCCAAATGTTGAGCTAATTGCTTCGCTAAAGTTCCTTTACCACAGCTCGAATAGCCATCAATAGCGATGTTTATCTTTTTGTTTTTTTCGGGGGATGATTCTTCTAAATTCACCTTGAAATTATTTGGTAAACAACGATTGCGGAATAAGTGTAAGACTTAAAGTATTGGCATTTTGACCAGGGAACAACGACGCGCTCGCATAAGTCAGATGGTATTTCCATACTTTAAACTTGATTCCCCATCCAAATCCAGCCAAACCGGGCCTAATTTCAGGGCTCATCTCCATTCGGCGTTGATGATTGTACCCAAATAGAATGCCCATATTTTTACCCAAAACAAGCTCACCTCCAACGGCTAAATGCCTAAATCCCTTAGCTATGAAATTAGCTGGATTATTGTTCACCTCTTGACCTGATAAATCAATTTGACCGCTGCTTAAATATTGATTGAAAGTCAAATCCCACCTCTGTAGGTTATGTAATACTGCGTGAAAACGGAAGGGCATGTGAACAGGTTTATAAGAAGCCCCTAATTGAATATTAAAAGGTAAAGACTCTCTTTCTGCGTCCTTGTATACCGCAATTTGATAACCCAAGTTTTTGACTACCATACCCACTTGTACTCCTGTATCAGAACGGGAATAAAGAGCTCCCAAATTGAGGAATGCTCCGTTAGATACGTATGGACCTAAAACCGAATAAGCAAAACCTGTTTGAGCGCCAATATTTAAATGTTTGTGTACTTTTTTGGCATAACCAATAGTGAATTTTAGTTCATTGGCAATGATATCTGTTTGGTAATTACCGCCTTCATCGTACCCTTTCATGGTTCCGTAATCTATGTACTGAGCATGGAATGAGAAGAGTTGCTTCTTTATTTTGAATGCATATCCAGCACCTCCATGCCTCACTGGACTCACTCCGTTGCTCCCAGCAATCAAGGTACCAAATGAAGCACCGTATTGATTCAGAATGCTTTCGTTCAGCAAGGCTGGATTGTGAACGGCATATTGAATATCTGTCTGTGGTTGAGCAATTAAATATCCTCCCCAAGCCAAACTTCGGGCACTCATGGGGGCATCCAAATTCGCGAATATGCCCGTTCCACCTATTTGTGCGTTCGCAGAAGAAAAAATACTTCCCCCGAAAAACAACAAAATAAAACGTATGTAGAATATCTTTTGGAACATGCTTTGCAAAAATAGGCTTTATTCCGAACTTTGCACTTCGAATGAATGGCCTCATTTTTGGACTTAACTCTCTAGCTGAGCATCAAGGGTTTGTAATAACTCAAGGAACCTTTGACGGAGTTCATGGAGGGCATGATTGGGTGCTCAAACGAGTGGTTGACCTTTCCAAGCAACACAAAGTACCTTCTATGCTCATTACATTTCACCCCCATCCAAGGTTGGTTGTTCACCCAAACGATCCAAGCGTTCAATTGCTTACCTCCATCGAAGAAAAAGCAAAAAAAGTATTGGCTAAGGGCATTGATACGGTTTTAGTCTTGGAATTCACCGAAGCTCTGGCTCATTTAGATCCCGAAGAATTTGTAAAACAAATATTGGTGGAACAACTGAAGGTAAAAGCCATGGTTGTAGGTTACGACCACCGATTTGGCAAAAACCGCAAAGGTTCATTCGAAGATTTATTGCACTTTTCCCAAAAATACAACTTTGAAGTAGACGAAATAAATGCTCGTTTGATTGACGATATAGCCGTTAGTTCCACCCGAATCAGACAAGCCCTAATGATGGGTGATTTAGCAACCGCCAATAAAATGCTGGGATCACCTTACACCCTTTCAGGCAAGGTTGTTCACGGCAATAAAAGAGGGCGCACCATTGGATTTCCAACTGCAAACTTAGAACTATCTGAACCTCATAAACTCATTCCACCCATGGGTGTATATGCAGGATATGCAGAAATAGAGAGCGATGACTTTGCCGCTCAAAAATTCAAAACCATGATAAATATAGGGGTAAGACCCACTGTAGATGGCAAGAATTTGAGCATTGAAGCACATATTTTAGATTTTAATTCCGACCTTTACGGGCGAAAAATTGAACTTCAACTCTGTCAGTTTTTAAGAAATGAACAAAAATTCGATGGCATTGAAGCGCTAAAAATTCAACTAGCAACTGACAAATCAAACACATTGCAAGTACTAATTTGACGCCATTTAACAAACATATCGTACTCTTTTTGATGGCTTTGAATGCAGTTTTCATCTCTGCTGCAAGTCCGTACATACCTCAAGAAGAAGAAGAAGAGGCCATGCATGAGCCGGTGGCTCCACAAGTAATTGATACCACAGAATCTGAACTCGAAGACCCTGATAACTTCATTCTAGATGACACCGAAAGCCCTGATTCTGCAGCAGGAAGCATTTTTATTCCTGGTTATTACCCAGAATATGATTTCTATTTCCGGTTTGATAGCATGGCCATTGACCCCTATAGATACGATCTTAGAAGGTTAAACGGCGAATTTGTCTTTCCAATGCTTTTCGAAGATTGTGGATTTGCTCTACCGCATCCGGGCAAAACGAATTCTTCTTTCGGCTGGCGCCGAGGACGAGTACACGCAGGCATTGATCTACAACTAGATAAAGGCGATACCGTTAGAGTAGCCTTTGACGGTGTGGTGAGAGCCTCTCACTTCCACTCCGGATACGGTAATGTGGTAATTGTTAGACATTACAACGGATTAGAAACACTTTACGGGCATTTATCGTTGCGTTATGTAAAACCTGGCGACCTCATAAATGCCGGACAGGTTGTTGGATTGGGAGGTTCAACAGGACGAAGTACAGGGCCCCATCTTCACTTTGAAACACGCTTGTTTGGCAGACCTTTTGATCCTACGAAACTCATTGATTTCAAGAACGACAGTTTGGTGAGTAATGTATTGGTAGTCAATCAAAAACTTTTCCAGCTCCCATACAGTAAAACAAACATCAAACGCGGAAGAAAACGCAGATATTCAAGAAAAAGACGCAAAAGGAGAAGAGCTTACAATATTGAGATCATTTCTCCGTTTGAGGTATTTGACAAAACAAAAACAGTATTAGATCCCCAAAAAACCGCATTTTTCACCTCAGAATCATAATAAAGTGAGCATCAAGGTTGAACAATTAACCAAAACATACGGAAAACAGGTGGCAGTAGATGCCATCAGTTTTGATATACCAACAGGACAGGTAGTTGGTTTCTTAGGCCCCAACGGCGCCGGAAAATCAACAACCATGAAAATGATTACAGGCTATATCCCACCAACATCGGGTACGGGAACGGTTTGTGGAATTGACCTTGTTCAAGACAGCATTGAAGTTAGAAAGTTGGTTGGATATCTTCCAGAAAACAATCCCTTGTACTTAGATATGTATGTTAAAGAATATCTTGAATTCATTGCAGGGATCTCTGGGGTCAAACATATCAAACCCGCTGTTGAACGTGCCATTGAAATGACCAAGCTCACCCCCGAAAGACACAAAAAAGTGGGCCAACTTTCTAAAGGATACCGTCAACGCGTTGGCCTTGCACAAGCGCTCATTCACGAACCCAAAGTATTGATTTTGGATGAACCTACCAGCGGATTAGACCCCATTCAAGTAGTTGAAATTAGACAAGTAATTAAAGACTTAGGCAAAGATAAAACCGTTTTGCTCAGCACTCACATCATGCAAGAGGTAGAAGCTATGTGCGATAGAGTGATTATGATTAGCAAAGGAAAACTAGTTGCCGATGATCTTGTTACTACATTAACCAAAGACGGAAAATCGTTGGAAGACACTTTCCGCTCGCTTGCAAATTCTGACAACCATGTTGAGCATATATAAAAAAGAAGTAAGAAGCTTTCTAGGCTCGCTGATTGCCTACATTGTCATGGGTGTTTTTCTCATCCTGACAGGACTGTTTCTATGGTTTGTAGATGGTAACAGCATCTTTGACTTGGGAGTGGCCAGCTTACAAGTAATGTTTGATATCTCTCCTTACATTCTCATTTTCTTGGTCTCTGCTATTACCATGAAAAGCATCTCCGATGAAAAACGTTTGGGTACTCTTGAAATCATCACCACTAAACCCATCACCGATTTACAAATAATCTTGGAAAAGTACTTTGCAGCCCTCACACTCGTTGCTTTTACCCTTTTATTGACCTGTTTCTATGCATATTCAGTTTACAACTTAGCACTACCAGTGGGCAATATAGACCTAGGCTCTATGATGGGCAGTTATTTGGGATTGTTTCTTCTGGCTGCTTGTTATGCCAGTATCGGACTTTTTGCTAGTTCACTTACCGACAATCAAATTGTAGCACTCATACTTTCTATGGTTTTATCATTCTTCTTTTTCGCAGTCTTAGGTATGTTGGGCGACCTTGAAATCTTAGATAAAATTGGAAGAAGTTTAAATTGGTTCAGCCTAGAATTCCACTATAATTCAATCAGTCGAGGCGTAGTTGATACTCGTGATTTGGTGTTTTTCTTAGGATTTATTTCTGTTTTCCTTGGGGGAACTAAGTTGGTGTTTGAAAGCAGAAAATGGTCATGAACAGTAAAAAGCACTCATTTTCACAATTCGCAGCACTCATTTTGGTTGTTTTTGTTGCCAATATTTTGGGCAACATGTATTATAAACGATTTGACCTTACTGCTGAAAAACGTTACACCCTCAGTGAAACCAGCAAAAAACTGGCTTCTAAACTCGATGAAAGCCTGTATTTCAGACTGTTTTTAGACGGTGAGATGTCAGCTAAATTCAAGAGACTCAAACTTGAAATAAGAGATTTAGCCTACGAATTCAGAGAAGCCAGCAATCAAAAAATAGAAATTGAAATTGTTGATCCATTTGCCGATGCCAAAGACTCGGAAATGAGCGACTTGCTTCAAAGCTTTGCAGATAAAGGCATTGAACCTGTTAGAGATGTTGATCGCGAAAACGCCGATGAAACCCGCATAAAATATTTGCTTCCCGGAGCAGAGGTTTTATATAAGGGACGAAGTGCGGCGGTTAATTTCTTTGAATACGATATAGCAAAAAGTCCAGATGAAAATATCGCTGCGGCTATTGACAATATTGAATACGAAATAGCCAATGGTTTACGCCAAGTATCCAGTGAAAAGAATAAAAATGTAGTTGTTGCAGACGGAAACGGTGAGATGGTAGATCAACGAGTTCAGGCATTTGCCGCTGAATTGTCTAAATACTACAATATTTCGGCGCTTAACTTGAATTTCTCTGACCCTGAAGCAGCTCGTCCTTGGGAACAACAAATCCAACAGAACCCAGAAAACGCCGAATCAATATTCATCAATGGACTACACAAAAGACTGAATTTAAATGATTTACTCATTGTAATAAAGCCCATCAAAGACTACAGTAACCAAGAACTCTATTTGATTGATCAGTTTTTAATGAAAGGCGGTAAAGTGCTGTGGCTGATTGATCCTGTGAACATTGAAATAGATAGTTTCCGCAATTACAAAGAGGTTATGGCCATGCCCTACAACCTCGAAAACATCACAGCCGCACTATTCAATTACGGAATTGGACTAAAGAACAACCTCCTCACAGATTTAAAATGCAACCGTATACCCATTCCCAATGGTGGCCGGATGGAACTGGTTGATTTCCCTTATTTCCCACTTTTTGGAGAACCAGAATTCCCCCACAACATTACCAAAAACATCGGTACGGTATGGATGCAGTTCCCCGCTACTTTGGAACCCAAAGTCCGACCTAAATTAGACATTATACCCTTGTTATCTTCCACACCTTATTCAAAGTCCATCACCACCCCAGCACCTGTTGATTTAGAACGAATCTACATTCAATCGAAAGACGAGAATTACCGCAAAACGATGAATCAGGGAGAACAAATTGTGGCTGCATTGATGCAAGGAGAGTTCCGTTCTAGGTATCGTTTGATGAAAAAATACACCGATGAACCTTTCCTTGAGTCAGGAAATAGTAAAATGATTGTAGTTTCTGATGCCGATATCATCAGAAATCCTGTAGGATCTGAAGGTATGATTTATCCTACCGGTTACGATCGAATTTCTCAATTCACCTTTGCCAACAAAAAATTCCTTCTCAATTGCATTGACTATCTCATTGATGATAATGGACTTATAGAAATAAGAGCTAAGGAAAGAACCGTTAGATTACTGGATCCAGAAAAATCTAAAACGGAGCGCACATATTGGCAGTGGTTCAGTATGTTGGTACCTTTGGCCATCATGATTATTTATGGGATTATAGACTATTTCATACGCATTAAGCGTTATACCTAATCTCAGATATGTACGAGTTTATTGAAGGCAAATTAGAATCGCTTACACCCACGCACGCAGTCATTGAATGTCAAGGCATTGGCTATTTTACTCATATTTCATTAAATACGTTTGAAGCGGTAAAATCTCAAAAGCAAGTACGTTTGTTCATTGAGCAGGTTTTCAAAGTGGAAAATCAAAGTCCAGTAAGTATTCAGCTTTACGGCTTTGCAGATCCTAACGAACGACAAATGTTCAGACAGCTAACATCTATCAGCGGCGTAGGCAACAACACGGCCATCATCATGTTGTCGAGTTTAGACCCTGATACATTGATTTCGGCAATCTTAAATGGCAATGTGGGTTTATTGAAAAGCATTAAAGGAATTGGCGAAAAAACAGCCCAACGCATTGTATTGGAACTGCGAGATAAATTGGCTGGAAAGAAAATGACTCAAAACTTACCGGGTCTCAATCAAGCTTCTGATGCCATCACCGAAGCCATGACGGCACTAACGGTTTTAGGTTACCAGAAGGCCGCTGCTGAAAAAGCCCTTCTTAAGGTCAGCAAAGACCTTGGAACCCTTGCTACCGTTGAGGAATTGATAAAAAATTCACTTAAAATTTTGTAAATTGCAAGCTTACATCTCATTTAACGTGTTCAAAAGATTGGTATTATCGGGAATTTTATGGATGTCCATTGCTGGCTATAATGGCTTGCTGTCTCAAACCAATTCAGATTCTACCACCAAATATAAGGTTCATAAAAGTGGTCAAAATGACCCCAACAATCAAAAAGCATCTAACGTAGACCTCGAAGACCCGCTTTCGGTGGTTTGGAAATACAATCCCAAGCAAAACCGCTACGAAGCATTCAAGCAAGTAGGTTCTCTCTCCTATCCTACGGGGCAAAATTTAACTGTAACCGAATACTTCCAAAAGTTAGAAAAAGAGAAAAATGCCGAATACAACAGACTTAAGTCGCAAAACACAGATTATTCGCAATCAGTAAATAAAGGAGGTATCACTGAATACTTCAAAGCTGAATTAGGAAATCCTGCCGTATCAAAAATCTTTGGTGCCGGTGGAGTTGACTTTCAAATGACCGGATCGGCGATGGTGAAAATTGGCGGAACCATAAACGAGTACCGCAATCCAAACTACAGCAAAAGACAACAGAAGTATTTTGTACCTGTTTTTGATCAGCAATTGCAAATATCTGCCAACGGCAACGTGGGTGAATTTGTAAAGTTGGGAATCAATTACGACACTGAGGCGCAATTTGAATTTGACAACCAAACCAATCTTGGTTGGAAAGGCAAACCCGATGGAATTTTAAAAGACGTTCAAGTAGGTAATGTGAACATGAACCTACCCACCCAGTTGATTAAGCCAGCAAACAACCTATTCGGATTTTCCAACACCATGCAATTTGGTAAAACCACCATCAAAACGGTTTTTTCTCAAAATCGCGGACAAAGCACTGAAACTGTTTTAAAAGGTGGGGCTCAAATGAACGAGTTCAAAATAACCGCAGATAACTACGATCAAAACAGACACTTTTTCCTATCTCAATTCTTCCAAGAAAACTACAATAAATCCTTGGAAAACCTTCCCATAGTTTCCAGTGGAGTGATTGTAAACCGAGTAGAAGTTTGGGTAACCAACAGAAATGCCAACGTTGAAACTCCCCGTGACATTATGGCTTTCATGGACTTAGGTGAACCGAAGCCCTACAGAAGTGCGTTAAACATAGGCTCTCAAGTTGCTGCAGACAATACTGCCAATTCATTGTTTTCTTCTCTGCAAAGCAATCCAGCAATAAGGAAAACTGGTACTTCTATTGATGCGATATATGCTACCTTCCCCAATTTTGAGCAGACGTTGGATTTTGATTTGTTGAACTATGCCCGTCAACTGAAAGAGAATGAATTCAGTTTGAATCAGCAATTGGGTTATATCTCTTTAAACCAACCCTTGAACAACGATGAAATTTTAGCAGTCGCTTTTGAATACACCTACAACGGTGAAACCTTCCAAGTGGGTGAATTCTCCAGAGATATTGCCCCAGGTGATCAGCAATTGCTGTACTTGAAAATGTTGAAGGGCAATACCATCAGAACCCGCTTACCCATTTGGGACTTGATGATGAAAAACGTTTACAGTTTGAATACTTATTCGCTTTCGTTGGAAGACTTCAAATTGAATGTTATCTATGCTGATGATACCAGTGGCGCCGACTATAACTACCTGCCCATTGGAACTGCAGATGTTCCGGCATTGAAAAATGGAAATCCCTTGATTCGTGTTTTTGGACTTGACAAATTGAACCGTCAACAAGAAGCCAAACCGGACGGTATTTTTGATGCCATAGAAGGCATCACCATTCAAACCAAAATGGCCCGAGTGATTTTCCCAGTCACTGAACCCTTTGGCGATTATTTAAAGGACATTTTTGGTTCCAGAAATGATTTGGCAGACTACTACTGCTATCAAGCATTGTATGATTCTACCAAGTTCCTGGCTGCACAAGACGTCAAACACAATAAGTTCTTCCTTCAAGGAAGTTACAAAAGCACCAACGGTGCTGAATTGTTCTTAGGAACCACAAATTTACAAAGAGGCTCGGTTCGAGTAACAGCAAATGGTCGTCCGCTTCAGGAAGGCATGGATTATGAGGTTGATTATGCCATGGGACGTGTGAGAATCATCAATCAAGGTTTGTTGCAAGGTGGCGCTGAAATCAGAGCAAGCGCCGATGGTCAAAGCATGTTCAATATCCAACAAAAAACACTGCTTGGAGGTAGAGTTGAGCATAAATTCAATAAGAACTTCATGATGGGGGCAACGGCATTACACATGTATGAACGTCCGCTCACATCTAAAACTAACTTCAACGAAGAACCTTTACTGAATACCATCTTTGGTGCTGACTTGGCCTACAGTTCAAAATCAAGATTTTTAACCAAATTGGTAGATAAACTGCCCTTTTTAGAGACCAAAGAAATATCGAATATCACTGCATATGCCGAATTTGCAAAAATTATTCCTCACAACCATAAATCTCAAGGAGATCAACGCGGTGTATCTAATTTAGAAGACTTTGAAGCCGCAGAACTGCCCAATGACTTTAAGGTTGTTAACAACTGGGTTGTAGCTAGTGTGCCGCAAAAACAGCCCGACTTCTTCCCGGAAACAAACTTATCTGATAAACGCAAATGGTTGAACAGAAGCGCTCGTTTGAGTTTTTATACCATTGACCAATTGTTTTACAGAGATATTGACATGCCTGATAACATCAGGAAACGGGTAGACCAAATCTTGAGCGACCCTTTCATGCGTCAGATTGACCAAAGAGAAGTGTTTCCTGAAAGAAACTTCCCACAGGGTACTGCTACCATCCTGCCAACCTTAGATTTGGCATTCAACCCATTTGAACGCGGGATGTATAATTTCAACGCTGATGCTAATGAACTTCTTCCCAACGGCCGATTTGTAGACCCAAGAAAAAGTTGGGCGGGAATTATGCGTCGTGTAGACCAAAATGATTTTGAAGCCGCAAACATAGATTACATTGAAATCTGGTTGATGGATCCATTGTATCACAACAATAACCTAAAAGGAGAACTGCTGCTTCATCTGGGTAACGTCTCTGAAGACATCCTTCCTGACAGAAGAAAAGCATTTGAAAATGGGTTGCCTACCTCAAATACAAGCAACAACGAGACTGATACATCTAATTTTGGAATTATTGCTACCAGTCCTCAAATCAACTTTGCTTTTGATAATAATCCCTCAGCTCGTAAATTTCAAGATGTTGGGTTAGACGGTTTAAACGATGTACAAGAAAAAGAATTTTTTGATACCGCCTACCTCAAACAATTGGAAACTAATTTTGGCGTAAACAGCGTCATTTATCAAAATGCACTTAAAGATCCTGCCAATGACAATTTCACCCACTATTTAGAAGAAAAGTACACTACTGAAGACGCAGATATCGTTCAGCGTTATTCAAAATACCAAGGATTAGAAGGAAACAGTTCTACCGAAACGTTCACGGGTCAATATGCACCAATGCCAAAGTCTTCTACTACTCAGCCTGATTACGAAGACATCAACCGTGACTTCACCATGAACCAAAGCGAAGATTATTTCCAATACAGGGTTAAGATATCTGACAATGACTTACAAATAGGTAAAAACTACGTTGCCGATATTGTAAATAACTTGGTAACTCTAAGAAACGGTAAACAAGAGAACATTCGCTGGTACCAGTTGAAAATCCCCGTGAGGGAATATGAAAAAGCAGTTGGAAACATCTCTGATTTCAAAAGCATTCGTTTCATGCGAATGGTAATGAGAGACTTCAATGATTCTGCTGTTTTACGCTTTGGATATATCAATATGGTGCGTGCTGATTGGCGCAGATACACCAATTCGTTAAAAACACCAGGCGTTGTTGTTCCCACTGACCCCAATGATGGAACTAAGTTTGTGGTAAGCACGGTGAACTTAGAAGAAAACAGTAAACGTTCACCCGTTGCATATGTAACACCTCCAGGAATTGTACGCGTTCAAAACATGGCTAGTTTGGGTACAGTGCTTGAAAATGAGCAATCTTTGAGCATGTTGACCTGTAATTTACAGCCCGGAGATGCCAGAGGCGCTTTTAAAACAGTTCAACACGATATCAGAAACTATAAACGCATTCAGCTGTTTGTTCACGCCGAAGAAGTTACTCCTAACACCATTCAAGATGGAGAAGTATCTGCATTCATACGATTTGGTACAGATTTAACCAGCAATTATTACGAATACGAAATTCCTCTCTCTATGACACGAGGATTTGTAAACGGAAATGCACCAACCGCAGATAAACTCGTTTGGCCAGATGCAAACATGATTGATTTGGATTTCCAAAATTTGTTTGACTTGAAAATTGCCCGTCAGAATTCAGGTTGGCCAATGACCGCACCTTACATCAAGTTTTTAGACAAAGGCAAAATCACAGTTATGGGCCTTCCTGACTTGAGTAATCTTCGTGTTATGATGGTGGGCGTAAAAAACAACAGTCCTGAACCCAAATGTTTTGAAGTTTGGACCAATGAATTGCGTGTAAAAGACATTTCAAACGGCGGAGGTTGGGCAGCTTTGGCAAACCTACAAGCTCAATTGGCTGACTTTGGGCAGGTGAATATGGCTGGATCAATTAGAACCATCGGCTTTGGAGATGTAGACAAAAAACTGAATCAACGAAGTTTATCGAATAGTTATAATTACGATTTGGCAACCAATTTAGAGTTTGGTAGATTCTTCCCCAAAGAAAAAGGAGTAAGTATTCCTCTTTATTTGGGTTGGTCTGAAAGCTTCGTGCAGCCCAAATTTAACCCGTTGAATCCTGATATTGAGCTTCAATCTTATTTATCAGCTTTAACTGATCAAAACATGCGCAATAGCATCAGAAAAGCCGCCGAAGATTACAATTCTTTGTTCAGCTTCAACATAAATAACTTTAGAATTGCGCAACCCGGCAATAAAAAAGCCAAGATTTACTCCATTTCAAATTTCAATGGTAGTTACAGCTATCAGAGCAACTATCGGAGAAATCAACAAATTGAAGAGTATTTCATCAATACCACTCAGGCTACTTTGGGATATGCATACAATAACAACACTAAGTTTATTATGCCCTTCAAGAAATTGCGAAATAAAAATTTAGCCATCATTCGCGATTTCAATTTCAACTTCATTCCTTCGGCGTTTAATACGCAGATGCAAGTAAATAGGCTCTATTCTGAAATGCAAATGAGGAACAACAATAGCTTCAAGCAGTTGAATCCTCGCATGTATGATAAAAACTTTACCCTTAACAGAAACTATAATTTCTCATTGCCAATTGCACGTTCTTTGAATTTTAGTTACGCAGCTAACGTTGAAGCTCGAATCCAAGAACCTTATGGCGCAATTGACAGTAGAGAAAAACAAGATTCTATTTATCAGGAGTTTGAAGGGTTTGGACGTTTGAGAAGATTCTATCAAACAGCTAACTTAACCTATACCCTTCCGTTCTCCAAAATCAGTTTCTTAAAATGGATATCTGCCAACGCCAACTACAAGGGTAGTTACGATTGGAATCAAGCGCCACCTGCTTTCGCTGGACTAGGCAACAGAATCCAAAACAGCCAAGACATTAACTTAACCGCTCAATTCAACTTCACTCAACTATACTCTCAAGTTCCATTCTTGAAAGATTATAGAACACCAAAGAAACGTAAGAAAAATGATGCCCCTAAAGATGGAAATCCCGATGAACCAACCTATAGTAGCGCTTTAGAAAAAGGCAAAAATGATCTTATAAAACCCAACCCAGCCATTGTTATATTGGGCGATTTGATCACCATGGTAAAAAATGCGAACATCAACATCACCCGCAAAGAAGCCACAGAATTGCCCGGATTTAATTTGAGACCAGACTATTTTGGTTATAACTTCAAACATTTACAGCCAGGACTTGATTTTGTATTTGGTTTTCAAGACCCAAATTTGAGATATTCTTTAGCAGACAGAGGATATTTAGCTGCAGACAAGAGACAATCCAATTTCTATAGAACCAATTTAAATCAAAACATCAGCGGTAATATTTCTATTGAACCCATCAAGGAATTCAGAATACGCTTAGATTTCCTGAGAAACGAAACCAACGGAACTCAAAGTATTTTCAAAAACGATGGTTTCAAATGGCTAGACGAAGGTCTTACCGGAACTGGTACATATAGCATCTCTGGTATTTTCTTGAATACGCATTTCATTAAAGACATTGAAATGAACGAGAATTATCCAAACCCAGTATTTGATGCCTTTTTAGATAATCGTTATACCGTTGCAACACGCTTGCAAAGGGCCAATCCTGAATTCGGTGGAGCATTAGTAATAGATTCAACTACCAAATATCCAATGGGTTACAGCAAAACTCATCAAGACGTTATTATTGGAGGATTTTATGCAGCTTATGCTGGACTTGATGTTGGTAGAACCGACATCTCCGGTTTCCCTGCAATTCCATTGCCTAACTGGAACATCAATTACAATGGTTTGACCAAAATACCAGCGCTTAAAGAAATCTTCACCAACATAAACATCAAACATGCATATTCTGGTAAGTACACCATCGGTAATTTTACTCGAAACTTAAAGTATGATCCTAGTCAGCAAGCATTAATAGGAAAAGATTTGATTCCTAAACTTCAAATTGCAGACGTTACCATCAGTGAGAATTTCTCTCCTTTAATTGGTGTCAATATTACTACTAAAAATAATTGGACCGTAGGTTTTGAATACAAGCGTTCTAGGGTGTTGAAGTTATTTGCTTCAAGTTACAATTTAACTGAAATGAAACAAAACGAATTTCAGTTGAATGCTGGCTACAGAACAACCGGACTAACTTTACCGATAAGAAGAAAAGGCAGATGGATCTATCTACCCAACGACTTCAGATTTGACTTGGCCATTTCAGTAAATGAAAACCTCACCGTTATTCGGAAAATTGATGTGAACATCAATAAGCTAACTGCCGGGATGACAAATATCAAAATCACTCCATCAGCAACATACCAAGTCAATCAAAAAATCAACTTGGCATTGAGATACAACAGAGTGATCATGAATCCAGAGATTGCCACTCAATTCTACACATCACTTACTGATTTTGGTATAGAACTAAGATATACTTTCAACTAATGAAAGCCTCTATTTTAAGCATTCTTTCAATTGCAACTATCTGGGCATCAAACTTGGTTGCTCAAAATCAAATTCCTACTGGAACATGGCGCTCACACTTCTCCTACAGAAATGCAAAAGTGTGTGAAGCAAGTAGTAAATTCATTTATTCTGCCAGTGAAAACGGATTTTGGAGAACATCCAACATTGGGGAAATGACTTTACTCAAAAAGGAAGACGGATTCAACGGCATCGAAATTACCAGCTTAAAATATAATTCAAATGCAGATGTTTTAGTTATTGGCTATGCCGATGGAAACATTGATTTACTTTTTAAAGATCAACAAATTCAAAACATACCCGGCTTTAAGAATAAACTTCTTCAAGGTGATAAACGCATCAATCATTGTTCCTTCAGCGGGAATGATGCCATTTTATCTACCAACTTCGGACTATTAATTATTGATATCTCAAAACGAGAAATCAGAGACAGCTATACCTCCATCGGAAACAACGGGCAAGAAATACCCTTGTTTGCATCAACGGTGATGGGCGACTCAATATATGTTGGTACAACCACTGGCATTAGGAGCGCAAAATATTCTAGAACCATTAATTTGAATGATTTTAACCAATGGAAATGGGCATTTGAATCATCAAGTCCGTGTTTTAAGATGTCTGCTTGGAATGATTCTCTCTTCTTTGAACACGATTCAACCATCAAAAAATATTACAGAGGATCTGTAAGCACTGCTTTCTCTTCAAAAAGATCTACAGCAAAGATATTTACCAATTCTGAGGGATTGCATATTGGTAGACAGGGTTCAATAACTAAAATCAATGATCAAGGGTACACAGTTGAACCGGTAAATTTGATTGCTGATTTCACTCAGTTTTACGATAAAATTTATTGGTTTTGCACAGGAATTGGTCCAGGAATTATTAAGAAAGATCTAAACGGTGAAGTAGCATTTATGCCGAATGGTCCAGATCAAGTTTCAGTATTCAAAATGTCCAAAGAAGGAAATATGCTTTTAACTACGGGTGGTGGATTGAGTTCGACGTTTGGAAATGCATTTAACAATAGCGGCTTTTATTTATATAATGCAGACGGTTGGAAAAGCAACTTATCATCTCCATTAAATGTAAACATGTATGATTTCACCTTCGTGGCTTATCATCCTACTTATCAAAGTTTGTACGCTGCAACTCATTCCAACGGTATATTAATCATCCAAAATGGTGAAATAAAACAGAAAATGGATGAAACCAACACACCATTAAAACGCATTAACGACAGCAGTTTTCTGCATCTTGGGGGAATGGCCGTTGACAGTAAAGGCAATTTTTGGGTGGTAAATTATGCTCAAAGTAAACCGTTGCTTTGCCGCTCATTTAAAGGCGAATGGTTTTCGTTTGGTTTGTTAGATGAACAAGAAATCACATCGCTCACCATTGATGCAAACGATCGAAAGTGGATGACTTTAAAAAGCGGAGGTATTATTGTATTTCACGAAGGCGAATCATTGTCCCAATCAAACGATGATCGAATGGTGAGAATAGGAAAACAACACGGGTTGGTTAGCACCGAAGTCTTGTCTATTGCAGCAGATAAAAATGGGTATGTTTGGATTGGCACCAATCAAGGTTTGAATATTTACACAGGCTCTCAAACCTTGTTTTCAAATCCCAAAGTAGACAGATTCATTGTTGATCAAGACGGAAAATTAGGATATTTATTAGGGGAAGAAACAATCACTGATATTTTAGTTGACGGAGGAAGTAGAAAGTGGTTCGCTACCAGAAATGGATTATTCTGCGCCGATGAATACGGTCAACAAGTCATCAAACGCTTTTCTATAGAAAACAGTCCGTTAATTTCTAACAATATTATCTGCTTGGGACAAATTGACAACACTGGAGAATTGTTCATTGGCACAGATAAAGGAATTGTTAGTTATAGAAACGATGCCGCAAGTGGAAACAATAACTTCGGAGAAATCAAAATATATCCCAACCCTGTTCCCCCAAAATACGACGGAATTATCACCATTGAGGGGTTGGCCGAAAATGCAGAAATAAGAATTACCGATTTACACGGGAGGCTCGTATATCAAACAAAAGCAAATGGAAGCAAGGCAACCTGGGATGGTTACAGATTAGACGGTAGTAAGCCCAACAGTGGGGTGTTTTTTGTATTTGGAATGAATAATGATGGCAGCGAAACGGCCATGGGTAAGTTCATTTTTATTCGCTAACCACAAACGAAAGTCCATCATAAGCTAAATCAATGCCGTTAGGGAGCTCAGTACAAACTACATCATGCAGTCCAATTTGATGGCTCATATGGGTAAAATAAGTTTGTTTCGCACCCACCTGAAGCGCCAATTCGGTAGCTTGTTGTAAGGTGAAATGTGAAATATGCTCTGTTTTTCTAAGTGCATTTAATACCAACACTTCTACTCCATTCAATTTTTCTAATTCCTTATCCGAAATATAATTGGCATCGGTTATATATGCAAAATTACCCATTCTAAATCCTAAAACAGGCAACTTATAATGCATCACCTGGATGGGAATAATTTGCTTATCAAATAACTGAAACGGTTTATTCTCAATGATATTAAAATCTAACTCAGGAATTCCCGGATAAGGAACAGGTTCAAAAATATAAGCAAACTGGTCTTTCAGAGATGTTAAGACGTGGTCAGTTAAATAAACTGGTACTCTCTTTTCTTGAATATAATTGATAGGACGAATATCGTCTAAACCCGCTGTGTGGTCTCTATGCTCATGCGTAAAAAGAATGGCATCAACATTATTTAACTGCTGACGCAACATTTGATACCTGAAGTCAGGACCTGTATCAATGATGATGTCTTTTCCGGCCCATTGAACCAGAACACTGGCTCTTAAACGTTTATCTTTGGGATTTTCACTCAAACAAACCTCTGAATTGCAACCTATAGGAGGAACTCCTTGCGAAGTCCCTGTACCTAAGAATGTTACTTTCAAGGCCATGTTCTAACGATTACAATCCCTGAAATGAATGTCAAATATTATTGATTGGAAAGAAAACCTTTCAGTTCCATGATGATGCCCACTTCCATATTGTTTACCTTCTTGTCATCAGAAGCGTAAATACTCAACCAATCTGTTGAGTGAATCACTTCGAAGATAGAATTTAAACTAGCATCTTTTAGAGGATATTCGTAAACGTTATTTCCAAGATCTGTAAGCACTTTTTTGACGAAATCAAATCTCTTTGTAACACGGTCGTTTTGACGGCTGTTCAAAAGAATAAAGTTTGTATCGTGTTTTTCGTAGTAGCTTTCAATCATGTTGTGATTTGCTTCGGGCAACACCGATACAAATCCCTCACCTTTAGCATTTTCTTGTATCTGCTGACAGAAACGAATTCCAACGGGTTCAAAAGCCATGTCAGAAATAACCACGAACTTTTGAGAAATGGTTTCCTTAAATTGGGAATGCATTTCCTTGGCACGGGTAATTGCTTGAGATGGGTTTTTGAAGGTATCACGAAGTGATGTAATGTCAGCGGTTAAATCTTTGCCCAAAACTTCTCCTACAATCATCAAAAGGTTTCCCAAAGCAAAGCCCAAAGTCATTCTAGGTTGATATCCTGTTGCGATGGTGTAGGTTGGATAACCTGCTGCAGTGGCTAATTCCATAAGTTTGCCGCCAGCTGCCATACAAATGATATCACATCCGCGCTCTTGAGCTTCAGCAAACATGGTCAAAGTCTCTTCTGTATTACCTGAATACGAACACAAGATGGTTAATGTCTTGTTGTTGGCATATGCGGGTAGATGATAATCAGAATATCCCTCTACTGGAACTGGAGAATGACTCCAAAAATACGAGCGTGCTATTCTACCGCCAATTCCGCTTCCACCTAAACCAGCAATGATGATATTAGAATAATTGGAAACTGATTTACCGTGTTTTCTATAGTGGGTTAAAACGTAATCAAACTGCTCTTGGAAGTTCTCCAAGGAAATTTCGTGGGTTATTTCTGACATTTTTTCTTTCTCCAATTAATTAACGGTGCCACTCAAATTTATAACGCATGTCGCTCACATTTGCAGAAGTGGTTAATATCTCTTGCAAACGATTCAAGACAAATTGTGGCTGACTTGAGTAATCTTCTTGGTTAGGAATATTGTATGCAGATACTGGAACATCTAATTTGGTAGATTTGTCTTTGATGACAACCGCCGCAACTTGCTTTCCAATGATTGGTTTAGAAGTTACGCCATCAGGCAATCCAAAAACAACACCCAAAATAGTAAACTCATTTCCAATCTGTGGCAAGAAACCTTGTCCGTAGCGAACAACATCAGTTGTGAAATAATCACACTGAAGTGATTGCGCAACCGCTTCAGCATTTTTATTCTTTGCTAAAGCATCAGCAATTTTTTGTCCTGCAACTTCTGCTTTCTTCTGATCTCTTACAATTTTTTCTACTTCCGTGCGAACATTATCAAGTGTAGCATATCCTACGTGCTTCACATTTTCCAATTTAATGATTACGTGCTTGGTTGGAAATGCAAAAACCTCAGAGATTTCATTCATTTCACGCTTCTCATTGAATAACCAATTCATCAATTGCTTCACGTCACTCATATCACTGATACTACCTAAGCTGCGCTTATCAGTAGTAAAATCAAGTTCAACACGAGGAATCAAAGCCATTTTTTCTACTGCTTTGTCAAACGACTCTGGCATATCAGGATTGATTTGGTTCTTTAATTTTCTGCTTGCTTGATCAACTTTATCAACAGTTTCGCGGCCAGGAAGAATTTCAATGGTGTTCATTACGAACTTCATTTTCTGATAATCAGGTTCTTCCATTGCTTTCATGATGTGGTATCCAAATTGAGTTTTTACTAAGCCCACTTGTCCTTTACGAGCAGTCATACAAAATGCTTTATATTCAGCTACGTAGTTTCTTGGATCAGCCCAACCATAAGAACCACCATTATTGGCAGAACCTTGGTCTCCTGAATACAGTGATGCTAAGTCAGCAATTTGCTTACCGCCTGCAACCATTTCATATACTTCTTTTGCTTTTGCTAATGCCTCAATTGAATCTTTGATTACGGTTTGATTTGGAAGGGTACCGCTCATAGGAATCAAGATATGAGATACGTTTACCATAGGAACAGTATCCTTTTCGCTTGCTACTTTTTGGTATACAGAGAATTTACCCTTATCGTAAATTGGACCTAAAACAGTTCCGTTTGAAGCGGTCCATAAAGAATCTTTGATAATAGCAGGAACGGGATCTTTCAAATCTGTAATTCTTACAAACCCAATAGCACCCAAAGTATCCGGTTTTGCAGCTTGCTTTTGATAAACCTCTACAAAACGAGCAGCTTGCTCATAAGCATCCAATGTATCTGCACGAGAAGGAGTCAAGTCAAAAACTACATACTTCAAACTGCGAGATTCTTGCTTAATGCGATATTTTTCTTTGTTGGCATTTAAATAGTCTTCCAAATCATCGTCGGAAATTTTGATGTCTTTGTCGGCTATTTTTGAAATATTCATTGCAATTACTTTTCCATTCACAGACTGATTGGCTGCTAGGTAATCGTATTCAATTTCTTTCTTAGATTTAAAATTTTGCGCTTTAGCTACATATGTAGCATAACGCATTTCCTTTTCGTTTGAGAAAATGTTGTTGATGTAGTTAGCAAGAAGCTGTCTATTTTGTGGATTCACTTTTGCCTCGTTGATCATCATCTTAACTTTGTTTGGATCAAATTTTCCATCGGTTTGGAAAGACTGATCTGTTGCAATATTGTCGTTGGGATGTTCACCTACTAAAAGCTCGTTCTCATCAGCTTTTGACAAGGTTACACCTGAAAGATCTATTTCAGTTAAAAGCAACTTGCGCTTTAACAATTCATTCCAAGCTCGTTGAAACAATTTGTTGGTATTGGCTTCATCCAATTTATAATTGGCATCCTGTGCGATTTCTTGCTTGTAGAACTCATCAACAATAGCTACTAATTCAGCTTCGCGGTATTTCTCACCATTGGCTTCTGCGATTACGTCTTGATTCTCATCAACAGTTCCTCCGTTGCCCTTTCCTGTGAGCCAATCACCCACCACAAATAACACCAAAGCTGTAACGATAACTACTGCTACCCATCCGGAATTTCTAAGTCTCTGTATAACTGCCATATCTATAAAGTCTGTAATTTTTTAAAAGAAAGCAAAAATAGGATTTACTGATCAATTTATCCAAAAGTTTTTCTTCATTGCCTTATTCTTTCTTCTCATTACCATTGTATAGAGCCCAGAAGGAAACTTTGAGCGCGATAAATAGAATTCTTGAAACTCGGTTGAAGCGAAACCTTTTGGATCCAAAGACTCAAAAATCATTTGCGTAATCAGGTTTCTACCACTCTTAATCTCAATTGTAAAAGACGTTTCTCCTGGCATACAAGCCAAAAAAAGCAAAGAATCTGAACCACCGTTTGGATTGATCATCACAACCGGATCTTGTTTTTTGACCGCTGGTTTTTTCCCTTTCCAATAAATCAGTTCTATGCAGGGCTTCCCAATATCCTCGTGATAACGAGTAATCGCAGCTACACCCCTGCCCTGTGCCGCATCAAATCCTATATAATCCCCATAAAAAGACTTGGGCCCAGGCAAAATGCAGGGCTCTTCAGAAATCAAATCATTCTTGGAAACCATAGTAGCATTTAGCGTAGCGGTGTAAATTTGAGCAAACTTGCCGGTTGCAAAATTTCGTGTATCATACCAAATGGCACGAGGCAATCCCGTATTTCTATCAATACTAAAATAGGACTTGAATTGATCAGCGCCATTGGGATCATCGTTGATTCGAATAGGAGGATGAAAATGTTTACCCCCATCTAACGAAACAATATAATATACATTTCTGTCACCAAAGGGCGACTCAGCACCAAAACATACATAAATTCTTCCCTTAGAATCCACGCAAGAAAACGGCATCCCATTGCTTCGTTGAACCCCTCTTACGCCATCAAAATTCCATCCGCCACGCATGGATGTTAAAAACTTATCTTTACCCCAACTTCTACCGGCATCTATGCTTTCATCCATCCAAAGGGTATCGTTCCGAGACCAAAAGCAGAATATTTTTCCATCAGGCATAACAGATACTGTTGCACCCTCGGCGGTTTTATCGTCATCTAAAGCATCACCACTTACATCTGAGACTACTACAGGATCAAAAAATGTTGCCCCTTGATTCTCACTTCTAGCAAATCTGATGCGTGTGGAATCTTTTGTAGAAGAACTCCCGTATTTGTCAAATTCGGTCCATGTTATGTAAATATTTCCTTTGTAGGGACTTTTGACTTGATCATCTATACTGAACCACGGTTTATCTTGCATTTTGCCGTTTTGTCCCACACACTTGGAGTAAAATTCCACTCCATTAGTGCTCCTTTCAAAAACGATACAATCAAACCACTCGGGCCATTTTTTGTTGGGATTTTTAGCCAAATGCGCCAAATAAATCAATCCTGAGGCAGACCTGTAGATTACAGGGTCACCGTAGAATCCTACATCGGGTTTGGTTTCAACTTCCAACCAATCCGTTCCACCATTGAGAGTATGGAAAACCTTGTTGTTGTTGAAAGCCAGCCAAATATCGTTCGCATCGTTCGGATTAATGGAAATGCTGGGCTCGTTACCTTCTAGTGGCGGATTGCCAAAGAATTCAGTCTTGGATATCTCAGAATGTGGAAGTCGAGGCAGCGTAAATCGAATTGGGGCGTATTGGGCATTCACCGAATTCAACACAAACGTTGAAAGCAACACCCAAAACACCCCAATCTTCACGCCCATGGATTTAAGCAACATGGGTCAAAAATAACTAATTTATCAATGTGAATGCTTTTCAGACAACCAACGCTCTGCATCTAAGGCTGCCATACATCCGCTACCTGCTGCGGTTACTGCCTGTCTGTAAATTTTATCTTGAGCATCACCCGAACAGAAAACGCCTTCCACATTTGTACGCGAGCTACCTTTCTCTGTAATAATGTATCCTTGCTCATCCATTTCAATGTATGGCTTGAAAATATCGGTATTGGGCGTATGTCCAATAGCTACAAAAAATCCTTTGATGGGAATTTCTCTCAATTCACTGGTCACATTATTCTTCACACGAACTGCTTCAACGGCTGATTCACCCAAAATTTCATCGGTCTCTGAATTGAACAACACTTCAATATTGGGAGTGTTCATAACCCGATGCTGCATGGCTTTGGATGCACGGAACTCACTCTTACGCACCAACATATACACCTTACTGCAAATTTTTGCAAGGTAACTTGCTTCTTCACAGGCGGTATCTCCAGCTCCAACAATGGCTACATCTTGTCCGCGGTAGAAAAATCCATCGCACACTGCACAAGCACTTACACCACTTCCATTCAACCTCTGTTCTGAAGGAATTCCCAACCATTTAGCCGAAGCACCAGTAGAAATGATCACCGCTTCTGCTTCAATATGGTGGGTGCCGTCTACAACTACTTTTTGAGGACCACCAGGAGTAAATTCTACTGAGGTAACCATTCCAAAACGAACATCAGCGCCCAAACGAACTGCTTGTTGTTTGAAATTTTCCATCATTTCAGGACCCATAATCCCGTGTGGGAAGCCAGGGTAATTTTCAACATCTGTAGTAATGGTCAATTGCCCACCGGGTTGCAATCCTTCATAAACTACGGGTTTCATATCGGCGCGAGCCGCGTAAATGGCTGCTGTGTAACCCGCAGGTCCACTGCCAATAATCAAACATTCTATTTTTTCTACGTTTTCAGACATAATCTTAAATTTAATGCAAAGGTACCATTGAAGATGAAAAAGGTGCGTGATAAAACGCACCTTCTTTCTTCGAAAATTATAATTTTTTAGTTCAAAGTGATTAACTCACGGTATTTAGGAAGTGCCCAATCTGAGTCATCACACAAGCGTTCAATTTCATCGCTCACCGCGCGAATCTCTTCAAACAAGGGCTTTACTTTAGAATTCAATGCCAATGCTCTATCTTTTGCATGCTCTTTCTCCATAGCTTTATCTACTTCAGATGAAAGCTTGTTATTCAAGGCTTGTCCACTATTGATCAAAGCACTCAATTGCGTCAACAAATCAATTTGAGCTGAAACTTGATCTTTGGTTAAACCAATGCTCAATAACTTACTTACGTTATCTGCAATTCTGCTTTGGTACCTGATAGCAGAAGGGATGACCATATTTTGAATCATTTCTGTCAACACTTTTGACTCTAACTCGATAGTCAAACAGAAAGACTCGTATCTAATTTCCGTTCTTGCTTCTAGCTCCTTGTGTGAGAAAATACCCAAATTGGTGAATAATTCAACGCTAGACTTAGACATGTAAGCAGCAAGAGCTTCAGCCGAGTGCCTAGTATTCTTCAAACCGCGTTTTTTAGCCTCTACTACCCATTCATCGCTGTAGCCGTTTCCGCCAAAAATCACTTTCTTACAAGAGGTTAAATCTTTTCTCAGTACCTCACGAAGAGCCGTTTCTTTTTCTTTTCCTTTGGCAATTAAAGCATCTACTTTTCCTTTGAATTCCATCAATTGATTAGCTACAATAGTATTCAATACTACCATTGGAGAGGCGCAATTGTCACTGCTACCAACCGCTCTGAACTCAAACTTATTTCCTGTAAATGCGAAAGGAGAAGTTCTGTTTCGGTCAGTATTATCCAACAAAATCTCAGGAATGTTTGGAATATTGATGCTTGTTTTGGATCCTTTTTTCCCGGTGGATGTTTGATTCTCGAAGTCCTCTAAAACATGCTGTAAGGTATCTCCAATGAATACACTCATGATTGCTGGAGGTGCTTCATTGGCGCCCAATCTATGATCATTTGCCGCAGTTGCAATGCTTGCACGCAACAAATCAGCATGATCATATACCGCTTTAATTACGTTAATAAAAAAGGTCAGGAATTGAAGATTTTCCTGGGGACTGCTTCCTGGGGACAATAAATTCACACCAGTGTTAGTAACCAAACTCCAGTTGTTGTGCTTACCTGAGCCATTTATGCCTTTGTAAGGTTTTTCGTGCAACAAAACTCTAAAACCATGATCAGTTGCACATGCTTCCATGATATCCATCAACAAGGTATTGTGATCAACCGCCAGGTTCAATGATTCAAACTGAGGAGCGCACTCAAACTGGCCAGGAGCTACTTCGTTGTGTCTGGTTCTCAAAGGAATACCCAATTTATGTGCTTTTTGTTCGAAATCGCTCATAAACGCCTGCACCTTGGTTGGAATAGCTCCAAAGTAATGGTCTTCCATCTGCTGACCTTTAGCGGGTGCATGTCCAATCAAAGTTCTGCCAGCATACATCAAATCAGGACGTTGGTGGTATAAATCTTCGCGAACCAAGAAATACTCTTGTTCTACGCCTAAAGAAACGGAACAATCAGTTACTTTTTCATCAAAATATTTACAAACATCAGTAGCGGCTTTTCTCACCACCGCTAATGTCTTCAACAAAGGCGCTTTGTAATCTAGAGCTTCGCCCGTGTAGGAAACGAAAATGGTAGGAATACACAAAGTACGCACACCGCCTTTTTCTAAAAGAAATGCTGGCGAGCTAGGATCCCAAGCTGTATAGCCGCGGGCTTCGAAGGTATTTCTGATACCACCACTAGGGAAAGAACTTGCATCGGGCTCTTGTTGAGCCAATGCTTTTCCGCTGAAAACTTCAATACCGGTGTCAATTCCGGTAGGCTCAAAAAAGCTGTCGTGCTTTTCTGCAGTTGTACCTCTCAAAGGCTGAAACCAATGCGTGTAATGGGTGGCACCGTGTTCTAATGCCCATTCTTTCATTCCATTTGCAACCTCATCGGCTTTGCTCCTATCAATGGCGTGTCCGTCATTTACTGCTTTGTGAATCTCTTGGATAGCCGACTTCGACAAATAACCAGATTGTGCTTCAGGACCAAAAACCATCTCTCCGAAGTAGGAGGAGATACCGCGGTGGTGTTTATCTTTTTTTGACATTTTTGATTGAAATTGTTTCAGTAATAATTCTTGTTGCAAAGGTACGCAGGGCTGAGCAACCCATCCATTTTTTTTCTAAAACAAATATAATCATTATTTCAACAAGTGTAAAACAGACACTTATCAATTAAATCCCTTTATTTCAAAGGGTTTTACAATTGATTTGTCATGAGCCTGTTAGTATATCCACATCTATCAACATTTAATGAGTGATTTTTCAACTTTCTGTTTTGATTTGAAATTAAGACTTTAAATTCGTCCCACTTTTTAAAAACATGGGACATACCCGCATCGACAAATTTTCGGCAGCCGGTCTGCTGATTTCTTTAGGAATTATTTACGGCGACATTGGAACCTCTCCCCTCTATGTGATGAACGCTATCATGGGCGAGGCACCTGTAAGTAAAACTCTCGTTTTTGGTGGCATCAGTGCCGTATTTTGGACGCTGACCATTCAAACTACCCTAAAATATGTAATCATGGTTTTACAGGCTGACAATAAGGGTGAAGGGGGTATCTTTTCTCTTTACAGCTTATTAAGACGACGATTTCCCTATTTGGTAATTGGAACTATGATTGGAGGTGCCATGATGTTTGCGGACAGCATCATAACTCCGCCTATTTCAGTATCATCTGCAATTGAGGGTTTAAGATCTATCAACCCAAGTAATGGTTATAGTGTTGATTTTAGCGGAATAGAAACTGTTCCCATTGTAATAACTATCATCATCATTTTGTTTCTCTTTCAAAGAGCAGGCACAAATGCGGTAGGTAGATTCTTCGGGCCCATTATGACCGTCTGGTTTACAATGCTAGGTACTCTAGGTGTAATTCAAATTGTAAAACATCCAGAAATCTTTCAAGCAATAAATCCAATTTGGGTTTACCGTTTTTTAACCTCCGGTCCAGACGCCTTTATTTTGTTAAGTGCTGTATTTTTATGTACTACCGGTGCCGAAGCATTGTATTCAGATATGGGCCATTGCGGAAAACAAAATATCCGGATCTCATGGATATTCGTGAAAATATCTTTGTTACTCAATTATTTTGGCCAAGGTGCTTGGTTAATGGATCATGTTGGATCTTCTTTGGAAGGGGCTCGAACCTTTTATGGAATTATGCCAGAATGGTTCTTGCCTTTTGGAATATCAATTGCCACTTTGGCGGCGATTATTGCTTCTCAAGCCGTTATTTCCGGCTCATATACTCTAGCTTCGGAAGCCATTCGATTGCATTTCCTGCCAAAATTTACGGTGAAATTCCCGAGTACAGTTAAGGGTCAAATTTACATTCCAGCAATCAATACAGCATTACTCCTAGGATGTATAGCCATTGTATTAATTTTTAAGGAATCTGTCGCTATGGAAGCTGCTTATGGACTCTCCATATCTCTAGCTTTTGTAATGACCAGCATTTTGATGTATTATTTTCTTCAAACGAGAGGGTGGAATGCAATTATCGCTGGGATTGTAATGGGATTGTTCATGATAGTTGATTTAGCATTTGTCAGTGCTAATATGACCAAACTTATGGAAGGTGGCTTTGTAGTAGTAATCATCGGACTCATTGTAATCGCCATTATGTATGTTTCATACAGGTCTGGCCAAATTAAAAAAGAGATGGTCGTTACCGAAAAATTGAGCGACTACCGTGCTCGTTTGCGTAGCTTGAGTCAAGATACAACCCTTCCCAAATTTGCTACTCACCTTATTTATATGAGTAAAGCTCCCGCAGACGATGAAGCCGAGTCTCCCATTTTTTACAGCATACTGCAAAAACGTCCCAAAAGAGCCGATTTCTATTGGTTTGTCAATATTGAAGTAACTGATGAACCCTATACCATGGAATATCGTGTTTGTGTGGTTGAAAAAAATGACCTTTATAAAGTTCGATTTAGACTTGGATTCAGGGTTCAACCTAAAATCAGTTTGTATTTAAAAAAGGTTATAAGTGACCTTTTGGCCAACAAAGAAATTGATCTTGATCCACATTATCACGGATTCTCTGCACAAAATCAAATTGGAGATTTCCGATTTGTACTCGTAGAAGAAGAAATCAGTGCTGAAAACGAATCTTCATTCTTCGATATGCTCATTTTGGATGGATATGAACATCTAAAAAATCTTGCAGGAACCCCAGAAAAGTGGTTCGGTATAGATGAAAGCGTGGTAACAAAAGAAATGGTTCCTATTGTTATCAAAAAACCAGCAGATGTAAACCTAAAGAGAATAAGATAATTACACATGAAGAAGTTGTTTTCCCTCCTATTAGGAAGTTCTTTCATCGTTGCCTCATGGGCTCAAGGTATTGATCCTAAAAAAGCCATCCCCACCTCGCAATTTCAATGGGATGACATGTTCAAGATCTCCCCCAAACCTGCCGCCATTTCTAAGTTTACCGCCGATGGAAAACTGCTCATAACCCAAAAGTCTAACAAAAAAACTTGGTGGATCATCACCAACAATCCTGCCACTAAGCAAGATTCCATAGAGACCTTGTTCCATTCAGATTGGTTCAGTGAGTCAGTGCCACAAGGGGGATATACATTTTCCGCAGACCATAAATTCATGGTTCTTGAAACCAATACCAAACCGTTATTCCGACACACCTACACCGCTGAAGTTTGGGTAATCAACTTAAAATCAAAACAAATCATAAAGGTACCCGGAAGAGCCATGAATGCGGCTCTATCTCCCGACAATCAACGCGTGGCCTATGTCAGAGACAATAATCTGTTCATTTATGATTTCAGTGGAACACCTAAAGAAATTCAAGTTACTTCTGACGGCAAATTCAACCACATCATCAACGGCGCGGTAGATTGGGTCTATGAAGAAGAATTTTCCATGAGTCAAGGCTTTTATTGGAGTCCCTCAGGAAGCAAAATTGCCTATTATAGATTTGACGAATCTCAAGTCAAAGAATTCTCTATGGATATTTTCACGGGTTTATATCCCCAACAAGAAAAATGGAAATATCCCAAAGCCGGAGAAGACAATTCAAAAGTAGACGTATTTATTTACGACCTAAACAGCGCAAAAAACGAAAAACTGCCCCTAGAACCTAGAAATCCAGAGCCAGGCGGATATTACATTCCTCGTTTCCAATGGTTGCACACCGATGATTATCTCAGCATACAGAGATTGAACCGCCATCAAAACCACTGGGAGCTGTTACTTTGGCAGGCACAAACCAAAAATTTACGCGAATTAGCATCAGAACGAGATGCCGCCTATGTTGAAATTGTAGACGAGTTGATGCTGTTACCCAAAACAACTCAACTGATTTACACCAGCGAAAAATCGGGCTACAATCACATGTATCGCCTAGATTATCTCATCAACAAAAAAACCTTTGAATGGCCTGTAACTTCAGGGAATTGGCAGGTGAATAAAATTGTAGGTTATTCTCCCGAAAAAAACCTGATTTATTACACATCTACCGAATATTCCACCGTTGAAGACCATCTTTACAGCATTTCACCCGATGGCCGCAACAAAACCGCCGTATTGAATCCCAAAGAAAAAATGGGCGCACCTCTTTCGGGAAATCAATCCGTAATTGCATCTCCCCATTGCCATTGGATGTACGTCATTGAAAGCAATTTCAGTGAGAATCCCCTTTACCTGACTCATTTATTGGGACCAAACCAATACAAAACCACACAATCCGATGAAACCTATGCGCAAAACGTTCAACTAAAGAACCCAGGCAGCATCACTTTTGGAGAAATTCCCTACTCGGCTCTTGAACAAGGAATTGGCCCTGAAATGGGATTGAACTATTGGATGCTCAAGCCTGCAAACTTTGACCCTAGCAAAAAATATCCCTTGCTGATGTACGTTTATGGCGGCCCTGGAAACTCCATCTGCCGAAATTCGCGCAACGGTTACTTCGCTTGGTATCAACATTTGGCGGCCAAAGGATATATTGTTGTTTGCGTTGATAATCGCGGTACCGGCAATAAGGGTGCGGCATTCAAGAAGTGCACCTATCAGCAACTCGGTAAAATTGAACATTTAGACCAACGTGCAGCAGCTAAATACCTGGGCAACCTTCCCTATATCGATGCAAATCGCATAGGTATTTGGGGGTGGAGTTTCGGGGGATATATGAGCAGTTTGTGTATCACCAAAAGTTCCGATGTATTCAAAACCGCCATAGCCGTCGCACCTGTTACCCATTGGAAATATTACGACAACATTTACACCGAGCGATATTTGAGAACGCCTCAAGAAAATCCAACGGGCTACGAAGAAAATTCCCCCTTGAATTTTGCAGATCAAATAATAGGAAACTATTTAATTGTTCACGGCACTGCTGACGACAACGTTCATTTTCAAAATGCCGTTGAAATGGTGAACAAGATGATCAAGGCAAATGTTGAATTTGACAGCGAATATTACCCCAATCGCAACCACGGCATTGGTGATGGAGCTGCACGAAAGCATTTATTCAAAAAGCTCACTGAATATATTTTGGAGAACTTATAAGCCACTTTGTTGTTTTAATCTTTTAAACCTACTTAGACATGAAACTAGAAATTGGAAAACAAGCACCCGCATTCAGCGTATTGAATCAAAACAGCGAAACTATCACCTTAGATCAATTCAAAGGCAAAAAAGTAGTGCTGTATTTTTATCCCAAAGACGACACCCCTGGTTGCACGGCTGAAGCTTGCGATTTGAGAGACAACCACCAAAGGTTTTTGGATGCAGGATATGTAATCTTAGGCGTTAGTCCAGATGAACCCAAAAAACATCAGAAATTCATTGCCAAATTCGAATTGCCTTTCGATCTTCTGGCCGATACAGAGCAAACCGTAGCAAACGCGTACGGTGTTTGGGTGGAGAAAAGCATGTACGGCAGAAAATACATGGGCATGGCTCGTACTACTTTTATCATAGATGAAAACGGAATAATCACCGATATCATCGAAAAGGTAGATACCAAAGCCCATACCAAACAAATTTTAAAATAACATTGAATCAGAAAATCAATATTGGTGTTGTTGGAAACGGCAGCTGGGCTACGGCCTTAATTAAAATACTCACGGAGCATCCATCAACCTATATTCATTGGTGGATGCGCTCCCAAGAGAGCGTTGACTATATCAAAGAGAACCTCCATAACCCAAAGTATTTATCGTCGGTTGAACTTCATCCCGAAAAATTCAATGCCACCACTGACCTACAAACTGTGGTAAACGAATCGGACATCATTCTTTTAGCCGTGCCATCCGCTTTTTTGCATCAGGCACTTTCTACTGTAACTCTTCCCTCAGAGAAAACATACATTACGGCCATTAAAGGCATTGAACCAAATTCGAAACAGGTTGTGGCTCAATATTTGAAACAAAATCATCAAATTCCTTTAGAGAATATTGTCTTAATTTCAGGTCCTTGCCACGCCGAAGAAGTTGCCCTCGAAAAACTCAGTTACCTAACCATTTCTGGTCTCGATGATGAACGCACCTCAAAAGTGGCAAACTTAATCAAATGTAAATTCATCAATGTCACTCAAACCCGCGATCTTATTGGAGCTGAATATGCATCGGTTTTGAAGAATATTTATGCCATTGGAGCGGGAATTGCTCACGGACTCGGTTACGGGGATAATTTTCAAGCCGTATTTGTTTCTGCTGCGCTCCGTGAAATGCGCAATTTCCTGTATGAACTGCACGAAGAAAATCGCGATGTCAAAGAAGCGGCATACATGGGAGACCTTCTGGTTACTTGCTATTCACAGTTTAGTCGGAATCGCTCATTCGGAAACATGCTTGGCAAAGGCTACTCAGTAAAATCAGCCCAATTAGAAATGAGCATGATTGCAGAGGGATATTACGCTACTGATTTGGTATTTCAGATTGCCAAAGAAAACAAAATGAGCATGCCCATTGTTGATTCTATATACGAAGTAGTTTACGGCGGCAAAAATGCCAAAAAGATTTTCAAAAATCTTGCCGAAAACCAACTCAGTTAAGAGATCTATGTCATTTAAAATTTATACGCGCAAAGGCGATGACGGTAAAACCGGCCTAATTGGAGGCGACCGCGTTGCAAAACACCACATCAGAGTAGAAAGTTACGGCACTGTTGACGAATTAAACAGTCAAATAGGATTGGTTCGCAGTTTTATTTCCGGCTCCGCCGAGGAAGATCACCTGGCCAACATTCAAAATAACCTTTTCACCATAGGCAGCTACTTGGCTTCCTCTCCTTCCAGCAAGTTTGAACTACCCAAGTTTGACGAAAGCAGCATTCCCGCTATGGAAGAAGAAATTGATCGCCTGACTGCCCTCCTTCCTGAACTCAAAAACTTCATTCTTCCAGGAGCCACTCAACAAGGCGCGCATTGCCACGTTGCCCGTTGCGTTTGTCGCAGAGCCGAACGCCTCATTGTTCACCTTTCAGACATCGAAGAAATTCAACCCTTCATCATTCAATACCTCAATCGCCTATCCGATTACCTTTTCACCCTAAGTCGTTTCCTCGACCAAAAATTCGGTGGTAA
>CAYPBJ010000008.1:0-81282 GCA_964408945.1 uncultured Rhizobium sp. | reverse complement strand
TCATCAAGACTTGCATCTATTTGATAGTGAACTTTTTGTTGCCAGTAAGTGGTAGGTGGTAGATGGTAAGTGGTAGGGGGTAGTTGGTCGTTGGTAGAGAGGAGTTTTGTGGGGAAGAGTGACCAGAAAAAGATAAGCAAAATCAAGCGCATTCTCAAAGTTAATCAAATTTGTTTGACCCAACTTATTTTGGCAACTTTGTGTTGTGAAGCCCTATGTTTACCAAAGCGTTTATGAGCATGAAATTGCCGCTGTATTTGCCATAGCGTATGATGGTTTGATTCATGCCGTTGGTTTGGGAAATTCTGGGGTAGTTTACAGACATTGGGTTATGGAAAAGTCAGACTTTGGACTTATAAAAGACATTCCAAAGCCCATGATGGCCGTATGGAAAGATTCGGTGACTGTGGTACCCGCTCAATTTATAGGTGTTAAACCGCCCGATGCTGATTTTGACTCTATGGTCACTCTCAACGATGAGGCGTTTCTATGCTATAAAGGTAAAAACAGACAACATTTGTTTCAATCATACCTTCACAAAGCCCAAATGGTTGCTGCAAAATATCAAAGTTTGGTATTCTTTTGGTGTTTGAATGACTGTGTTTATTTATCGGTATTTGAAGGAGGTAAGTTGTTGTTTTCTAACGTTTTTGAAGTAAATAAAAAAGAAGAAATAGTGTATTTTGTTTTGGCCGTGGCTCGAGATTGTGGGTTTGATTCTAAACCATTTACATTAATGGGTGATGCTGACGACAGCCAAATGAATGAGTTGAATGCTGATTTTGAAACATTGTCTGTTGAGTTGGTTCATTTAAATAGAGAGCCACTGTATACTGGTAGTGATCATGCGCCCGATGCTCATGTAGCCAATCTCTTATCGTTTTTAGGGGGATGTGAATTTCCTCGAGACTATAATTAATCAAGGAATGAGAGTAACAGGCGGACAATTTAAGGGTCACCCTCTTCCCATGAAATTCGCTTCCCACGTTCGGCCGTCTACAGACAAAATGCGTGAAAGTATGTTTAATATGCTCGCCAATCAATTGGATTTTGAAGAATTGAGTGTGTTGGACTTGTTTTCTGGGTCGGGAATTATTGCCCTTGAATTTCTGAGCAGGGGTGCCAAGGAGGTGGTTTCAGTTGATTTGGACGGGAAAAATATCCAACACCAAAAGAAGATCAGGGAAGAAAAACAGTGCCAGCAATGGGAAATAGTGAAGGCAGATGTTTTTAAGTATTTGCAAAATTCACCAAAAAAATATGATTTGATTTTTGCAGATCCTCCATACGCTATGCCAAATCTGCAAAATTTGGTTTCTATGGTTCGACCGCATTTGATTGACGGTGGAATCTTTCTTTTTGAGCACCAACCTCGATTGGTCTTTGATCCGCCACCTGCAAGGGCGAAGGATTACGGAAGCAGTAAATTGAGCATTTTTGAGTAATATTGTTTTGTAAATGAAAAGAATAGCGGTTTTCCCAGGTACTTTCGACCCTGTAACGAAAGGGCATTTAGACATAGTTGTGCGTGGGGCCAAGCTTTTTGATGAGGTAATTGTGGCTATTGGAATCAATACCAAAAAGGCCATGTTGTTCGATTTAGAACAACGCACTAAATGGCTCGAGGAGTCGTTTAAACATGTTCCAAACGTGCGCATTGAGCATTACGAAGGCTTAACCGTTGAATTCTGTAAAAAAGTGGGTGCGCATTTTTTGTTGAGAGGATTGCGAAACGGTACTGATTTTGATTACGAATCGCACATCGCTCAATTGAATAAAAGTCTCAATGAAGATATAGAAACCATATTCATTCTGAGTTCACCCGAATTGGGTTACATTTCCAGTACCTTAGTACGCGATCTGATTATCCATAAGGGAGATTATCAGAAGTTTATACCGTTTGATTTGATTTAGTCCAAGGTAGTTGGTAGCAGGTAGTTGGTAGTTGGTAGTTGGTAGTTGGTAGCTGGGCTCTGGCCCGAAACCCGATACCCGGTACCCGAAACCCGGTACCCGATACCCGGTACCCGATACCCGGTACCTGAAACCCGATACCCGATACCCGAAACCTAGTACCCAGTACCAACTAAATGCTTCTTGATGATGTCGTGGATACTATGGTAGGACTGGAACGCAGTAGAGTTGAACCAGTCAAGTGGGGCGAATTTTGCTTCGGTGATGCCTTCTTCTTCTTGGGGTTTTAATGGGGCGGTGCCGCTGCTGTTCATTCTGTACCAGTGGGTTTCTTTGAGTAGAATGGCGTTGTCTTCGTAGTAGGCGTGGTAGGTTTCTCCAATTTTTTCAGAAATATTGAGGTGATTGATGCCGGTTTCTTCCATCACTTCGCGAAGGGCGGCGGCAATTTGATCTTCGTGGCGTTCTATTTTGCCCTTGGGAAGATCCCAAACACCGTTGCGTTTGATGGTTAGTAATTCGTGGTTTTTGTTGAATACTAATCCTCCAGCAGCTTGAATAACGGTGTATTCTTCAATGAATTCTCTCAGTGTTTCTTGCGGTTCAGGGGTCATCAGTCCGAAGGTCATGGGCTTGCCCAAGGCTTCGCTAGAAATTAAAATGTTAAAACTTTTATGGATTTCATCATCACCTATGAAATAAAAGTTTGGAATGCCTTTGAGAGCATCCAGAGAATCTGTGATGATCAACGCACCCTCATTGAAGTAGATTTTGTAAGTTTGCGGCTCCATGTCTCACGAAAGTGCAAAATTAGCAAAATTTCTTCTGGAAATAAAGGCCGTTAAGTTATCTCCAAGGAATCCCTTTACCTGGACTTCAGGTATTAAGTCGCCCATTTACTGTGACAACAGAACCGTTTTGTCATATCCAGAAGTAAGAAACTTTGTGGCTGACTCGTTGGCTGCCATGGTAAAAGAACATTTTCCGGAAGTTGATAGATTGGCTGGAATTGCAACGGCTGGGATTGCGCACGGTGTATTAGCCGCTGATAGATTGAATATGTCTTATTGTTATGTTCGACCGGAGCCAAAAAAACACGGACTAAAAAATCAGGTGGAGGGGCATATGAATGAGGGCGATAAAGTGGTTTTGATTGAAGATTTAGTGTCCACCGGAAAAAGCTCCATGCAAGCGGTTGAAGGGGTGAGAAATGAAGGCGGCGTGGTGATTGGAGTGCTTGCTTTGTTCAGTTACGGATTTGCGGATGCACATAAACGTTTTGCAGACGAAGGGATTCCGTTGTATACAATATCGAATTTGAACGTGCTGAGCGAAGTGGCTGCGAAGGAAGGATTTATTTCTATGGAGGACATTGAAATGGTTCAGCAGTTCGCTAAAGATCCGCATTCTTGGGGAAATGTTTAAGCGCTTCACGCCTAGATAATGGTTTTAGCGGGTATTTGTTTACAAAATCGAAAACCCAGGCCGAATTGTGTTTAGCGTATTGCCGCAATGCCCACCCGATGGCTTTTTGGTGGAAGAATTCTTTGGAGTGTAGGTGAGGCAGAATGGAAAATTCAAGCCAATCGGTTTGAGTGTTTTTGCCGTATTTGAGTTGGCAAATGATGGCACTCCGGTTGATCCACATGTTTTCGGATGCCGCGTATTCTGTGATGGTTGATTGGAAAATGGATGGATGGGTTTTCAAAAATGTCCCCAAATGGCTTCCGGCCAGCATATCAACGGTGTCCCACCAGCTTTTTGTGGAGATCAAATGGGTAAAAAAGGGTAGCTCGTCGGAACTAAAGGTTTTTAAAGCTCGGGGAAATAAATCCAGTGCGCAGTATTGAAATTCTCTTTCGGGTTGTTCCCAAAGAAGGTAAAAGAAAGCTTTCCATTCGGTTGAGGTAAAACCTCTCAATTCTGCTGATTCTAGAGTGAAAGTTTTTAGAACTTCCTTTCGAGCAGGAGAGGTTATGCCCATAAACTGAAAATGATTTTTCATGTAGGCTTCCATTCCAGCCCGTTTTTCGGGAGAAATGGAACCGATTAATTGGGATCTTAGATTTTCAATAAGGTTTTTCATGGGCCCAAAATAATCTTCGAAAGTAGGGATTTATTCTACGATTGTTGTGTAGATGGCAGTGTATTTGAATGACAGCCGTTATATTTGAGGTATGATAAAACTTCAACAATTTGGTTTTGGTGTTGCCGTAATTTCGCTTCTTACTTTAAGCGCTTGCGATACGATTCAGCAAGCGGCGCCCGGTTTGGCTCAAGAAGCTTTGAATCAGGCTCGTAAACCGGCACAACCTCAATTGACGGGAGATCAAGCAGCTGGTGGCTTGAAAGATGCTTTGATTAAAGGGGTAACTTCAGGTACCGACAGATTGGGTGCGGTTGGTGCATTTTCACAAAATGCGGCGATAAGAATTTTACTTCCCCCGGAAATCCAAAAAATTGAACAAAAAATAAGAGACAATAAAATTTTAAATGCTCTCATTGGAAAGGAGTTGGATAAAACCATTGAAGCAATGAACGCAGGTGCCGAAAAATCAATGGCCTTAGCTGTACCCGTGTTTAAGAATGCAATCACGCAAATGTCATTTGCAGATGCCATGGGAATTTTAACGGGGGGACAAGGGTCTGCAACAAGATATCTCAAAGAAACTAGTGAACTCCCCTTGCAGGAGAAATTCAAACCTGAAGTTAAAAAAGCGTTAGATGAAGTGTCGCTCGCCAAGATCTGGCAGCCAGTGGTTACTCAAATAAATAAAAACAAACGTATTTTGGGTTTAGAGGCTGATGTTCAGACTGATTTGAATCAATATGTAACTGAAAAAGCTACCGCTGCCTTGTTTAAAGAAATTGAGCAAGAAGAGAATTTGATTCGAAAAGATCCAATTCAAAGAACCACCGAATTACTCAAAAAGGCTTTTGATTACGCAGATAAAAATCAGAAGTAAATTCCCACAAAATGTTTGGGAAGTTTCACATTATAAAACGATTAGCAGGGCTCATGTGGGCCTTGTCGTTTTTTAGTTTGAAGTCTTCTGTAAATTTCACAAGTCAAAACGTCCCCATTGAAAATGGGCTAAAGAAGAAAGTCACTTGGTCTTACAAGGGAAATGATTTCAAAACGGTTTTGAGTTTCTTTGAGAAGGAATCAGGGTATTTTTTTCAATACGACCCAGGGTTAATTCCCTCTAAAAAACAGTTCAACATTGAATATAAACAAGCTGTTTTAGGAGTGGTTTTGAGGGATTTTCTACAACAAAATGCCTTAGATTTTCAATTGGTTGGGAGTAAAAGTTTGGTTTTAAAAGCCTATCGAGAAAAAGTAAATGAGTTGATCATTAGTGGCCGCGTGTCACAAAAGTTTACGGGTGAGAGAATTGTTCAAGCGTCTGTTTTTGTTCAGGGTGAGCCCACGGTTTATTATTCGAATTCGCAGGGTGTTTTTCAAGTGAGGACAAAACAGTCTTCTGCAATATTGGCCGTTACTTATCCAGGCTTTTTGCCCTTTTTTGATACATTAGATGGTTTGGGACGAACCTTTTATTTAGACGTTGTATTAGAGCCCGAAGTTCAGCGCATGTCCGAAGCCAATGTGGCAGTTAAAATACAAACAGAGTTGCCGAGTACCATCAATGGTCAAACCGATAAGATCAATGTTACGGGAAAGCAATTGGGCAATTTTTCACATCTGTTGGGAGAACCCGATATTTTGAGGGTCTTTTCAACCAATCCGGGTGTTGTAGCTGGCAGTGAAGGTGTTTTTGGAATGTATGTTCGGGGTGGCGCATCAGATCAAAATTTGATTTTGTTGGATGATGTTCCCATCTATAATGCCTATCATATGTATGGGGTGTTTGGTGTTTTTAATGGCGATGTTGTGAAGAATGCTTCTTTTTATCGGGGATATTTTCCAGCGAATCAAGGGGGTAGATTAAGTTCAGTGGTGGAGGTTTTTACAAGAGAAGGAAATGAGAAGAAGATAGAGGGTAGTTTAAGTGTGGGTTTACTTTCAAGTAGATTGTATTTTGGAGGGCCCTTATTTTCTAAACGAACCACTTTCTCTTTTGCAGCAAGGAGAAGTTTTTTTGATTTTTTGGTAGATCCTGTGGTTTCTGCTTTTCAATTGGATGGACAAGACTTGGTGAATAGATATAATTTTTGGGATATAAATGCCAAGATTACTCATCGATTCAATAACAAAAGCAGGTTGAGTTTATCAGCATATTCTGGTAAAGATAGAGCAGGATTGGTAGACAATAAGAGTTTTGAATTGGATGAAAACGCTTATTATCAAAGGTCAGAAGACTTTTCGCGATGGGGAAATTCAGCGTATAGTATTCGGTGGGATTTGGTTACATCACCCACATCGAATTTAATGTTCAAAGCGTATTATACCAATTACAACTACAGCCACAACCGGTCTTTTTTAAATGCTTTTTCTAGCGACGATGAACAGAAAATAACCGAAAGATCTCAATATGTGGTTTCAAATGGTATCAACGACTTAGAGACATCGTTGCATTTTCAGAAACAATGGAAGAATAAGATTAAATGGGAAATAGGTTCTGGTTTTATTTATCATCAATTCCAACCCAATAAACGAAGTTTGAGTAGTTTCATTGATAGTGTTCAAACTAAAATTACCTTTGCTGATGATGCCGCTAGAACACCCGAAATCTTTGGATATACCAATGTTCAAATCAATAGAGGGAAATGGGGTATTTATGATTTTGGTTTAAGAGGTGGATATTACAGTCTTGGAGAGGGGCAGTTTTATTTATTGCCTGAACCCAGATTTCAAGCTCGTTGGAATCCTTGGAAGCCTATTTGGATTAAACTTACAGCCGCGAGAAATAGACAGTTTTTTCATCAGTTGAATAACCTAACTATGGGATTACCTTCTGATTTGTGGGTTCCTTCAACGGCTAATTTTAAGCCCGCTCAATCTAGATTATTATCTGCGGGGACCTCAATTACCTTGTCAAAAAGTTGGAAATTAAATTCAGAGGTGTTTTACAGGCAGTTTTTTGACATACTTGAATACAAAGACAATGCGGTTTATGTAACCTCTAATTTGAATTGGGAGAACAGCGTTGTTTCTGGCACTGGCAGAGCAAGAGGAGTTGAAGTTTGGCTAGAAAAATCCAAAGGAAGACTTACCGGCTGGGCATCTTACACCTACATGAATAATGACAGACTTTTCCAAGATTTAAATCAGGGAAAGGAGTTTCCTGCCCGTTACGATAGGCGCCACAGCGTTTACATCACGGCCATGTATCAATTGAATAAACACTGGAATGTTTCGGGAAATTGGGTCTATAATTCAGGATTTGCTTATACCCTGCCGGTGGGATATTATCCATCTCCGTCAGGTTCTGCAGATCCGCGCAGAGACATTTATATTTATGGTGCTAGGAACAACGCCCGAACCAGAGATAATCACCGTTTAGATTTTTCAGTGATGAAAACAGTGATGCATCAAAATAGAGTTTCTTCATGGACCTTCGGGGTTTATAACATGTACAATCGGTTAAATCCATTTTACATGAATCTTGGCTTGAACGAAAAGGGCGGCCGTTCGTTATATCAAGTAAGTTTGTTGCCTTTTATGCCCTTTGTTAGTTATAAAATTGGATTTTGATGAGAGCTTTATTTTTTCGGGGGATGTTTTTAGCTGCGCTTCTTGGAGGATTCTCTTCTTGTGTAAAGGAGGTTGAGTTAGATACCCGAGATCAAACTCCTGATTTGATGGTGTTTCATGGATATTGGCATTCAGACTCGCTCATCAGAGTGGATTTGGGTAAGGTAGCGCCCATTACGTCCTCAGGAATCAAGGTCAATGACGCCGAAATATTTATTAAAATTAACGACGTAATCAAAGGGAAAATGCTTGCTTTGGGCAACGGCGAGTACGAACTTCCTAATGTAAAAATCAGGCCCAATGATTTGGTTAATTTAAACTTTAAATATGCTTCTATAGATGTAAATAAGACCTTGAAAGTTCCATCGAATGTAGTTATCAAGAAAATAGATACATTTCAAACAGTGGTGGGTTTTATTGGAAAGACACCCACATTCAAGATTTATTTTAAAGACAGCGCCTACAATAAAAATGCGTATGTCTTAAATTTATGGGAAAAGCGGAGGTTTTATGAGCGAAACTCTCAAGGTAAAGTAGTTGATAGCACGGATAAAGAGTACAAGGTGGCAATTGAAGGCAACGAATTGCCTTTTTTGAGAAATAGATTTAATGAATATACTACCAAAGAAATTTTATTTGATGATTTGGTGTTTAACGGATTGGAAAATGCCTTTGAGTTTTACATGAGCGCCCCTGAATTGAATGTTTCGGGAAAATTATTGGAACGTCGTGTAGTTTTAGAGAACATAGATAGGGAATTGTATGATTTTTGGAATTTGCGCAATGCACATCTTTGGCAGCAAAATTCCATCACTCAAACACCAACAGTGGTAAAAGGGAACTTGGGTAATTGTTTGGGTGTCTGGGGATTGCTAAATTCAGATCAATGGATCATTAAGTATCAGTAGATTTTCATTTCTACTTCTTCAATTCGAGCGCCTTTCATCTTTTTTATGACAAATTCGAAGTTTTCATGTCTAATAGAATCACCGACTTGAGGAATGCGTTCTGCAAAAAAGATGATATATCCACCCAAGGTATTAAATTCGCCCTCCGAAAGATTGAGTTCGTATTTTTCGTTTAGATAATCAATTTCTAGGCGGGCATCGAAACGGTAGTGTTGATCACCTAATTTTTGTTCTTGTGCATCTTCGGTGTCGAACTCATCTTTGATTTCACCAAAGATTTCTTCAACCACGTCTTCTACCGTAGCAATACCGGCAGTACCTCCAAATTCATCTACAATAACAGCCATACTTTTTCGCTCATTGATGAATCTTTTTAGGAGATCATGGGCATCTAAGTTTTCACTAACAATGATAACGGGATGCAATACTTCGTGGAGTTTTTCAGGTTGTTGGAACAGGTCACTGTGATGTATGAAACCAATGATATTGTCAATGTTTTCTTTGTAGACTAATATTCTGGATAAGGATGTTTCAATGAATTTTGCTTTTAATACGTCTAGAGAGGTATTGATTTCAATAGCAATAATCTCTGTGCGTGGAACCATCAGGTCTTTTGACAAGACGTCTGAAAAGTCTAATGCATTTCTAAAGGCTTCAGTATCTATTTCTTGGGTTTCTGAGTTTTGAGCATTTTCAATGCTCGATATGTAATTGTCTAAATCTATTTTAGAAAATACTTGGGTGTGTTCATCGATGCTGTCTTTTGCAATTATCTTGATGAACAGTGCTGAAATCCATTTGATGAAGGCAATGAGTGGCCACAACAAAATATTAGCCAGTCTGAAAGGCAGTATCAGGGCAAAAATGAGGGAGTCAGCTTGTAATTTAAAAATGGTTTTGGGAATGTACTCGGCAGTAATTAAAACCACTAAAGTACTGATGATGGTTGTAGCTAAAAAGTTAAAAAGGGTAGAATCTGATATTTTATTGAGGTAGTAATTCAAAATATCACCAATGGCAATACCATAAATTACCAAGGCTAAATTGATAGCAACTAAAACGGTGCTGATGAATTCGTTAGGGTCTTTTATGTAGCGTCCCAACCATTTCCCTCCAAAAACACCTTTTTTGGTTTTTAATTCAATTCTCAGCTTATTGGCAGAGATGAAAGCTATTTCCATTCCAGAGAAAAAACCTATGGTAATTAAACAACCCAAGACAACAAGCCAACTTCCTGCGTTAGGAATGTTAACGGTTTGTGCCTGTAAAAGTACCGAGAGGGGGTCTGCCATATTTATTCGAAGATACGAATTTACGCCACATAGCCTAATTTTGCAGCATGAATTTGCCGAAATCAGTGGGTATTATAGGTGGTGGACAATTAGGAATGATGCTTTTAGAGGCTGCAAAATCTTCTGAAAACCAAGTGAAATATACCGTTCTGGAAAGTTCTGTTGATTGTCCAGCAGCGCCTCTTGCCGATGAACTAATTGTAGGTTCATTGAAGAATGAAAGTGACATACAGAAGTTAGCAGCGGTAAGCGAAGTATTGACTTGGGAGATTGAGCATATTGCAGTAGATGCTTTGATTGAATTACAAAAACAGGGTAAAGTGATTGTTCCTAAGCCAGAGGTTCTTAAAATCATACAAGACAAAGGCATCCAAAAGCAGTTTTTTAGTAAAAATGAAATTCCAACGGCACCGTATTTATTGCTGAATGCTTCCGAGATAAATGAAAATACGTTCAGTAACGAGGTGGTTAGAGGCGAAAAATTGGTGGTTAAGACCAGAACCGGTGGATATGACGGTAAAGGTGTTTTTATTGCATCTCGTGAAGATATTTCTGCAGGAAGTATGCCATTCACCGGCGATTTATTGGTAGAGAAGTTTGCTCATGATGCTTTAGAAGTAGCAGTGATTGTAGCTATTGACCAACTGGGCAATCAAATAACCTTTCCGGCAATAGAAATGTATTTTAACCCAGTCAGTAATTTGGTAGAATTTTTGTTTTCTCCCGCTCAAATATCCCAAGAAATAGAAAAAGCAGCTCGCGAAATTGCTTTGAAAGCGGTTAGAGCGTTGAACTCTGCCGGACTTTTTGCAGTGGAGTTGTTTATTTTGCCTAACGGCGATGTTTGGGTTAATGAAATTGCTCCTAGACCTCACAACAGCGGACATCACACCATTGAGGGTTGCAAAACCAGTCAGTTTGCCCAATTGAATCGCATTTTATTGGGACAAGCTTTGGGAGAGACTGATCTTATTCAGCCATCGGCAATGATCAACTTGGTGGGACCTGAAGGTGTTTCTGGGAACTACCAATTGGAAAAAGAAGCACATTGGAACGGTCAAAACGATGTTTTTGTGCACATGTACAACAAGGTGGAGACTCGCCCACACAGAAAATTGGGTCACGTAACGGTGACGGCTGATACGTTTGAGGAATTGATTACTAGAGCAACAGAGGTAAAAAATCAATTGAGGATTATACCGTCATGATTTCTTTTTCTTTGTCAACAAAAAGCTCTTCTGTTTTGGCAATGAATGAATCAACGAGTTTTTGAACGCGGTCTTCACCGGCTGCCATTTCGTCTTCGCTTACACCATCGGCTTTAAGTTTGCGAATTTTTTCGTTGGCGTCTTTTCGCAAATTGCGGATACCTACTTTTGAACTTTCAGATTCAGCTTTAGCGCGTTTCACCAATTCTTTTCTTCTTTCTTCGGTAATGGGAGGAAGGTTAATTCTTATGTATTCACCGTCGTTTTGGGGTGCAAATCCTAAGTTGCTGTTGATGATTGCTTTTTCAATGGCATTTATCAGTGATTTGTCCCAAGGTTGAATATTGATAGAGCGAGCATCTGGGGTATTGACGTTAGCAACCTGCCCAATGGGGGTACTTGCACCATAGTATTCCACGAAAACACCGTCAAGCATATCAGGAGAGGACTTACCTGCTCTAATGCGTTTGAACTCAATTTTGGTGTGATCAAGATTTTTTTCGAGGTTTTCTTTTAGTTGTTCAATTACGGCGTTAACACTGCTCATGGTTGCAAAAATAATAATTCTATGAATATTTAATAGGCGCGTTCAGATCTTCCTTCGTAAAAATATATGAAAGAGCGATTGGCAACTGCTGTACCACCTGTTGTTGGGTAATCACCGGTGAAATACCAATCACCTAAATCTTTGGGACACGCTTCATGCAGATTATCTACACTTTGGAAAAGAAGATCAAATTTGGCTCGCAGTCCGGTTGGTTTTACCATATCGGCAATTTTTGCAGATATTTCTTCAACGGTAAAAGGTTGATAAAGTGCCTTAACTGCATTGATTTGATCTTCTTTTGGTTTTTGAAGTTCGGAGAGAGCTGATTGATAGATTTCATCTAAGATATTGGAGTTTCCTTTTTCTTTATGAAGTTCCACGGCAGCTCTGAAAGCAGCCAAGTCACCCAACTTACTCATGTCAATTCCGTAACAATCAGGATAACGAATTTGAGGAGCCGAACTCACCAAAATGATTCGTTTTGGTTCCAATCGATCTAGTAACCTCAAGATGCTCGTTTTCAAAGTGGTTCCACGAACCACTGAATCGTCCATAATCACTAAAGTGTCTTCCCATGATTTGATTACTCCATAAGTAATGTCGTAAACGTGAGACACCAGATCTTCGCGGTCATTATCGTTGGTGATGAAAGTGCGCATTTTAACGTCTTTCACCAATATTTTTTCTCTTCTTGGCCTCCAAGATAGAATTTCATCTACTTTTTCAGGATTTTTGGAGATATCGATTTTCTTTAAAGCTTCTGCTTGAATTTTAAGTCGTATTTCGTGGATACCGTCAATCAAACCATAAAAGCTAGTTGCGGCGGTGTTTGGCACGTAACTAAAAACGGTATTCACCAAGTCATTTCCCAAAAGATCCATGACGGGTTGAGCGAGTAACCTACCTAATTCTTTTCTTTCGGCGTAAATGTCTTGATCGTTTCCTCTCGAAAAATAGATTCGTTCAAAGCTGCAACTTTTTCTTTCTGTGGGTTCAATGATGTTTTGTTCGCTAAAAGAACCATCTCTTCTGACAATAAGGGCATTTCCTGGACCTAATTCACGAACATCTTCTGGATAAAGATTGAAGGCCATTTGAATTGCCGCACGTTCGCTAGCGACAACAACAACTTCATCATCAGCATAATAGTGTGAAGGTCTGATGCCGGCAGGGTCACGAATGATAAAGGCATCGCCGTGGCCCAACATTCCAATCATGTTGAAACCTCCGTCAATGTTTTTGAAACTTCTTTTTAGAATTCTTGAGATGGAAATTTCTTCTTTGATTTTTTCTGTGATCTCATAGTTTGAGAACCCTTGAGATTTAAAAATTCCAAAAAGTCGTTGGTTTTCTTCATCAATAAAATGTCCAATCTTTTCTAGCATCAGAACATTGTCGCTCTTCTCCTTGGGTTGTTGACCGAGTTCAATGAGGTTTTGGAAAAGTTCTTCAGTATTGGTAATGTTATAGTTACCCGCAATCATGAGGTTTCTGGCCATCCAGTTGTTTTGGCGCAAAAACGGATGAATGTTTTCAATTGAGTTGCCGCCATAAGTACCGTATCTAAGATGTCCTAGAAGTAGTTCACCGGCATAAGGATAGTGTTTTTTCAGGTAGGCTTCGTCATTGAGTTTTTCTTCGGGGATGTCTTTGAGGGACGCAAATACGGCTTCAAAAATGTCACCCAAGGCGGTTTTTGTTGCGCTTCTTTGCCTCGCAAGGTAGCGATCTCCAAATTCGGGATTGAGTTTAATGACACCAATACCCGCACCGTCTTGTCCACGGTTGAGTTGTTTGGTCATTAAAAATTGCATTTTGTGTAGTCCGTACCATAAAGAACCGTACTTCTCTTTGTAGTAGGCTAAGGGCTTTCGCAGGCGTATAAATGCAACGCCGCATTCGTGCTTAATTGGGTCGCTCATGCGTTGACCTTTCAAATTTAGGCATACTTCATCAAATTATGTACTTTTGTGTTTGTTGAAATTGATCAACGTTCAATAAAAACACTAAAAAATATGGCAGTCAAGGCACCTTTTAATTTGCAAAAATGGATTGATGAAAATCGTCATTTGTTGAAACCCCCAGTTGCGAATAAAAATTTATATCCAGAGGGAACAGATTACATAGTAATGATTGTGGGTGGTCCCAATTCACGGAAAGATTTTCATTACAACGAAACCGAAGAGTTGTTTTACCAATTGGAGGGTGAAATCACGGTGAATATCCAAGAAGATGGTGAAAAGAAGGCCATCAAATTGGGTCCTGGTGACATGTTTCTTTTGCCTCCTAAAGTTCCCCATTCCCCAGGAAGAACCGAAGGTAGTATTGGATTGGTGATTGAGAGGGTGCGTGTTGGAAAAGGTTTTACCGATGGATTGTTGTGGTTCTGCGAAAAATGCAATCACAAATTGCACGAAGCATATTTTGAATTGAACAACATTGAAACTGATTTTATCAGTCACTTCAATCATTATTATGATTCAGAAGACTTGAGAACTTGTAAGAGTTGTGGCCACGTAATGCAAAAACCCTAAGGTTTAGGAATTCAGTTAGATGTACGAATTTCACGGCGACAAAAAGAGGTATTTTGAAATGACCTATACGGTCACAAAAAACCACATTATTCCCTACATAGAAAAGAGTGTTTCGCTAAAACCAGGAATGTCAATTTTAGAAATTGGCTGCGGAGAGGCGGGCGTTTTGAAGGCATTCATTGAAAAAGGATGCCAAACCACAGGCATAGAGTTGGAAGAATCTCGTTTGGAACATGCCCGTCGGTTTTTAGAAAAAGAATTGGAGGAAGGTAAAGTTCAATTTCTTAATAAGAACATTTACGACGTAATTCCTGAGACCGATTTGGGTACTTTATATGACGTGGTAATTCTCAAAGATGTCATAGAGCACATTCCCAATCAAGAAAAATTCATGCCTCAATTGCATCGATTTTTGAAGCCGGGAGGTGTGGTGTTTTTTGCTTTTCCACCGTGGATGATGCCTTATGGTGGGCATCAACAGGTGCTTCATTCAAAATGGGCTGCAAAACTTCCTTATTATCACTTGTTACCTGGCAAATTATATCCATGGGTCTTGAAATTATTGGGTGTTAACCAAAGCGGAATCAACACTATGGAAGAAATTCGGAGCACGGGAATCAGTATTGAACGTTTCGAAAGAATCTGTAAAGAAACAAAGTTTGAGGTTGTTAACAGACGATTTTACTTGTTCAATCCTATATATGAATTCAAGTTTGGAATTAAGCCTCGTTTGCAAATTGCTCCCTTTGTTTGGATACCTTGGATTAGGAATTTTATCACCATGGGTATGTATTACGTAGTAAAACAAAGGAGTTAAACGTTTTAATTATGAAAATCAGTTCCAAAAGGTTAAATTTGCTAATTACCATGCTGAACAGAACGATACAATTTGCTGCGGTTTGTTTAATGACGTTTGTAAGCACAAATACGGCAGAAGCTCAATTTAAGCGGTTCAAGGGCAAGCCTATCGAGGTAGGCTTAACGGGTGGAGCATCTAATTATTTGGGCGAACTATCGCCTTCAATCGCATTAAATGAAACCCATCCAATGGGCGGAATTATCTGCAGGTTCAATTATACTGACTTTGTCACTTTACGAGGAAATGCAGTTTTTGGACAAATCAGTGGTAGTGATGCCAACTATGCTGATATTGCTGATAGATATAAACGCAACTTGAGCTTCAAAAGCAATGTGTTTGAAGTTAGCGGTACAATTGAATACAACATTTTAGGTTTTGGTGAAACCCAGCGTTTCAATCCAGGTTCTCCTTATGTGTTTGCTGGAATTGGAGTTTTTAAATTCAATCCTCGTGCTGAGTTTAATTATATTCCAAGTGTTCACACTGTAGCTAACTACAATATGGATTTGAGTCGTTTTGACGGGCAGTGGATAGAACTTCAGCCTTTAGGAACAGAAGGCCAGGAGACAACCAAATTTAACGAGAGAAGAAGATATGCATTAACCACTGTATCCATTCCTTTAGGTGTGGGATACAAAAAGCAATTCAGTGAAGTTTGGGCTTGGGGTATTGAGCTTGGTGCCCGTAAAACTTTCACTGATTACTTAGACGATATTAGTATGACTTACGTGGATCCCCAAATTATTGGTGGTGCAAATACGGGGCTTGCGGCTGCTTTGGGCGACCGAACTCCTGAATTGCAAAATCCATCGTTGGTCAATGATTACGGTAGCGAAGAGCGTTTGGGCGCTGCTCGTGGAAACGATAAAACTAAAGACTGGTACCTTTTTTTAAATATCACTTTGACTAGAAAAATTACAGGTGGAAAAACAACCTGTTTCCAATTCTAAACGGAACACTGGCAGTATTAAACAATTCTGTTTACTGGGTCTAATTTTGGCTTGGTCAGGAGTTCTATGGGGTCAAAGATATTTCTCTGGACGTAAAGAATGGGGTGCAGTTGTTGGCGTAAGCAATTATTACGGCGATTTATCTCAAGGTCAAAACTGGAAGCATTTTCATTTGTCTTATGGAGCTTACTATAAGAGAAATTTGAGCAATTATTTCGCTTGGCGTAATCAGATTAGTTTTTTAGAAATATCGGGCACAACTGATGGTAACCCTAACTTACAATTTCAAAATCTGAACTTTCAAACCAAGATTTATGAGTATTCGTCAATGTTGAACTTTGATTTCAAAGCTTTTGGAACAAATATCAATAACAATACGTCTACTCCATATGCACTCATTGGACTGAGTGGTTATATGTTTGATCCGTATAGGTTAGATAAAGAAGATGTGAATTTAAGAGTGCTCAATACTGAGAACAGAAATAGAAATTACAGTAGGCTCCAAATGAGCGTACCTATAGGTTTGGGCTTTAAAGTGAGAAGCACTCACACGAAAAACCGCGGAGCATGGATTTTTGGCGTTGAAGCGATTTGGCGAAAGACGTTTATGGATAAGCTAGATGATGTTGAAGGGGTTTATCCTGATTATGCTAAAATGAAGAAAGACAGAAGCGAAGGATCAGCTCAATACAGTCAGGCTCAAACATTAAACGGTCAACCCACTTTGGCTGCGGGTACTTATCGCGGATCTTCCCATTTGAACGATTGGTATTATTTCTATGGTTTTAACCTATCGTATCGCTTTACACCTTTAATTTGCAGATAATTTCCATGTCAGACCTCGAACACCTAGACCCCACTCGAATTCCCGAACACGTTGCAATCATTATGGATGGCAATGGACGTTGGGCAAAAAAGCAAGGACACTTACGCATTTTTGGTCACAAGCACGGAGTGAGTGCTGTAAGGAATGCAGTTGAATTTGCCGGTGAAGTGGGTATTAAGTATTTGACTTTGTACACGTTTTCAACTGAAAACTGGAATAGACCTAAAACAGAAATTAATGCTCTCATGCAGCTTTTGGTAGATACCATCCAAAAAGAACTTCCTTCACTCATGAAAAATGGGGTTAAAGTAAAAACCCTTGGTAACATGGATGATTTGCCATCGAGATGTGTTAGACAATTAAAAGAAACCGAAGAAGCTACCAAAGACAATACTAGAACAACCCTTATTTTAGCATTGAGTTATAGCGGAAGGTGGGACATCATTGAGGCCGTAAAAAAAGTGGCTCGAGATGTTGAATCAGGCAGTTTGAAGGTAGATCAAATCACAGAAAAGACCCTTGATAAGGCTTTGAATACTTCTGAATATCCTCATCCTGATTTATTGATTCGCACAAGTGGTGAAATGAGAATCAGTAATTTCTTGCTGTGGGAAATTGCCTATTCCGAAATTCATTTTACCAATGTTTTATGGCCAGATTTCAGAAGAGAGCATTTTCTGGAGGCTTTAAAAGACTATCAAAGCAGAGAACGTAGGTTTGGTAAAACATCAGAACAATTAAAAACCAGTGGAGGAGCAGCTTAAGCTATTTATATGTTGAGAAAAATAGGATTTACGTTTTTGATTGGACTGATTTCCGTTGCATTGAATGCCCAAACAAATGGAGATAGCTTCATTCTGGTTCCTAAGAAAAAGGGAGCGTCTTTAGATGAATCTTATACGAAGGCTCCTATTGTAGATTATAATTTCATTGAGCCGGCCGAATATAAAATCAGGAATATTGATGTTCGTGAAGTTGATGGCAAGCCCGTTCAAAAATCATTGGTGATATTGTACTCAGGATTGTCAATTGGTCAAACCATTAAAGTCCCTGGCCAAGACATCCCTAAAGCAATAGAAAACATTTGGGCGAGAGAGTATTTCTCTGACGTACAAGTGTACTTTATGCCAACCGATAAGCCTTCAGAGGTGTTAGTTCAATTTGTGGTGAAAGAACAACCCCGATTGAACGGTCATAGATTTTTGGGTGTGACTAATTCGCAAGCAAAAACATTGAAAGAGGAGGTAGGACTTAAAAGGGGCATGTACATTACCCCAAATTTGGTTAACCGAAGCATACAGAAGATTGAGAATTATTTCCTTGAAAAAGGGTTTTATAACATCAAGGTTTCAGTTAAGCGTCCTGAGGCAAAGAACAAAGAAGGCAACCCCATGGAAGGGTACCAAAACTTTGATTTTGTCATAGAAACGGGCCCGAAAGTAAGGGTATATGACTTTCAATTCAATGGTAATGAACAACTTGTAGATGCTGAACTGAGGGCTTCTATGAAGAAGATCAAGCGCAGGTATAGAAAGATCAATATTTTTGCTTCATCCAAGTTTACTCGTGAAAAATTTGAAGAAGACAAAGAGTCTTTGGTAAAACTTTATCAGAGTAAAGGTTACAGAGACGCGAGAATATTGAGCGATAGCATTTCTTTATTTAATCAGAAACGAATCATGATTCACATGAATCTGGTTGAAGGAAATCTATACCGGTACCGCAGTATCAAATGGAAGGGAAATGAAAAGTACTCTACCTCCATGTTAGATACTTTGTTGGGCATTAAAAAGGGCGATGTTTTTAATCAGACTCTTTTGGATGAAAGATTATCTAGTAATCCTGGTGGATTTGATATTCAGACCTTATACATGGATGCTGGTTATCTATTCTTCCAAATGGTGCCTGTAGAAGTGGGGGTTGTTGGAGATTCTATTGATTTAGAAATTCGAATTAATGAAGGTCCTCAAGCTGTTATTGGACGCGTTTATTGGACAGGTAATACCAAAACTTCAGACCGAGTGATTCTTAGGGAAGTAAGAACCAAGCCAGGAAACACCTTTTCGAGAACCGATATTCAAAGAACCATGCGTGATCTGGCTGCAGTGGGATTATTTGATCCAGAAAAGTTGGGTGTCAATCCGAAACCAAATCCGGCAGACGGAACAGTAGATATTGAATATAAACTTGCTGAGAAACCCTCAGATCAAATAGAGCTTTCCGGCGGATGGGGCGGTATGGGATTCAGCACCACGCCTACGTTGATAGGAACTGCAGGTATCGTATTGAATAATTTTAGTTCCAGAAAGCTGTTCAACACCAAATTATGGAATCCAATTCCGTCTGGTGACGGGCAGAAATTGTCGTTGAGGGCACAAAGTAACGGAACTACTTTCCAGAGTTATACGTCTTCATTTACAGAGCCTTGGTTGGGTGGATACAAGCCAACGTCTTTTTCGGTGGCCATCAATCACATGGTGAATAGTTTTGATTTCCGTCAGAGAAATGACCCATTGAGGGCCGCATTATTCACTACCAGCGCACAAATCAGCATCGGTAAACGTTTGAAATGGCCCGATGACTTCTTCAATATCTCTTATGCCTTCTCTTTTGAGCAGTACCGAATTCAAAACATGGATGGCGGATTCTACGGCTTCCCGAAGGGCATGAGCGGTATATCATACAACCCATCGGCAACGGTGATTTTGTCGAGATCATCAATCAGCGATCCTATTTATCCTACCTCTGGAAGCAAATTTGTCACTTCGTTACAAGCTACTCCGCCATTGAGTTTGTTGTCAAACAAAGATTACAGCGATATGAGTGTCCGCGAGAAGTATAAGTGGGCGGAATTTTACAAATTCAAGTTAGACGCTGAATGGTATACCCCCATTTATAAAAAGCTGGTCTTGACCGCTAAGACTCGTTTTGGTTTCTTGGGATATTATAACCCAGAAATTGGTCACACTTTCTTCGGACGATTCCAAGTGGGTGGAGCAGGTATTTTCGGTTTTAACTTGGCTGCGACTGAAATCATTTCACAGCGCGGTTACGATAACTATACCATCTCTCAAACTGCTATGGGAGGCTCAGCAGGAGCGCCTATTTTCAACAAGTTCACCATTGAATTAAGACAAGCCATAACCACCGGACAAACCGCAACGGTATACGCCCTTGGTTTCTTCGAAGCAGGAGATGCTTGGGCTGATATTTCTAAATACAATCCATTCCAACTCAAACGTGCAGCCGGAGTAGGTGTTCGACTATTTATGCCTATGTTCGGTTTGATTGGACTTGATTACGCTTGGGGATTTGATATCAAAGACGTACCTCGCACGAACCAATTCGGAATGGTTCACTTTTTCATAGGGCAGCAGTTTTAGATTGGTACCGGGTACCGGGTTTCGGGTTTCGGGTTTCGGGGGTCGGGTGACTAGCGACCAGCGACCAGCGACCAGCGACCAGCGACTAGCGACTAGTGGCTGACCAACTACCAACTACCATGTACCATGTACCATGTACCAACTACCATGTACCAATATTTAAAAATCAAACTTTATTCCCTGGGCGAGCGGTAAACTTTCGCCGTAATTGATGGTGTTGGTTTGTCTGCGCATATAGGCTTTCCAAGAGTCTGAGCCCGATTCGCGTCCGCCGCCGGTTTCTTTTTCGCCTCCGAAAGCGCCGCCAATTTCTGCTCCGGAAGTACCAATGTTCACGTTGGCAATTCCGCAGTCAGATCCTAAAGCAGATAAAAACAACTCTGATTCTCTGATGTTTTCAGTGAAAATGGCGCTTGAAAGTCCTTGTTTTACGCCATTTTGGATTTCAATGGCATCATGGATATCACCTGAATATTTAAGTAAGTACAAAATGGGGGCAAAGGTTTCTTCTTGAACAATATTGAAGTGGGGCTCTGCCTCACAGATGCTGGGTCTTACATAGCAACCGCTTTCGTAACCAGGTCCTTGAAGGACTTCGTTGCCGTAGATGATTTTACCACCTTCTTTTTCGAGTTCTGCAAGCGCATTTTGGTATGATTTTACAGCCAATGTGTCAATTAATGGACCAACATGATTTTCAGAATTGAGAGGATCTCCAATCTTGATTTGTTGGTAGGCTTTGATCAATTTTGCTTTCATTGCATCGTATTGGCTCTCGTGAATGATCAATCTTCGGGTGCTTGTGCAACGTTGGCCTGCGGTTCCAACAGCACCAAAAACAACTGCACGCAAAGCCATATCTAAGTTGGCATTTGGGGAGATGATGATGGCATTGTTTCCGCCAAGTTCAAGTAGTGATTTTCCCAAGCGTTTTGCAACGGATTGAGCGACTTCTTTGCCCATTCTTATGCTTCCGGTAGCGCTGATGAGGGCAATTCGAGGGTCATTGCAAAGCCATTCACCCACAGGTTTTCCTCCTTGAATGATGCAAAAAAGTCCTTCGGGAAGTTGATTATTTACGAGAACGGATTTGATAATGTGTTGAACCGCTTGAGCGGTGGCAGGAGTTTTTTCACTGGGTTTCCAGATGCTGACATTTCCACAAACGGCGGCAATCATGGCATTCCAACTCCAAACAGCGACGGGAAAATTGAAGGCCGAAATAATTCCAACAACTCCCAATGGGTGCCATTGTTCATACATTCTGTGTTCGGGTCTTTCGCTGTGCATGGTTAAACCGTGAAGTTGACGACTCAGTCCAACGGCAAAGTCACAGATGTCAATCATTTCTTGAACTTCGCCCAATCCTTCTTGGAGGCTTTTACCCATTTCATAGCTGACTAGTTCGCCCAAAAGCTGTTTGTTTTTGCGGAGTTCATCGCCAATTTGGCGAACAATTTCGCCGCGTTTTGGCGCCGGCCATGTTTTCCAGATTTTACTTGCTTCAACGGCGGCAGCGGTTATTGATTTATAATCTTCAGATGAAAGTTCGTTCCAAGTTGCAATGATTTGGTTATCTACAGGGCTAAAATCAGTGTGAGAAGGCGTATCAGATGAAAATAGGTGAATGATACCTGTGCTTCCGGAAGGAAGATGATTTGTCAAACCGAGTGCAGTCCATTTATCCATGACTGCAAGTTACAAATTTGTCTGTGGTTCTTTTTAGGATTTTTTGGGACGGATGATCAAAAAGACGGCTGCAAGTAGGAAGAACATCCCCACGTAAATATTCCAACTGAGGCTTTCGTGGTCGGCAAATCCCCAGAAAACAGCAGTGACTGGAATGATGAAAGTATTGGTAGAAGCCACTAACGATGAGACGTATTTGATGATCCAGTTGAAAATGATCATGCTCACGGCACTGCCCATAAATCCCAAGAGAAACAAATAGAAAAAGGCGGAGTTGGCAGAAATATTTCCTTCGTCAAAGAAGCCAAATCCTTCTTGTAACAATCCTCCAGGATGCTTGTCCCAAGCGTCAAAATAGTTGGTTTGGGATAGAATGACGGTATAGATGATTCCTACAGAAACGAATGGATAAGCTGTCTTAACCATACCTGGAAGGTGAGATAATTTGTGCTTGATTATATTAATGTTAAGTCCGTATAAAAGGGCCGCCATCAGCGGGAGAGAAGCACCTAAAAGGTTGATGGGTTGACCATAAGACAAAAGAGATGGGCCAAAGAGGAATAGAGCTCCAACAATGCCCATAATTACCCCGATTCCCCCTTCGCGGGTAAATTTTTCTCGAAATAAAAATGCCGAAAAGAAGAGTGTAAATAAGGGGGTAAATGCATTCAGAATTCCCGAAAGTCCGGATGGAATGACTCTGCCAGCATAGGAAAATAGGAGTGCAGGTATGGCATTTCCGAGAACACCTGAAGCAATGAGCCAGAGATAGTCAGATTTTTCCAATATTTTTTTGCTGGAATCTAGCGGATCATTGGGTTTGAAGAAAGTGTATTTTAATACCCAAGGTAGCAAAACAGCACCGGCCAAAATCAAACGTGTTCCCGCGACTTGTAAGGGACTGAAGACCAAAAGTCCGCGTTTCATAAGTATGAATGAGCTTCCCCAAATACAACCTAAAAGGATAATTAAAACGGCGGGCAACCACGAATATTTCACGTTGCAAAAGTCGGTTAAATTTATGATTCGGCGCTGTACTGAATTTTATTTGCGAAATTTGTAAAACATGCGAATCTTCTTTTTTTCATTAACTAGAAAAAGACCAACATTGATGTTGATTATCTTTATGGTCTTAAATCCGGTTTTTGCCCAAGAAGAAACGCACATTCACGATGAAATTGTCTGTGCTGAAAAAGCCCAGTTTGAAGGAAGAAATTTGATTAAAAAACGGTCAGGTGAGATCGTTTTTCATGGATATGATATCATTTATCATCGCTGCGAATGGAAACTGAATCCCAAGTTAAATTCAAATATAGCAGGTCACATACTCTTTAAGTTCAAAACTGAAAAGGATTTAGATTCTTTGGCTTTTGATCTAGTAAATGAACTTAACATTGATAGCATTACTCGAAATGGGCAGTTTTTATTTTACGAGCGTAAGGCAAATAGAGTGTTTGTTTGGAAAACAGCAGCAAAATCTTCAGTAAAATGGAATCAAAATAGCATTGATTCTTTCACCGTGCATTACAGTGGTAACCCCGCATCAGTTTCCGGCGGATTTGGATCTTATGTGTATGACAATCATCAGACTGGCCCCATAATTCATACCCTTTCACAGCCCTATGGGGCACCTTTTTGGTGGCCTTGTAAACAGTCGCTGAACGATAAAATTGACAGCATTGATATTGTGGTTGAAACAGCTTCAGATTTCAAAGTGGGTAGCAATGGAGTACTTTTAGGTACCACTCCTACAGTTCAGGGATGGCATAAAATACATTGGAAACACCGTTATCCGGTGGCAACGTATTTGGTGGCGATAGCGGTTACCAACTATGCTGAATTCACCGATTATGCCAAATTTTGGAATAGAACAGATTCGTTGCCGGTGGTGAATTACGTGTTTCCGCAGTTTCTGAATTCCTCCAAAACCGAAGCTCAAATCACGTTGCCCATGCTTCGGTTGATGGATAGTTTGTTTATACCGTATCCATATCCCCAGGAAAAATATGGACATGCACAATTCACTTGGGGGGGAGGGATGGAGCACCAAACCATGAGTTTCATGGGGAATTTTTCGCGAGATTTAATAGCGCATGAGCTGGCGCATCAATGGTTTGGCGACATGGTTACCTGCGGAAGTTGGAACGATCTATGGCTCAACGAAGGCTTCGCTACTTACTTGACCGAGGTTTGTTATCAATACCTTGAGAGTGATGATTCTTTCAAAAAGAAAATGCGCGCCATGAGGGCCAACATTACGGCTGATCCCAACGGAAGTGTGAAACCGGCCGATACTACACAAGTCAACATTTTGTTCAATGGCCGATTGACTTACAGAAAAGGCGCTTGGTTGTTGCACATGTTGAGGCATAAAATAGGTGATTCTTTGTTTTTCGAGGGATGTAGAAAGCATTTAAGCGGCTCACAAGCTTATGGATTTTCAACCACGGCAGCCTTTCAGGGCATCATGGAATCGGTTTCAGGTCAAAATTTGGACACATTTTTCAAGCAATGGTATGAGGGTCAAGGGCATCCTGATTTAAAAATCAATTGGAAACAAAGAGGAAGAAAACTTGAGTTAAAAGTGGAGCAAACACCTTCAAACTCAATGATGGGATTTTGGAAAATTCCGGTACCGATGGAGTTTCTGTCAAAGCCAAATTTAAGTGGGAACAGAATCAGTAAATATTTGGTTTTCTACCCTGATAGTTTAACTAAAAACTATGCGTTAGATATTGATTTTGCTGTAGATACGGTTGTTTTTGACCCCAAGGTTTCCGTCTTAGCGAAAGCAAGTGTAGGAGGGATGAATTTGGATGCGCAACAAAATAAGGAAATCATTTTAGCGCCAAATCCTGGTACTGATGTTCTTCAAATTTTTGCGCGCAACCCGGTTTTAAAGAAAGTTGAGGTGTATAACTCTGTAGGTCAAATTGTATATCGAGAGTCGAGAGATTCTACTCAAACATGGGTGATAAATGTTACACAATGGCCTGTAGGGCCTTATTTTACAAGGATTTACACTGATAATTTTGTATATTTGGATAAATGGTTAAGAATAGAATGAAATGGCTCCTACCAATGGTTTTGGTATTTGCTGCTTGTGAAGACGAGCCAATAGACAACGGAAATAATTCCACTGCCAAGTTTACGGTAGAATTTAAGGGCTTATTAAAGAATGAGGCACTTCCGCCATTGGGTGTAAGTGAATATAAAGCCAAAAGCGTCAACGAAGAGATTACCATCAGCAATTGGTCAATGTTATTTTCTGAGTTTTCTCTAATCAAAGAAAATGGTGAACGTGTGTTGTTGGGTGATGGTTATCAATGGTTGGCATTTAGAAACAACCGAACCGTGTTTAATTACGACAAACTTCCCTCTGGTTCATACAAAGGAATTCATTTCAAAATAGGCTTTGATTCTGCTATAAATCATGGAAATCCAAATATTTGGCCTGCTGATCACCCGTTAAATCCAAACTTGACTGGTTTGCATTGGGGTTGGTCTGGTGGCTACATTTTTCATGCTTTGGATGGTATGTACAGAGCTATTGGTTCAACCGGAATGCCAACAAGTTTTAGTTTTCATACTGCAACAATGCCGATGGTAAGAGAGTTCGACTTGATGCTTCCCTTTATGTTGGATGCAACGAACAGCAAGAAAGCAACTATTAATGTTCATGCTGAGAACTATTTTGACGGGAATACCACAATTGCACTAAAAGAAGGCAGCGTAAGTCATTCTGAAGGAACAAAAGAGATTCAATTGATGCAAGCACTTCTAGGCAATATGTACGACGTAAACGGCAAAAATGGGGTTTTTAATTTTGTAGAAGTCAAGTAATAACGATAATGTTGGGGTTGAAAAATTTTGGTTTGATGGGCGCAGTAATACTGTTGCTTACAGCTACTTCTTGTAGAAGAGAAGAAGATCCTTCCGCTAAAAATAATAAGACCTATCAACCTACTTTGGTTGATCCTAAAGATATTTTTCCAGCGGAATTTGGTATGCCTCCACTACCAAAAGACAATCCTTTTACCGAGGAAGGTATCTATTTGGGACGAATGCTTTTCTACGATCCCATACTTTCTTTTGACAGTAGCATAAGCTGTGGATCTTGCCACCAACAAGAGTTTGCTTTCGCTGAACCACGCCAATTCTCAAAAGGAATTTATGGCTTGATGAGTCACCGGAATGCGCCTTCTTTATTCAATATGGCTTACAGCCGTAAATTCTTTTGGGATGCCCGGGTGAATACCTTGCGGGAACTTGTTTTTGAACCTATTCAAGCACACAATGAAATGGCAATGACCTTGCCCTTGTTAAACCAACGTTTGAAGAAGGTAGAGCGCTACAAAGAGTATTTTAATAAGGCGTTTAATTCTGAACCCAATCTCATAGATATGTCCTTGGCATTGGAACAATTTTTATTGAGTATTGTGAGCAATGGTTCGAGATTCAATAAATTTTTCCCAGGAGATAATCCTCAAGTGATGAATCAATCAGAATTGAGAGGTGCCTTTGCGTTTAATGGTTTGGTTGATTTTGATGCAAATGGAAAGACCAAGGGCGCAGATTGTTTTCATTGTCATGGAGGGGAACTAGCACAACAGCAAAATCCAGTTATGGGTGGAATAGCCAACAACGGATTAGATCCTGTAATCACAGACAAAGGATTTGGAGCTATTACCAATAGAGACCAAGATTTTGGAACTTTCAAAACTCCGTCGTTATTGAATATCGCTCTTACCGCTCCTTATATGCACGATGGAAGATTCAATACATTGGAAGAAGTTATTGAACATTACAGCTCGGGAATCAAATATGAGAATCCATCCATTCATCCTCAGTTAGCGGCACATGGTGGAGTTCAAATGAATCTATCTGAAACTCAAAAGGCTGATTTGGTTGCTTATCTTAAAAGCATGACCGATTTAGAATTCATTAAGAATCCTAAGTATTCTAATCCTTTTGTAAAATAATTATTAGAGAATTGGTGATAACCAACGGCGCATTTCGTCGAGGTTCATTCCTTTTCTTTCTGCGTAATCTACCAACTGCTCTTCGGAAATTTTACCAAGTCCAAAATACCTTGATTTTTCATTGGAGAAATACCAACCGCTTACACTAGAAACGGGCAACATGGCCATGCTTTCAGTCAAGGAAATTTCAGGGTTTACATGTTCATTCAGCAACTTGAAAAGAATTTCTTTTTCGGTATGATCTGGACATGCAGGATAGCCAGGAGCAGGACGAATGCCTTGATAATTTTCGCGAATCAATTCTTCGTTGGTTAGTGATTCATTCACCGAATAGCCCCAAAGATTTGTTCTTACCTCTTTGTGCAACCATTCTGCTAACGCCTCTGCCAAGCGATCAGCCAATGCTTTGGCCATGATGCTGTTATAATCATCGTGGTCTGCATCGTATTTGGCAATAAGACTTTCAAGTCCGAGTCCAGTGGTAACGGCAAATCCTCCCAAATAGTCGGTTGATTTTGGTTTTAAGAAATCAGCCAGACTCAAATTGGGAATGTCTTCTGACATTTTACGTTGTTGTCTTAGGAAATGAAAAACTGCCAAGGGTGTTTTTCCAGTAAGATCTTCTGAGCCGTCTTCATTGGGTTCATAAACAGCGGCATCGTCAAGACATCTAATAGCGGGCAATATAAATCCGGTTGCTTTACACCTCATTGGAGGATTTTGCTCCCAAGAATCAAGCATTTTATTTGCATCATCAAAAACCTTTTGAGCTTCTGAACCAACTACCGTATCACTGAGTATATCTGGGTATCTTCCGGCAAGTTCCCAAGTTTGGAAATAGGGTGTCCAATCTATAAATGGTCGAAGGTCTTTTACAGTAACCTTATCGTATGAGAAAAATCCAAGTTTATTGGGTTTATGAACGATTCCGTTGTGCTCTTCACCATTTTTCAGCGCATCTTGGTATGGTATTAAATTCTTTATGGTTTGTCGTTGTGCGTGATTTTCAGCGAGTTGTTGATACTCATTTCTGATGGTACTAGAATACTGATCATAGGTTTCAGGATTTAGCAATTGGCCGGCAACGGGTACCGAACGACTTGCATCGTTAACGTGAATGACTGGATAATGGTATTGCGGGGCAATTTTAACTGCAGTATGCACTCTAGAGGTAGTAGCTCCACCAATAAGGAGTGGCTGCTTCATACCTAGGCGCTGCATTTCTGAGGCAACGTAAACCATTTCATCCAAAGACGGCGTAATCAACCCGCTCAAACCAATGATATCAGCACCCCATTCTTGGGCCCTTTGAAGTATTTTATCGGCGGGAACCATCACTCCCATATCTTCAATTTCATAGTTGTTGCAGGCTAATACCACGCCAACAATGTTCTTTCCGATATCGTGAACATCGCCTTTTACCGTGGCCAACAATATTTTACCTTGAGCTCTCGCGTTTGGATTATTTAATTTCTGTGCTTCTAAAAACGGCTGTAAATATGCAACCGATTTTTTCATCACACGGGCACTTTTAACCACCTGAGGAAGGAACATTTTACCTGCGCCAAAAAGGTCGCCAACATAGTTCATTCCATCCATTAAGGGTCCTTCAATAACAGAAAGAGGTTCTTTCAATAGGTCAAGAGCTTCTTGAGTATCTTGGTCAATGAACTCGGTAATACCCTTTACGAGACTGTGTTGAAGTCTCTCTCTAATAGGTAGGCTTCTCCATTCTTGGATATCCACTTTTTCGGCTTTTTTACCTTTTACAGTTTCAGAGAAAGTTACTAATCTTTCAGTAGAATCAGGTCTTCTGTTTAAAAGTACATCTTCTACACGCTCTAATAGCTCTTTAGGGATGTCTTCATACACTTCAATCATTCCCGCATTAACAATTCCCATGTCCAAACCCGCTTTGATGGCATGATATAAAAATGCGCTGTGCATGGCTTCTCTTACAGGGTTATTTCCGCGGAAAGAGAATGAAATATTTGAAACACCGCCAGATACTTTGGCACCGTATAAGTTCTGTTTTATCCAACGTGTTGCCTCAATAAAGTCAACAGCATAGTTGTTGTGCTCATCAATACCTGTGGCAACAGTGAGAATATTAGGATCAAAGATGATGTCTTGAGGATTGAATTTTACCTCATTAACAAGGATGTCGTAACTTCTTTTACAAACGTCTATTTTGCGTTGGAATGAATCTGCTTGTCCGGTTTCATCAAAAGCCATTACTACAACAGCGGCACCATAGCGTTTTACTTTTTTAGCACGGTTAATGAATTCCGCCTCACCATCTTTTAGAGAGATTGAATTCACAATTCCTTTTCCTTGGACACATTTTAAACCTGCTTCAATGACATCCCATTTACTGGAATCAATCATCACGGGCACCCTTGAAATGTCTGGTTCTGATGCAATGAGATTCAGGAATGTGGTCATGGCTTGAACGCCATCCAACATGCCTTCATCCATATTGATGTCTATAATTTGAGCTCCGTTTTCTACTTGTTGTCTTGCTACATCAAGGGCACTATTGTAGTTGCCCTCTAGAATTAATTTTGAAAAGGCTTTTGAGCCTGTTACATTGGTTCTTTCCCCAATATTGACAAAATTGATTTCTTTTGTTAATGTGAAAGGCTCAAGTCCACTTAATCTCAAAAGATTAGGTATGGTTTTAGTTTCGGGCATTAGGGTGTTATACTTTTAAAATAAAGAGGGCCATTTTTGAGGGTTAGACTCGTGCATCATTTGATAGATCTCTGCGAAGACATCATCAATTGAAGGTTTTGAGAAATAATCACCATCACTAGAATAAGCAGGTCTATGTTCTTTAGATGTTATGGTAATTGGTTTACTATCTAAATACTTATAACCGTTCTGAACTTCTAAAATTTGTTGTAAAATAAATGCAGAAGCGCCACCTGGAACATCTTCATCAAATACAACCAATCGATTGGTGTTTTTTAGACTCTCAGCAATGCTGTGGTTAATATCAAAAGGAAGTAAGGTTTGTACGTCAATTAGTTCAACTCTAATTCCGTATTCAGCGAGCAATTCAATGGCTTGTAAAGCAATTCTTACGTTAGAACCATAGGTTACCAAGGTAACATCTTCCCCAAAACGCAGGGTTTCAGTAACACCTAAAGGAACGGTAAAGTCTGCAATGTTCTTGGGCATTTTCTCTTTGCTTCTGTAACCATTTAAGCACTCCACTACCAACGCCGGTTCATCGCTTCTTAAAAGAGTATTATACATACCTGCGGCTTGGGTCATAGATCTAGGTACACAAACATGCATTCCGCGTACTGCATTGATTATCATACCCATAGGTGAGCCAGAATGCCAAATACCTTCCAATCTGTGTCCGCGAGTTCTAACAATTAATGGCGCTTTTTGTCCGCCTTTGGTTCTGTATTGTAACGTAGCTAAATCGTCACTCAAAGGTTCTAGACCGTACAACAAATAATCGAGGTATTGAATCTCTGCGATGGGTCTCAGTCCTCTCATGGCGGCTCCAATCCCTTCTCCAATGATGCTCCATTCTCTGATTCCTTTATCGGTTACACGTAATTCGCCAAACTTTTCTTGCAAACCGGAGAATCCTTGATTCACGTCGCCAATTTTCCCAACGTCTTCACCAAAGGCAAAAATACGAGGGTCGCGTTCCATGTTTGCTTCAAAGCATGCTCTAACTACTTGATATCCATCAACTTGTTCGTCGCTGGTTTCTAACGGGATATGAGGAACTTTGAAGACACTTTCGTTGCTATCGGAATACAGTTTAGAACTGTAACGATCATGGTTATCGTCTATGAATTTTTTATGATAATCAAGAAGCGCTTGTTTTTGTGCTTGAGTATTATGGATAGTTACCCTCAACGATTGATTAATGGCAGTTCCCAAATCTCGTCTGATGGGGTCATTAATAGACAACAATTGTTCTCTGATAGCAGACAACTCCGAAGGAGCGATTTGAGAAGTAATGAGTTGTGTAAGAACTTGGGCAAAAGACTGTATGTCTATTTTGATATCGGAAACAAAATCTGACCATGCTGCCTTTTGCATTTGTTTAACTTCGTTCAAAGCAGATGCCTCAAGTGCTTCCAATGATTCAACGGTGCACAATCCGTTTTCAATGATCCATTGGCGCATCTGGGTGATACAATCAAATTCTATTTCCCAATCGAGACGTTCTTTTGTTTTATATCGTTCGTGACTTCCAGAAGTTGAGTGACCTTGTGGTTGAGTAACTTCAGTAACGTGAACTAAGACGGGGGTGTGTTTGGTTCGGCAAACATCTGCGGCTTGCTTATAAACATTGCAAAGTTCTGCGTAATTCCATCCACGAGCGGTAAAAATTTCCATTCCTACGCCTTTATCGTTGGTTTGGAATCCACTCATGATGGCAGAAATGTTCTCTTTTGCGGTTTGATATTTTGCGGGGACAGAAATTCCGTATCCATCGTCCCAAACGCTCATCAACATGGGCACTTGCATGACGCAAGCGGCGTTCATAACTTCCCAGAAAATACCTTCCGAAGTTGAAGCATTTCCGATGGTACCAAAGGCGATTTCTTTTCCTTGGGATGAAAAATCGCTCATGTTATGAAGAGCAGGGTTCTCTTTGTACAGCTTAGATGCGAGAGCCAAACCCAACAAACGAGGCATTTGACCGGCGGTTGGAGAAATATCAGCAGAGACATTGAATCTATCGCTTTGACTGAGCCAATTTCCTTGATCATCAAGCAATCGGGTAGCGTAATGTCCGTTCATGCTACGCCCGCCGGAGGCAGGTTCTTTCTCTACCGAAGCATGTGCATATAGTTGAGCAAAAAACTTTTGAACGTCTGAAAGTCCCAAAGCGAACATAAAAGTTTGATCTCTGTAATAGCCGCTTCGCCAATCACCTTTTTCGAAAACTTTGGCCATGGCCACTTGTGCCACTTCTTTACCGTCACCAAAGATTCCAAATTTGGCTTTACCGGTCAACACTTCCTTCCTACCAATAAGGGAAGCGTGACGACTTTGAAAAGCAATTTTATAATCGGAAAGTACGGTTGAAACGAATTCTTCCTGAGTAATGTCTGCTGATTTTGTTGCCACTTCTTGCATTACTGCAAAGATACGAAAAAATATACCCTAACTTTGTACATCACCATGCCTGAATTCCAACTAGTATCCAATTTTGAACCCAAAGGTGATCAGCCAGATGCCATAAAACAGCTGGTTCAAGGAATTGAAAATGGACAAAGGGCACAAACCCTATTGGGAGTCACTGGTTCTGGAAAAACCTTTACCATCGCGAATGTAATAGAGCAGGTAAATAGACCTATTTTAGTTCTGTCACATAATAAAACGCTGGTGGCCCAATTATACGGTGAGTTCAAACAGTTCTTCCCTAATAATGCGGTTGAATATTTCGTGAGCTACTATGATTATTATCAACCCGAAGCATTCATTCCTACCACCAATACCTACATCGAGAAAGACCTTGGCATCAATGATGAAATAGAGAAAATGCGTTTAAGAACCGTTTCGACTCTTCTTTCAGGTAGGCGTGATGTAATTGTTGTAGCTTCTGTGAGTTGTATTTATGGTGCTGGAAACCCTTCAGATTATGAAAATACCATTATTCGCTTGAGCGAAGGGATGCATATTTCTCGTCAACAATTGTTGTATCGATTGGTTGAGAGTTTGTATTCTCGAACCACCGTCGAATTTAAAAGAGGTACTTTTAGAGTTAAAGGTGATACAGTTGATGTGCATTTGGCGTACAACGACTTTGCATACCGCATCAGTTTCTTTGGGGATGAAATTGAGGAGATTTACAGTTTTGAACCAGAAACTGGCAGAAAGATTGATTCACTGCTAGATTGTGCCATCTATCCCGCTCAAATTTATGTTTCGCCGAGAGATCGTTTGCAAGATGTAATTTACAAAATTCAAGATGATTTGGTACTTCAAATGGAATTCTTCCAACAGCAACAGCGATTTTTAGAAGCTAAGCGCCTCGAGGAACGGGTGAATTTTGACCTTGAGATGATTCGCGAATTGGGTTATTGCAACGGTATTGAAAATTACTCCAGGTATTTTGATCGCAGAAATCCAGGCGATAGGCCGTTCTGTTTGTTGGATTATTTTCCGAAGGACTTTTTATTGGTGGTGGACGAAAGTCACGTAACCATCCCGCAAATTCGCGCCATGTATGGCGGCGATAGAAGTAGAAAAATCAATTTGGTTGAATACGGATTTCGATTGCCGGCTGCTATGGATAATCGCCCTCTGCAATTTGAAGAGTTTTATACCATAGTTAATCAATCAATTTATGTAACTGCAACTCCAGCTGAATTTGAGATCGTAGAATCAGAAGGCGTTATTGTGGAGCAGTTGATTCGTCCCACGGGATTGCTCGATCCAGAAATTGAAGTACGTCCTTTAGATACTCAAGTGGATGACTTGATTGGTGAAATTGACGAACGCATCAAGATGGGGGATAGGATTTTAGTAACTACGTTGACTAAAAGAATGGCCGAAGAATTATCAAAGTATTTGGCAAAACTCAACATCAAAGTGGGTTACATCCACTCCGAAGTAAAAACACTGGAAAGGGTTGAAATTCTTCGAAACCTGCGTCTTGGCGGAATTGATGTTTTGATTGGAGTCAATTTGCTCCGCGAAGGATTGGATTTACCGGAAGTTTCTTTGGTTGCGATTATGGATGCAGACAAAGAGGGATTTTTACGAAGTGTTACAAGTTTGGTTCAAACCATTGGTCGTGCTGCGCGAAATGACCGAGGAAAGGTGATTATGTATGCCGATAAAATCACGAAGAGTATGGAAATAACCATTCGTGAAACCAACCGTCGAAGGGAAAGACAAATGGAATACAATACGGAACACGGCATTACTCCAAGGACGGTCAGAAAAACGCGCGAAGAGATTTTCAAACAAACATCGGTAGCAGATTCTATGGCATCTGACAACGATAAAGCGTATAAAGTTTTCCTAGAAGACTCGGGAGCGTTGGCTGCAGATCCTATCGTTCAATTTATGGATAAGAATGCATTGCAGAAAGCCATCCAAAAGACGGAAAAAGACATGTACAAAGCCGCCAAAAATATGGAGTTTATGGAAGCTGCTCGCTTAAGAGATGAGTTGGATGCGATGAAATTAAAACTTCAGGAAGTTTAAAATTCCTTCACTGTGATTTCAGCACTGCGCACATCGCTGATGCAGAAAAAGCCAGCAACTCCTCGTTCCATGTTTTTATTCAAAGGAATGATGTTGGACTGAATATTTACAGGGGGAGTAGCAAATAAGCCGCCATTGTTACGTTCATTCACAATCAAATTGAACCAGAAAAATGCCTCCAGAGTGATGGAATGTACTTCAATACGAACTCTTTCTCCCTCTCTGTAAGGCCTTAAAAATTGGTTGATTCCTGAAAATCTAATTGGGTAGATAAATAAACCACCGTCTTGTCCATTTGAGTTATTTCCCATGTCTTGAGAGATGTTCAAATTCCTAATATCGTTTAGAAAGGTATCATTTCTGAAAGTTTTTACCCAATAGAAGTTACCCATTCCAGGTAAATCATTGGCAAAAAGTTCTACGTATTTACCTGAGTCGATGAATGGGGGACCATTTCCTTCTACCGGTACTGCGCGTAAACTGTCTATAGCGCTTACAGTTGGATTCAATCTACAAGCACTGATAAGAGTATCACCACGATGAATGATGATTAAGGCGTATTGTCTGCCTACTTGAAAAGTATCCCCAGTAGAGGGTTTGGGTGTCCATTCATATACACCGCTATCTTTATGTATGAATGGAAAAATTTTGAAATTGCTGGCGCTAGTATCTGCAATAAGTACCGTTGCATCGGAAATAAAGGGCTCAGTTCCCGGTGAAGCAAAATATGGAATACTTTCCGTGAGTTTGATGGTTTGGGTAGTATCTAGGTTGTTTACAAAAGCATCAACTACGATTTTCTTTTGTTTTTGGTCAACGTTTACGTCAATGATGTCTTCGCATGAAGTTGATAAAAATACAAATGCAGATAATATGAATATCGATCTAAGTAATTTCATGTTAGTTCCATTTAAAATTGTAAGAAATAGCAGGCACAATGCTGCCAATAACGCTGAATTGGATGGCTTTATTCATGCCCGTATTTTCGTGATTGGTTGAGAAATATATGGAGAATGGGTTTCTTCTGTTGTAGGCATTGTAAACTGAGAACACCCAGTTGGTTTCCCATTTGCCTTTCTTCTTTTTGGTGTAAGTAGCTGACAAATCAAGTCTGTGGTAATAGGGATTGCGAATATTGTTGCGCGCATTGCTACCAGCATCAGGCACAGTGTAACCTTGCACGGTATATTGACCAGTGTAAAAGGTGGTTGGTGTACCTGAGCTCAATACAAAGTTGGCCGCAAAGTCCCAAGTTTTATTGTGCTGATATTGTGCTACAACGTATAGATTGTGCAGTCTGTCAAACCTGCTTGGGTACCATTCGTTGTCATTGATTCCGTTGGATTGTCTTTCACTTCTTGAAAGTGTATAGCTAATCCATCCAGTTAATTTACCTGTGCTCTTTTTCAAGTAAGCTTCCAAGCCGTAGGCTCTTCCTACGCCGTTGATCAACTCTCCTTCAAGATATTCGTTGAGCAAAAGGTTGGCACCATCCACATAGTCTACTTGATTTTGAAGGTCTTTATAGTAAGTTTCGAAGGAGCTCTCGAATTCATATCCCCCGAGAGTGAAATTCTTAAAATACCCAATGGTGTATTGATCTGCCAATTCGGGTTTAATGTTGTTTGTAGAAAGTGACCACACATCAAAAGGAACGCTTGCTGCGGTGTTCGAAATGAGGTGGAGATACTGTACCATACGGTTATATCCACCTTTGATGGATGCAGATTTATTCAATTGATATTTGAATCCCAAACGAGGTTCAGGGTTGATGTAATTGGTAATTACTTCATTGTCACCGGCTTGCCAAACGGAATCCACAAATCTTCTCTGACCAGGTGCAAATGGTTCGCGGTAGGTGTAAACATTGCTTTTGCCCAAATACAAGAATTGACTGATTCTTAGTCCAACACGAAGAGAAAATCTTCCGGTACTGTTAAAATCTTCTGTTAAGTAGACCGCATTTTCCAACCCAAATTTATCGGGTAAGCTAAAATTATTGGAGCCCAAACTATTTTTTGCAATGGCATTTCCAGGACGAAGAATATAATAAGTACTTTGAAAACCAGCTCCCAATTCATTTTTAGGATTGAGGTAATATTTTACATCTGATTTAATGCTGTTGTTAAAGATATATGAAGTCCAGTTAAAGCTGAGGTCATCGCCGTTTGAGAACTCTAAATTATATCGGTATCTGCTGTAATAATAAGTAAGGTTAGAAAATAAGCGTTTGTTGAAAACATGGTTCCAACGGGCGGTTACGGTATTGTTGCCCCATTTTACTCCAAAAGCGTCAGCCGCGTAAAATATATCATCGCCAGAATAGGAGGATATGAAGAATCGGTTGCGTTTGTTTTGGTAGTTGAATTTGGTGGTTAAATCATAAAAGAAGAATCTACTTCCTTTTAAATCCTCATTCAAAAAAGGAGCTGCTAAAACGTCGATGTAACTTCTTCTTCCAGAAACTAAAAAGCTGGCTTTGTTTTTCAACAAAGGCCCTTCGAGAGTCAATCTCGAAAATATGGTACCTACACCACCACTGCCTTGGTAGGTTTTATTGTTCCCATCTTTGGTAGTAACGTCTAAAACGGAACTCAATCTTCCCCCGTAGTTAGATGGGATTCCGCCTTTAATGAGTTGCACGTCTTTAACTGCATCTGGATTGAAAATACTGAAAAAACCAAATAAGTGGGCAGAGTTAAATACTGGAGCATCATCCATCAAAACTAAGTTTTGATCAATAGATCCACCTCTAACATTAAATCCAGAGGCGCCTTCACCTACTGTAGTTACACCGGGTAGAAGTTGAATGCTTTTAATAACATCTGCCTCCCCAAGAAAAGCAGGTATTTTTTTAATAACTTTTCCAGAAAGGGATTGCGTTGAAATGTCAATCTTTTTTACGTTGTCATTTTTCTTAGCTCTTACATTAACCTCTCCAATGTCTTCTGCTTTAGGAGCTAGTTCAATGTTGAGTTCTAAGTTTTTAGTAAGATTGATGCTTAGTATTTTTGGTTCAAAATCAGAAGAGTTTACTCTGAAGTTGTAGGTGCCCGTTTTTAAAGTTATGCTGTAGAAACCATAACTATTGGAACTGACAGTGGCTCCTGAGATAATTTCGGTTATTTGGACACCTTTGATGGATTCTCCATTCAAACTGTCTTTAACAAAACCGCTCAAAGTAAAAGATTGCCCGAATGCCGAATTAACAAAAGGGACAGAAAATAAAATAAATGTTGCAACAAAAGTCTTAAGAATCCTCATACATGCGCTCAAGGCGTGCAAAAGTAACCCTTAAGGGACTTTGAAAGTTTTGGAAACGAGGAAAATAGCGAAAAATCCGCTGAAATTAGGCTCTATCGTTCATTCTAACAAAGGGGCGTGGAGCAGCACCTGTGTAGATTTGACGGGGGCGTGCAATAGGTTGCTTGTCTGTGCGCATTTCCTGCCACTGTGCAATCCAACCAGGTAAACGTCCCAAAGCAAATAGAACGGTAAAGAAATCGGTTGGGAAACCTAAAGCTCTGTATATGATACCCGAGTAGAAATCAACGTTCGGGAACAGTTTACGTTCTACGAAATAAGGATCATTCAGGGCTGCTTCTTCCAATTTCTTGGCAATTTCTAGAATAGGGTCGTTTACACCCAATTTAGCAAGAACATCGTCACATGCTTTCTTAATGATTTTAGCACGTGGGTCGAAGTTTTTGTATACACGGTGCCCGAATCCCATCAAACGGAAAGGATCGTTTTTATCTTTTGCTTTATTGATGTATTTTTCAACATCTCCGCCGTCATTCTTAATGTCTTCTAACATTTCCAATACCTCTTGGTTTGCACCTCCGTGCAAAGGACCCCAAAGAGCGTTGATACCTGCAGAAATACTGCTATATAAGTTTGCTTGAGAACTTCCTACCACACGAACGGTGCTTGCAGAGCAGTTTTGTTCGTGGTCAGCGTGCAAGATGAGCAATTTATTCATTGCATCCACAATAACTGGGTCAGCCATATAGCTAGGATCAGCAACTTGACCAAATGTCATGTTCAAGAAGTTGGTCACATAATCCAATTTATTATTAGGGTATACCAAAGGGTGTCCGTTGCGCTTTTTGTAAATCATAGCGCAGATGGTTGGCATTTTAGCCATCAAACGAATGATGGTTCTTTTTACTGCTTCTTCTGGGCGGTTAGGATCTAAAGATTTTGGATAATAAAGACTCAACGAAGAAATCATGCTGCTCAACTGTCCCATGGGGTGACTACCCGTTGGGAATGCTTTGAACATTGCTTCTAACCCTTCATTTACCAATGTATGTTCAGAAATTTTAGCTTCAAACTCTGATAATTGTTCAGCTGTTGGAAGTTCTCCATTCAGGATTAAGTAAGAAACTTCCAAAAAGCTACAATTAGCAGCCAAATCTTCAATGTCGTAGCCTCTGTGGCGAAGAATACCCAATTCACCATCCAAGAAGGTAATTCCACTGGTGGTAGCACCGGTATTTTTAAAACCAGAGTCTAAGGTAATATATCCGGTTAAGTCGCGTAATTTTCCAATATCAATGGCTTTTTCGCCCTCTGAACCTGTGATTACGGGTAATTCAAACTCGTTTCCTTCTAAGATGATTTTGGCTTTTTCTGACATATTCTTTGGTGAATTTCTAGGTTTTTACAAATATACTTTAATTTGATTGGGCTTCCAACTCTTCATAGCCTTTTGCGGTTAATTGAAAACGGGTTTGAAGAATTTGATCAACATTAAAAGTGAGTCGTTGATTGTTTGACAGGTCAAGAGCTTTAACATATCGATAGTGCAATAATTGCTTCACAATATCTATTACAACAGGTCGACTGAGATCAATTTCTTCGACGACTTGCTGTAAAGTTTCGACGTGAATCAAACGACTCATCACCAACAGTTCGTCTTTCCCAATTTCAATCATGGAATTACCCGTGATTTTCAGGCCTCATTTGAGGGAAGAACAACACCTCTTGAATGGATGCTTGATTGGTCAACATCATGGTTAAACGATCAATACCCACACCCAATCCGCTGGTTGGTGGCATACCGTATTCCAAGGCACGAATAAAGTCGTGATCCATCGCCATAGCTTCATCATCTCCTCTTTCTGCCAATACCAATTGTTCTTCAAACCGTTCCTTTTGGTCTATAGGATCATTTAACTCTGTGTAGGCGTTGGCAATTTCTTTTCCATTTACAAACAGTTCGAAACGCTCAACCAAACCAGCTTTGCTGCGGTGTTTTTTGGTTAAAGGACTCATTTCGATGGGATAATCAGTGATGAATGTAGGCTGAATTAAATGTTTCTCAGCAGTAGCCCCGAAGATCTCATCTATCAATTTCCCATATCCCATTTTGGATGTTATTTCACATCCAATACTCTTTGCGAAATCACCCAACTCCTGTTCAGTTTTTCCTTCAATATTAAATCCGCTGTATTTCAAAATGGCTTCTGCCATAGTCAATCTTTGGTATGGACGAGCAAAGCTGATTTCATTTTCTCCAACAACGGCAGTAGTTGTTCCGTTAACGTCATTGGCACATTTTTCAATCATTTCTTCAACAAAATCCATCATCCAATAATAGTCTTTGTAGGCTACATAGATTTCCAATCCTGTAAATTCAGGGTTGTGGGTTCTGTCAATACCTTCATTTCTGAAGTTTTTTGCAAATTCGTAAACACCATCAAATCCGCCCACAATCAATCTCTTCAAATAAAGTTCATTGGCAATTCTCAAATACAATTTCATGTCTAGAGCATTGTGGTGTGTCTCGAAGGGGCGCGCTGTTGCTCCGCCATGTACCGCTTGCAATGTGGGTGTTTCAACCTCTAAATATCCGCGATCATTGAAAGTATTTCTCAACGACTGAATGATTCTGGTTCTTTTTAGGAATATTTCTTTGTGCTGAGGATTTACTACTAGATCCACATAGCGCATGCGGTAGCGTGCCTCAGGATCAGTGAAAGCATCAAATACAACGCCGTCTTTTTCTTTCGGAAGTGGAAGTGGATTTAAGCACTTAGAAAGCAATTTGAACGACTGTACATGTAGAGTAGTCTCTCCAGTTTGAGTGCTGAATACATATCCCTCGAAACCAAGAATATCGCCAATGTCGAGGAGTTTTTTAAATACGGTATTGTACAATTCTTTGTCTTCACCAGGACAAACTTCGTCTCGGTTAATGTAAACTTGAATTTTGGAGGTGCTATCTTGAATTACTGCAAATGCAGCCTTGCCCATGATGCGTCTAGCCATCATTCTACCGGCAATTACGGTATGTTTGAATTTCTCAGGATTAGACGGAAATTCATTTTTAATTTCATCGGCAGTGGTGTTTACCGGAAATAGTTCAGCAGGGTAGGGATCAATGCCCAATGCACGCAATTCGTCAAGCGATTGACGACGAAGCAGTTGTTGTTCGTTAAAAGAAGGTTCCATGAATCAGCTGCAAAGTTAACCTTCAGAATCTTCTGATGAAGGATCTTTAGCTGCTTTTTTTGGAAAAACTATTTTTACCGATGGAAGTTCAAACTGATTTCGAGCAATCAATAGGGTTGCAACACCTACAGTAATGCATGCATCTGCAAAATTCCAGATGGGGGCGAAGAACACAAAATGCTCCCCACCACTGAAAGGAATCCATTCTGGCAATACGCCTTCCCAAAGGGGCGCATAGAACATGTCTACTACATGTCCTTCAAACCAACTTGCAACGTAACCATTAATATCGTCAAAAATGACGCCGTAAAACACTGAATCAATGATGTTTCCGATGGCTCCTGTTAATATTAATGATATGGAAAAAATCAACCCAAACGGACTTTTTTCGCGAATCATGGCTTTCAGATAGAAGAATCCGAAAATAGAAACTGCGATTCGGAAGAAGGTGAGAAACAGTTTCCCTACTTTTCCTCCGCCGAACAGAGTGATACCGTAGGCCATGCCGTCATTTTCAATGAAATAAATCTTAAACCAGTCTCCAAATAAAGGGTATGTTTCACCATAAACGAAATGGGTTTTTACGTACACTTTAATGATTTGATCAATGAGAAGTCCAACGAATACGACAGACAATGCAATTGTCCAAGCCTTTTTAGGGGCGATATTGTTAAAAAACGACATATTCAACTTACCTGCGGTTCTTCGCTTCAACCGTTTCAGTGGTGTGTGGAACCACTCTCAATCTTTCAGCAGGAATCAATTTTCCGGTAGTTTTACAAATGCCGTATGTTTTGTTGTGAATACGAACCATTGCAGCTTCCAAACTTTTGATGAATTTCAATTGGTGTGCAGCCAATTGATTTATTTTTTCCTTTTCAGCGGTTTCAGCGCCATCGTCAAGGGTTAAATAATTATTGTTTGTTGAATCGGTGCCATTTTCATTGCCTGACTTCAGCTGACCTTGAAGTGTTTTAAATTCCTCTTTTGCTCGGTCTAATTTTGCTTGTATCAAGTTTTTGAATTCTTCTAATTCTTCGTCGTTGTAGCGAGTTTTTTCTTTTTCCATAGGTTTAAAGAGTTATGCTTTTTGGATATCTATAAATACCTCAGTTTCATAAACATCGGTAGCGTGTGTGGTACAATTATCGTTAAACTCAATTTTTATTGCAAGTACTTCTTTACAAATATAATCGTAAAATGCTACTATACTGTTAACAACATGCTCCTCAGCTTTATATTGAACACTGATTTTATCGGTTACCTCAAAATCAGATTCTTTTCTGATATTTTGAATTCTATTAACCAATTCTCTTGCAATACCTTCTTGTAAAAGTGCTTCAGAAATATGAATATCTAGAGCCACTGTAATATCGCCTTCATTAGCTACCAACCAACCCGGCATATCTTGAGCGCTTATCTCTACATCCGTTAGGTTGATTTTTACTTCGCCCAACTCAGGTAAAGTTATGCAGATCTCACCATTACTCTCTAATACGGTAATTTCGTTAGGTCCAAAAGCTGCGATTAACTCAGCCGCCTTCTTCATATGTGGACCTAATTGCTTTCCGAGGGACTTAAAATTGGGCTTAACCCTTTTAACTAGAAGTTGATTGTCAGCGGCTAAAAATTCAATTTCCTTTACGTTTACCTCAGACTTTATGATATCAGAAACATTCACCAATTCTTGTTGCATTTTTTCAGACAAAGCTGGAATTAAAACCTTCTGAAGGGGCTGCCTAACCTTAATTTTTTCTTTCTTTCTCAACGATAATACCAAGGAGCAAACCCTTTGCGCTTTTTCCATTTGAGATTCTAAGAGCGGATCGATGATTTCTGGGTTGTATTTGGGCCAATCACTCAGGTGAACGGATTGAATGTCTAAATTACGTGGTGCATTTAATGCCTTAAACAACCATTCTGCGAAGAATGGTGCAACGGGTGACATTAGCCTAGATACGGTTTCCAAACAAACAAAAAGGGTATCATAAGCCGCTTGTTTTTCGGCGTTCATTTCACCCTTCCAAAAGCGACGACGAGACAATCTAACAAACCAGTTGCTTAGTTGTTCTCCTACAAACTCTTCGATGGCTCTTGATGCTCTGGTAGGGTCGTAATCATTTAAAGATTCTTCAACCTCCTTCACCAATGAATGAAGTTTACTCAAAATCCAACGATCTAATTCTGTGCGTTGGTCTGTAGAAATTTCGTTTTTTTCAGAATATTTATAACTGTCTATGTTCGCGTAAATTGCAAAGAACGAATAAGTATTGTACAAGGTTCCTAAAAACTTCCTCTGAGATTCAACAACCCCTTCAAGGTCGAATTTAAGATTGTCCCAAGGTTGCGAATTGGTAGACATATACCATCTTACGGCATCAGCACCATATTTCTCTACGGTGCTAAACGGATCAACAGCATTCCCCAATCGTTTGCTCATTTTGTTTCCGTGCTTATCGAGCACCAATCCGTTGGCAATGACATTCTTAAAGGCAACTTCATCAAAGAGCATTACCCCCAAAGCATGAAGTGTAAAGAACCATCCTCTGGTTTGGTCAACTCCTTCAGCTATAAAGTCGGCTGGGAAGTTTTTCTTAAAAACATCTTCATTTTCAAACGGCCAATGCCATTGAGCATAAGGCATCGCCCCGCTGTCAAACCACACATCAATCAGGTCTGATTCTCGCTTCATGGGTTTGCCGGATGAACTTACCAAAGTAATTTCATCTACAAAGGGTCTGTGCAAATCAAAATTTGCAGTATCAACTGATTGATTCAGTTTTAGAAGTTCATTGGCTTTCTTAATTTCATGTACAAGTTCTTCTAAACTGCCAATGCAAATTTCTTCAGTTTGGTCTTCAGTTCTCCAGATAGGAAGTGGGGTTCCCCAATATCTAGATCTGCTCAAGTTCCAATCTACCAAGTTTTCCAACCAATTACCAAATCTACCTTCTCCTGTACTTTTTGGTTTCCAATTGATGGTTTTGTTTAATTCAACCATTCTGTCTTTTACCGCAGTAGTCTTGATGAACCAACTTTCTAACGGATAGTAAAGTATTGGCTTATCAGTTCTCCAACAATGGGGGTAAGAGTGTTCGTATTTTTCAACTTTGAATGCTTTATTCTCTGTCTTAAGTTTGATGGATATTCTTTCATCAACACTCAAATATTTATCTCTACCTTGTTTTTGCGCTTGCTCTAGTTTTTCTGAATCTGTTAAATAAGCTTCTTTCACATATTCTCCTGCAAAATCAACTACATCTTCAACAAATTTCCCTTCTCTATTAACCAAAGTTAAACTACCGATGCCGTTCTGTTTTGCCACTCTGAAGTCATCAGAACCAAAACTAGGGGCAATATGAACTATACCAGTTCCGTCTTCGGTACTTACGAAATCTCCCAAGATCACCCTAAAAGCATCGCCATCAGTGGGCTGTGCATAGGGAAGAAGTTGCTCGTATTTAACACCGGCTAGGTTTTTTCCTAATTCAGATTTTATTTTTTTCCAGGGGATGTTTTTATCTCCTTTGTTATAAGCACTAAAATCACCATTTTCATTCTCGGGAGTAAAATATTTGTTCACTAGGGCCGTTGCCAATGTCACTTTTACAAGATCTCCGGTATATGGATTAAATGTTTCAATGGTTGAATATTCAATTTTTGCACCTACCGCAAGGGCTGTATTGGATGGAAGCGTCCACGGAGTGGTTGTCCAAGCCAAAAAGTACTCATCTTGAGTTCCTGTGCGCTTAAATTGAGCAACAATGGTGGTATCTTTAACCATTTGGTATGTACCGGGTTGGTTCAATTCGTGCGAACTCAAACCTGTTCCTGCCGCTGGTGAAAACGGTTGAATGGTGTGTCCTTTGTACAACAAACCCTTATCATAGAGCTTTTTTAAAAGGTTCCAAAGGGTCTCTATATATGAATTTTCATAGGTGACATAGGGATTATCAAGATCCACCCAAAAGCCAATTCTTTTGGTGAGGTCATCCCATTTATCTTTAAATTCAAGTACATCTTTACGGCATTCTTTGTTGTAATCAGCCACAGAGATTTTAGTGCCAATATCGTCTTTGCGAATCCCTAAGCGTTTTTCTACTTGCAATTCTATGGGTAATCCGTGAGTGTCCCAACCCCCTTTTCTTTCAACTCTGTATCCTTGTAAGGTTTTATAGCGACAAAAGATATCTTTCATGGCTCTTGCCATCACGTGGTGAATACCGGGCATTCCGTTGGCAGATGGAGGTCCTTCAAAGAAGGTAAATGACTTATCTGCTGGGCGAGAATCAACGCTCTTTTGGAAGATTTTTTCATCTTCCCAGAACTTTAGGATTTCACGCTCTATTTCAGGCCAATTCAGTTGTGATAGAGTAGAATACATGGAATTACGTAAAACTGCAAAAATACGTGATTTTGACCCAAAAGAAAAGGCCGCTTATTTGAAGCGGCCCTTTCGTGAAATCAATATTTTAATTGATAATGAATCAGTTATTCAACCACCAATTTGGTAGAACCCATTCCATTTTCAAATTGCATAGAAATCATGTAAATACCTGCAGGTAAATCTAAAGTGTACTCATTGTGATTTCCTGTAACATTCAATGAACGAACTTTTTGTCCGTTGATATTTCTGATTTCTGCGCTCAACAAGTTGTTGTTTTCCCAATTGTTGTGAAGAGTTAGGTGATTTTTAGCTGGGTTTGGAGCAACCGTAACGTTAGAAGCCCAGTTAATTTTGTTAATACCTACGCTTTCTACTAAGCCCATAGCTACCGCCATACGAGGTGAAAAATAACGTTGCAAACTGTCAATAAATAACAACGCACGACTCTTACTCATATAGGGATTTGTAGCTTTTGCACCAGCCAAAATTGCATCAACTGGATAGAATTGTTTAGGCAACATTTTGATAGCGGCAGTATCCCACCACTCGTATGGTCCTGAAGCGTTTACCAAACCTACAATAGGATATAAACCATCAATACCGTTATTTACTTTATTCACTGCACGGGTATAATCATCCATTACCTTTCCTTTGAATACATCGTTGTTTCCAAATTTATCGGCACGGTCCATTACATCGTATCCACCAGAAACTTCAACTACTTGAAGGGTGGTACCTGGTACGTTGACCATTCCTGTGGTGTATGGAGCAAATGGGTCATTCACTGAATGTGACCACAACATTGGGATTTCACCTTTTTCTAACCAAGATGTATCTCCTAATGCACCTCCAATTTGGAAGGCTATTTTTGCATCGTCTGATGTATGTCCAGGAGTGTTAACCATATTAAATGGGCCGCCTTGTGGAGTAGGAACGGTGATTCCACCATATCCATAACGATCTCCCCAAATAGCATCCATTACCATTGCTGCACCTGTGCTTGGGTTTCTAAATTTATCAATTACAATTTCGCTCTGACGATCTAAAGCAGCATAAGCCGAAGTGATGTAAGAACCTGTTCCTTGTCCACCAACGCAATATTTGGTAGTGTCAACACCAAATGTATTACCAAACGCTGAAACGTTTTCTTTCCACCAACGAATGCAAGAGTGTAAATCTTGAACACCTTTATAAGCCGCGTTGATGATAGTGCTACGACGAACATTTTCATCTAAAGAGCGAGGATCCCACCCTTGACGGTAAGCAATAGATGCAACAACATAACCTTTACGTGCAAATTCATAGCACATTTCAACAGTGGCACTGTCGTCTTTCGCACCTGTTGGTGTGTTATTGATGTATCTGGGTAAAAAACTACCAGTATGTAGATAGATAATTAACGGACGATTGCTTGAACCATCATTTGGAGCATAAATATCCATTTTTAGGGACTCCAACATGAATTGAGGACCAGCTTTGGTGGTGTCCATATCACCATAAAGAACTGTGTAATTTTGTGCATAGGTAACATTTTTAGTTACCGAAACTTTTGAACGATCGATGACATTGTCAACGAAACGAATTTGAGCCGAAATGCTTGAAATACAAGCTAAAGCAAACGACCCAACAAGTAATAATTTTCTCATATTTTAGTTTAGTTTTAAACGAAATTAATAAAATAAATGATTATTTTTTCATTTACTTATTGGTGTGTGTATTTGCCTTCGTGGGCAAATCATACAGTACAGAGAAGTAAGCCATTCGGCCAATCCGCGGCCCACCATACACTTGCATCACCATATTGTTGGTTAAATTAGATGCTCCAAGTTTACATTGTAGGTGATATTTGGGGATTTCTTTGGCTACCATGGCATCAATTAAATAATAAGAGGAAATGTTTCCGGTAAATTGTGGACTTCCTTCAAAAACAAAACCTTCTACCCATTTAAAGTTAATATTGAACGAAAGTTGCTCCACGTTTTTTACTTTCATCTGACTTCCTGATAAGCTTAAATTGAATTTATGCCTCGGTGTGTTGAAAGCAGGTATGATTGGATCTTGATTGTCTTGCTTATTCAATTGGTTGTATGAATGGTTAAAGCCAATGGTGTAATAGTCGCCAAAGAAATAGTTTAAGCCAATGGATGTACCTTGCGTAGTGACTGGAGTTTCTGCATTTGTTGCAATTCTGTATACTTGTCCACCCATAATCTTATTGATTGTAGGATCTATAAATGGGTCGAATCCAATTTTATATCCTATGAAATCTTCATAATAGGAATAATAAGCACTGAAATCAATGTTGAGTTTATTTTTGAAGAGAAATGCTTTGTACCCAACTTCAATACTTTTGACTTTCTCCGGAACCACTGGCGCTACATCAAAATACCTTAGAATGCTAAGGTCAGGCTGGGCAACTAAGAAATAATCGTTGAGAGATTCCATGGTAACCAAATTCTGATATCCCTTAATGTTCCCCAACAAAATAGCTCTTCCCACATTGTAATATAAATATTGGTCAGCCAACGTAGGATTTCTAACACCGCTGGTCAACGAAACGCGATAATAGGTAATCTTGTCAGGGGTGTAAACAAAAGACAATGCAGGGGAGTATACAAATGGAAAATTCACATTCTTGTCAATCCTGAAGGTGGCGTTCATTTTCAACTTGTCTTTCATGTATTTTTTCTCATAACCCGCATAAGCACCCGCCTCAGTATTTGTAATAACTCTTCCGTTGGTATCTGAAAAAATAGTTCCTGCTGAATTGGGCGTGTATAATCTACCACTTACACCCAATTTAAGTTTATGTCTGTTGCCTAAATCAAAGTTATGCTCTGCTTGGAAATTATAAAGGGCACTTTTATCGTAAAATCCGCTACCACCTTCACCAAAGCTTTTTTTACTAGTGATGGCATTTTTCAATGAATCAAATCTTTCAGAACCCGGCTCAAATCTATTATAAGTTACATCAAAAGGATGTTGAATTCCTCTGAAATCGTTGGCAGAGTTGGCCTTTGCCCTAGCTTCATTGTGCCACTGCGTAAATTGGTCTATGTTGTTATTGACCAAATCAGCCATCATTTTATTGAATAATTGCAGACTATCAGCAGGAAAGAAATTCGGATATCCGGGTAGTTTTTTTACTTGAGGCTTGATTTTGTTTCGCCAATAATTTTGATAATCTCCTCCCCAAAGGTCATCGGGTTTGGTTGCTTGTTGCATGAGAAGGGCAGTGAAAACAGCATCATAAGTATTCCCCGCGTCTTCATGCGTAGCGTATGCACGAATAAACCCGTCTTTATGTTTGTATTCAATTCTGTTTTGGAGAAATTGAATATCATTTAAGCTATATCTATTATCGCCTTGATAAACAGTAGTACCCATACCAAAATTGATTTGATAGATGAATTCCTTTCGCTTGTCTTTGAAGGGTTTAGCGGCAAAGGCAGCACTGGTTTTTAAATTATAGGTGTTGTAATCAACCAAATCTTTTTCCCAATATCCATCTCTAAAATAACGGTTCAATCCGGGAACGTCATACATACCAGCAACACTCGTTTGATCGTATTCGCCTGGTCTAAGAACTTCATCGCCGTATTTGTTGATGGCATCGTAACCCCCTGGGTTGTTTCTTGCTACTTTTGAATCTTGTACTGGGTCTTGATTATCTGCAACCCAATCATAGGCTTGCATGTAATAGAAGTTTGTTTTAAAGGCAAACAATTCCCTGTGTTTCTTGTCGTAAAAAACTTTAGCATAGCGCAATGAATTTTCCATCAATTGCCTTTCGCCCATTTTGAATTTGTAACTGAAACCTGGAGTTTTCCATGGGTCTTTGGTAGTCATGCTAATTACACCGTTAAATGCCCCTGGTCCATAATACGATGAACTTGCACCCACCACAATTTCTTGTCCAGCAACATCTAACTCTGAAGCTCCTAAGAAGTTACCCAACGAGAAATTCAATCCAGGGCTTTGATTATCTACTCCGTCAATGACTTGAAGTGTACGAACGGGTGAGGTAGAGTTAAACCCACGAGTATTAACAATTCTAAATCCCAAAGAAGCAGAAGTTACATCAACGCCTTTAAGATGACCCAATGCCTCGTAAAAATCAGAAGCTGGAGTTTCTTTGATGCTTTGAGCGGTCATGCTTTCAACAGTAAGAGCTGACTCTTTGAGTTTTTCTTTGAGTCTATTTTGCTTAATTCTAACTTCGTCTATTCGGTCAATTTGTGCCGTATCGCCTTCTCCTTGAGATAAAAGAGAGGAATTAAAGCCAATAAATAATAAGGCAATCAGTAGGTTGCGCTTTGTCATAAAATACAGATATTCTTGCAAGATAATGTTTTTAGATTCGATTCAAAACTCAAAATTAAATTGCCTAAAATTGTAGTGCGATTCGAATGATAGACAAACAAGTACTTCTTAAGGCCTGGGAATTGATGCAAACTGCCCGTGCGATGGCCGCAATATATGACGAAAATAGACCCATAACAAAGTATGTTCACAGTACTTCTAAGGGTCACGAAGCAATTCAAATCGCTACCGGATTACACATGAAGTCAGTTGATTATGTGTATCCTTACTATCGAGATGAAAGTATGCTTTTGTCAATGGGTATGACTCCATATGAGTTGATGTTGCAGCTCTTGGCCAAGGCAGAAGACCCATTTAGTGGCGGAAGAACGTATTACGCACACCCCTCTTTAAACAGGGCAGATATGCCCAAAATGCCCCATCAAAGCAGTGCTACGGGCATGCAAGCCATTCCTGCTACGGGGGCTGCACACGGACTCAAATACAAGGAAAGTCAAGGCTTACTTACTTCGGCTGAAAAACCTGTTGTTTTATGCTCTCTCGGAGATGGTTCAGTCACTGAAGGTGAAGTTGCTGAAGCATTGCAGATGGCTGTTCTTCATAAATTACCCATTATTTATCTTATCCAGGATAACGATTGGGGAATTTCAGCTTCAGGAGATGAAATGCGTGCCATGGATGCCTTTGAATACGGTTTGGGTTTCAAGGGTCTTCGAAGAATAAGAATCAATGGATCTGATTTTGTGCAATGCCACGATGAAATGAAGCGTGCCATTGAAATTGTTAGAGCCAACCGTGAACCCATGTTGGTTCATGTTAAAGTTCCTTTGTTGGGACACCATACTTCTGGAGTTAGAAGCGAATGGTATAGAGATGATTTAGAGAAACAGCAAAAACAAGATCCGCTTCCACGCTTAAAACAACTTTTGTTGAGTTTAGCCGTAACCGAAGCAGAATTGGATGCCATTGCCTCCAAAGTAGCTGATATGGTTAGTCAGGATTTTGAAAAAGCAAAAAATGCGGCAGACCCTCAACCTGATTCGTTATTTGATCATATTTTGGCTCCTACACCTATTACTGAGGAACAGGGTGTTAGAGCTCCCGAGGGACGTGAACCCGTTGTTATGGTAGATGCCGCTTTATTTGCGGTGGATGAAATCCTAAAAAATCACCCAGAAGCATTGTTATATGGTCAAGATGTAGGACATCGTTTGGGTGGCGTGTTTAGGGAAGCCGCTACATTGGCTGATAAATACGGCAAGTCAAGAGTATTCAATACACCCATTCAGGAGGCATACATTGTTGGAAGTACCGCCGGCATGAGTGCTGTAGGGTGTAAACCCATAGTTGAAATTCAATTTGCCGATTACATTTGGCCCGGTGTAAACCAATTGGTTACTGAATTATCAAAAAGTTGTTATTTATCTATGGGTAAGTATCCTGTATCTTCCATTATTAGAGTGCCAACAGGTGCTTATGGTGGTGGAGGGCCTTACCATTCAGGCACTGTAGAAAGTAGTATTTTACCCATCAAAGGTATAAAAATTGCCTATCCAAGTACAGCTGCAGATATGAAGGGGTTGATGAAAGCCGCTTTCTATGATCCCAACCCGGTAGTTATGTTTGAACACAAGGGTTTGTATTGGAGTAAAGTAGCTGGAACAGAATTAGCTAAAACATCTGAACCTTCTGAAGATTATGTCATTCCGTTTGGAAAGGCACGAGTGGTTTTAGAGGCAGACAAGGATAAAGTTGAAAATGGTCTTTCAGTTGGAGTTGTTACTTATGGTATGGGTGTTTATTGGGCGTTGAATGCGGCGAAAAACTTAAAAGGGCAAGTTGAAATCATAGATTTGCGAACCTTGGCCCCATACGATGAAAATGCCATTTTTGAATTGACCAAAAAGCATGGTAAAGTACTTGTTCTTACGGAAGAAACGCTCAGAAATAGCTTTGCAGAAGCTTTGGCAGGAAGAATTGCCCAAGAGTGTTTCCAATACTTAGATGCACCCGTTCAAACTTTGGGTAGCAAAGACATTCCTGCAGTTCCATTAAACATGGGAATGGAAGCGCAAATGCTCCCTAATGCTGAAAAAGTGCTCGAAAGATTGAACTGGTTGATTAATTATTAGTCAGTTATAGAAATTTTTTAATCAGCTTTAAGGCTCCTGCCGAGTACGGAGGATACTTCTGCTTTAAATCGAACCAAGTTGCGGTTTTCACCACACTCTTTTTGTGTGTAAAGGCGTCGAATCCGGCTTTTCCGTGGTATGCACCTTGACCCGAGTTACCAATGCCACCAAATGGGAGCTTTGGGTCAACCAAATGCATGAGAGTATTGTTTATGCAACCACCTCCAAACGAAATACGATCAACTATGTTTTTCTCCATCACAGAATTCTGAGTGAACAAATACAAACTCAAAGGGTTGTTATTTTTCTCTATCAAGTCAAAAATTTCAGACTCATTTTTAAACGTGAATACCGGTGAAACAGGACCAAAAATTTCTTCTTGCATAATGGGATGATCTAATTTCCCTTCTACCAATGTTGGTTCAATTTTTCTCTTGTCTTTATCTGTTCTTCCCCCCATCAATACCTTGGTTTGAGTCAATAATTTTTCAATCCTTTCAAAATGACGGTCATTAACTATTTGGGTAAAATCACTGCTTTCAATGGCATTTCCAGAATAAAATCCATCAACCGTTTCTTTGTATTCTTTAATAAATGACTCTTTGATTGACTCATGCACAATAAAATAATCAGGTGCAACACAGGTTTGACCCGCATTGATGCATTTTCCAAAGGCAATTCTCTTAACGGCAACTTTCAAGTCGGCCGATCGATCGATGATGCAGGGACTTTTACCGCCCAACTCAAGGATACAAGGTATTAAATGTTCTGCTGCTTGTTTAGCAATGCTTCGTCCTACCGCTGTAGAGCCTGTAAAAAAAATCAAATCAGGTCTGTAGTCATTTATAGCACGTGGAACAATCTCAATTCCATCGCCTTCAACCAACGCAACAATTTCGTTTGGGAAGGTTTGACTGATTAATTTATTTAAGATTGCCGATACCTTCGGGGTTAATTCACTGGGCTTAAGTAAGGCGGTATTTCCCCCGGAAATAGCAGCTATTAGTGGGGCAATCAATAATTGGAACGGATAATTCCAAGGGGCGATGATAAATACTCTACCGTAGGGCTGTGAATATATTTTTGCCGAGGATGGGAACAGCGATAATGCCGTTCGCATTCTAACGGGTTTTGACCATTTCCCAATGTGTTTTATGGTTTCATTAATGTCCTGGTAGATAAATCCAACTTCACTGGAATAAGCTTCAAATTCAGATTTTCCAAAATCATCGTGAAGGGCATTTAAGATTTCACTTTCTAAAGATTTGATGTTAGACTTTAACTGATTCAACAATTCAATTCGATAATCAACCGATAACAATTTTCCGGATTTGATAAATTCTATTTGTTGGCTTTTCAGTAATTCGAAATTCATACCCTTAAAAACAATTCGAAATGAAAATAGATTTTTGATTGAAAATTATGGAATCTGCTTTTCGTGCATTCAAAAGTTGTTTTCCTAACGGAGATTCCAATCCAATTCCCTTAATCAAAATGGAAGAAGTCTTGATGTCCCCAAAGCCAAGCCCTAAAAATCCAAGTATTTTCGTGCCATTCAAATCCAGTTCAATGAATCTACCAGGAATGCACTTTTCGGTATCGATGATGTTTTCTGCAGCAGAAATTAGACGTGAAAATGTATTTAACTGTTCTACTTTCTGCAGTTTTTGTTTTTCTGCTAAATTCAACTCTGATTGCAACATTTCTCGTTGAGTTTCATACTTATCTCCTGCACTACTCTTTGTTTCCTCTGCCATAGACTGATTTAAGGTATTTAATGATTCTTGAGCCTCTTTTAAGCCATGTTCCAAATGTTTAAGAATGGCAGTGATTAATTCGGGTTTTGTGGGAATAGTCACATTTCAAATGTACGATTAATTGTACCTTTGTAAATATGAATTCCCAACCTCGCGTTGTACTTAATACCATTGCCGAAGCCATTGAAGACATAAAACAAGGCAAGGTCATCATAGTTGTTGACGATGAAGATCGTGAAAATGAAGGTGACTTTCTAACAGCTGCTAGAAACATGACGCCAGAATTGGTGAATTTCATGGCCAGAGAAGGACGTGGTTTGATTTGTGTTCCTCTGACCGAAGAACGTTGCGATGAACTAGGGCTGGACATGATGGTAGGTAAAAATACAGCTACTCATGAGACTGCTTTTACCATTTCGGTTGATTTGTTGGGATATGGTTGTACGACGGGTATTTCTGCCCAAGATCGCTCAAAAACCATTATGGCGTTGATCAACCCCAACACAAAAAATGAGGAATTAGGTAAACCAGGACATATTTTTCCTTTAAAAGCAAAGGCCGAAGGTGTTTTGAGAAGAGCCGGACACACCGAAGCTGCCATTGATTTGTCTCGAATGGCTGGATTTGAACCTGCTGGGTGCATTGTTGAAATTCTTAACGAAGATGGTTCAATGGCAAGATTACCAGACCTTTTGGAAGTAGCAAAAAAGTTTGATTTGAAGATAGTAAGCATTGCAGATTTAATCAAATATAGAATTGAACATGAGTCTCTCATAAAAAGAGAAATCTCTGTGCAAATGCCCACTCACTCTGGAGATTTTGATTTGATTGCGTACAGACAAAAAGATACGGGCCATGAACATTTGGCTCTCATCAAAGGGCAATGGACCGAAGATGAACCCGTACTAGTCAGAGTGCATTCGAGTTGCTTGACCGGCGATATTTTTGGAAGCTGTAGATGCGATTGCGGTGAACAACTGCAAAAAGCGATGGAGACCATCGAAAGCGAGGGTAAAGGAGTTATTGTATACATGAATCAAGAGGGAAGAGGTATTGGATTGCTCAATAAATTGAAGGCCTACAAACTTCAAGAACAAGGCCTCGATACTGTAGAAGCTAACATACAACTCGGATTTGGAATGGATGAGAGAGATTACGGAATAGGCGCTCAAATACTCAGAGATTTGGGAATTAGAAAAATGAAATTGATGAGCAACAATCCCAGAAAACGCACAGGTCTCATTGGTTATGGATTGGAGATCGTGGAAAATGTTCCGCTTAAGGTTCAACCCAATCCACACAACGCCAAGTATTTAGACACTAAACGCACCAAAATGGGACATAACTTAGACGCTCAATAATCAAAATGCTAGTTATTAATCCATCTGAAACGCCAATACCACAACTGCACCAATTTTTAATTGGAAGTGTTGGCCCTCGCCCCATTTGTTTTGCTTCTACCATTAGCAAAGACGGTAAACCAAATTTGGCTCCTTTCAGTTTTTTCAATGTGTTCAGTGCCAATCCTCCTATTTTGGCCTTCGCACCCAATAATAGTGGGCGAACTGGAGCTCCCAAAGACACCCTTTTAAATGTATTGGAAGTTCCTCAAGTGGTGATTAATGTGGTTTCGAATTCTATTGTTGAGAAAATGAACGTAGCAGCGGCGCCTTGGGAAAAGGGTATCAGTGAATTTGAGAAAGCTGGTTTTACAGCCCTAGAATCAGACTTGATTGCACCATTAAGAGTGGCTGAAAGTCCGGTTCAAATTGAATGTGAAGTAATAGAAGTGAAGCACTTCGGACAAGGCGGAGGAGCTGGGAATATGGTGATCTGCAAGGTTCTGAGATTACATATCAATGAAGATGTCCTCAATGAGGAGGGTAAAATAGATCAACATAAGATAGATTTAGTGGGTAGATTGGGTGGAAGTTGGTATACGTATTCAGATTTATTTCAATTAGGTCAACCCATGTCACCCACCGTTGGTTTTGATAAACTTCCAGAAATCGTTAAAAATAGCAAGACTTTGACCGCGAACGAAGTGGGTAAAATGGCTGCTTTAGCCGAATGGCCATCCCCAGAAACAATAGAAGAAGCAAAGTTAATGAAGGTTGAATCTCGAGATCAAACAGCAAGTCAATTTATATCTGAAGGAAAGATTTCGTTAGCACTTGCGATCTATTTAATTTAAAGGGCAATGCGTTGTATCTTTGCGGTATGAATCTCGCAGAGAAAATCAACGAAGGAATCAAAGAGGCCATGAAGGCCAAAGATACTGATCGCTTAAGAGCCTTACGTGGCATCAAGAGTGCCTTTTTATTGCTCCAAACTGCTGAAGGTGTGACCGAGGTTACAGAAGACATGTACCTAAAATCTTTGCAGAAGCTTGCCAAACAGAGAAAAGATTCTTTAGAGATTTATGAACAACAAAACAGAGAAGACTTAGCTCAAATTGAAAGAGTTGAGTTAAAATATATAGAAGAATATCTTCCTGCGCAGCTTGATGAAGCCACCGTTAAAGCAAAAATTCAAGAAATTATCACTCAACAGGGCGTTTCTGGTCCTGCAGCTATGGGTAAAATCATGCCTTTGGCAATGAAAGAATTGGGGTCACAAGCAGACGGTAAATTGATTTCGAACTTGGTAAAAGAGTTGTTAAAATAATGGACAGACCGGTAAGAGTTAGATTTGCACCCAGTCCAACAGGGCCTTTGCATATTGGCGGAGTGAGAACCGCATTGTATAATTATTTGTTTGCTAAAAAGCACAACGGTACAATGATTCTTCGTCTTGAAGATACCGATCAAACCCGTTTTGTACCCGGAGCTGAGGAATACATCAAAAAAAGCCTAGAATGGGTAGGTATTGAGATTCAAGAAGGCATAGATCAAGGTGGTCCGCATGCGCCCTACAGACAAAGCGAGCGTAAGCCCATGTATCGTCAGTATGCTGAGGGATTGATAGAGAAAGGACTGGCCTACTATGCTTTTGACACTTCTGATGAACTTGATGAGATGCGCAAACGCTTGGAAGCAAGCAAAATGCAAGCAGCTTACGATTCAGTCAGTCGTATGAGTATGAAAAATTCATTGACTCTTTCCGCGGAAGAAGTAAAATTGAGAATTGACCGCGGTGACGACTATGTAATTCGCATAAAGTTGCCCCGAAAGGAAGAAGTGCGTTTTCACGATGTGATAAGAGGATGGGTTGTGGTTAGCACTACTCAAATGGATGATAAAGTGCTACTCAAAGGTGATGGGATGCCCACCTACCATTTAGCAAACGTTGTTGATGATTATTTGATGGGCATTTCTCATGTCATCAGAGGCGAGGAATGGCTGCCAAGTGCGCCATTGCACGTTATGCTTTATCGTTTCTTGGGATGGGAAGACGTTATGCCTCAATTTGCCCATTTACCCTTGCTTTTGAAGCCAGAAGGAAATGGAAAACTCAGCAAACGGGACGGTGATAGACTTGGATTTCCAGTGTTCCCGCTGAATTGGGAAGATGATAAAACGGGTGAGAAAAGTTCAGGTTACAAAGAATCAGGCTATTTCCCAGAGGCAGTTGCCAATATGCTAGCCCTTCTTGGATGGCACCCGAGCAACAATCAAGAGCTGTTCACCATGGATGAACTCATTGAAGCATTCTCCTTGGAGAAAGTGAGTAAATCAGGTGCGAAATTTGATTTAAATAAAGCCTTATGGTTCAATCAACAATACCTTCAGATGAAAGCAACATCTGAGGTTTATGAAATGATAAAACCTTTGGTAGATTCTTTAGGATATGATGTGTGTCAAGAATATGTAGAAAGTGTAATCTCTATGATGAGAGAAAAAGTACAGTTCGCTAAAGACACCATATTGCAAGGTAAATACTTTTTTGAGGCACCCTCTGAATACGACAAACAAGTTATTGAGAAAAAATGGACAGCTGATATGAACACTCATTTAGTTGAACTTTCTTCTGAATTTGAAAAATTAACCGATTCAGATTCCCCAGAAACCTTTGAAAGTACATTCAAACAATTCTGTGAAACTAAGGGCCTTAAAGCCGGTAATCTACTTCAACCTTTGAGAGTAGCGGTTTCGGGCGAAGGCACCGGAGCGCCTATTTGGGAAATGATTGCTCTTCTTGGAAAAGAGGAAGTAATTCACCGCATCAAATCAGCGAGTAACAAAATTTCATTTTCAATTGCCTAATCAAAATCGTATTTTCGCCAATTAAGAACCAATTTCATTGAAACACGCATGCGTTCATTTTCAAAATTAAATATCATTTTCGGTTGGATTACCTTCCTTATTGCGTTGGTAGTTTACACTCTTACTCTTGAATCCTCTGTCAGCCTTTGGGATTGCGGTGAATTTGCATCTGCCGCATACAGACTCCAAGTAGTTCACCCTCCAGGTGCACCATTCTTCCTGATGATGGGAAGACTATTTTCTTTATTAGCTCCTAACCCTGAAGCAGTGGGTTTCTGGATCAATATGATGTCTGCAACCGCTTCAGCAGGTACTGTCATGTTTACCTATTGGATTACCGTGTATTTTGCTGGTAAGTTGGTAGACGAGAACAACGAAAATCGCGCTTTATTAATGATTGGTTCTGGCTTGGTTGCTGGTTTGACCAACACTTTCATTGATACTTTCTGGTTTAGTGCTGTAGAAGCAGAAGTATATGCCCTAAGTTCATTCTTTACCTCTCTAACTTTCTGGGCGGTATTGAAGTGGTATCAAATGGAAAACAATAAATACACCGACAGATGGATAGTGTTTATTTCCTTCATGATTGGATTGGCCCTTGGTACGCACATGTTGAATTTGTTGGTTATTCCAACAGTTTGTCTGGCTTATTACTTTAAAAAATACAAAGCTTCGCGTACTGGAGTGATATATGCTTTGGGCGCATCAGCATTGTCTTTGGGTATTGTGATGAAGGTCATTTATCCAGGAATTCCTTGGTTATTAGCAAAATTAGATCACCTATTTGTAAATAGTTTTTCACTGCCGTTTTATTCAGGTGCCATAGTTGCAATCATTTTGGTTTTCGGTGGAATTGCTTACATGCTAAAAAGAACTCACGAAAGACACCAACACAATCTAAACGTCATTTTTTGGAGCATCGGTTTCATTGTTTTTGGATATTCTTCTTATGCTATGGTGGTAATTCGTTCAATGGCAAATCCTGCGATTGATATGAATAATCCAGAAGATCCCTACAAATTTTATGGATACATTACACGTGAACAATATGGCGATCGCCCATTGGCATATGGTCCATATTTTAATGCGCCTCAAACTAATTACAAAGTAAAAGGAACACGCTATTTCAAGGGTGAAGATAAGTATGAAAAAGGCGGTGATATTTATGATGCCGTTTATGATGCTGTTGACGTAGATGGCGATGGTATGCCCGATGATTTTAACACTCTATTCCCTCGTATGGGTAAAAGCAATAAACCTAACGATGATAGAGGTTTCAGATCCTATGGCGGAATGCAAGAAGTTCAAGATCAAATTGATCAATTGGAGCAGATGGGCAGTCAAAAAGGACTCACCCAAGAGCAACAAAGCCAACTTCAAATGCTTAAATATCAAATTCCTACTTTCGGAAATAACTTAACTTACTTCTTCAACTATCAGATTCGATACATGTATTTACGCTATTTTATGTGGAATTTCGTGGGTCGTTTCAATGATCAGCAAGCAGTATCTGGCAATACCCAACTTGACGGAAATTGGTATAGTGGAATTCCTTTTGTAGATAAATTTGTAGTAGGTGATGTAGATACAATGCCTGATTACTATAAAAATCAAAAAGGAAGAAACGCATATTTTTTCTTGCCCTTGCTGTTAGGTTTGCTAGGCATAGTAATGCAATGGAGCAAACAAAAATTTGACTTTTGGTTGATTATGACCATGTTCATTTTTACGGGTGTTTTAATTGTTCTTTATACCAATCAGCCTCCTTATGAGCCACGAGAAAGAGATTATGCGGTTGTTGGCTCTTTCCAAATTTTCTGTATTTGGGTAGGGTTGGGGGTTGTTTCCCTCGCTGATATCCTTCAGAAAAAATTAGGCAAAACTTCCGCTTTAATTGCTACCGTCTTGAGCATAGTATTGGTACCTATGAATATGGCGGCTCAAAACTGGGATGACCACGATCGTTCAGGCAGATACATCGGTATTGACATGGCCAAAAACTTCTTGAATCAACTTGAACCCAATGCAATTTTGTTCTGTAATGGCGATAATGATACCTATCCTTTGTGGTACGCACAAAACGTAGAAGGCATTAGAACGGATGTTAGAATTATTAACCAGTCATTATTACCAACAGAATGGTATAGTTCGGTTCTTTTGGATACTGTTTACAAATCAACGCCACTTCCTCTTACACTAACTAAGGAAGATCTGCAAACCGGTAGTTTTGAGTATGGAATTCCAGTTAATAGAGAAGTAAAAGAGGTGCGCCTAATTTCTGACATCATCAAAGAATTGCGCGATGGTAGAATATCTGCACAAGGTGAAACTACCAATCTATCTTGGAGAGGTGGAACAGTATACGTTCCTATCAATAAAGATGCTGTTATCAAAGCAGGAGTGGTTCACCCTAATCATGCAGGTCAAATAGCTGATAAAATTGAAGTAAATGTAAGCGGTGATTATCTCTCAAAAGGTGATCTTGTGATGTATGATTTGGTTTCAGAAATGAATCGTCAAGGTTGGAAGCGCCCAATTTACTTTACTTCTGTTTCTGGTTTTGATTTTGGAGGATTTAATGACTATCTCCAGTTAGAAGGACTAGTCTATCGTTTGGTTCCTATCAAAGGGGGTTCATCTAGCAGACAACCCAACAAAATCGATCAATTCAAAGTCTACAATAACCTAGTCAATAAGTATAGATATTATGGAATGAAGGAAAAAGAAAACTTCTTCCTTGATGATAAGGCTGCCTACGTACCAGGTGATTTAGTTCAAATGGGTTTGCTTCTTTCTAGATATTATTTAGATAAAGCAAGAGTCATTGAGTCAATAAAATCTCAATACGATAAAGCTCCAGAGAGTATAACCAAAGCAGCTGCGCCCGAAGATGGGTATGGTTCTGCTTGGGATTACTACAACTTCTATAAAGATTCAGTAAGTATCTTCAAAGAAAGAGGTCAAAAAGTGCTTAAGCACATCATGACCGAAATTCCTGAGAGAGTAATGCCTATGCGTCGTGAGTATAGAGTTGATTACGGATTGACCTTGTTGGAGTTAGGTGATGAAACTGAAGCGAAGAAAGTTCTTGATTTAAGTGTGAAAGAAAATGTTGATTATTTCACCTTCTTCAACGATATGATTGATAACGGCAGCAACACCATGTTTGCTCAACGTGAAGTTTATTTTTCACGCGAAAATTTGAAAAGAGTATTTACAAACCTAGAAAGCCGTGGTAAAATGGCTTGGGTGAAAGAATACAGACAAAAAGCATCTAAAGTGGGCAATTTATAATTGCCCACCCTTTTATGGAGAAAAAACAAAATACACTAATCTACGGGGTACACCCCGTACTCGAAGCTTTAGAATCAGGTAAAACCATTGACAAAGTCTGGATCCAAGAAGGCCATCTTCAAGGGCAATTGGCTGAGATTTTGGGTATTCTGAGACAGAAACGAATACTTTGGAAGCAAGTTCCAACAGTTAAACTGAATACCTTGGTAAGAGGAAACCATCAAGGGGTTGTAATTGCCTTATCATCTGTAGATTTTACGCCGTTAGACATCATTATTTCCGAGGCATTTTCTCATGGCGATGATCCATTCATTTTGGTACTTGATGGTATTACCGATGTAAGAAACTTCGGTGCTATTGCTCGTACTGCCTCCTGTGCAGGGATTCATGGAATCCTAGTTCCGGAACAAGGCAGTGCTCCCATTGGTCCTGATGCCGTAAAAACTTCTGCCGGTGCGCTTTTGAAAATTCCCGTTGCTAGAACTAATAGTATGTATCATGCTATTCGTCAACTTAAAAACAGTGGATTAACCATAATTGGTGCAACCGAAAAAGCGGCCGATGGACTCTATCAAGCTGATCTTACAGGCCCTGTTGCTTTGGTAATGGGAAATGAAGAAACCGGATTATCTCCAGATGTATTGAAGTTGTGTGATCAATTGGTCAAAATACCAATGTCAGCGGGCGGTGTTGATTCATTGAATGTTTCGGTTTCTACCGGTGTGGTCGTTTATGAAATAATTCGTCAACGCACCAAATAAATAGATTCCCCACTCAGAATAATGCACTAATTTTGTGCATTGATTATGAAACCGATCCAAATGGTTGACTTGCAGTCGCAATACATTCGCTATAAAAGTGATATGGATGCTGCTGTGATTGGCTCAATGACAGAGGCCAAATTTATTCAAGGTCCTGAAGTTCGCAGCTTTGAATCGAATTTAGCCGAATTCCTTGGAGTTAAACATGTTATTTCGTGTGCCAATGGCACAGATGCCCTTCAGTTGGCTTTTATGGCTTTGGGACTTAAAGCTGGAGATGAAGTTATCATTCCTAGTTTTGCATATGCCGCATTGCCTGAAGTACTCTTGTTGCTCGGAATTAAACCCGTATATGTTGAGGTTAATCCAATCACTTTTTTGATGGATTATACAGCGCTAGAATCATTAATTACTCCAAATACCAAAGCCATTGCACCGGTACATCTCTTCGGTTGTGCTGCTCCAATGAAGCAAATTCTTCAAATTGCCCGAAAACACAATTTGTTTGTGGTGGAAGATGGTGCTCAAAGTTTAGGTGCCCAATATTGTTCAGATGAAATTGAAGGATTTGCATCTTGCTTAGCAGATATTGGGACCACATCGTTTTTCCCAAGTAAAAACTTAGGTTGCTATGGTGATGGAGGTGCAGTTTTCACCAATAACGATGAATGGGCAACAACACTGAGAATGCTCGCAAATCATGGTCAAATTAAGAAATATCATCATCAAATTATAGGTCTAAACTCTCGACTAGATACCCTTCAAGCAGCTATCTTAAATGTAAAGCTTCCCCATTTGAAGGAATTTAATTTGAGACGTCTGAATCGTGCACAGAGATACAATGAGGCATTTGAAAACCTGAGTCAATTAATTACTCCTGTTTTAACAGACGATAGTTCTCATGTGTTTCACCAGTATACCTTGAAATTAAACGGAGTAGATAGGGAGGATTTCAAACAGTATTTAGAGTCCAAAGGTATCCCAACCATGGTGTACTATCCCATTCCGTTGCACAAACAAAATGCCTACGCAAACGGACAATCGCTTCCAATATCTGAAGCACTTGCAGAAAAAGTAATCAGTTTGCCTATTTGTCCTGAACTTGACAACGAGCAACAAGACTATATCATTGAACACGTAAAAACATTTTTTAAAGCTTAAAACACCCAAAAATTATATGAAAATTGCAGTAGTTGGAACAGGTTATGTTGGATTGGTTAGTGGCACATGCTTTGCTGAAACTGGTAACGATGTAATCTGTGTAGACATTGATCAATCTAAAGTTGATAGACTTTCTAACGGACAAATAACCATTTTTGAGCCCGGCCTAGAAGTTCTTTTCAAAAGAAACCTTAAAGAAGGTAGATTGCAATTTACCACCAATCTTGAAGAAGCCATCAAAGACAGTTTAGTGATTTTCTTGGCCCTTCCAACCCCTCCAGGCGAAGACGGATCAGCTGATCTACGTTACGTCTTAGGTGTTGCAGATCATTTAGGTAAAATCATGACTGATTATAAGGTCATTGTAGACAAAAGCACGGTTCCAGTAGGAACAGCAGATAGAGTACACGCAGCTATTGCAGCTAATTACAAGGGTGAATTTGACGTGGTTTCTAATCCGGAATTTTTACGAGAAGGTGTTGCAGTAGATGATTTCATGAAACCTGATCGCGTAGTAATTGGCGCTGCGAGCCAACGAGCTTTTGAGGTCATGGATGAATTGTACGCTCCTTACGTTCGCCAAGGAAATCCTGTAATGCACATGGATACTCGCTCAGCCGAGTTGACCAAATACGCGGCTAACAGTTTCTTAGCAACCAAAATTTCCTTCATGAACGAGATTGCTCGCTTATGTGAATTATTGGGTGCTGACGTTGACATGGTGAGAAAAGGTGTGGGTAGCGATGATCGTATTGGTAAGCGTTTCTTGTTCCCAGGTATTGGTTACGGGGGAAGTTGTTTTCCGAAGGATGTGAAAGCATTGGTTCACAGTGCATCAGAAGTGAATTACGATTTCAAAATTTTAAAAGCAGTAGAAGATGTTAATGCAGACCAAAAGAAAGCGCTTTTACCAAAAATTGATGGTCATTTTGACTCAATAAGCGGTAAAACCGTTGCTATGTGGGGACTTGCATTCAAACCAAATACCGATGATATAAGAGAGGCTCCAGCTCTAGAAATGATTGATGAATTGGTTGCCAGAGGGGCGAAGGTTCAAGTTTATGACCCCGAGGCCATGTTGAATGTAAAAAATACGATTCAAGACAAAGTGATCTATGCTGATTCATCTTACGATGCCTTGCATGGTGCAGACTTCTTGGTAATTGCTACTGAATGGCCTGAATTCAGAACCCCAGATTTTGATAAAATTAAGGCCTCACTCAAAGAAATGGTTATCTTCGACGGTAGAAACCTATTTGAATTAGATTCAATGAAGAAACACGGTTTTAATTACTATAGCATCGGAAGAAAAGACATTAAATGAAAAAAGAACGCGTATTGATTACCGGTGCAGCCGGGTTTTTAGGGTCTCACTTGTGTGATCGTTTTATCAAAGAAGGTTACCATGTCATTGGTATGGATAACTTAATTACCGGAGATCTTAGAAACATTGAGCACCTCTTTAAGTTGCCTGATTTTGAATTCTACAACCACGATGTTTCCACATTTGTGCACGTACCCGGAGATTTAAAATACATCTTACATTTTGCTTCACCAGCCAGTCCTATAGATTATTTAAAGATTCCCATTCAAACTCTGAAAGTAGGCTCACTAGGGACCCACAATCTTTTGGGATTGGCAATGGCGAAAAAAGCCCGAATCTTAGTGGCCTCCACCAGCGAAGTGTATGGTGACCCAACAGTACATCCCCAAACAGAAGATTATTGGGGAAATGTAAATCCAGTGGGTCCTCGCGGTGTTTATGATGAAGCCAAACGCTTCCAAGAAGCAATTACCATGGCTTATCACACTTACCACGGATTAGAAACTAGAATTGTTCGAATATTCAATACTTATGGACCTAGAATGCGTCTGAATGATGGTCGTGTACTTCCGGCATTTATGGGTCAAGCACTTCGTGGTGAAGATCTTACCGTTTTCGGTGATGGAAGTCAAACCAGAAGCTTTTGTTATGTAGATGATCTAGTAGAAGGTATTTATCGCCTATTATTAAGTAATTGTGTAGATCCAGTAAATATTGGAAATCCCAAAGAAATAACCATTGCTCAATTTGCTGAAGAAATCATCAAACTAACCGGTACCGACCAAAAAGTGGTTTACAAACCTCTTCCCATTGATGATCCAAAACAACGTCAACCCAATATTACTAAGGCTCAAGAAATCTTAGGTTGGGAGCCACGTTATGATCGCAGCGAAGGGCTTAAAATTACTTGGGATTATTTCAAATCTCTGCCAAAAGAACGCCTCTACGAAGAAGCACACCACAGAGATTTTATAAAATAAGAACTTATCGAGACAGCTTGTTGGCTAATTGTCCGCAAGCTGCATCAATATCTTTTCCGCGACTTCGTCTGACGTTTACTATCAATCTTCTGGAGCTCAATCCTTCGGCGAATTCCATCAGCCTACTAGTAGGTAGGTAATCAGCTGTTGAAATAGGGTTATACTCAATCAAATTGATTTTACTCGGAAAAGAGTGAGCGAAGACGGCTAATTCTTTTTCAGATTGCAAATCATCATTGACCCCAGCAATAACGGCATACTCTAATGTGGGTCTGTTGCCTGTTTTATCATACCAATACTGTAATGCTTCGGTTAGATCTTCCAAGGGATTGCTATCATTGATAGGCATGATGGCGCTTCTTTTCTCATTCGTAGCAGCATGTAAACTAAGCGCGAGATTAGTTCTAACACCGTCATCTGCCAATTTTTTTATCATCTTGGTAATGCCAGCCGTAGATAAAGTGATTCTGCTTGGGCTCATCCCCATTCCATCGGGGGATGTTATCAGGTCAACACTCCTGAGAACTTCATTATAATTTAAAAGAGGTTCACCCATACCCATGTAAACAATGTTGTCTAAACGTTTACCATGATGTTTTTCAGCTAATTCATTGATTAAATTTACTTGATCTACAATTTCACCGGCAGTCAGATTGCGTTCTCTTTTCAGATATCCTGTAGCACAAAATTTACAATCCAATGAACATCCCACTTGACTACTTACACAAGCTGTGGTGCGGCTCTTGGTAGGAATTAATACACCCTCAACTTTATTCCCATCAAACAGCTTAAAAAGTACTTTTATGGTTCCATCTTTTGAATATTGTGCATCGCTTAATTCAGTTTGATGAAACGTAAAATTTTCTTCAAGAAGGCTGCGTAAATCTTTAGGTAAATTGCTCATTTCAGCAAAAGATCGCGCACCTTTTTGCCATAGCCATTGCCAAATCTGTTTAGATCGAAAGCTGGGTTGTTTTACTTCTAAAAACCAAGCATTTAATTCTTCTAATTTGAGATTTCGGATGTCTTTCATCAACAACCTTATTTCTTTCTAAAATAAATCATGATTGGAACCCCCGAAAACGGAAACGAATCTCGGAGTTTATTTTCCAAAAATCGGCTGTAAGAATCATCAACATATTGCGGTAGGTTGCAGAAAAATGCAAACGCAACTCTTTTAGAAGGAAGTTGAGTCACAAATTTGATTTTAACAAACTTACCTTTTTTGCTTGGCGGAGGATAATTTTCTATAATCGGTAAGATAAAATCATTGAGTTTATGCGTTGAAATTCTGGTGCTTAACGAATCATAAACCTTTGTAATCATTTCAACAGCTTGAAAAATACGTTGCTTGGTCAATGCCGAAATATATAAAACTGGAACATCTACAAAAGGAGCAATTCGTTGTTTAATATTTTCAGTGAAAGCCAAGTGAGTGTTCGTGTCTTTTTCAATTAGATCCCATTTATTTACTAAAATCACGACTCCTTTTCCCAATCGATGGGCCATCCAGAATAGATTGAGATCTTGTGCCTCAAGTCCTTGAGTAGCATCTAAAACTAGAACCACAATATCAGCATTTTCCAATGCCCTCAACGAACGCATGACCGAGTAAAATTCAATGTTTTCGTGGACTTTACTCTTCTTTCTAATTCCTGCGGTATCAATCAGGATCATTTCTTTACCAAAAGCGTTGTAGTGTGTATCTATACTGTCTCTGGTGGTACCTGCAATATCAGTAACAATGTTTCTGTCTTTTCCAAGTAAAGCATTTATAATACTACTTTTTCCTACGTTTGGACGACCTACAATGGCAATTTTTGGAAGTGCAAGTTCATCTTCATTTGTAGAATCGGGTAATTCTTTTATATGCTCAGTTACAGCATCCAACAATTCACCAGTTCCAGAGCCATTGGTAGCAGAAACTTCAAAAATATGCTCAAATCCCAAGGCATAAAAACTGGGGGCTTGCAATCTTAAACTCTCGTTATCTACCTTATTTACGCAAAGCAAAACAGGTTTCTTGTTTCGGTGTAATAGTTGAGCGAAATCCTGGTCTAAAGGGTGAATATCTGATTGAACATCCACCATAAAAATAAGAACAGCGGCCTCTTCAATGGCAATATGTACTTGCTCTCTTATGGCATTTTCAAATAAATCTTCTGATTTTGGAACAAATCCACCGGTATCAATTACCGTAAATTCAACGCCATTCCAGTCGCTTCTGCCGTAATGACGATCACGTGTAACGCCACTAAAGTCATCAACGATGGCTTTCCGTTCACCTGTCAAACGATTGAATAAGGTGCTCTTTCCAACATTCGGACGACCAACAATGGCTACTATTCGATTCATCCTGCAAAGATACGATAGAAAATACCGATGTTATGCTAAGTGAACATTTATTAGGGCATATGTTATAAAAGGGGATTGTTTAACTAAGTGTTAAAGCATTTCAGATAGTATTCAACGGAATAATTAAATTAACTTTGTGTAATCTTTAATTTGGCACGGAATATGCCAACAAAGGAACGGTAACTTTCAAACTTTCATTTCTCAGTTCAAAAATAACGTGTAACTGAGTAGGCGGAGCCGTAAATTTTTTACAAAACCATTGATTTTCCGTAAGTTTGAGATGAATTCATGATTAAAAAAGGTTTAGTAATTTTAGTAGTATCTTATTTTTTGGCTTATTGCGCAAGCTCTAAAGACCAAGTCTATTTCACTGGTTTGAAAGATAGTGCCATAATTGACTCAGTTTATTGGAGGGAAGTTGTTATTCACAAGGGAGATCAATTATCCATTACAGTAGCTAGTTTAAACCCCGAGATGGATCAAATTGTGAATCAGGCCAATTCCGTATCCGGCCAATCTGCAGGTGGTGAAACCCAATCTGGTTATTTTGTAACTGAAAAAGGTATTTTAAACTTGCCACGTGTTGGAAATCTAAAGGTAGAAGGCATGTCTCATGCGCAACTCATAGATACTCTTCAATTGCTTTACTCTCAATATACAAAAAGTCCAATAGTCTCAGTAAGGTTAATGAATTTCAGGGTCACCGTTTTGGGTGAGGTTATGCATCCTGGCCAGTTAACATTTTCAACTCCAAATGTTGACATATATCAAGCCATAGGCAAAGCTGGCGATATCACTCCTTTCGGTCGGCGATCCGATGTTTTATTAATCAGACAAACAGATTCTTCTAGAATGGTACATAGAGTCAATTTATCAGACCCTAAGGTAATTCGCAGTTCGGTTTTCCAATTGCAATCCGGTGATTTGATATATGTAGAAGCCAATCAAACCAAAAAGAATTCAAGCAGTTTAACATTGCAATTATTCCCTGTAATTACTAGCGGAGTTACGTTAGTGGTTGCGTTAATGGGGATTGTTGGAAGATAATAAATATTAAGTAAATCATGGAACCAAATCCACTAAATCCTGGACATGTTTACAAACAAACAGAATCCAAATTAGGGACAAGTAGCGCACTAAATCCATATGACATTGTCAGAAAGGTAATTCTACCCTTTTGGCCCATTTATGCGATTTCTTTGGTTATTGCCTTTTTTGCTGCGCGCGTCTATATTCGTTATCAGATACCGGTTTATCAAGTGTTTGGAAAGGTATTGCTTAAAGAAGATGGGGGTGCAGAAGGTGCAATATTAAAAGAGTTTGACATTTTTGCCGCACAGAAATCAGTAGACAATGAAATTGAAATAATTCGTTCCTCAGATATCACTGGTAAAGTTGCTCGCAACTTAAATACATACATTTCAATTCGTCAAGAAGGCAAGGTTAGAACAAACATTATGCCTTTCCATTTTGCCATCAATTTTGAAGCACTTGACGAAGACTCTATTAGTACTGTAAACAATTTAGAACTAGTTTTCAACTCTGACAGAAAGTCGTTTACAATTTCCGGTACGAAATACCCTCTAAAGGATCAGATGATTACTATCAATGGAACATCGTTTCAATTGACAGTAGATCAGTTGCTTGCATCTCAAGTCAATTTCAACACACCTTATTATTTATCGATTAGAGATATAAAAGCGGAAACTGCTCGAATTTCAAATGCTGTAACTGCGGCTCAAGTGGGCAAAAAAACTACCATTATTGCAATTACTTATAGCGATCAAAATGTTGAAAATGCTCAAAAGATATTGAACGAAATTGTTGATGTTTACACAAATTCTTCTGTGGCAGATAAGCGACGTTCGGCTCAATTCTCGCTAGATTTCATAGATCAAAGACTTCGACTTATCAATGGAGAATTGGATAGCGTTGAAAGAAATATTGAACAATATAAGTCAGCCAATGGAATTTATGATATTAGCTCTCAAGCGAGTTTGTATTTATCATCTGTCAAAGAAACTGATCAAAAGATAGCTGAATTGGATTTGCAATTATCTGTATTAGCGGATATTGAAAACTATATTAATCAGAAACAAAACACAACTGGAACCGTTCCGTCTGTTATGGGTTTCAATGAACCCTTATTAAGTGCCTTATTAAGTAAATTATACGATTTAGAAACTGATTTAAGCAAGAGAAAAAAGATTTCTGGGTATCAAGACGAAACCTATGTTACTCTAGAAGAGGAAATAATAAAAACCAAGCGTAGCATAAAGGAGAATATTCGAAACATTAGATCTAACTTAAATATTGCCAAGATAAACTACACACAACAATCTGGCGAAAAAAATGGATTGCTTAGTGCAATTCCCGCAAAGGAGCGCACGTTGGTTGACATTTCTCGGCAGCAATCAATAAAAAATGAGATTTACACTTTTTTATTAGAAAAACGCGAAGAGTCAGCAATATCCTTTGCAGCAACGGTTTCAGATATAAGAATCATTGAAAAAGCTTTCGGTGGTTCACAAATTGCACCTAAACCCACAATGAATTACGTATTTGCTTTTAGTATCAGCTTCATAATTCCATTTTTATTCGTTTATTGGTGGGTTTTATTAAATCCAAAAATCAAATTCCGCGAGGACATAGAATCATTAACCGAGATTCCCATCATTGGTGAAATCATGTATGACAATCAAAAGAGAAGCATTATTGTGGGCATTAAGGATAGAGGAATTATCGCAGAATCTGTTAGAAGTATTCGAACAAAGATATCTAATTTTCGATGGCAGAAAAAGAAATCAGTACATACTATTTTGGTTTCTTCATCTGTTCCCGGGGAAGGCAAAACTTTTGTGAGCATCAATTTAGGAATCAGTTTCAGTTTATCGGGTCAAAAAGTTGTTTTGATTGGCGCAGATATGCGAAAGCCAACACTGCATAAACCATTTAATTTACAAGCAAGAAATGGTTTAAGTTCTTATTTATCTGGGGCAAATGATTTAGATTCTATTATATATCCAACAGAATATGATGGGCTTTCGATCATCCCGTCAGGAGTTATTCCACCGAATCCAACAGAATTATTTGAATCAGATCAAATGGAAGTTTTTTTCATAGAATTAAAGAAACGATTTGATATTATTTTAATAGATACTCCCCCATTAGGGCTTGTCTCTGATGCTGAATTGATTGCAAAGTTTGTAGATATGAGCATATTTGTGGTTCGACAAAATAAAACTCATAAAGATGCCATTGTTGAGGTTATTGAAAAAGCTAGAAAAACAGGATTGTTCCCAAATATTTCTTTGATTTTTAATGGTTTAAAACCAACGGGAATTGGCCGCTATGCCTATTACGGTTATGGTGGATATGGTTACAGCGGCTATGGTTATGGAGGATATAACTACGGATATGGTTATTATGGAAGTGGTGTGAAGAAAACGGGATATGGGTATTTTTTAAAGAAGATTTTTAAGAAGTGATTTGAATACATTTGAATTAAAATTAGCCATTATAGGTGGCGATTTTCCACCTTCTAACTCTCCTAGGGCGATTAGAATCTTTAATTTGGTTTATGGTTTAGCCCCTTATTTTGAGAGGATTAATGTTTACTTGCCTAATGCACCAATAAGTAATTTGAATGCCGAAAAACCTAATGTGAAATTTTATTCATTTGGGCGAAATATAAAATTTATGTTTCGTGGCACGATAGGCAGAATATTACAAAGAATTTTTAATTTGTTATTCGACTATCCAGATATCAATTTTTTCTTTTGGTTAAAGAATTATCGTCAAGTTTTAAATTCTGATGTAATAATTACCATTGGCGTTCCTCATTCAATTCATTGGGGAATAAATAAATTGCTGAGAACATCGAATAAAAAGATTTATTGGATAGCTGAATCAAGTGATCCTTTTTTCACAAAAGGCATGGACATTATTCCTAAGCCATTTTATTTTCGATTTCTAGAGCGATCCTTTTTAAAGAAGGTTGATAAAGTAATCGTTCCATTTGAGGGCGCTATTGCTGCATATCCCAGATTTTCAAGGTCAAAATTTATTGTTATTCCACAAGGTTTTGACAGCGCTTATATTGGCAGTTTTCGAAATGAAAATGTCAAGAATTCTATCTTTACGTTTGGGTATGCAGGCACTTTATACAAATTTGGTAGAAATCCTTCAGAATTTTTAAGAAAGGCAATAAATTCTAAATTTAAATTCAAATTTTATTTAATTGTAAATAATTTAGATTTAATACCCACTGAATGTTTAAGTGATGATCGATTTATTATACAGAACTTAATGCCTCGAGAAGATGTTTATCGATTATTAGCAGGTATGGATTGTATTTTGAATTTTGAGAATCATTCAAAAACGCAGAGCCCTTCCAAGATTATTGAATATTCATTTTTGGGTCGACCTATATACTCGGTTAATTTAGAGAGTGATGGTGATGTATTCATAGATGAATTAATATCAGGCAATAGAAAACCCCTGCAAATCAACAGTTCTGAATACGATAGTAAACAAATAATTGAAAAATATATTTCTATATTTTGAATTGAATGAGTGTTAACTCATTATTACTTTTATTAATTTGGCCTTTCGCCTCTTTTTTGTCCTTGTTTCGGGGTAAAATAGATATTGAATTCCGAAATATTTTTTGGTTCTTATGTGTTTTTTTTGGTTTTGGATTTGTGTTGAAAGGAGACGTAGGTGATAGTTACAGATATGCTGAGGAATTAAAAGAAATAAACTTTAAAATAAAATTAGGGTTTAGTTTTATTGATTTATTAAGTCTTATCTATACTCAATATTCTGACCCATTTAGTCCAATAGTAACTTTTATAATTGCCTATTTTACGCCTGACTACCGCTTTTTATTTGGAATTTATGCATTGTTTTTTGGTTATTTTTATTCAAGCAATATTTTTATTATATTGAATAATTTGAATAAGGATATATCAACAAAATTAAAATATTTAATATTTGCTTATTTGTTGCTTATTCTACCAATATGGGAAATAAACGGTGTAAGGATGTGGACGGGTTTTCATGCTGTTTTTTATGGTCTTTTGAAATCTAAAAATAGTTTGTTAGACCGGGCTTATATACTATTTGTTCCACCCTTTTTTCATTCAAGTTTTTTTATATTTTCTGCAATTTATTTGGTTGCTGTTTTGGGGCAGAAATATATATCTTTAAAAATTATAAGGATTGTATTTTTATTGTCGAGTTTTGTGGTATACACTGAATTTAGATTTTCTTTTGAGCAAGCAGCCTTTATTGGAGATTTAGGTTCAGGCGGTAGTGAACTTCTCGAGGGTAAAACATCTGCCTATAATAATGAACATGATCTTGATTTAGAACAATCTAGTTGGTTTTTAAATTGGAGTGCCGAATTCTCGAGACAAATTAATTTAATTTTAGCTGTAGGCTTATTTGTATTCATACGAACTGATAGATACACTATTTTTGGTTCAATTAGTTCAAGAGAATTATTTACTATTGGTTCAATTGTTTCTTTGATTGCTCTTCATCCAAGTATCTCATCTGGAAGGTTTTTGGTTTGGATTACGTTTATTGGTTCATATATTTTCATTCAAGAATATGAAAGTCGTAAAGGTTTATTTTATTATTTATTAGAAATTGCTATAGTCATTTTTATATTGTTTATTTTAGTAATAAAAATTCGTTTTGGATTTGAATTTTTTAATTATGGATTTTTTTTAGGTAATTTATTTTCTATTTATTTTCTTGGAAATGATATTTCTATGTTAGACTTTTATTATGCGTTATTCGGAAAATATAGTTCTTAAGCAAACATGTGTGGATTAGGATTTAGTATAGTAAATGAGGCATTAAGTAGACCTTGTGAATCACTAGCTGAAAGAATTGAACATCGAGGACCTGATTTTACTGGTGCAATTAAGTACAACTATAGTTCGAAAGAGGCTGGTAAACAATTTTCTTTGAGTTTTAGTCATCGAAGGCTTGCTATTACCGATTTTTCCAGTTTAGCTAATCAGCCATTAATTGTTGATGACCAATTTATTATCATCTTTAATGGTGCAATATTTAATTACAAAGAGTTAAGAAGTGTTCTACAATCCCATGGAGCCAACTTTATTACTGATTCAGATACTGAGGTTATAATTCAGGGATATAAATTTTACGGCTTAGACATTTTTAAGAAATTACAAGGAATGTGGTCTATTGTAATTTGGGATAAGCTTAGTTCTTCGGTTTATTTCAGCCGAGATCCATTTGGAATAAAACCGCTATTTTACTACCAAAACAATGATGAGTTTTACTGTTTTTCAGAGGTAAAGCAATTAATAGATATTGTAAATTTGAGTGTAAATGATGATACATTAACTTATTTTTTGAATTACGGTGTTACCAATTTTGGCAATGAAACATTATTCAAAGGGGTATTTGAGTTTGAACCTGGTTTTATCTATGAGTTTGATTTAACTACTGAAAAATTAGAAAGAAAAGAGAGTGTAATTTCTAAGACTAATTTAGGTGAATTAAAGTATAGTAAAAATTTAAATAATATTTTGTCATCAGCATTTAATGCTGATGTTCCATATTCTGTGTCCGTCAGTGGTGGTTTAGATTCAAGTATACTTGCTTATTTAGGAACACAGGCGCCAAATAAACCTCACAAGAATACCGTATATACCGCAGTTTCGTCTGATTCATCGAATTCTGAAGAAATTTGGGCGGAACAAATTACAAACGAGTTAGGTTTTAATCTAGTGAAAGTGAAAACAGATTTTTCTGATTTAAAAAATCATCTTCCTCAAATTATTTATCATCTTGAAACACCTACTCAATCAATGAGTGCATATTTTAACTATTTTGTTTATCAATCAATGAAGAAAGACGGTGTGAAAATGTCTTTTTGTGGGCAAGGTGCTGATGAATTATTTGGTGGATATAGTCAATTTCAATATGCTCGATATTTTAATTATGTACCTAAATTTATTGGGAACCCATTAAGTAGAATTTTTGATGTTTTGCTTAGTTTTTCTTGGCGACATCATCATCATCCTATTTTAAAATATAATTCACATAAAAAAATTGTACATTTTTTTAAAAAAGTAAAGAAACCATTTTTCAATTTAAATGATGTGATTGATTACTTTTTATTGAAAGACCCTTTACCAAGGTATTTGCATTGGGAGGATAGATTATCTATGGCACATTCGATTGAATCAAGAGTGCCTTTTTTACAACAGAGTATTTATTTGTTAGCGAAGGACTTACCTTGGAGGTTAAGATATAAAAAAGGTTTTACGAAGTATATTTTAAGGAAAACATATAAAGACAAAATTTCTGATAAGATACTTTTTAGAAAAGATAAAAAGGGGTTTGCAAATTCAGAACAGTTTTGGATTTTAACAAAATACTCAGCAGACTTTCGAGTGTTATTGTTGGAAAACTTACAATATCTAAGTGATTATATCCATGTTGAAACGGCGATAAAAGGATACGATCAAATGGTTGTTAATCAACATTATGATCCGATTTACTGGAGAATTATCCAATTGGGTCTGTGGCATCGAACCTTTATAAATAAATTAGTTTCTTAATTTTGAAAAATAATCTGATAATATTTGAATCTGATGACTGGGGAAGTTTAAGATTGGAAAATCTTTCAACCGTTGAAAGTCTGAAAAATGCTAATATCCCTACCCATACTTGCGGGGCTGGTTTCTTTAATGAATTTGATACATTAGAATCTTCCGAAGATATTAAATTACTGTCAGAAGTATTAATTCAAAATTCCAATTCAGACTATACTCCCAAATTTACTTTTTTACAATTAACGTCTAATCCTGACTTTGATAAAATTAAAGAATCTAATTTTACTCAGTATTATAATCACTCTGTTGAAGTAGATTATCTGAAATATGGAGATGAAAATTATTTATACAATTTAAAAGATTTAATAAGTAAAGATATTTTTTCTCTTGAATTTCATGGAAGGGAACATCTAAATGTTCCTGTTTGGATGCGATACCTGCAGTTGAATGACAGCAATACACGTACAGCTTTTGATTTGAAGTATTGGGGTTACGATAATATCAATCAATATTCTGTTTTTTATAATTCAGCATATGATGTGGAATTGAAAAAAGATATTTCAATGTATGTTGATATTTTAATTGATGGAATACACAAATTCAAAAAATTGTTTGGAATTCAACCAATCTATTTTGTTCCTCCAACAGGTGGAATGAATTCCGCTTACTTGAAACCACTATCCGATAATGGAATTAAATTGGTTCATTCTGCAAGAATACATATAGATAGCTTGGGTGAAGGTAAAAAGAAGAAGCTCTTTAGAATTCCTGGAACTAAAAATAAATTTGGTCAGAGATATATAAAGAGGAATTGTTTTTTTGAACCAGCAGACAAATCAAAGGATTGGGTTAAATCATGCTTGGGTGAAATTGAGCATGCATTTAAATATAATCAGCCAGCAGTAATTTCAACTCATAGGGTCAATTATGTTGGAAGAATCTGTAAAGACAATAGACAAAACGGTTTAGATAAACTGTCAGACTTATTAAGTAAAATAAATGAGCGTTGGCCCGAAGTTAATTATCTTCATACTAGAGATTTATTTGATTATTACGAAAATCGGCGGTGGGATTTAAAACAGTTAATAGGAGTAATTAAGTAATTTGAATAGGCCTATAATAGTTTTTCAGTCAGATGATTGGGGTGCACAACGAATTCCTTCAGGAATAGAATCTAGAATCCAGTTTGATTATCTAAATGAATTTCTTCAATTTGATACCTTGGAAGATAAAGATGATCTAATTAATTTAAAGTGGGAAGTTGAGAATATAGCTACTCGAATTTGTAAGCCTGTAAATTTTACTCTAAATATTGTTTCAGGAAATCCCAATTTTTCGAAAATAAAGAAGAACGGTTTCCAAAATTACTTTGTACAGGATTTAGATCAGAGTTATTCATATTACGGATTTAATCAAGCCCAGATTAAAGTACAATGGATGAATATTTCTAATTCTAACTCTTTTGATCTTCAATTCCATAGTAGGGAACATGTAAACACTCAATTATGGTTAAAAGCACTTCAAAAAGGAGATCAAATGACTGAAGCTGCATTTGATTTGAGTTTTTGGGGACTTTCAACTAAGTATACTAGGTCTAGTCATAAAAGTTTCATGGCTACTTGGGATGAAAAGCCAACGGAGACGGATGAATTAAATTTTAAAGAAGGCATTAAACTTTTTAAGGATTATTTTAGCATCAAACCAATTTCATTCGTGCCTAATAATTATATTTTCCCAATTGAAAATATAAATTTTGTTGAGAAAAATGAAATAAAATCAATTCAAGGTAGAGAGTATTTAATCCAACCTCAAAAATCTAAATTTTTTAGATTTCGGAAGAAGGTTCCTAGGAAAATGGGCAATATCGAAAGAGGGTCAAATAGTTTGATTTCGATTGTCAGGAATGTTCAATTTGAGCCATCGAAAGATTTATTTTCAAACAAACATAATAAGCCATTTACTCCTCAAATAGATTTAGCAATGAATCAAATTAACTTGGCACTGATGAAAGGATTACCTGCTGTCATTGACACTCATCGTGTAAATTATGTGGGTGCGCGAAGCGAGGAAAATAGAGATTATGGATTCTCTCAGTTAAAGAAATTAGTTCTTAGAATTCATGATAGTTTTCCCAATGCCGAGTTTATTTCAACGACCGAATTAACAAATAGATTAAATGCGATTCATCAATAAATATTTAAGAAATTTGGCACCTTACAAAGTTGCATCTCATAAAATTTGGGAGGTAACGAAGAAGGAAAGACAAGATATACTTAAGCTTGATTGGAATGAAGCGACCTTACCGCCAACTCCAAATGTTCAAAAAAGGCTTCGGGCACTTGTGGAACAGGATGATGTTTATTATTTATACCCCAGTACACATAATAATCTAATTTTAGAATTATTAGAAAAATATACGGGTTGTGAGAAGGCTTGTATACAGTATTTTGCGAGTTCAGATGCTGCGCATGAATATTTGGTTCGGACTTATGTCACACCCGGTGATCCAATTCTAATTTTGGGACCAACATACGATAATTTTAGACTTTCTAGTGAATCACAAGGAGCTAATATTTATTATCATGATTATGAAGTTGGTTTTATTTGGGACTTAGAAGCGTTCAAAAAATCCATCCAAAAAATCAATCCGTCGCTAGTTTATATTTGTAATCCGAATAATCCTACCGGAAATTTAATTTCTAAGGCAGACATTGAAAATTTACTTGGTGAGTTTCCCGATATCATCTTTTTGATCGACGAAGCTTATTATGAATTCAGTAGATTGACGGTATCTGATTTAATTGATAAATACAATAACTTGTTTGTCTCAAGAACCTTTTCGAAGGCTTTTGCATTGGCTAATTTCCGCGCGGGTTACATACTTACAGATCATCATAATATTGAACAAATTTCCAAAATCAAGAACCCCAAGAATTTTACAACCTTCACACAAGAAGCGGTAATTGCGGTATTGGAAGATATTGATTATATGTATGCTTATGTAGAGAATGTGAATGATGCACGAAATCAGTTCAGAGATGCGCTCATGAAATTCAGTTTTATAGATACTGTATTTGAGAGTTTTGGGAATTTTGTACTTGTTAAATTTGTAAATCCTGATGTGAAGGATAGAATTTTCCAACTTTTAACTAATAATCAAATTTTCACTAGGAATTTAACGCATCATACAGAATTAAATTCATGTTTGCGTATAACTACTGGGACATCGGAACAAATGAATCGCGTAATCCGTGTGATAGGAAAGTTTGAAGCATAATCAAATCCATATTTTTGATTTTTGTGAAACCTTAATAAATAGGCAAACTGCTGATGGTTTTGTGAATTTTGTTTTAGAACATAAAGAAACACCAAACTTCTATTTAAGGCGTACATTTCTAACTCTAATTGATTTTCTTAGTAGTTTAAAGTTTTTTATTGTTTTAAATAAATGCTTCGGTGAAAATAGTTTCGAAAAAGGTTTAAGGTTGTTTTCTTTGATAAACTTAGATGAAGTTTATTTGAATGAATTGGGTTTGAAATTTAGTAATTCACTAAAGAATAATCTAAATATCAATGTTTGGAAATTATTTGAAAAAACAGATAAAAATAATAGGATAATTTGTTCTGGTGGATACAATTTATATCTCAAATATTTTTTCGCAGAACACGATGTCAAAAATCTGATATGCACTGAATTTGAATTTAAAAACAATCGATTTACAGGTTTTTGGGAGGGAAAAGATTGTATGAGAAATGAAAAAGTAAAGAGGCTTGAAAAATTGGGACTTAAAAAAGGGCAAATAGTGATTACTGTTTATACTGACAGTTCATCGGATTTGCCACTTTTGAATTATGCTGACAATGGCATAGTAGTAGGTAAAAATCAAAAGCCATTTTGGGCAAATAAGTTTGAATTTTTAACGTGGGATTAAGTAAACTGAAATATTTGGGTGCTATTGGATTTGAGTCGGCTTTAGCAATTGCAAAGGTGAAAAACTCAATATTATACAATCGAAAATCTAATGAGCAATACATTCAGGATAGATTTGCTGCTGCTCATGAGTATAAATTGAATCTTTTAGATCCTAAATCATTGAATGAGAAATTACAATGGTTGAAATTAAATGATCGTCGTAAATTATTGGTAAACCATGCTGATAAATTTGGAGTAAGAGAATATATTGAGAAAGAATTTGGAGCTGAATTTTTGATCCCTTTAATTTTAGTTTCAGAAAACGTTGACGAAATTGTTCCTGAAAACATTACCCATGAACCGGTGATAATTAAGACTACTCATGATTCTGGAAGTTTTCATATCGTCCATTACAAAGAGCAGGCAAATTGGACGAAGATTAGGACCGATTTAAAGTGGGCTTTGAGACGAAATTATTACTGGATAGATAGAGAGTGGCAATATGGCGAAATAAAGCCTAGAATTATTGTTGAAAAACTGCTCCAAGATGATGGGAAGATTCCAAATGATTATAAATTCAATTGCTTTAATGGCAAGGTGGAATTCATTTATGTCAGCGTTGATAGGGAAGGTATTAATAAGAGAAATATTTATTCTCGAGATTGGCAACCTTTGGCCTTTACATGGTCAAAAAAATATAAGGATCATGCAACACTTCGAGGACCTGAGATAGATCCACCTTTGAATCTTGCAAAAATGATTGAGATGGCTGAACATGTTGCTCAACAATACGATTATGTGCGAGTGGATATGTACAATATTAATGGAGCTATCTACTTTGGCGAAATTACGCATTGTCACGGGGGAGGTTTTGATGAAATAAGGCCATTAGAGTGTGATTTTAAATTGGGAGAAAAGTTAAAAGTTGGAATTAAAATCTAATAAATCTATCACCATTGTTTTTACGAGCCTACAAATGACAGGAATTGTCAAGAGTTTGTTGGATTTAACTAATACGTTGGCTGATAATGATGTAGAAATAGAGGTGATTTGTTTGTATAGATTTCCACATTTTTTTAAACTTCCAAAAAATGTGAAATTTCATGAACCTCATTTTAATTATTCGGAGAAGGAGAAGCTTAAGTATTATTTTAAAATTTTAAAATTTTTAAGGGAAAAAATAGGTGCATCACGAGCGGATGTAGTTCTGAGTTATCATGAATATGCAAATTATTTAGTGCTTCTTTCTAGTATAGGTTTAGGGAAAAGTGTTTTTGTATCAGATAGAGCAAGTCCATACAGGAAAGTTGCATTTCCAGCTGGGTGGTTTAGGAAATGGACTTATAAAAAAGCGGCAGGAATTATATGTCAAACTCAAGAGGCATATGAAATTCAATCGAAATTATTTCCAAAGGTGCCTATGAAAGTTTTGCCCAACATACTTTATGGTATTGAAAATTTATTGGCACAACGATTAGACGTCCCCAGAAAAAAAAGAGTCGTTTGGGCAGGAAGATATGAACCATTAAAAGGGGTTGAGGACATTATTCAGGCATTTCATCAAATTGATGACAAATCTTGGGAATTGCACTTAATAGGAAAAAAATCTGGTGATTATTTCGAGAAAACCAAGCAATTGTTAGACGCAATTAATGATGAGCGCATTTATATGATGGATTCTACAACTAGTATACAGGAAGTGTTGATGGATTCTGAAATTTTTGCGTTTCCAAGTTATTCTGAAGGATTTCCAAATGCACTGCTAGAAGCGATGGCCTGCGGTTGTGCTTGTATATCTTATGATTGTAAAACGGGTCCAAGCGAAATTATTAGCCATGGTGCGGATGGAATATTGGTTGAGGTTGGCAATAAGGAAAAGTTTCAAGAGGATTTAGGGGCATTAATGAATTCTGAATCTACTCGGTTAAAGTATCGCACTAATTCATTAAGTAAGGTAATAAAGTTTTCTCCAAAGAATTTAGGCCCTAAATACAGTGAATTTCTATTAAATTGAATCAAGAAATCAAATCTATATTATTTATTTCTGCCTTTGGAAAAGTAACTGAAAAGTACAGCAATGATAGAGTTTGTAGTTTGTATGATTATTTTGAAATAGAAGATAAAACCATTGTAATTACGGATTTTGATCATTTAAAAAAGGAAAAAAGAACGGGTGATTTCAATTTAAGGAACTCAGTTCACCTACCTGTTTTCAGCTATAAATCGAATATAGGTCTCGGAAGGATTTTAAGCCATTGGTCTTTCGCTTGGGGACTAAGTCGATATTTAAGGAAATTAGAGAATAAACCTGATGTTATTTATTGCTTGGTTCCAACTCCATCGAGTTGTTGGGTTGCCGGTAAATATGCAAATAAACATGGCATATTTTTCGTCTCGGATATTATAGATGTTTGGCCAGATGGGTTGTTTCCGTTAAATAAGAACTTTAATTTAATTAAGGGGCCTTTGAGAATTTGGAGGTCTTTTTTTAATAATTCCATCAATAAATCAGATTTAATTTTTGCAGCTAATTCAAGCTATGCAAATATTGCTAAATCAATTGTGGGTAGTTCAAAACCGGTTTACCGAGCGTTTCTGGGTTCCCAGTCTATTGATAATAATAGGGTAAATTCAGATAATCTTCAGCAATACGGAGAGGCAATTAAAATTTGTTACGGCGGA
>CAYPBJ010000007.1:79154-88344 GCA_964408945.1 uncultured Rhizobium sp. | reverse complement strand
GAAATTTTCCATATTGCTGATTTTGTTCTGTGGATGTTTTTTCCCTTTAAAATCACAAACCGAAATAGATGGTTTATTTATGGGAAAGAGAAACTTTTGCGGCGGTTTTGTATATGGCCAAAGTCAATGGCAAAAATATTGGGAAGGTGATTATCTCAGAACCAATGAAAATATTGGCCAATTGAAATCCAGACAATTGAGTTTTATGGCCAACTACGGATTTACATCAAGCACCAATTTGATTCTAAGTACGTCTTACATCCAGAACTATACAACCAAAGGAACTTTGATAGAACAAAAAGGATTTCAAGATGCGAACCTTTTTCTTAAACAGGAATTATGGGTAAAAAACATCAACGGGTTTTTAACATCCTTGGTTGCAGTAGCTGGTGTTTCATCTCCCATTTCTAATTATACGGTCGATTATTTACCCCTAAGTATTGGATCGGGTGCCAGAACTGCATCCATGCGTTTTTTGATGGATATCCAAAAAAGAAACTACTTTTTTACCTTGTCAAGTTCTTACATTGCCCGAAGCTCAATAACCATTGATAGAAATTCTTATTATACTGATCGTTTGATATACAGTAACAAAGTAGTATTGCCCAACATTTGGAATCACAACATCCGATTAGGTTATCGCCCTTCACCAGATAATTACGTTGAACTCACTGGTGAATTCAATAATTCACTGGGTGGTTTCAATATTCGCAAAAACGATATGCCATTCCCAAGCAATGAAATGGATATGGTTCGAATTGGACTTTCTGGGAAAAAGGAAATTATAAAAAACAAAGGTTTCAGTGCACTTGGGGGCTTGACTCAAACGGTTTTTGGTAAAAACGTGGGTAAATCCTTTTCATGGTATTCAGGCTTAGTATATCAATATGAATTTTAGCCGTTTTACATATAATATAGGATACATTTTCATTGTTGCGATAATGTCGGTGGGCTGCAACAAAGAAATCAATGAAAGAAACTTAACATTCGCACCTCTTTCACCATTAAATTTAGATACCACAGGTGGTAAATGGCTTCCAATTCTGCTTACAAACAATGAAGAATTTGCAATAGAAACTCCAGAATCAATTGCATCTCAAAACTATAAACTTGAACTGCAAGAGATAAAAAGTATCCAAGCAAAAAATGAACTATCAGAATTAAATAATTTAAATTACTGGAGTGCGGGAAGCGTTTTAAGGTGGAACGAAATATTAAGAGAATTGGTGGCAAAGTACAATTTACCACCCTACCAAAATCAAGATGGCACATACCCTATTCCAAACCCAAACAACCCACTTGCATACCCATTGTTTCCCTTTGCTAATCCACCTTATGCTGCAAGAGCTTATGCATATGTTAGTGCCGCGCAATACGATGCTTTAGTTATTGCCTATCACTACAAGTATAAATTCAAAAGGCTGAGACCTTATCAGATCGACCCTAACATCAAGCTAAAAGGACCTGAAATAAACGACTTCGCCTATCCAAGTGAACAAGCAGTAATTGCTGGAGCGAGTGTCGCAATGTTAAGTCAATTGTTTCCCGGAGAACAAGATTTTTTACAATCTAAACTCATCGATTGCATTAATAGCCGCCTTTTCGGAGGATACAATGTACGCAGTGAGATTGAAGCTGGATTAAAGCTGGGCAAGCAAGTTGCCCAAAAATTCATTGACCGAGCCCGAAAAGACCGCGCAGGGAAAGCCGTTGGCACGCCTTCTGATTGGCAACTTTTTGTAACAACAACAGAAAATAGAGGTGAAATACCTTGGAAGAGCCTTGAATCACCCGCTAGACCTCCCATGTTGCCGTTATTCGGAAGAACCATTGGATTTTTACTAGATACTTCAGAAGTAGTGAACGGAAGACCATCACCTCCGCCTTCTACATCTTCAGAGCAATTCCAAAAAGAACTCAATGAAGTTCTCGAATATAGCCAAAATGCTACTCGCGAAAATATGAGAGTGGTTCATTTTTGGGGCGATGGTGCAGGAACTTATACGCCACCCGGACATTGGAACGCCATTGCCTGTGAAGATTTTGTACAATTGAATTTCAGTGAAATTCGTTGGGCACGAAATTTGGCCCTATTAAATATGGCCATGTTTGATGCTGCTATTTGCTGTTGGGATGCTAAATATTTCTACTTCAATCCCCGCCCAAGCCAAATGAATCCAAAAATTAAAACTCTAACTGGAGTTCCTAATTTCCCTGCGTATGTGAGCGGACATAGTACATTTAGCGGCGCTGCAGCAACAGTTCTCTCGCATATTAATGGCTTAAAATCATCACAATACAACGCTATGGCAGAAGAAGCAAGTAAAAGTAGATTGATAGGTGCTATACATTATCGCAGCGATATTGAAGTGGGCATGAAAATGGGTAAATCTGTTGGTAATAAAGCAGTTTCCAGAGCTAAAAGCGACGGGGCTGAGTAGATTTATTTATCTCTATTCAAGGAATCTCGTCCAAAACTTTGTCGTTTTCAACGATTACCCCCACGATTCGTATATTTACTTAATTATTTTTCAGCACTATGAAGAATATTTTGAGCATCACAACCATTGCTGCTGTATTAATCAGCTCTTGTACCATTGTTCAACCTGGAGAAACTGGAGTAAAACGTAGATTGGGTAAACTCAATGACAAAGCGTATGACCCTGGTATTCAGTTTTATAATCCTTTTGTTTCTACCATTTTAAGACTTCCAATCAGAACAGTTAATTTAGAAGTTCGACTTCCGCTGCCAAGCAAAGAAGGTCTAACCATACAATCAGAGATTTCAATTCTTTACAGAATCGAGAAAAATGCAGGACCTGATGTAATAAAAAACATTGGCATGAACTACGAAGAAGTGGTGATTTTGCCTGTATTTAGATCTGCCGCTGCCGATGTAACTTCCAAGTTTTTTGCTAAGGATATGCATAGCGGCGAACGTGCGCGAATAGAGCGAAACATTCGTGACACCATGATGGCTGTTCTTGGCGATAAAGGATTTGTAGTGGAAAATGTACTTTTAAAATCAATCAGCCTTCCTTCGGGATTATCTGCTGCCATAGAAGAGAAACTCAGAGCCGAACAAGAAGCCCAGCGCATGGAATTCACCAAACAAAAAGAGAAATTAGAGGCTGAGAGAAAAGCAATAGCCGCGGAAGGTGAAAAACAAGCAGTCATCATCGCCGCTCAAGGATTTGCCGAAGTTGATAAAATTCGCGCTGAAGGGGTTGCAAATGCTACAAAAATCGAAGCGGATGCAAACGCAAAAGCCAATGAAATGATTTCTAAGTCCCTTACCCCAGAGGTGTTAAAAAACAATCAAATTGAAGCGTTCAAATCACTTTCAAACAGCAACAATTCAAAGGTAATTATTACAGATGGGAAAACCCCGTTGCTAGGAATTCCGGAAGGTGGAAAGTAAATCTATCCTAAATTCTCGCAATAATTCTTGAAATTATTCAAGATCATTTGCCATCCTTGTTTTTGCAAGTCAGCTGAATTCTGGTCTTCGGGAGTGAATTTCTCCATCACTTTGATGCCATCTGCCACTTCCTGAAATTCCACTTCAACCATTCTGCTCTCTCCAAGGTCTTCGCCCAAGCTAAAAACCAAGCGAGACTGAGGAACGATCTCGCGGTAATATCCCCAGAAATCGAAACTAAATGACCCGTCTTTGGCTGACATTTTATTACTGAACTTTCCCCCTATTTTAAAGTCGACTTCAGATTCTGGACAATGCCAATCATCAGATGCAAAGTTCCAACCCACAATGTGTTTACTGGAATTGAAACAATCCCAAACAACGTTTAAGGGCGCATTCACCACCACTTCAATTTCAATCATTTCCATAAAACAAAGATATATATTTACCTTTGTAAGGCTATGAAATACCTCAAAATCGCTACCATCATGATCGCATCGATTGGTGTGATCATTTTCTCTACCCTTGCATACAATGGTGCTTTTAAAACAGTTGAAGTTCAAACGGGGCAACAAGGAGGACATTTGCTCATTGGCCTAGATCATAAAGGTTCATACCAGAAAATTGCTACTGTTTTTGACAAAGTCAAACAAATCCAACAAGGTGAAAAACTAGATTCATCCTTATTCGTGGGAGTGTATTTTGACGATCCCGCTTCTGTCGAAGAAGAGAAATTAAGATCGTTTGCGGGCTTCGCCATCAAAGACTCTGCCACGGGTTTGAAACTCATAGAAAAGAACCCCAATCTGCATTTTCAAACAATCGAAAAGCGTTACTCATATTTCACCGAAATGGAAACCCCAAACATGATTTCAATGATTCTTGCGGTGATCAAAGCCTACCCTGCTTTGGGTGAAAAAATCAAAGAAGACAATCCCAAAACTTCAGGAAACGGACTTGGATTCGAAGAATACCATCAAAATTTCACTCGCTTTGTTCTTCAAGTTGAATAACAAATTCCAGTCCCTCTAGAGCAATTCTTTTTCTCGCATTCATAAAATCAGGATTATCAATATTCTCTATGTGAAGCGCGAAAATGTAATTATTAGAATCAAACTTCCTAATTCCTACATACCATCCCTGGTCCTTTCCTTCTACTTGCGTCCACCCAGTTTTTGCAAACAGCGAAGAATCTCCGTCTACCTGCATGATTTCCCACATTTGGTTTTGTGTTTCTGGGGATATTGGCAGCCTTTTATTCAACAATGACTTCAAGAAAATTATTTGTTCTTCTGCTGAAATCCTGAATTCGCCTTTTAACCAAAACTGATCAATATTTTCCTCGTTGATTTCAATATTATTCCCGTATTTAAGTTTTAAAAGCCATTCTTTCATTTCTCGAGGACCTATTTTTCGAGCCACTTCCTGAAAACACGGAACACATGAACTTTGAAACGCTTCCCGCAAATTCATATCACGCTCCCAAATGGAAAACATGCGCTTATTCCCATCCCAATAAAACAAGGAATCTTTAGATTTAATCGCCCCCGTTTCCAAACCAATCAAAGTATTGCATATTTTGAAAGTGGAGGCAGGCAAATATCCAATTTGACAGTCTAAGTAATCATTGCAGTATATAGAATTTTGATTCTCATCGTAAATCAATAAAGTCCCTTTCACATGTGCAGAGTCAATGATTGATTGAAGTTCTTCAAGGTTATATGCCTGAGGATTATTAGATGCCTGAGCGAAGACAAAAAAAGACTGTAATCCCAATACAACAGCAATCCATACTTTCATTTTAAAGTCTCCTTTCTGTGCTGAATCATTTCTTTAATTAATATTTCAGGAAGCGCATCTCCCAAGGGAAATTGAACCGACCCTTTCCCCTGCTTGTAGATTTTCAACCTTTCTGCAAATGCCTCGTGGGTATTTGGTGTAGCATAAATCCCTATGTGGTTCTTGTATCCCGCGAAATAAATCAAGGGCTTTTTGTTGTATTTATATGCGGGCATTCCGTAAGAAATTAACTCCTCCGCAGAAGGAACCAACTCCAAAATCCATGATCGAATTGACATCATTTTCTCTTGCACTTCTGGAGGAAACCCTGTTATATATTCGTAGACCGTCATATTTAAACTACTAAATTATCTTATTGATATATAAACGTTAAGATTCGCTAATTACACATTTATTGACTATATTCGTTGATATGCAATTTAGGATTCTTCAAACTGATTTTCCCGTTGATTTGGTAGAATATCTCAAGGCATATCTGTTAGAGAACAAAGATACCCAAATCATCATTGGATGTGACTCTAAAAACAGAGATTCGCAAACCATTTACGCGGTAGTGGTAGTTTTATATAAACCCAGAAAAGGTGGCCATGTGCTTTACTCTAAAAAACGACTACCCCGAATAAAAGAGCGTTGGAATAGACTATGGCATGAAGTTGAAATTTCCGTGAACTTAGCCAATGAACTGGTAGAATTGGGAATTCCTAAACCTACCTTCATAGATTTAGATCTTAATCCTGACCCAAGATTCAAATCAAACGATGTGGTTAGAGCCGCAGTTGGCTTGGTTGAATCTATGGGATATGTGGCCAGAACAAAACCATACAGCCTTTGTGCGAGTTATGCTGCCGATAAAGTATGTTAACTCATCGAGATTAACAGCAGAATATCCATCAATTCCCTACATTCGTACTTAAATGATTCGAGTAGAACATCTATACAAGTATTTCGATGAATTCTGTGTCAACGATGACATATCCCTAGAAATCAAAGAAGGCAGTATTTTCGGGCTCTTAGGACCTAATGGCGCAGGGAAAACCACCCTCATGCGAATGCTGTCTACCGTTACAACGCCTGACCGTGGGCAAATATTGTTCCATAACGAACCCCTCACAAGCAAGCATATTCCATTTATTGGCTACATGCCCGAAGAGCGCGGATTGTATCGAAAAATGTCAGTGGTTGATCAATTGCTATATTTTGCGGAACTCAAAGGACTTAAACGTTCTCAGGCAAAAGAACAAGTGAAATTCTGGTTGAAACGCCTTGATATCGTTGATTGGGCCGATAAAAAAATGGAAGAATTATCTAAGGGAATGGCTCAAAAAATACAGTTCATTTCCACCATTTTGCACCAACCCAAATTCTTGATTTTAGATGAGCCCTTCAGCGGCTTCGACCCTGTAAATGCTGATATGGTTAAAGATTTAATCATTGAACTTAAAAAAGGTGGAACCACCATCTTGTTCTCTACGCATAGAATGGATAATGTAGAGGAGCTCTGCGACAGATTAGCCATTATTCACAAAGGCAAAAAAGTACTTGACGGCGCCATCAACGAAGTGCGCAGGTCTTATTTCAACAACCAATACGATATTCATTTCCAATCAACAGAGATACCTGCCCAACTCCCTCATTGGGCTACCTTGGAAAACATCCAGTTTTCTGAATTTGGGCACCTAAAAATCAGGGTTCAAGTCATAGACCCCAATCAAGTCCAAGAACTCATCAAATGGGCTCAAGAAACCCTTCAAATGATTGGATTCCAAGAATATGTACCTTCTATGCATCAAATTTTTGTAGACCAAGTTAAAACCGCATGAAAAATATCCTAGTTGTCCTAAAAAAGGAATATCTCACCCGAATCAAGAACAAATCGTTCATCATTATGACCTTTTTAGGTCCGGTTTTAATGGTTGCATTTTATGCCGGAGCCATTTATTTCGCCACGCAAGGCGCCGAAGATAACAGAACCCAAACCATTTATTTATCTACTCAAAAAGATTGGATCAGACCCGGAGAAACAACCCTAAATCACGATAAGTTCCTGTTCATTAAAACCAATCAAAATAGAGACTCCATTCTTGCATCCATTCAAAACAATACAGCTGATGCCTGGCTCAACATCAATGATCTTGACCTCCAAAGCCTCGATAGTTCTGAATTGATCAGCAATGGTTCATTGTCTCTCACTCAAAATAGCGCCATCGAAGGATTCATCAAAGACGAAATCCGTCAAAAAATCCTACAAAACCAAGGAATAAACAAAGCCACTTTAGACTCTGCAGAAGTCATTGGAGGCATCAATAGCCTTGAAATAGGTGATTCCGGAAATACTGAATCAAGCGCCACAGGCATCAAAAGCGGAATTGGCTTTGCAATGGCATTGATCATTTACATGTTCATCTTCATTTACGGCTCCATGGTTATGCGCTCTGCGATGGAAGAAAAAACCAACCGCATAGTGGAAGTAATTGTAAGTTCAGTCAAACCATTTGAATTGATGATGGGCAAAATTTTAGGCGTTGCCCTTGTGGGTCTTTCACAATTCTTCGCTTGGATTATTCTTACTGTGGCGCTCATTTCGGGGGCTTCTGCCTTCCTTAAAATTGGCAATACCAGCATCCCTCAAGGTCTAGAAACTCCCAATGGCTTAACCAATTCAAACAAGGGCTTGGAACTCATCTCACAGCTTCACAGCCTTCCTTATTGGGAAATTGGAATTGTTTTCTTGCTATTTTTCCTCGGGGGATATCTCCTCTATTCCAGCATCTTCGCTGCCATAGGTTCAGCCGTTAATCAAGATACAGACGTTCAACAATTCATGATGCCCGTCAGCCTCCCCTTAGTTTTCGGATTCATCATCGCCCAATCAGTAGTTTTCCAAGCACCACACGGCAAATTGGCTAAAATCTTCTCCATGATTCCACTAACCAGTCCGGTAGTCATGGCCGTTAGAGCTCCTTTTGGTGTGCCACTTTCGGAAATCATTGCAAGTTTTACCCTGCTCGCCCTCACCTTTATATTGATGGTCTGGCTTTCAGCTAAAATTTATCGAATTGGCATACTTTCTTACGGCAAAAAGCCTACTTGGAAAGATTTTGTCAAATGGATAAGACAATCATAAATTACTGTTTGTAAAGAATTTTAGCCAATCCTTTGAATTATACACAAGATTCGATAGATTGGCCACATGATTCGATCAGCGTTAACCGTATCGGTTTTCATCTTCATAGTATCAACCACTTGGTTGGCCTTTGAGAAATTGATCGGGCTTCACGGTAAATTCATAGCCTACCACCAGTACATTACCATGATTTTACCCATCTTAATCATTTTCATTACCGCAAAATCCACTCAACTATACCGTTTCAAAAGCGGCGGCAATATCACATTTGCGCACGCCCTCTTCTTCGGATTAACACTAACGGCATTCAACACTGCCCTCTCTCCCGTAGGACTTTGGATTTTCGAGAATTTCATCAATCCCAATTTCTACAAAGACTTCATCAACTACTCAGTCACTAATGGCCTCCATGACAAGGCATCCGCCCATGAATACTTTAACCACGACAATTACCTTGAACAATCTATGCTAGGACAATCCATCATGGGAATATTTTTAAGTGTTGTCATTGCTTTTTCTTCCAGCCGGAAATGAGTACATGGTACATGGTACATGGTACATGGTCGTTGGTAGCTGGTACATGGTAGCTGGTTGCCGGTCAGTGGTCCGTAGTCAGTAGTCAGTAGTCCGTGGTCGGTGGTCGGTGGACGGTGGTCGGTGGTCCGTAGTCAGTAGTCCGTGGTCCGATACCCGTAGCCCGTAGCCCGTAGCCCTCTACCCTCTACCCTCTACCCTCTACCCTCTACCAAGTACCAAGTACCAAGTACCAGCTACCATTTACAATAAATTCAATTGCCCATTATCAGACAACCCTGCATCAGGTGGCTCAGGGAATTGTGAGTCAT
>CAYPBJ010000007.1:5369-79054 GCA_964408945.1 uncultured Rhizobium sp. | reverse complement strand
AATTGCCCATTATCAGACAACCCTGCATCAGGTGGCTCAGGGAATTGTGAGTCATCATCAGACGAATGATCATCATCCTGTAAATCATCCGAAATATCTTCATTCAACGGTTCATCTATGACCTCAGGTGCTCCCTCCATTGGGGTTAATAGCTGCACCTTTTTGACAAGGTCAAAGCTCAATCGATTTCCTACAGCTTTCCACCCTTTGACATCCATAAATTCGGTCAGGTTCACTTCGGAAACTTCTTTTTCCTTCTTCTTGTTCTCAGTTGTGAGCTGAATCAATGAAGGATTAGACAAGGAGCAAGCGATGAGCTGAGAACCTTTTTCTTCCGATATAAATATGAATTTCTTCTCTAAAGTGCTTGTTTCAATGATGAAGCGCTTTACGAAATGGTTCTTTGATTTTCCGTCCAAATAAACTACCTGAAGTGGCAAATCTGCATAGAACTTTTGAATATGATAAACATCAGCCGGTTCATAACGATTGATCAACTCGTAATTTGTGATCTCGTAACTTCCTTCTTTGTAGATGACAAGAATACGGTCCTCGCCGTTAAAGTCGCCCAGGAATTTACCCTTTTCATCGCCATTCAGTCTACCGGTTAAATCATCCCACCAAATCTTCACCCCACCTAAGGTAGAGCCGCCTTTTTCTTTAAGATCAACTCGCTTAACAGGGTACTTAGTGATTTGGTTTCCAGAAGCACTCTTTCCTTTAATAGCCAATTTGGCAAAATCGTATTCAAAACTCTTGAGTCTCGCGTTTGCTGATGCACTCAAATGTATGGTCACTTTTTCTGCTTCGCCATTGGCGTTGGATGTGAAATACAATACGGTCGACTTAGCATGCTCATTCGCCATGTTGTACATTTTTTCACGAATCAAACCGGTAGCATTGAAACGTTTTGCCATGGCTTTTTTAGCACTGCCGTCCCAATAAACTAAGTTGTATGTGGTGCGTTCGTCACCCTTGCGCCAAACATCTACGTGAATAATGTCCTTCCCGTAAAAATGCTTGTCAGTCACTTTAGCCACCGAGTAGGAGCCATCCTTTCGGAAGGCAATGATATCATCAATATCGCTACAGTCTGTTACGAAAGTATCTTTTTTGAGAGCTGTACCCACAAATCCTTCTTCGAAGTTTGCATACAACTTCACGTTTGCGGCCGCTACAACATTTGCTTCGATGTTATCAAATACACGAATCTCTGTTTTACGCTCTCTGCCTGCGCCATATTTTTTAATGAGCTGCTTGAAATATTCAACCGCAAAATCGACAATGTGCTCCAAATGGTGCTTCACTTCATCAATTTCATTCTCAATTCCGCGAATCAACTCATCTGCCTTAAAGGCATCAAATTTCGAAATTCTCTTTATTTTAATTTCCGTCAAGCGAATCAGATCATCCTGATTTACCTCGCGGTGTAGCAACTTTTTAAAAGGATCAAGTCCTTTATCAATTGCTTCAAGCACCGCCTCCCACGTTTCACATTCTTCAATATCACGGTAGATTCTATTTTCGATGAATATTTTTTCGAGGGACGAAAAATGCCATTTCTCTTCTAACTCACCTAACTGAATTTCCAGCTCGGTTCGGAGCAATCTGAGCGTATTATCTGTACTCGCCTTGAGAATCTCACTGACACCCACAAAAAGCGGGCGATCTTCAAATATCACACAAGACAACGGCGATACCGAAACCTCACAATCTGTAAACGCATACAATGCATTGATGGCCATGTCAGGGCTGATACCTGGAGCCAATTGAATTTCAATTTCTACGTCTCTCGCTGTATTATCTATGACCTTCTTTACCTTGATTTTTCCGTTATCACTGGCTTTGATAATACTCTCAATCAAGCTGCCCGTGGTGGTTCCGAAGGGAATCTCTTTTATGAGAAGCGTGCTCTTATCTTTCTCTTCAATTTTCGCTCTGATTCGAACTTTGGCTCCCTTTTTTCCGTCGTTATATCCCGAGAAATCAGCCAATCCTCCTGTAAGAAAATCTGGAAAAATCTCAACTTTTTTACCCCTTAAAATCTGGATGCTAGCTTCACACAATTCAATAAAATTGTGGGGCATGATCTTCGTAGACAACCCCACAGCAATACCCTCAACTCCCTGAGCCAAAAGCAAAGGAAATTTCATGGGTAAATTGATGGGCTCGCGTTTTCTGCCGTCGTAACTGCGTTGCCATTCGGTGGTCTTATCATTGAAAGCCACTTCTTTGGCGAACTTTGACAATCTAGCTTCGATATAACGTGGCGCGGCAGCAGAGTCACCGGTACGAACATCACCCCAGTTACCCTGAGTATCAATCAACAGATCTTTTTGGCCAATATTCACCAAGGCATCGCCAATTGCAGCATCACCGTGCGGGTGATAAGCCATGGTAGCACCAATGATGTTGGCAACCTTATTGAAGCGACCGTCATCCATCTCGTTCATGGCATGAAGAATTCTGCGCTGAACCGGCTTCAAACCATCCTCCAAAGCAGGAATAGCACGCTCCAAAATTACGTAGCTCGCATATTCCACGAACCAATCTTTGAAGAGCCCTGCTACGGGCTTCACCACTCCCCCAACAGTAGTATCATTCGAATTTTCATTCGACTGTTCTTCTGGGGATGTTAATTCGGCCTCTAAATCGTCTAAATCCATGATGAATGACTTCAAATCTATTGCTTAAACTTCTTTGTTCCTAAACAGTTTATTCACATCTAAACCATGTGCCATTTTGTCAGTTTATAGTATATTTGTAAATAGATATGGATTTGCAGCAGGTAAAACAACGATTTGGTATTATTGGAAACAGCCCTTTGTTGAATGCCGCTTTGCAAACCGCCACCAAAGTTGCACCTACTGACATGAACGTCTTGATTCAGGGCGAAAGCGGTGTCGGAAAAGAAAGCTTTTCGAAGGTCATTCATCATTTAAGCAACCGCAAACACGCGCCCTTTATTGCCGTTAACTGCGGTGCCATTCCCGAAGGGACCATTGACAGTGAACTTTTTGGACATGAAAAAGGTGCTTTCACCGGTGCTACAGATAAACGAAAAGGCTATTTCGAAAGCGTAAATGGAGGAACCATCTTCCTCGACGAAGTGGGCGAACTTCCCCTGGGAACTCAAGCACGACTCCTGCGAATTCTCGAGAACGGAGAATTCATTAAAGTAGGTAGTTCTGCTGTCCAAAAAACGGATGTACGCATTGTTGCGGCAACAAACAGAGACCTTCTAGAACGTGCTCGCATGGGTAAGTTTAGAGAAGATTTGTACTACCGACTTGCTACTGTGCCAATTCGTGTACCTAAACTCCTTGATAGAAAACAAGATACCTATTTGCTGTTTTTGAAATTCAGTTCCGATTTTGCTGAAACCCATCACCGAAACATTTTAGAATTGACCCCAGATGCCCAGCGCGTACTTTCTGAGTATCCTTGGCCTGGAAATATTCGCCAACTCAAAAACGTAACCGAACAAATCTGCGTGCTGGAATCATCAAATTTGGTTGATACCCCTACTCTTTTGCGATATCTTCCACAAGTAGAATCACAACTCCCCATTTTACTCGGCAAAATGGATGGAAACTACGAAGGTATGAGTGAGCGTGACATCTTTTATAAAGTGCTGGTTGAACTTCGCAGAGACGTAAATGACCTAAAAAAAGTGGTTTTTGGGCTCCTCGAAAACAACGATCCCTTATCCAATTCCTCACCAAACTTTAACTCAACACCCTCCTACAATCAAGATACTTCTACTCCCAATAGACTTCAGCTTCCCAACGAAACCAGCAGAGTTCATGAATACGAAACTCCCACATTCAATTCTTCTTCTGATGATGATGACAATGATTTCATAGAAGCTGAGACCTATTCCTCAGAAATTGACACTACCTTGAGTTTAGAGGCCAAAGAAATTGAAATGATCCGTTTGGCCCTCACCAAAAACAATGGAAAACGGAAAAAAGCCGCAGACGATCTCGGAATTTCTGAAAGAACCTTATACCGCAAAATCAAACAATACGACCTAGAATGAAGTCAATGTACAAAATACTCATTGCAACTATTGCACTATTGACCTCATCATGCGGCATCTATAATTTTAGAGGTGCAAACATCCCAGATGATGTAAAAACTTTTAGTGTTGGATTTTTCTCCAACGAAGCCTCATACGTAAATCCTAGCCTTTCTGTTGACCTCACTGAAAAGCTAAAAACCAAATTCCAAACAGAAACCACCTTAAATCTCAAGTCGGAAGACGGCGATTATCAAATGTCGGGCGTCATCAAACGCTACGAAATAACCCCCGCCGCGCTCAACGCCCAAACAGGTGCTGCTCAAACACAATTCAGCATTACCATCACCGTTGATTTTACTTGTCCGAAATATCCAGAAAAAGACTTCAGCAGAGATTTCACATCCTCTACAACCTTCGAAGCCTCAACTGAATTCAGCAGCGTAGAATCATCACTATCACAAGAACTCACTGAAATCATTGTTCAACAGATATTTGCCGCAATCGCTTTAGATTGGTAATTATTCATTTCAATCTGATACCAAAATGAACGCCCAAGAACTCCAAAAAATATTGAATCAACCCAAAGTCATAGACGCTAGCTCAGCTATGGAGTTGATGCAATTATGCAAGGAATTTCCCTATTTCGCATGGCCGTTCGCAGCGCTAACCTCTTACCAATTAGAAAAAAACGACTTCCGTCTAGAAAACACCCTCCACCAAACTTCCCTCCGCATCCACAACCGCCAATGGCTCCAAGACTACCTCTTTAAATCTCCCAAAACCCCTTACCCTCTACCCCCTACCCAAGACCAACTACCTGCTACCCAAGACCCTCTACCCCCTACCCAAGACCCTCTACCCCCTACCCAAGACCAACTACCTGCTACCCAAGACCCTCTACCTGATACCCAATATAACGAAGCCATCAACCCCTCACTACAACCTCTTGAGGAAGATACTTTTGAATTGGAAATAGAAACTGCCAAGATTGAACCTATAGACAGCCTTCCCATAGAAGAAACCGAGGAAATTGAAGCCAAAATTAAACCCGTTAAATTGGTTGCACCTGTCTATAATTTAGAAGACTTATACCCTGCACCAGAACCCGATGAACCCAAACAGGTGGCATCATCTGACTTTTACGCTTGGTTGAATGCGGGAAGCGTTCAAAAAAATACACCTGTAAACAAACCAATGGAACGGAAAGAAGATCTCATTGAGAAGTTCTTGAAGACCAAACCCAGTATCTCAAGGCCCAAACAGGAATTTTATACCCCTGAAAAAGCCATGAAAAAAAGTGAAGTAATTTCAAACAAAATCGTAACTGAAACATTGGCAAAGATTTACACCAAACAAGGAAACTTCGAAAAGGCAATAGATGCCTATGAACAGTTGAGTTTGAAATTTCCCGAAAAAAAGCCTTACTTTGCAAACCTTATTGATCAAATAAAAAAAGAAAATAATTTATCATGAATTGGATACTCATTTTAGCCGCAATCGTTTCCATCTTGTTGATTTTGGTGATTTTAGTTCAAAATCCCAAAGGAGGCGGGTTGGCATCTAACTTCTCACAAGGAAATCAAATTTTTGGAGTAGAAAAAACAACCGATATCGTTGAAAAAGTAACTTGGGGCGGTGCAATCTTAATTGTAATCGTTTCTTTGATTGCTTCTTCGTACAACGGCGGGAAAAAAGCCGCTTCACAAAACCAACCAGCCGCTGATAAAGTGGAGTTGCCAGACGTGAAAATCCCAGCAAAGAGATAATCACATTTATAGACTTATATAAAAAAGGCTTCCCGAGGGAAGCCTTTTTTATGATTACTTATTCTTTAATCTTTCTAGCAAGTCTAGGCCGTGCTGCTTGGCTGTTTCTTTTGCAATTTCATAGCCAGCATCAGCATGTCTAACAACACCCATCCCTGGATCGTTGTGCAAGACCCTGCGTAAACGCTCATCCGCATCAGCCGTTCCGTCAGCAACTATAACCATTCCTGAGTGGATAGAGTATCCCATACCCACACCACCACCGTGATGCAAACTCACCCAACTCGCTCCACCTGCAGTATTTACCAAGGCATTTAGAATTGGCCAATCGGCCACTGCATCTGAACCATCTAACATGGCTTCTGTCTCCCTATTTGGAGAAGCAACCGAACCCGTATCTAAATGGTCTCTTCCAATAACAATGGGAGCCTTCAACTCACCGTTTCTAACCATTTCATTGAATGCCAAAGCCGCTTTTTGACGAGCACCTTGTCCAATCCAACAGATTCTGGCCGGCAATCCCTGAAATTCAATACGATCTTGAGCCATACTGATCCATCTCTTCAATCCTGCATCTTCAGGAAACAACTCTAAAATTTTCTTATCTGTCTTGTAAATATCCTCAGGATCACCGCTCAAAGCAACCCACCTAAATGGACCTTTACCTTGGCAGAACAACGGACGAATATAAGCAGGTACAAATCCGGGAAAATCAAAGGCATTTTTCACTCCACGCTCCAAAGCTCTACCTCTCAAATTATTCCCGTAGTCAAATACGATTGCGCCTTTTTGTTGCATTTCCAACATCAGCTCAACGTGTCTCGCCATGGTGTTGTAACTCAAATCAACGTATTTTTCAGGGTCATTTTTTCTCAATCTATCAGCGGCTTCAACGTCCATCCCTTCGGGATAATAACCAATTAAAGGATCGTGCGCCGATGTCTGATCAGTTAATGTATCTGGAATAATTCCGCGTTCCAACATCCTCGAGAGCAAATCAACCGCATTGCATAAAACCCCAATACTCACACCTGCACCTTCCTTCTTAGCTATCAAAGCTTTATCAATGGCATCATCAATTTCCCGACACATGACGTCTAAGTAACGGGTTTCCAAACGCTTTCTAATGCGCCATTCTTCCACTTCCGCAACCAAAGCCACACCTTCATTCATGGTGATTGCCAAAGGTTGAGCTCCACCCATACCTCCCAATCCTGCGGTCACATTCAATGTACCCTTTAACGTACCACCAAAATGTTGGCGCGCACATTCAGCATAGGTTTCATAAGTGCCCTGAACTATTCCCTGAGAACCAATATAAATCCAACTACCGGCCGTCATTTGACCGTACATCATCAATCCTTTGGCCTCTAACTCTCTGAAATGATCCCAATTAGCCCAATTAGGAACCAACTGACTATTGCTAATCAATACCCTAGGAGCATCTTTATGCGTCGGTAAAATCGCTACCGGCTTACCGCTTTGAATCATCAATGTTTCATTGTCGTTCAAATCAATCAATGCCTTACAAATATTGTCAAAAGCCTCCCAGTTGCGGGCCGCTTTTCCCAATCCACCGTAAACAATCAAATCTTCGGGACGCTCGGCTACATCTGGATCTAAATTATTGTGCAACATTCTATATGCCGCCTCTTGAACCCAGCCTTTGCAAACCAACTGATTGCCGGTTGGCGATTTCACCGGCCTTGGACCTGATATCTTTTCGCTTGACATAATACAAAGGTACTAAAACTTCGCCGTAAGCCCGATTCTCTTGCGCTGCAAATCAACCTCAGTAACCCGCACTTTAATCTGCTGTCCTAAAGAAACCGCCTCCGATGGATGCTTGATAAACTGCTTTGAAAGTTGACTGATATGAACCAACCCATCTTGTTTCACACCAATATCTACGAATGCTCCGAAGTTGGTTACATTGGTAACTATTCCGTTAAGTTCCATTCCAATCTCCAGGTCATTGATAGACTTCACCCCGTCTTCAAACACTATATTCTGCGCTTCTCCCCGTGGATCTAAACCAGGTTTTTTTAGCTCCTGAAGGATATCTTGAAGCGTCAACAACCCCAAACTTTCCTTTTCATTAACATAGTTCTTAGCCTCTATTTTCGACACCAACTCTTCGCGTCCAATCAACTCATTTACCTTCACACCCATGTCCTTACTCATCTGTTCAACAACCGCATATCTTTCTGGGTGAACCGATGAATTGTCTAACGGATTTTTACCATCTCTTACACGCAAAAATCCTGCACATTGTTCAAAGGCTTTATCGCCCAAACGAGGTACTTTCTTCAATTCAGCTCGGCTCTTAAACGCTCCATTCTCCTTTCTGTAATTCACAATATTCTGCGCCAACGAAGGTCCCAAGCCACTCACATAAGATAGCAAATGTTTGCTCGCTGTATTCAAATTCACTCCTACTTTATTCACTGCCGACTCAACTACAGACTGCAAACGTTTGGTTAACAACGCTTGATTCACATCGTGTTGGTATTGACCAACTCCTATGCTTTTAGGATCAATCTTTACCAATTCAGCCAACGGATCCATCAATCTTCTACCAATACTTATAGCACCGCGCACCGTTACATCTTGATTCGGAAACTCCTCTCTAGCAACTTCCGATGCACTGTATATACTCGCCCCTGCCTCATTAACCATATAGACCGAAACCTCCGATGACATCTTTGCCTCGCCCAATGCTTCATTCACAAAAGATAAGGTTTCTCTTCCGGCCGTTCCATTTCCGATTGCAATAGCCTCAACTCCGTATTTTTTAATCGCTTCAAATAATATCTGTTTGGATTTCACCACTTCCCTTTGAGGTTCATGCGGATAAATCGTTGAATTAAATACCAAATCACCCGTCGCAGATAGGCAAACCAACTTGCAGCCCGTTCTAAATCCCGGATCCAAGGCCAACAGGGGTTTTTGCCCAACTGGCGATGCCAACAGCAATTGCTGCGCATTCAACGCAAATACCGAAATCGCATCTTCATCTGATTTCTCCTTCAATAAAGATATCATTTCGTTTTCCAAACTGGGTTGCAACAAACGCGAATAAGCATCAATCATGGCGGTCTTCACATGATCTGTCAAATCTGAATATCCCTTCAAAAACTTTCTTTTCAAAAGCGCAATTGCACACTCTTCATCGGGCTCTACACTGACCTTCAAAAACCCTAAATCAACGCCTCTATTCATGGCCAAAAACCGATGCGATGGACATCTTTTCAAAAGTTCGCTATGTTCAAAATAGTCCCTAAATTTCTGAGCTTCATCATCATCTTTTTTACCTCTTGCCGCCTTACAGGAAATCGTTGCTTGGCTCTCAAACAAGTCCCTCAACTGCGCCCTAACCTCTACATCTTCATTGATCCATTCCGCAATAATATCTCGAGCACCAGCCAAAGCATCTTCCTCTGAGGCTACCTGATCATTGATAAATTGATCAAGTTGTTGCAGAATTCTCTGATTTTTTTGTTCAAAAACCTCCTTCGCCAAAGGTTCCAGCCCCTTTTCTCGAGCAACATCTGCCCGCGTCTTTCTCCTTGCTTTATAAGGCAAATACAAATCCTCTACCTGACTAATATCTATACAATTTTCAATGGCTGACTTCAATTCTGGAGTCAACTTTCCAAGCTCCTCAATTTTATCTAAAACGGTTTGTTTTCTTTTCTCGAGGACATCAATACGTTCGGCTTCATCTTTGATCTTACCAATTTCAACCTCGTCTAAGTTCCCCGTTTTCTCTTTTCTATATCGGGCCATAAACGGTACCGTTGCCCCTTCCGAAATCAAATCCAACACAGCCTTTACCTGCCAAGGCTTTAATCCCAACAATTCTGATATTCTTAGTTCCACCATACAAATATAGGTGGCCACACCTGCGACTAATTATATTGTTAAGTGATTTTAGTCACCGCAAATCCACAAAAAAAAGATGAACTTCGCCATTATGAAAAAAATCGCATTCGCACTTTTAATGATGGCTTCCTCATTATACGCCATCAGCTGTAGCTCAACAACCACAAATTCTGCAAACTCAGAAACCCCAAATTCCAACACCGCTTCAGTCATTTCAGAAACTGCAAATCCTAATGACACCACTAAAACTGGAAAAACCATCATTGTAGATGTTCGCACCCCCGAAGAATGGACCAACGACGGTCACGCAGATTGCACCACACTGATCCCCCTCAACGAACTTGAAAGCAAAATGGAATCGCTCCGCGGCTATGATAAAATTGTTTTAGTGTGCCGCAGCGGCGGACGTGCAGGCAAGGCAAAAGAGTTGCTTGAATCAAAAGGCTTCAAAGACGTAAGCAACGCCGGTCCTTGGCAAAACGCACCATGTAAATAGGTACCATCTACCGGGTAGCAGGTAACGGGTAACGGGTACCGGGACTCTGGTCACTAGTCTGTAGTCTGTAGTCTGCAGTCCAAAGTCTGTTGTCTGTAGTCCCTTACTATCGACTATCGACTATCGACTATCGACTATGGACTTTGGTCTTTGGTCTTTGGTCTTCGGGCTTCGGGCTACAGACTATGGACTATAATCACATATTTCTCCGGTACTGCCCACCAACCTCAAACATGGATTCTGTGAGCTGACCAAGGGTGCAGAATTTCGCGGCTTCCATGATTTGAGCAAACATATTCTCGTTGCGAATAGCCGCTATCTGGAGGTCTTTGAAATTGCGTTCTGCATTCTCACCGTACATCCTCTTTACCAAGTGTACGGTGTCAATTTGCTGTTGCTTTTCTTCCTCAGTGCTTCGAATAACCTCGCCTGGTCTAACTGTTGGTGAACCTTTGCTGCTCAAGAATGTATTAACTCCAATGATAGGATATTCACCCGTATGTTTTAGGGTTTCATAATAAAGGCTTTCTTCTTGGATTTTGCCGCGTTGATACATGGTCTCCATGGCTCCAAGAACACCGCCACGTTCTGTGATGCGGTCAAATTCTGACAATACCGCCTCCTCTACCAAATCAGTCAATTCTTCAATGATAAATGAACCTTGAATTGGATTCTCATTCTTTGCCAATCCCAATTCCTTGTTTATAATCAACTGAATGGCCATTGCACGACGAACGCTTTCTTCTGTAGGAGTAGTGATAGCTTCATCATAAGCATTGGTATGCAGAGAATTACAGTTATCGTAGATTGCATACAATGCTTGTAATGTGGTACGGATATCGTTAAAGTCAATTTCTTGCGCGTGCAAACTTCTTCCCGATGTTTGAATGTGGTATTTCAACATCTGTGAACGAGCGTTTCCACCGTATTTATTCTTCATGGCTTTGGCCCAAATTCTTCGAGCAACACGACCAATAACTGCGTATTCAGGATCTACTCCATTGCTAAAGAAGAAACTCAAGTTGGGTGCAAAATCATCAATGTGCATTCCACGACTTAAGTAATATTCAACATAAGTGAATCCGTTAGCCAAAGTGAATGCCAATTGAGAAATAGGATTCGCTCCCGCTTCAGCGATGTGGTATCCGCTAATACTCACAGAGTAAAAATTACGAACCTTATTGTGAATGAAATATTCTTGTACATCTCCCATCAATCGCAAAGCGAATTCAGTAGAAAAAATACAGGTATTTTGCGCTTGATCTTCCTTTAAAATATCGGCTTGAACGGTACCTCTCACTTGAGATAAGGTCCAATTTTTAATTTCATTGTAGACATCTGCTGAAAGAACTTGATCACCAGTTACACCTAAAAGCATCAAACCCAAGCCGTCATTACCCTTAGGTAAATCGCCATGGTAAACCGGGCGGGAAAGTCCTTTAGCCGCATAAATGGCATCAATTTTAGCATTAATCTCCGACTCTAAGCCATTTTTTCTGATGTATAATTCACATTGTTGATCAATGGCAGCATTCATAAAATATCCCAGCAACATGGGCGCCGGACCATTAATGGTCATCGATACTGATGTCATGGGGTCAGCCAAATTGAATCCACTGTAAAGCTTTTTTGCGTCATCCAAACAACAAATGCTCACCCCTGAGTTTCCAATTTTACCGTAAATATCTGGTCTGAGATCTGGATTTCTACCGTATAAAGTCACTGAATCAAATGCCGTACTCAAGCGTTTAGCGGGCATATCCTGACTCACATAGTGAAAACGACGATTGGTTCTTTCGGGACTGCCTTCACCGGCAAACATTCGCGTGGGATCTTCGCCTTCGCGTTTGAATGGGTAAATTCCAGCTGTGTAAGGGAATTGACCCGGCAAATTCTCCTGCAAACGCCAATGCAAAATATCTCCCCATGCTTCGTACTTCGGAGTAGAAACTTTTGGAATTTGCGAATGACTCAAACTTTCGGTATGCGTTTTAATGCGCAATTCCTTGTCACGCACTTTGAAAATGTAATCTTCATTGCGGTACTTTTGAGCCTCTTCTGCCCAATCCGAAATGAGTTTCTTGTTTTCTGGGGATAATTGATCGTTCAATTGTTCGTACAACCGGTTCAACTCAACAGTTAAAACATCTGACGAAGTTCCGCTCTCTGTAATCTGCTTCAACGTTTCGTTGATCGCATACATTCGTTGAGCAATCTTTTGTTGAGCCTTACCGGTGGCGTTGTAAGCTCTATTGTTTTCTGAAATCTCAGAAAGATAACGATTTCTAGCCGGAGGGATGATGAATATTTTTTCACTCAATTCATTGTCTGACTTCCAGTTGCTTCCAATATTAGCACCGGTTTTAGCTGAAATTGTATCCATCAAACAACGGTACAAACTGTTCATGCCTGGATCATTGAATTGAGATGCAATGGTTCCAAAAACGGGCATGGTATCAACGTCAGCTTCAAACAATTTATGATTTCGTTGGAACTGCTTACGAACGTCACGCAATGCATCCAATGCACCGCGTTTATCAAATTTATTGAGAGCAACCACGTCAGCATAATCCAACATATCAATTTTTTCAAGTTGGGTTGCTGCTCCGTATTCAGGGGTCATCACGTAAAGAGCTACATCGCAATGCTCAGTAATTTGCGTATCGCTTTGTCCTATACCGCTGGTTTCAACAATGATTAAATCATAACCCGCTACCTTTAAAATGTCAACGGCATCATCAATGTGTGAACTCATGGCCAAATTCGCTTGACGCGTAGCCATTGAGCGCATATATACCCTAGGATGATTGATGGAATTCATGCGAATTCTATCTCCTAACAAAGCTCCACCTGTTTTTCTCTTAGAGGGATCTATTGAAATGATGGCCATTTTCTTATCAGAAAAATCCAATAAGAACCTGCGAACAACCTCGTCAATCAAACTGCTTTTACCAGCACCACCCGTTCCAGTTATGCCCAACACTGGAACTTTAATATCTGCCGCTTTGTCGCGCATTTCGGCCAATACCGATGCATGCAACTCAGAATAATTTTCAGCCGCCGTGATGATTCTTGCAATTGACATAGAGTCTCCGTCACGATCTATTACCTTTTTGACTTCACCATTGAGCTTATGACCGGTGGGGAAATCACTTTTCTGAACCAAATCGTTGATCATGCCTTGAAGTCCCATCTCTCTTCCGTCATCTGGCGAGTAAATGCGAGTGATGCCGTAATCCATCAATTCTTTGATTTCTTCAGGAAGGATAACTCCGCCACCGCCGCCAAAAATCTTGATGTGGGAAGCCCCGCGCTCCTTTAGCAAGTCATACATATACTTAAAGTATTCAATATGACCGCCTTGGTAACTAGTCATGGCAATGGCATTTGCATCTTCTTGGATGGCAGTATCTACCACTTCCAAAACGCTTCTATCATGACCTAAATGAATCACTTCGCATCCTGTTGACTGGATGATTCTACGCATAACGTTAATCGCTGCGTCGTGTCCGTCGAATAAACTAGCCGCCGTTACAATGCGTACCTTGTTTACCGGAACATAGACTTGTTGCTCCAACATAGCCGCAAATTTAACCCAAATTGGTCTTTTTCAATCTTTTTTTGGGGGATAAACACCCTTTTTGTGTTTAGAGACTATAGCTCGTTCTTTAGAAGATGTTTTTTACCGATTGTGACTCAAGTATGACGAACACTCAGAAAACATTCTATTGAATTCAGCGTCTTGTAGTTGTTATTTTTTATTGGTTTAGTTTGGTTAACGGAGATCCCGCATTCGCGGGATTTTCGTTATGTAGTGAATTCCAAGCACAGCCAAACCTGCTATAAAAAATGGCTGAGCAATTGAACGCGTGGTATCATTCAAATAAAATTCTCCAAACATCCAAATGACATTGGCGCATATCCAAAACATAACCGCAAGATTGTGCGCAAACTCGGTCTTATCCGCTCTTGAATACCATGTTAAATAAATGGCCAACAACACCGTAGGAATAGCCATGGAAAGTCCCAAGATCTTGTAATCCATAATCCAAGCAAAATCTTTCACTAACCACAACACAATGTGGAAGTTCTCTTTCTTGCGCAAAGCGTGCATATCAGCAAAAATAGGACTAATTTGCATGCGTGAATCTGTTTTTCATGGGGTCTTGTTTTTCAGCAGAAATGCATCAACGAGCCCTGCAGTTAGAAATCCCTTCCTATTCCAATCCGTTTGGCACCATTTTTTCGCCTACAGCATTGGCCGAAACCATTGAATACCTCTACAAATCAGAGGTTCCACCCTTTTTTGAATATCAACAGAACTTTCATTGTCTGCTGTTTGCTAATCGGTTTCAAAATACCTCTAAATCTGCACTTACCGAACAAATCAGGAATCAACTGATTGAATCAAAATCACACCTAATCAACGCCACTCACGTTTTTATCACATTAGGCACAGCAACCATTTACGAACACACAAGTTACAATCAATGGGTTGGGAATTGTCAAAAACTGCCGCAAAATCAGTTCAGCAAACGGCAGTTAACCATAGCTGAAATCAAAACATCCCTCGAAAAAATAAAAAACACCGTCCCCAAAATAAATCCCAAGGCAAAACTCATTTTTACCGTTTCGCCGGTGAGACATTTGAGAGATGGACTATTAACAAATTCAGTTAGCAAAGCCCTTCTGAGAGCTGCGCTGTATGAAATTTGCGTGGAATCTAATGGTCAAATAGAGTATTTTCCTAGTTATGAAATAGTTACAGAAGAACTTAAAGACCTGAAATTTTACAAACCCGACCAAGCACACCCCACAGATGAAGCCATCAACGTGGTGTTTGAACGATTTAAAGAGACCTATTGTTTCTCAGGAACCAGTCGATCTAGCAACTGATTCACATGTTCATTTACCCTTTGATATGAGGGCTCTACAGTATCAAGTCTATCAGTAATATCAATAGTTTTCAACTCACACTCATCAAGTTCTTTTTGCAAACCCTTCATTTCCTCTTTGAAGCCCTCTAAATCTTGATCAAAATCTCCTTTCTTTACACGGGTCTCAAGCCCTTTTAGGTTGTAAAAAGCATTTTCTGCCATTAATACCGCATTCTTATATTGGTTGGCTGCGGTTTTATAAACCCTGAATGTTTCGTTATATATGTTGAATTGAAGTTTATCATCTTCAGTAAGAGCATTGCCAGGTATGAAATTAGCTCTGATTCTTTGGGCCGCCATTTCTGTTTTACGTTCTTCGAACTCATCAATTTCGAAATGAAATTGACCTCGAATATCATTCAATTGTGACCAAGCAGAATCCAATTTCAATTGCATGGCATTGCGAAGTTCTAATTTTGAATCAGATCCAGAATTGCCATTACTTGTACAAGCAACTAAACCTAGAGTCAAAATAATTGACAAAAAACCCAACAAAATCAAAGGGTTTCGTGATTTTTGGACTATTTTAGTGTCGAAATTATGCATGAGTCCACAAACATACAAAAAGGCAAGCAATTTCAGTTTCTGAAAACGGTTTTGTGGCTCGGTTTAACTGCCTTCGGTGGGCCGCAAATGCACCTTCCTCATTTTAAAAAACGGTTGATTGAACGCAAACGTTTCATCAGTCAAGATGACCTTATTGAAATCACGGCATTTTGTAATTTGTTACCTGGTCCTACCACCACCCAAACCATTACTACGGTTGGATTAAAATTGGGTGGCCCTAAACTAGCCATAATTACCGTTCTTTTTTGGGCATTACCCGGTGCAGCCCTCATGTTAATGCTCGCCCTATCTCCCAAGTTTTTGTCAGCACATCAACTGCAATACATTTCTGCAACCGTTGTGGGATTCATGGTTTACGGCTTCCTAAGCATGAGCCAATGGATGGAAAAAACACCTCTAAATTGGGGCATACTTATAGTTTCTGGTATTCTTGGCTTTGCCATACATACTCCTTTGATATTTCCCATTGGGGTAGTTTTGGCTGCCCTAATTAGCGCAAAATTTGGAAAATACTCCGGCCCTAAAACCATTCTTCCCAAATCTCAAATCAAATGGCGAAACCTCACTGTTTTTTTCATCATCTTTACAGTTGTAGGTGTGGGTGGCTTATTGCTGAGCAAGTATAAAACTCAATCAAAATGGCTCCAACCCGTGGTTTATTTTGAAAATACCTACCGAATGGGCGCCCTATCCTTTGGAGGGGGAAACGTGCTGGCAGCTATGACAATGGAGCAGTACGTGCACCATAAAAAGAGACTAACCCTCGATGAATTGAATACCGGTATTGGAGCTATTCAAGCTACACCAGGACCCAATTTCAACCTAGCAGTTTATACCAACGCCGTAGCCATGAGAAATGCAGGCTATCAGGAATCGGGCCAAATTTTAGGTGGGTTCATTGGACTTATTGCTGTTTTTCTACCCGGAATACTTCTCGTACTTTTTGCCTATCCCATTTGGTCCATATTGCAAAATTACTCCGGTTTGCAAAGATCTATACCCGGAATATTTGCCGTTTCCGTTGGCTTCATCTTGGCCGCATCACTCATTCTTTGCGAACAACTATTAATCAATATTCAAAATCTTCCTTCGTCAAAAATATCTACACATCTTTTTGTCCTTACCACCACCGTGATCATGCTTTATTCTAAGAAAATCTCTACTCCCTTGGTCGTATTATTCTCCATCCTCGTAGGTTGGTTGATGCCCTAAGTTAATTTTTCATTATCTTCGTAAATATGAGTTTCGGGGCTTTTCGGGGGATATTCGCTCTCTTTGTATTCCTTCTTCTTAGCAATCACCTATTTGCTCAACGCAAACCCCAAAACAATAATCCTTACATCTTGTTCACCGGCTTGGTACTCACCTCTGATAGCTTAAAACCAATTCCATTGGTAAGCATCAAAAGCTCTAGGCGTGGACTCATAGGCTACTCAGATGACAATGGATTCTTTGATGTTGTTGTTAGAAAAGGCGATACTGTGTATTTTGTACAAGTTGAAAAAGTCAGTTCATATCACGTCATTCCCGATACTCTTTCAAGTAACCGCTATTCTGTAGTAAAATTAATGACCCAAGACACCATCCATTTGTCTGCAATCTTCATTAAAGCACTTCCACTGAAAACCTTATTCAATCACGAATTTGTCAATAGAGATATTCCTGATGACCCACTTGAAAGAGCCCGTAAAAACCTTGAAAATGAAGCTGTCAAGGAAGAACTCCGTCAACGACCCGCAGATGCATCTCAAGCTCAAGCGTTGCTTGCTCGAAATAGAGCCGAACAGTTATATTACTACAATCAAGTCCCTCCCCAGAGGTATTTAAGTCCAACCGCTTGGATGCAATTCTTTGAAGCTTGGAAACGCGGTGATTTCAAGAAAAAAACCACCAAAAAGAGCACTTACGTTAGCCCTTATTCACCTACTCGTTAATTTCCGAAATTTAGTCTTTATACACAGAAGCCTTACTGGTACTTTTCATCAACTCCGTGGTGATGGGAATGCGTATCCCAAACCATTCACAGAACTGAGCAACTCCGTAAACTAATCCATATATAGTGCCCTTCAACGGCCATTTAGCCGGCTTGTAACCATAGGCATCAGCCACTGAAATTATTAATTTCTCGAAGGTGAGGTTGTGTGAAACACACAAGAATCGTTGTTTTTCATTTTCCAATCTAAATGGCAATTCATCAGTGATCTTTTTGGCGAGGTCCTCAACAAATACGAAACCGTTGGAGCCCACTGGATAAAGTGGATTGCCATTTTTCACCACATCAATCACTTGCTTTGAACTGGTATTTCCATCTCCTTGTCCCAAAACCACACCAGGGTAAAATACCTTCACATTCAGTCCCTCTTCCTTTCCCCTCCAAACTTCTAATTCAGCATAGTATTTGCTTAACGCATAATCAGTATTGTACGGCGAATCTTCTTCCCAGGGTGTGTCAAGGGTGATGGGGCCCTCTTCAACAGGTCTTCCTAATGCGGCAATTGAACTCACATGTAGGAAGTTTTTCACGCCTTTTTTTAAACACGCATTGACCAAATTACGGGTGCCTTCAACATTGTCTCGAAGCATTTTTTCTCTGTCTTTTGGATGGAAAGAAATGATCGCTGCACAGTGAACCACCGCATCAAAATCTGAAGAACTCACCGACTCTAAAACTTCATCGTAATCTATCAAGTCAACCGATACCTTTTCAAAACCCTCACTCAAATACAATTCTGTATCTGAAAATTCATACGGAATCAATCTTTCCGCATATTCTTTCAAAGAACCCTTAAAGCGCAACATCCCCTCATCGTGAACAGAATGACCTTGTCCATTTGGAGATGCATTGTAAATACGGGCAACAGAATCAAATAACTTCCAACTAGACTTGCCTTCACGATGGCACAATACCAAATCATGGCCTGCTCGTTGCAATTGCTGAACTACATGACTGCCAATAAATCCGGTGGCACCAGTGACTAAAATCTTCATATTATTTAGATTTCACAGAATCGCCCTGTTGTTTCAACAACGCCTCTAATTGTTGCTCAGGAGTCACCAAACCGCTGCGAATCATTTTGGCGGACTGAGCTGCACCTTGACTCAACGGATTATCAGGAAAACTATCTCTAATCATTTCGTAAAGCCTCAAAGCCTCATCGTAAACACCGAATTTCTCAAAATAATAGGCGGCGTATAACGCCATATCTAGCCTGCGGGCCTTGTTTGATGAATAATTTTTCAAATAGAAGTCTGCCCATTGTGCCGATTTTAACTTCTCCGTCTCGCCACGCTTTCCGGTTACATTGACCAATTGAAAACACAAAAATTCGCTTTCGGCGTGTTTAGGATATTTCGTTATAAAGGCTTCCAAGATTGAATCAGCGTTGCGAGGCAAACTATCAATGTTGAGTTTGTTGACATCCTCAGGAAGAAGTGCTTTCAATTCATTTACCGCTTTGAGGTCACGGTCAATTTCAGATTGGCAAGATGCTAGAAATCCTAAGAAGATTAAAAATCCCCCGAAAAAAAACAATCGCTGAAACCTTTTCATACTGCGAAAATAGGCATTACCATCGCAGTTGTGAAAAACTTGCGAACAGCATTTGCAATTATTGAGTTAAAATTGCTACAATGAGTGACCAACTGCAACCACAATATACCGAAAACGAAATTCGTAGTCTGGATTGGAAAGAACATATCCGACTGAGACCAGGTATGTACATTGGCAAATTGGGCGACGGAAAATCGCCCGATGACGGCATTTACGTTCTCATTAAAGAGGTTATTGACAACTCCATTGATGAGCACGTGATGGGCAATGGAAAACGCATAGAAGTGAACATCACTGATGAAAAAGTAACCGTCAGAGACTTTGGACGAGGAATTCCCTTGGGGAAGGTAGTTGACGTGGTTTCCAAAATCAATACCGGTGGTAAATACGACAGCCGTGCCTTCCAAAAATCTGTGGGACTTAACGGGGTGGGTCTGAAAGCTGTAAACGCTCTCAGCAGCTATTTCCTAGTACAAAGTTTCAGAGACGGAAAATCAAAACGAGCTGAATTCAATCGAGGTGAACTGACCGGTGATCACCATGAAGAATCTTCTGATCAACCCAACGGAACGTTGTTGGTTTTTGAACCCGACAATACCATTTTTAAAAATTACCGGTTCATTCAAGATTTCATCAGAGAGCAGGTTAAAAACTATACCTATCTCAACAGTCAACTGACCATAAAATACAACGGTGAGAATTTTGCTTCTCGAAGAGGACTTTTAGACCTATTAGAAACCAAAGTACCACCGGAAAGTGCATTATATCCCGTCATTCATCTTAAGGGCGAAGACTTTGAAATTGCAATGACCCATACAGAGGCTTACGGCGAAGAATACTACTCTTTTGTCAACGGACAGTATACTACTCAAGGTGGAACTCACCTACAGGCATTCAGAGAAGCTTATGTCAGAACCATTCGTGAGTTTTACAAGAAAGATTATGATGCCGCTGACATCAGAAGTTCCATTACGGCGGCAGTGAGTTTACGCGTGGTAGAACCCGTTTTTGAGAGTCAAACCAAAACCAAATTGGGTAGCCAAGAAATGGAGCCCGGCGGACAATCCCTAAAATCTGCCGTTTTTGAATTTGTCAAAAAACAACTAGACGACTATCTCCACCAAAATCCAGCAACCGCAGACGCCCTGATCAAGAAAATCCTTCAGAACGAAAGAGAAAGAAAAGACATGGCAGGCGTTCAAAAGCTGGCCAAGGAAAGAGCCAAAAGAGCCAACCTCCACAACAAAAAGTTGCGCGATTGCCGAACCCACCTTCCTGACCACAAAAAGGAAGAACGATACGAGTCTACTTTGTTCATCACCGAGGGAGATTCAGCAAGCGGAAGCATCACCAAGAGCCGTAATCCTGATCTTCAAGCGGTATTTTCTCTGAGAGGTAAACCGTTGAACTGCTACGGACTAAAAAAGAAAATTGTTTACGAAAACGAAGAATTCAATCTTCTTCAACACGCACTAGATATCGAAGAGTCGCTTGAAAACCTGAGGTACAACAACATTGTTATCGCTACCGATGCCGACGTTGACGGAATGCACATCAGGTTGTTGATGATGACTTTCTTTCTGCAATTCTTCCCTGATTTGGTAAGAAATGGACATCTATACATTTTACAAACTCCCCTTTTCAGGGTTAGAAATAAAAAAGAAACCATTTATTGTTTTTCAGACAGAGAAAGGCAAGATGCCATTAAAAAGTTAGGTCCTAAGCCCGAAATCACCCGATTCAAAGGATTGGGAGAAATCTCACCCGACGAATTTGGTAAATTCATTGGCAACGACATCAGGTTAGAACCGGTCATTCTCAAAGAAGATGCAAACATTGAAAAACTATTGAAATATTACATGGGCAAAAACACCCCTGAACGTCAAGAGTTCATCATTGACAATCTTTACATTGAGAAAAATGACCTCGTGGAAGTTTAACGTCAGCGTCTGGTTATCGCTATTCCTACTGGCATTCATTTTCACCTGGGAACGCACTCTGTACGCCGACAGTGCCTTTACCCTTTTCAATGTGCTCAACCGTTTTCCGGCGGTAGAACATTTCCGTTTTTCCCAATATTTGAACTTATTCCCGGCCCAAATCGCGGTTTATATACATTTACCCATTCAAGCCGTGGCGTCGTTACTGTCTCTCACTCCATTGGCATGGGCGTTCGCTGCTAGTTGGTATTCAACTGCACAATTCAAAAAGCCCCAATGGAGTTTTTATTTCTTGGGAATCTTTCTCATTACTGGCCCTGAATTCCAATTTTTAGGCACCGCCGAAATGATTTTGGCATTGATTTTCGGGGGACTTTTCACCCTAGAAACCCGAAAACCCCTAATTTTCCTATGGGCCACCACCGCGTATTTGGCACACCCTGGAATACTCCCTGCCCTGATTGCTGTTTCTCTTTTTCAGAAGCCATTTCACATTTTCAGCCTAGTCGCCACCGCCTTGATTAAATTAACACTCATTCCTGCTTCTGGCTACGAATCAGAAATTCTTGGCAAGTTCTTTCACCTTCAAAACGTGTTTCAAAGCTGGGGATGGCACTATTTTTACACGTCTATTTTTGGGGGATGGGCGTTGCCTTATCTCATCGTTTTTATTGGGGGAATCGTCGTTTTTCAAGGCAAACAACGATATACTTATATGGCGGCTGTTTTGCTTACCACATTTTTCATCACCCATCTTTATCAAGACGGCGACTCCGGTATGATGATGCAGAAAAGTTACGCTCCACTCTGGCTCATTATCGCGCTGCCGCTAATAAATTCTGATAAAAGCACACGCCTACAATATTCGGTTGCGGTTGTTTTTTTCTGGGGATGTTTTTTCCTCGTCAAGCAAGCCAATTTCCATAGACATCGACTGCAAGAATTAACAACAAAAATTCAAACTGCTCAAGACCTTTCTAAAAATGGGCTCAAAATAATCACATCGTACAACGAGTTTCACCCCGATGTTTTTGGAATAGCATGGGCCATTCCTTACGAATCCTTAATTTACAGCACCCACCTTAACTCATCAAAACCCGTTACCTTTTGCTTATCTGATAGCGCTACGCTATACGATTTAAAATCCAACAGCAACAAAAAGCCCCTGGGAAAAAATGAATTCCGAGGGGCTTCTTTTGCTTATCCGTTGAAGAATCATCAACTCAATCAACGGTATTTTTCTGGTCTTTCAAAAGATGCTTACCGCATCCAATGAAAACTGATTAGTAACGGTATTCGTCGCGCTTGAATGGACCACTCAAAGACACGCCAATGTAATCAGCTTGCTCAGGAGTCAATTCAGTCAATTCAACACCAATCTTCGCCAAGTGCAATTTTGCCACTTTCTCATCTAGGTGCTTAGGCAACACATAAACTTCGTTTTTGTATTTGCCGTGGTTCATCCACAATTCCATTTGAGCCAAAGTTTGGTTGGTGAAACTGTTACTCATCACAAAACTTGGGTGACCCATTGCGCAACCCAAATTCACCAAACGACCTTCAGCTAATACAATCACTTCACGTCCGTCAACATTGAAAATATCAACTTGAGGCTTCACAGTGTATTTCGCTGAACCGTAGTTTTTATTCAACCAAGCCATATCAATTTCATTGTCGAAATGACCAATATTACAAACGATGGTTTTGTCTTTCATCGCTTTAAAATGCTTATCAGTAACGATATTGCAGTTACCAGTTGCAGTAACCACGATATCAACCAAAGGAATAGCAGTTTCAAGACGCAATACCTGGAAACCATCCATAGCAGCTTGAAGTGCACAGATAGGATCTACTTCAGTCACAATGACACGAGCACCAGCTCCGCGCAAACTTTCCGCAGAACCTTTACCCACGTCACCGTATCCACAAACAACAGCAACTTTACCGGCCATCATAGTGTCGGTAGCACGACGAATCGCATCCACCAAACTTTCTTTACAACCGTATTTGTTGTCAAATTTGCTCTTAGTAACTGAGTCGTTGATGTTGATCGCTGGCAAAGGCAAAGTACCTTTTACCATGCGCTCGTACAAACGGTGAACACCGGTTGTGGTTTCTTCTGAAATTCCGCGAATACCAGCAACCAATTCAGGATAACGATCTAGACACATGTTGGTCAAATCACCTCCATCATCCAAAATCATATTCAAAGGTTGACGATCTTCTCCAAAGAATAAGGTTTGCTCAATACACCAATCAAATTCTTCTTCTGTCATGCCTTTCCAAGCATATACAGGAATACCTGCAGCGGCAATAGCAGCAGCAGCGTGATCTTGAGTTGAGAAAATGTTACAAGAACTCCAAGTAACATCTGCTCCCAATTCAACCAACGTTTCAATCAAAACGGCAGTTTGAATGGTCATGTGAAGGCAACCCGCAATGCGAGCCCCTGCTAATGGTTTTGATGCACCGAATTCATCGCGCAATGCCATCAATCCAGGCATTTCGGCTTCGGCCAATTTAATTTCTTTTCTACCCCACTCTGCAAGTGAGATATCTTTTACTTTGTAAGGAATATAGGTTGATGCTGTAGACATGTTCGAACTTTCGAACTGCAAAGATAGTTCAAAATCCGCAATTGCACCCACCCTTCTTCTGGGTGCGAGGACGAGGAGTTCCGCAAGAAACGATGGTTCCAATCACCAAAAAACAAGCCACTGTCAACAAGAATTTTCGCATCATACATCGCGAATATAAGGTGATTTCAAGTAAATCACTGAACTTTGCTTCATGACTATTCTTAGCATCTTAGACTTTTTCAGCGATTGGCTCCTGCATTTAGACGAGAAACTCACTTATTTGGTAGGCACCTATAAAAATTTAACCTACCTCATTCTTTTTGCCATTGTTTTCACTGAAACCGGCCTTGTAGTAATGCCATTATTGCCGGGAGACTCTTTGCTCTTTGCGGCTGGTTCTATCGCTGCTCTTGACAATACGTTGAATATTTTTGTACTCATTCCTCTACTAATTGTCGCGGCCCTTTTGGGTGATAACACCAATTATTTCATTGGTTCTCGCTTTGGAACCAGGGTTTTTGACCTCAATTGGAAATTGCTCAAACGCGAATACCTCACTCAAACCGAAGAATTTTATGCCAAACACGGCGGATACACCCTCATCATGGCGCGTTTTGTTCCCATCGTAAGAACTTTCGCACCTTTCGCAGCTGGCATGGGTTCCATGACCTACGGAAAATTTTTGACCTATTGCATTGCCGGCGCCGTTCTTTGGGTGACCTCTATTACTTCCTTGGGATACGCCCTTGGAAACCATCCTTGGGTTAAAGAACATTTTGAAACTGTGGTCTTCGGCATCATTGGAATCTCTGTGTTGCCCATGATCTATCAGGCACTGAAATCCAAATTCAAAAAATAAACCATGCCCATTTCCAAACTCCAGCCTTTTTTGCTCGGACTCATTGGAAATCCGGTTGAACACTCCCGTTCGCCCCAAATTTTTTCTGATTTTTTTTCTTCCGAAGGATATTTACACGGTCAATATTCACTGTTTCCCTTAGACCATATAAATTCGGTTACCTCACTCATTCACTCCCAATCTAACTTAATAGGGTTCAATGTCACAATTCCTTTTAAAACAGACATCATTCCTTTATTAACCCATATTTCACCTCAAGCAAAAGCCATAGGCGCTGTCAATACCGTTAAAATTGAACGAATTGACAACCAAACCCACCTTTACGGTCACAATACCGATTATTTTGGCTTCGAAGAATCCTTAAATTTACTTCCCCGGAAACCAAAACAAGCCATTATCATCGGCACTGGTGGATCATCGAAAGCAATAAAAGCTGTATTAAACACACACGAAATTCCATTTATTTACGTTAGTAGGAGCATGGGCTTAACTCTACCTGATCAGCACTTTACCGAAACATTATTGGTAAACTGCACCCCGGTAGGCATGTGGCCAGACACAGACGCTTCTCCTCTGCATTCCTTGAGAAAATTCGATTCTTCTTGTTCCTTAATTGACTTAATTTACAATCCTACTACCACCGAATTAATGGCCATGGCTCAAGCTTACGGCATTAAAACGATGAACGGGAAATATATGTTGCAAATCCAGGCTGAAAAAGCATGGGAAATATTTAAATCTTAAAAATGAAAACAAAATACATCCTCGCCTTCTCTTTAGCGACACTTTTTGTTGCTTGTGGCGGCCCCAAAAAAGTAGTTGACGGAGAACAACAAATCTTCACCCGTCAAGAAGTTGGCGAAATTATAAACAATATCTTATACGCAGGAGGCAAGAATCTTCCCTACCAAGCTCCAGCCGATAAACCTTGGACATTAAACCATACAGATCTCGATATATCTGTTGATTTTGAAAAACACACCATCAACGGAACGGCTACATTAACCCTTCAACCGTATTACTATTCTCAAGATAGCCTAGTATTGGATGCAAAAAAGATGGACATTTCTGATGTACGTTTAACTGGCCAAAATGGCACTTCAAATGGACCCGCACCTGAAAAATTAAACTTCAGATACACAGATTCTTTACACCTAATCATCAAGTTTAAAGAAAATTACACTGCTAATCAGAAAATTAAAATAAGCATTGATTACCAGGCAAACCCTGATAGAAAAGTATTTCAATTGGGAGAAACAACCGGAACAGCCATAAAAAGCGATAAGGGTGCTTACTTCATCAATACCGACGGGAAAGACCCTGTTAGTCCAATGCAAATGTGGACACAAGGCGAACCACAAGCTAATTCTTGTTGGTTTCCTACTATTGATGTCCCAAATCAAAAACACACCCACCGAATCAAAGTAAAATATCCTGCCCAACTCACATGCATTAGCAACGGTTCAAAGATTTCATCACAAACTGAACAGTTTCCAGCAAACGCAGGAGCACCAGCAAAACCTACTAAAACCGATGTATGGGAAATGAACCAACCGCATGCTGTTTACCTCACCATGTTGGCCATTGGCGATTGGAAAATAGTAAAAGATCGCTCAGTTAAATTCGATAAAGAAATTCCTGTTCAGTATTTTGTAGAAGATGTTTATTCTTCCGATGCCAAAGCTGTTTTTGGTAACACTCCTGAAATGATTGAGTTCTTCAGTTCTTTCACAGGTGTACCTTTTATGTGGGCAAAGTACGACCAAATTGTTGCTCGTGATTTTGTGAGCGGCGCAATGGAAAACACCACCGCAGTGATTCACAATGAAAGACTTCATGACCCTGACAACGACATGGAAGATTACGTTGCTCATGAGTTGTTCCATCACTGGTTTGGAGATTATGTTACTTGCGAAAGCTGGGCTCACCTTACTCTAAACGAAAGTTTCGCCAATTACTCAGAATACCTTTGGAGAGAATACAAATACGGCAAAGCCAATGCTGATGCCTGGATGTTTGAAAATTTAGATATTGATGCTGAATCTTCCAATAAAAATGCCTTGGTAAATCATCATTACTCCCTGATTGATGATCAATTCGATGATATTAGATACAATAAAGGCGCTGGTATATTACACCGCTTGAGAAACCATATTGGTACAGATGCTTTCAAAGCTTCTATGAAGTTATATCTATCTAGCTATGCCTACAAAAATGCCAACGTTTACGATTGGAAAAAATGCGTAGAAACGGTTACCGGAACCAATATGGATCACTTTTTCAATACTTGGTATTTCTCTAAAGGCCAACCAGACTTGTACGTTACACTTGACAACAGCACCGGTTCTTCGGTATTGAACATCATCAATTCTACAGACAATGGAGAACCCACCCAATTGAGTTACGGAAAATCTAAATATTTAAAATTACAAATTCTTGCTCGTACCGATAAAGGCCGTAAAATAGACACCACCATTACCACTAGCGTTTACCAAGAATTGAATGAAATCAATTTCCCCAATGAAACATTGGTGCAATACCTTGTAGACCCATTCTATTCAAACGCGCTTATTATCAAAGGTAAAAGTTTTATAAGAGACAAAAATGCTGATATTGACCCAGATGAAATTGAAACCCATTATCAAAATTTGAAATTCTCACAAGAAATCAAAGCTTCACACATCATTCAAAAACAAATGTATGTTGATTGGTTGAAGAGTTACGTTCAGTTTGGCGTGAATCAGCCTAAAAGTCCTGATTGGCCTTCACTGAAAGCCAAAACCCAGGAAAGATTCATCACCGAAACACTAAACGGACTTCAAGATAGCAACATAAGCAGTGTTTGGTTACCACTTGCAAATGACTTTGTATTTAAACCGGAAGAACCTGTGGAAGAGAAATTTACCATGTTAGATCTGTTCCCAGCAAATGAAGCAACTCAGAAAAAATTCATGGATTGGATTACTTCATACTATCAAAATCCAAACATCAGCGCTCAAACTAAATTGCAGTTCTACAATTTCGTTCCAGCAGAAATAGAGAGTAAAATGGATGTTGCCTTCCCTTATTACAGCAATCCAAAGAAAGGCATTGAAGACATAGAAAGTGCTGCAAAAATGGGTAATTCACATTTAGCCGTTTTATATGCCCGTATTTTTTATGATTTAAACAAAGTTAAAGGCATTTCAAACAACGATTTGCTTTATCAATTTACATTGAACACTATTGGTAATTCTGATATCAACGCCAAAGTGCGAAGAGATCTAGCTTTAGTGCAATTCTCTAGATTGACTAATCCCCAGAAAAAATACGACTTGATGTTGGCTGTATTCAATAGCAACCTACACAAGGAATATCAATTCAAGATTTGCGATAGAGCCATTCCGTTTGCAGACGAAACCACTGGAATGGAGAATACTCAATTCTTACAAAAAATGTGGAATTCTGAAGTTGTTAAAAATTCATTGCTTTTCAAACGCATGCTCAAAAAGGCCACATCTAAAGAATGGGAAAATTTGTTGAATGAATATCCCTCAGAGAAAGAAATCATCAAATCAAGCACCAAAGACCGTTATAAACTGATAAAAGTCATACAAAATGTAGAGTGATTTTAAGAACTTTGTGTTTACACTTGGTTGTTATTTAAAATCATTCTAAATTTGTGGGAGGATGAGCACAAACGCGGCAGAAATTGAACTGGAAAGCACTTACGAAATAGAGTCGCTCAATGAAGGCAGTTTGCATCAAAAACTTTCAGAAATGGGCTGCATTCCCGGAACGGAAATAGAAAAACTATTTGCTGCTCCTGGGGGCGACCCTGTTGCCTATCGAATTGACTCCTACATCTTAGGACTTCGCCTAGCTGAAGCTTCACAAATCATGGTTAAACGCGTTAAATAATTGCGCATGAAGTGGAAGCGCATTGCCTTGATAGGAAATCCCAATTGCGGAAAGTCCACGCTTTTCAATAGGCTCACGGGCCTGTCTCAGAAAACCAGCAACTTACCCGGAACTACTGTAGATTCTTTCGAAGGAAAGCTCCACAATACAGAAACTACCTTAGTTGATCTACCTGGAATTTACAGTTTATTTACCAATACCGACTATGAGAAGGTGGTAGTGAAAAATCTTTTAGGTATAGATACACAAGCACCTGAAGCTCTGTTTTTCATCTTAGATGCCTCAAACTTACGCCGTAACTTGTTGTTGCTTTCACAAGTCGCTGAATTGGGTATACCCACTGCGGGCATTCTCACCATGCACGATACGGCACTTCGACGAAACATTGAAATTGATATTCACGAACTCTCAAAGGAACTGGGAATTCCCATCATTACATTCAATCCTAGAAAAGATAAAGATATAACCCAAGTATTAAATCTGAACCCATTTGTAGGACAAAAAATCCAAAACACACCCAACTTTACAGATCGATTAAAATGGTTCATTCAAGGTACCCAGCCCGAAGGAATATCGGCTGAAACACTGCTTAGATATAACCAAATTGATGGTATCATCAAGAAAAGTGTTAAGCGAAAAACCAAATTCAGCGCTGTCAATACACTAAAAATTGACAAAGTGCTCATCCACCCTATTACAGGAATTATGGCCTTCATATTGGTGATGCTCGCCCTATTCCAAAGCGTTTTTATGCTCGCAGAATTCCCCATGCAGGGAATTGAATGGGCATTTTCAGCAATAAGATCTCAAATTGATCAATGGTTACCATCAACAACTACCCTTGGGAACTTTGTGAGCAATGGTATCATCAGCGGACTAGAAGGAGTCATCATTTTCGTACCACAGATTTTCATCCTCTTTTTCCTAATTGGAATTTTAGAAGATAGCGGTTACATGGTTCGCGCCAGTTTCTTAACTGACAGAATCATGCGCAAATTGGGACTTAACGGCCGTTCTATCATTCCACTTGTTGGAGGATTTGCCTGCGCCATCCCATCGATCATGGCCACGAGAAACATCCGAAACAAAACCGAGCGTTTGGTGACGATGTTGATTGTCCCCCTCATGAGCTGCAGCGCGCGTTTACCAGTATACATCTTACTGATTTCCTTGGTAGTGCCTGTGGGCGTTTTTTGGGGACCATTTCACGCACAAACCGTCTTGATGACCTCAGCCTATTTTGCCGGAATTTTCGTAGCCATTATCATGGCCATTGTTCTTAAAATATTCCTAAAAAACAGAGAAACCTCTGAATTTGTATTAGAACTTCCCACCTATCAAGCCCCTCGTTTACAAACCGTTTTGAACAACGCTTGGATCAAGTGCAAATCTTTTCTTAGGGAAGCAGGTAAAGTCATCATCATCATATCTATGGTGTTATGGGCTCTCTCTAATTATGGCCCATCCAAAGCTATGTTAAATGCTGAGAAACTTGCACAAATTGAAACAGCCCAAGGCAACCCAGATAGTCTTCAAATCAAAAACTCCCTAAAATTAGAAGCCAGTTATGCAGGACATCTCGGAAAATTCATTGAACCTGCAATTAGACCTTTAGGATATGATTGGAAAACGGGCATTGCATTGATTTCATCTTTCGCCGCACGTGAAGTTTTTGTGGGAACCATGAGTACCCTTTTTCAATCAAATGAGGAAGAAGATGTAGTAGGAATTAGGCAAAAAATGCAAGCCCAAATCAATCCAACCACAGGCTTAGCTCAATATACACCGGCTTATGCTATTAGCTTAATGCTATTTTATGCTTTCGCATTACAATGTGTAAGCACCGTTGCGGTATTAAAAAAGGAAACTGGAACCTGGAAATGGTCTATTATTTTGTTCTTACTCTATGGTTTCATCGCATATTTCTCAGCGTTCATCGCATATCAATCATTAACTTAAAACAAGTTATTAATTTATCGGTTTTTTAGTTGCAAAAATTGTAATTTTGCACGGCTAATTTTATCGTTTTTATACATGAGGCAGTTAAAAATTTCAAAACAGTTTACCAACCGCGAAAACAAGTCCCTTGACAAGTACTTGAACGAAATCTCAAAAGTGCCAATGATTGATGCACAAGAAGAAGTTCAACTCGCACAGCGAATTAGAGAAGGTGACCAAGCTGCGTTGGAAAAACTGGTTAACGCCAACTTAAGATTTGTGGTATCTGTATCAAAGCAGTACCAAAACCAAGGACTTACCTTGGGTGACCTCATCAATGAGGGGAACATGGGCCTCATTAAAGCTGCAAAACGCTTTGATGAAACCCGCGGATTCAAATTTATTTCTTATGCAGTATGGTGGATCAGACAATCCATTCTTCAAGCATTAGCAGACCAGAGTCGTATTGTTCGTCTTCCTTTAAATAAAGTAGGAAGTTTAGGGCGTATCACTCAAGCTGCAGCTCGTTTGGAACAAGAACTTGAAAGAGAACCAACACCACAAGAAATTGCTGACTCTTTAGAAATCCCTCTTACTGAAGTAGAAAACGCACTGCGTTCTTCAGGAAGACACCTAAGCATTGATGCTCCCTTGGCAGAAGGCGAAGACAACACACTGCTTGGTGTTCTTGACAACAACGATGAGCCCAATCCAGACATGCCCCTTTTGAATGAATCATTGCAAAATGAAATCAATAGGGTAATCTCCACTCTTAGCGACAAAGAACGCGATGTCTTGAAGTATTACTTTGGTCTTGACGGCAACGCCGCGCATACCTTAGAAGACATTTCAGACAAAGTAGGTCTAACCAGAGAAAGAGTACGTCAAATCAAGGAAAAGGCGTTACGTCGTTTGAGAAAATCAAGCAAAAGCAAAATTCTGAAAAGCTATTTGGGTTAATCATCTGATTATTTACATGCCCAACAATAAAAAGGGCCGTCTTGCGACGGCCCTTTTTATTGTTTACCAAATCTTAATATTCTAATTCAACAATGTTACAGTTCCTTTGTAAGTATACAATTGGTTGTCAACATATCTGAATACCATGGAGTAACCATAAACACCTTCTGGCACTTTAACCCCTTCGCTGTCAATTCCTAACCACTTCTCATCTGGCTTAGTAGTCTTCCACATGATATTTCCCCAACGATCAAAAATCATAAATTCGTATCGTTCCAATCCAAAAGTCGTGTAAGGACCAAATCCTTCATTCAATCCGTCAATATTTGGACTGAAAGCTGTTGGTAGCCACATCAGTAATTCAGGCTTCAAGAAAATCACTGCAGAAGCACTGTCTTTACATCCTGCAGGTGTAGATGCCATTAGTCTCACTTTAAAATCTCCTGTAGCACTGAAAGTTTTATTTATTGGACCCATTCCGTAATCTACTTGCCCATCTTGGAATATCCATTCCAAATCAGTCGCCCCTGAACCCGTAAAGTCAAATCTCCAATCAGTTTCCAAGCCTTTACTCAATAAATACTCAGAAGTAAAACTGGCTTTGGGCTTAACATATATATTGACTGGATAAGCTGTTGCCTTGCCTATGCAACCGTACGAACTAGTTACATTCAAATTGACTAAATAAGCTCCTGCAGTGGTGTAAGTGTATTTAGGACTTGAAGATGTGGATGTACCGCCATTGCCAAAGTCCCATGAATACGATGCAGTGCCTTTATTGAGCAGGAGCAAACTACCAAATTGTATTTCTTCACTTGCACAAGCATCTTTACCAGTAATTGACACCAATGGTGTCTCAGCTACATATATGCTTAGAGATTGAGTTGACAAACATCCTTCAGCTGATGCAACACCCAAAGTAACCACTTTGAAACCAGTATCAGTCAAAGTTTGGGTTGGTATATTTTTCTGCAAAACTTGTATGGGTGTTCCACTACCGCCTGCAATTTGCCAACCATACATCACTGGAACAGTAGCTCCATTCTCATTAGATGAATTCGTAAAGACGAAACTATTATTTTGAACACATTGTTCATCGTCATTCACAGTAAATTTAGCTACTGGAACGGCGAAAATTCTCACATCTTTAGTCATAGAATCCTTACAGCCTTGACTAGATGTGATGACCATTTTCACGGGATACTTACCTGTGGTGGTAAATGTTTTATTTAAATAAGTAGAACCATTTGCTTTGTTTCCATCATTAAAGTCCCACAAAACAGTATATGTGCCTGAGAAATTAGTCTTATCTACGAAGTCAAAATCTTGCGAATAAAAGCAAGCAGTATCTTTATTTACAGTAAAATTAGCAGTAGGAGTATTAACCACCGTAACAGTAGTCACCGCAGAATCTTTACAACTTTGATTAGAGGTCACCACATGCTTCACATTGTATATTCCAACTGCAGCATAAATCTTTACAAATGAATCGTTTGAGGAGCTAGAACCATCTCCAAATGTCCAATCATGAAATAACTTTCCTCCGGCGTTCCAAGTATTCGCGCTTTTGAAATTAAATCTATTACCTACCAAACAACCAATAGCATTATCTGGGCTAATCGATGCATCCGGTACTTTGTAAACAGTAAGGTTCTTCTGAACCGAATCCATACAACCATGAACGGTTGTAGCTATTAAACGAACCCAATAAACTCCTTCAGTATTAAACTTTTTGGAAGTAATCACCTTAGCATAATTGGTTGTGCCGTCGCTATATTTCCAATCACTTCTAGAAGTTAACTGGCTATTCGAAGGCACGGTACTTCTGCACTCTAAATCGAAAAAATGCCCTTGAAAACAATTTGAACTATCGGTAACAGTCAAGATGGCTTTGGGCTCGGGCGCTACAAATACCGTTGAACGGGCGCTATCTCTGCAACCCTTATCTGTTTCAGTGATCAACAATATCTTTTGAGTTCCAGTGTCGGAGAACTTGATATTGGTCAATGTACCCTGATTTGGATATGACTTACCAGCTATTTGCCATTCATCAGTAAATGAACCAATTGCAATGGTTGTATTATCGTAAAATTCAAACTTATTGGTTTTCTTACATTGGTCAAAGATCTTACTGCCAATGGTTGTTTTGGCTACAGGATAAACAATAAACAGTGAATCAATCGTGTCATGGCAGAAATATGGAGTTTGAGTAATAAGTCTTATATTGAATGTATCTGCATACTTGAAAACATGCCTGCCCTTTCTATCGCTGCTGGTGTCTTTTGCAGATCCATCACCAAAATCCCAAAACGACCTTCCCACGCCCAAAGGACTACTGCTGCTGTCTATGACATTTGCAATTGCATTTTGGCAGAAATGAGTAACTGGGAAATTGATTTTTGCGATTGGATAAGGATGTACTATTAACGTTGTATCTAAAGTATCTCGACACCCTTTTCTCGATTGAACTATATACCTTAGATTGTTTGTACTCAATGAATCGAAAGATATTTTAAAATCTCTAACGCTATCTTTTTTTGTAATTGCTTTGGTGTGCTGATATTCTGCAGACCACCAAGAAAGTTTCCAACCATCACCGTTGTATTTGCTACCATCAGTCATATCAAATACATTTTGCTTGTAACATTGGTTCAAAGTATCGTATTTAATGCCTGCATAAATCACATTGGCTCTTCTCACATAAGTAGTATCAGCTGCAGCGCAATTAGTAGATGTATCTAAAACTCTTACCCAGGCAAACCCATCTTTAGTAGCGGTGTAAGTATTTTTTGTTGAGTTATCATGCCACTTATAAGTAAATTTAGAGGATGAAGGAACTTTCAATTCCACATTTAAAGTGTTCGCACATTGAGTAGTTGTATCAGGAAAATTGAAAACGGGTCCAGGTAAAACGTTGATAATTTTACTTCTGATGATGGTATCGTCCTTATTACAAGCATTTGGAACCACCACTTTCATCAGAACATAGTAAGTTCCGATTTTTGAAAATTTATGCGTAACTGAGTCTCCCCACTCTTCGGGAGAACCGTCGCCAAAATTCCACTTTGTACCTTTGATTTTTGAATTTTTATTTTTAGATACTAGTTTAACGGGCTCACTTGGACATTTACCTTTTCGTTTGATGTCATAATCATATTCAATGTTCTCAAATAAAGCTCCCGCTGAATAGGAATAACTTTCGTAAGGGCCAACACCGTATGCCACTACAATCATTCCACTATCACATTGCAATGTATTGGAACTTGGATTTGCTACGCTTAGTTGGGCATATGAATAATTTTTACCACTACAAGTGTAATCAGTAAAACTCGTTGCTGCCACTTTTGTACCATTCAAGAATACTGCATTCTTTGCTGATTGGTCAACCAAAACGTTTACCCAATGTTGATTCATATTTGAGGTAGTTGCAGTTCCTACAATGGTTTTAATTAAACGTTGATTCACATCTGGAGAAATGAAAATTGCAGGATCTCCATTGTTACCCGTCAAACCTGAACAAACCCCATTTTTCATGTACTGAACTACGTAGGCCGGCTTTGATGTATTAATACAAGTAGCAGCACTTGTAGTCACATGACGATAAACCCATTCTCCAGCTTTTGCGATAGTAGCAACCACAGTGCCATTAATGGTTACAACGGTATTATCAGAGGCAGCTACAATTTTCACAGCATATCCACCCGTTTGATTCCTAAACGGCATCAATACATAATCTTTTCCTAAAGCATTTGTTGGTAGAACTTGCGTGTATAAATGGTCTCTCCCGTTAACACCACCCCCGCAATTACCTTTAGTCACGTGAGCTGATCTATTTCCTGAAAAAACGTTTATTTTACCGCATCCATTGATTACTCTGACTCTTGTACCCGTCAAATCACCTGCTTTTGCGCCTGTTGCTGCCCATGAAGTTGCAGCTGGATCTGTATTATTCGTTCCCGTAGCTTTCACAGACTGGACTTGATAAATTTGTCCTTTTTGCATCGTAATTGTGAAGGCAGTACCTGCAGCTTTACCGCCTTTGGTAGGGGCTGTAGGTGTTATTTCAACAGTCACGTTATTATCCATGGCAATAATTACAAACTCACTCTCACCATAAGAGGAAGTTACATTAGGAAAAGATCCGGTTGGAGCGTTTGGAGGAAATGAAACTACGTAAAACTCGGGAGCCGCAGGAATGGATTCATAAGGCAAAACGAAAGTTCCATCCGAACGATTCAGCTCCAAATTCATACAATAAACGTTGACAGGGTCTTTGGCAACTATGCGCAATCCACGTCGACTGTTAACATCAGTTGAGGCGAATTCAGACCCAACTGGATAATAAAAGTTTACGTCTACTGAAATACGATTGACTTTATTTGCCTGGATAGTATACGATGCCGAAGAGCCAGTTAAGCGTGGGTTATCTAAAACTAAAGTGGTGTTTATAGGTGAGGTTACAAAGATCAACAAGGTGTCTGGAAACCCGCCATTCCGTGTCTCCATTTCCATGAATGACATGTAAAATTCCTTTCCCGTTGAACTGATTTGTGCCTTTCCTTCGGACGCCAAGAAAATCATCCAGAACGTCAAGATTCCTTTTAAAATACCTTTGTATTTATGTTTCATTTTAACTGTGTCTTTTTATATAACAATCAAACCCCGTTTGTCGTTTCACGACAACAACGAAAAAACCCAAGGTTTATTGCCAAGCCTTACAGGCTTAAGACACAAAAAACACTTTAAATGAAGCCTGAAAAATCAATGATTACAATTTATTGACAGCTACTAAAAAAATCTATAGTGAAATTACTCCGCTAAAAATCAACTCTTCATCACAATAGACAGCTACAAATTGACCGGGAGTTGCATTTTTTTGTAATTCTTTAAATACAACTACTACCCCACCTTCAGGGCTAGACACTAAAGCACAATCAAATGCAGTTTGTCTGTATCTAATTTGGCATTTCAAATTGAAATTTGGAGTAATAACTGATGAATCTTGCAAAAAATCAGACGCTAAATCAGGTCTAATCCATTGAATTTCAGTAGTATTTACATACAATCCCCGATAATACATCGCTCCATGCTCCTCTCCTTGTCCAACATAAATGATATTTTCATCAACGTCCGTAGCCAAAACAAACAAAGGCATAGGTTTACCCCCAATTTGGAGTCCTTTACGTTGACCCCAAGTGTAAAAATGTGCCCCCTTGTGCTCGCCTACAGTTTTTGATGAACTTAAAGCCGGATTGAACCTTAAAACAGCGGCATCTGGAGTTACGTGTTCACTGATCTTATTGAAATAATTCTGAACCGCTGAATCGTTTACGTCAATTTCTTTAACTAAACCTTTCTTGATAGATAACTTCTGTTGGAGAAAATCAGGCAAACTTACTTTCCCGATAAAACATAGTCCTTGAGAATCTTTCTTTGCAGCAGTTGACAAATCAATTTCATGCGCAATCTCTCGAACTTTAGGCTTTAATAGTTCACCGATAGGAAACAATGCTTTGGAAAGCTGATATTGATTGAGTTGACATAAAAAATAACTTTGATCCTTATTTGGGTCCACCCCTCTGAGCAATCGAAAAACTTCATCCCCTTCATCATTTATCAAGGAATCTTTTCGAACATAATGTCCAGTAGCTACAAAATCAGCGCCCAATCCCATGGCCGCTTTTAGGAATACATCAAACTTAATTTCTCTATTGCAAAGTACGTCGGGATTCGGAGTTCGTCCTAATTCATATTCATTGAACATATAATCAACTATGCGTTCTTTATATGTTTCACTTAAATCAATCACTTGAAAAGGGATGCCTAATTTCTCAGCAACCATAAGGGCGTCTCTAGAATCATCAATCCACGGACATTCATCTTCTAAAGTTACTGAAGCATCGTTCCAATTACGCATAAAAAGACCAATGACTTCGTACCCTTGCTGCTGAAGAAGATAAGCTGCTACTGAGCTATCCACCCCACCTGAAAGCCCTACGACTACCTTTGGTTTGTAATTTAAATCTTGCCTTCCCATTTCCTTAAAAACCATTCTGCACCAAAAAGTAAAACAATGAGACACAAAAATAAGACTTCGTCAGTTGCAAAAATTCTGCTTTGCAAAATTTCAATTCGAGGTTTATCGAGTTCTCTTTTTATTAATTGGGCCATTACAGAGTCTATTCCTTTGTTTTTTGCTAGATAAAATCCACCCTCAGATTTATGGCTCAAATCGTTAAGCAGATCATGATTGGCTTTCATGGTTTGCAATTCCAAAGAAACTGTGTCTACCTCAATAAATTGAGTGAACTCTCTTTGATTTACCCCAGGAATAGGTGTTTTAAGTTGCACTTTTAGGGTATGTCTTCCACCAATACTCGGCCTAAAAACCCCAGTAAATAAGGCTAAATTAGTGGTTAAACCAATGTTTTGAGATTTACCAACTTTATCTGTAATAGTGCATGATACATTTGCATTATCAACCTTTTTTGAAGCGCCATCATAAAGACTAAACTTGAATTTCCCCTGCAATCCTACGATCCAATTACTCTTACTTAGACTCCACTCAATATTCTTTCCTTTCAAATTTTGGTTACTTAACCAATCAACATTGCTTCTTACCCATTGATCAAACCATTTACTTTCGCTAGTCTGTTTCAACTCTTGAATACGCCACTTCCAAATTCCAAATCCCACAAAATACAACTTCCTCCCCTCAGAATCATCGGCAAAAGAGAGTGGCAAATTTGTATTTACTCGATTCCATTGCTGAAATATTTGGATTTTTTCTCGGGGGATATTTAATTTCAGCAAGGGAATATCAACACTTTTAAACGGAAATGGAAGTGCCTCTAATGAAAACAGTTCAAAATCCTTATTCACTTCTGGAGTGACTGACTGATTTTTGGCAGGAATTGCTCTGTTTAAGATAGAAGTCTCTAAAGATAATTGACTGGTTGCGTCTGAAAACAACCAAAAAGGCAAACCGCTCTTTTTCAATTCATTAAAAGCGTCATTTTTTATATTAAACGCTATAACTGCATGGGTATTTGGAGGCAGTTCTGAAATACTCTTTGATTCGATCAATTCAAATTGTTCTACTCCTTTTAAAGCATTTCTTATGGCACCGAGATCGGGATGAACCGTATTGTACAAAAGGGCTATCTTCTTTTTCAGCGATACCACTTCAATCACAGACGTTTTAATATTGTTGTAGGTATTCTTTTCCTGAGTGTTAATGGGCCGAGCTTTGACTAGAAGATCATTCAAACCTTCAACTTCACCTTTTCCTCTGAAAACAACTCTTTGCATATCGAGGTCACTTTGAGAAGTGAGCGAAATAGATTCCACTAATTTTCCTTTCTGAAAAAAATCGACAACCACTTTTGAGCCTTTCAACAATTCTGTTTGGATGGCTGCTTCAACTTCAAAATCATTTCCTTTAAAAACAGATTCATTCACTGTTAAAGATGAAACAATTGCATCTGGGTATATTTTTGGATCACCTATTCCAAGAGCGAAAATGGGGCTTTTTACTTGATTCAACAGCGGACTTCCGCCTCTGTTTACAATACCATCGGAAATCAATATACAAGCTTCAGGTTGCACCGCCTCTTGCTTGATAAACTCTGTTACCTTATCTAATCGAGTGGAAAATCCAATAGAGTCATTAATGTCATCAGCAACCTCAGACCCAAAGAAAAATTCATTCAATTGAATATCATCACCAAATTTTTCAGTAAGTTCCCTTTTAAAATCTTTGGAAAGAGGGATACTTTCTTTGCGGGCTGATTCACTCGCGTCAATAAACAGGGAAATAATTGGTTTGCGTTGAAATGATTTCTCAGCGTTCCAAGAAGGACTAAATAGTAAAAAAAGGAGCAAAAATGTGGCAAAAAACCTGAGAAGAGCTTTTATAGACTTCCATTGGTTTCCGTAAACGAGAAATGTAACTGCTACGGCCCCGCCAAGGGCCACAGGCCAGGCGTACCAGTTAACCATTAGTGTTTAACAACCAACCGTTGATTTACCCAAGAATTATTTTGCACAAAACGAACAAAATAGATGCCATTAGGCACTTCAGAAAGGCTCAAACAACCCTTACTCGTATTTAACACAATTCTACCTTGAACGTCTAACAACTGAGCATCAGCAACTGGCAATTGTACAAAATCATTCGCGGGATTTGGAGATACCCTAGTTACTATTTCATAACTTTCAGTCGATGCGCCCCAGCGAACCATAATTGTAAACGTTAAGGTGATTTTATCTGTGGGTGAATATTTATTCCAAACTTCATAAACCACAACCGCCGTATCTGATTTACCGTTTGGATAAACCGTTAATTTGAGTGAATTTTTCTCATCATCAGGAGCGATTGCACTCATGGTATCTTCGTCTACAAATCCACCAAAACAATTGCGATTGTCGCAAAAACTGATGTCCCAAGTAGAAGGAAAATCGACACTTACTTTTTTATATTGAAGCACTACTGGAGCCTGAGTTAAATTCTTCAGGTGAATAGCACAATCCATAAATCCATTCGCGCTGGGATAATATTGAACATCGGTACCTTCAACTGCTTGAAAAGACTGAGCATTCGTCCCGATTGAAAATAGGCCCAAGGCCAAGGTTAATAAAATTCTCATATTACAAAAATACGGGCAAAATCATCCAAATTAGAAAACTTGCCTGCGAATAATTTATTTGACTCCAAATCAGAAGGCAATGTTACATCTTGGAAATTCTTATCCTTATCAAAAAAGGCTGTCTTAATTCCGGCATTTATGCCACCCCATACATCGGTATCTAAATTATCTCCAATATAAACACATTCAGTGGGCCCAATAGAAAGACTTTCAAATACATAAGAGAAAAATTCAGAGGTGGGCTTAGGAAATCCAACTCGCTCAGAAGATTGCATAAAATCAATAAATGCTCCAATGCCAGAGGACTTAAGTTTTATTTGTTGGGTCTCTTCAAATCCGTTGGTGAGTATTCCAACTTTGAATTTCTGACTAACAAGTGACAGGCATTCCAATGCTCCGGGAATCAATATGGGCATGTAAGGACATATTTCTAAATATTCTTCCCAAACATTCGATGGTTGTAAAGCGGGTTGAATACCCATTAAATCAAACGTATCAGAAAAACGTTTAGTTCGAAGAATCTCTTTTGAGACTTCTCCGCTTTCGTATTTCTTCCAATACGCTTTGTTTACGTCTTCATACAGAGAAATAAATTGATCTACGTGATAATCTGAATGTAAGTGAAGTTGATGACGTTCAAAAAGTACTTTTAAGGCCTCCCTGGCATTGGCATCAAAATCCCATAGGGTATTGTCTAAATCAAAAAATACCCACTTGAGATTGTTCATTTAAAAATGGATTAGTTTACCGAGTCAATCCATTTGCAGAGCTCTGCATTGATTTGATCAATTTCGCCAAGGCCGTTAATACCGTGGTATTTATCTTGTCCAGCATAAAATCCTTGGATAGGCAAGGTTTTATTCAAATATTCGTGGAAACGGTTTCTGATGGTCTCTTCATTTTGATCGTCAACCCTCCCGCTGGTTTGTCCTCTTAATAGTAATCTTTTCACTAATTCATCTTCATTCACTTCAAGACCCAACACCATAGAGATGGAAGTATTGAATTCGTTCAACATTTGATCTAGAGCTTCGGCTTGAGGAATGGTTCTTGGAAATCCATCGAAAATAAATCCAGCTGCTTCGGTGTGTGATTGCATATAATTTCGAACCATACCAATTACAACCGCATCTGGAACCAATTCGCCTTTAGAAATATATTCATTGGCTTGATTTCCCAATTCGGTGCCTGCTTGACGTTCTGCACGAAGCAAATCTCCAGTAGAAATGTGCTTCAAATTATAGGTTGAAATTAACTTTTCGCTTTGTGTTCCTTTACCAGCACCTGGAGGTCCAAATAAGATGAGATTTAGCATAGCTTGTTTGACGCTGCAAAGTAAAAGATAATTCTATGGGAATTAAAATGAAAAATCGCATTGATTTTTTTTGTGATGAGAGGAATTATCCGTTATTTCGTAAAATAACAATCGTAACACAATGAAAAAATTATTATTTATCGCTCTGATTTCAGTAGGTGCTGCAGGTTTCATGCAGAGCTGTAAAGACGAAACTCCAAGTGGTGGAGACCAACCATTGACTGTTGCCAATAAGCAACGTTCACTTTTAATTTATAGTACTGCTACTTGGTGCGGACCTTGCGGTGCTTCAGGTGGACCAGTTTTCAAGAAAGCTATGGCATCTATGGGAACAGATGATTTGATTTGCTTAGATTTACACCCAGCATTAGGTTCATTATCCATGTTGACTCCCATTGGATTGCGTGACGACAAGCCTGCTGACTCAGTTTTCTTTGCTCCATTCTCAAGTCAACTTTATGGCGCATGTTTGCCTAACGGATACATCCCACATTTCTATTGTGATAACTCAGTTTTGGGTAACAGCGGTGTAACTGATCAACAAATTAAGGATTTTGCAACCAGCTATAATGCTAACGTAGCTCCACAAATTGGTGTTGCATTAAACGCAACTGCTAGCGGCAATGACATCAACATCAAATACAAAATGAAAGCTTTGAACGCTGATGGTGGTGATTATTACACTTCTTTAGTTGTTATAGAGAAATCAGTAAATGCTTATCAGAACGTATCTGGTGTAGGTAATACTTCAGTAGAACACAAGAACATTGTTCGTGGTTCTGCTAAATACAGCAGTGTAAATACTACCACAACACCATGGACAAATGCTCCAGTTGCTTTTGGTGATGTTGAGATGAGCAATCCAACCAACGGAACTGAAATTGAGAAAACCGCGAAATACACATTCAAAGCCCCTTCTCAAGGTTTCAAAGACATGTTGGATGGTCAAATCAAGCCACAAATTGGTGGGTTTGGTTTCGGATGGTGGAACTTCAACAAGAGCAATACTGCTGTAGTTGCCATTGTTTGGAAAAAAGAAGGTACTTCTTGGTTCTATGTTAACTCTGCTTACGCTGACGTTAAGTAATAAATAAACAAGCAATATAAAAAAGGCTGCCCAAGGGCAGCCTTTTTTTATGATTTCAACTTTTAATTATCTGTTTTTAAAATCTGGTTTGCGCTTCTCTACAAAAGCACTCATGCCTTCCTTCTGATCTTCAGTTGCGAATAACATGTAAAAGTTCTTCCTTTCAAAGTACAAGCCTTCCTGCAATCCGGTATCAAACGCTTTCAATACACTCTCCTTGGCCAATTGTATGGCAATGGGTGATTTTTCAGCCGCTTTACGCGCCAATTTGATGGCTTCATCTAAGTATAAGTCAACAGGCACCACTTTGTTAATCAATCCCGCTTCACGAGCTTCCTCGGCAGAAATAAAATTACCCGTCAAAACCATCTCCATGGCACGTGCTTTTCCTACCGCGCGAGTCAAACGCTGAGTACCACCAGCACCAGGCATGACACCTATATTGATTTCGGGTTGACCAAATTGGGCAGTTTCACTCGCCACTATCATATCGCAAAGCATCGCCAACTCACATCCACCACCCAAGGCGAAGCCGCTTACAGCTGCAATAATGGGTTTCTTAGTGCGTCTGATACTATCCCAGGTTGAAAATTGATCAATTTTGAGCATGTCAACAGCAGTTCTACCTGCCATTTGCTTGATATCCGCACCCGCAGCAAAAGCGCGCTCATTTCCAAAAATCACAATGGCTCTGATAGAATCGTCTGAGTCAAAATGCTCTAAGGCAGCTTTTATTTCGCCCATCAATTGAAGATTCAATGCATTTAATTCTTTCGGACGATTTAACTGAATGCCCGCAACCTGTGGGGCCAGCTCAGCATGCGTTAAAATAAATTCATACGACATGCCACAAAAGTACAAGATTATAACTTGGGTAGAAAATACCGTTTATAAATGGTCCAAATTCCCCATCCAATTAAAGCGCCCAAAAGTCCCCCGAAAAAAACATCCCCAAAATAATGCCTTCCTAAATACACTCTTGAATAAGCAATTGCTGCAGCGGTAAAAATCATCAAGAAAAACAAAGGCTTTCTCCACTTTACCTCTTCCACCAAAATTAAAATAATCAACGGATATAGGGCAAAAGAGTTCGCTGAATGACTGCTTACAAATCCATAACTATTATGCCCTTGACCATCAGGAAAACGGGCATGCAAATGCTCTTCAAAGGCTGGACGAACCCTTTTGAATGTGGGCTTAAGCACCCTAGAACTTATTGAATCGGCCAAACCAAAGCTCAAAATCATGGCGGCAATGGGAATCAGAGCGCGTTTTTTAAATTTTCTTATGGCAGCGATGAGTGCCCAAACGTACAAAAAAATGAATGTTTTACTTGAACTCAAAATAATCATTATGGGATCCATCCACTGACAGGCCCAATCTTGATTTATCTTAATAAAAATCTGCTCATCTATACTCTGTAGAAAATCAAGCATGCCCTTATTTTTTTTGAGATATCAATATCAATCTGGGTGAAGTTACTGGATCAAAATTATCCAAGTTATAGTTACCGAATATTTGTTGAACCTCAAAGCCCGCCTGTTCGTGTAAAAATTTCAATTCATCTAAAGAATAGGCTTTTACTTTTTCTTGAAAATTGAGAATCTTTCCGCCGTCCTTTACTTCAATATCTTTAATTATCTGCCCTTGATGAAAATGCTTGGTCCATGAGTAATGCACCCCTCCAATTTCTGTGTTTCCTTTCGATGGAAGTTCCTTCAGTACAGGTTCAGCATTCAAATAATCTTGCACAAAATGCCCACCATCAGACAAGGAATTATAGATATTTCGGAGGCTAATCAAATCGTGCTCGCTTCTATCGAAATATCCGAAACTGGTAAAAAGATTGAGTGCAGCATCGAATAGACTTTCGTTTAAGGGCTCACGCATATCGTGAACCTTGAATTGAAGTTCATCTGAAGAATAAATATTGGCTTCATTTATGCTGTTCTCTGATAGATCAAATCCTAGAACTTTCAGTCCGTGCTCATGCAACACCCTGCTGTGCCTACCTTTGCCACAGGCCACATCTAACACACGTTGATGCGGTTGTAACTTTAGATACATGACCATGGTAGCAATAAACATACGGGCCTCTTCGTCATTTCGGTGTTGATACAAAGCATGATAATACGCTGTATCAAACCAAGATTCGAACCATTGTTTCTGTTCCGTGTTCATTTTCTTCAAAGTTATTGTAACTAATCGACCTAGCCAATCGTTTTATAAAAGAGAATGGATTATAAAGAGTTCAACCGTATTGTGGAAGCACATAGCGATGCTCTTTATCGATTTGCTCTCAAAAATATCAAAGTCGCTGAAGATGCCCAAGAAATTGTCCAAACTGCATTCGAAAGATTATGGATTAACAGGAATACCGTTGACCCAGAGAAGAGCAAAGCTTTTCTCTTCCGTGTGGCGTATAACTTCACCATCGATATGATTCGAAAACAGCGTAAAGAAGCAGATATGGAAACAACAAAATTCAAGGAACCATCATCGGAGGGGGCGGACTTCAAAGACTTAAAGCGCGTTCTTGAGCGTGCTCTTTCCAAACTCTCCGACATTCAGCGCAACGTGATATTGCTCAGAGATTATGAAGGATATAGTTATCAGGAAATCGGAGATATTTTGAGTATCACGGAGGCCCAAGTAAAAATCAATATTTTCAGAGGAAGAAAACAACTACAAGAACACCTAGGAAGCATGGAGGACTACCTATGATGAACACACAGAACCACATCCCCGAAGAAATTCAATGGCAAATTTTCGAACTTTTGGAAGGCAATCTTTCCGAAAAAGAAAGCGAACAAACACTCAAAATCATTGAGTCAAATGCAAATTACCATTCTTTTTATCGCGAATTAAGCCTAACCTATCTAAAACCAGAACCAGCCGAATACCCCAACAAATCAATACTTCTAAAAACTTCTGCAGTAAATTTTAAAGTCTGGAGAAATTTAACCTTGATTTTGAGCTCCGCTGCTGCCATTGCCCTATTCATCTTCACCAATTATGAATCTCCCCATGCAACTAACAATGCTCTCCCTTCAAAATCCCTGTTAACCGTTTCAGAAAACAAACCCTTGCAGACCGAGTCAACTTTAAAAATTGCTTCAACCACAAGAGTCAAACCACTAGCGAACTCAGAAATAAACGCCTATATCCTTCAACATCAAAAAGATAGTCAAGCACTTACCACTGCTGAAGCTTCAACTCTAATTGCAAAGGTTGATGCATCTAAAAACAAACCATTTAGGGTTATTCCCATCATAGATGATGCTTCTCAGGATTTTACGTCCCCCAGCACAAATACCCATTCTGAATTTGCAAAAGTGAATTCTGAACCAGAAATTCAAATTGTATATACTGGTTTTGAAGACGACGAAACTGAACTTACGGAGGCAGATCAAACTGAGTTTCTATTAGACGTTGCCCAAAACCTTCGCTATGGAAGATTACCCAAAATGCAGTTGCTACCTAGGAAAAGACAAAACCATTTGATTCCGCAAGTAGACATGCGCCTAGGAACCAATACCCGATTCATTCAAACTACTTTAATTCAATAATTATGAAAAACATACATCATATCATCATTCTGATTGGAGCCCTCTTTTCGCTTAAGCCTGTTTTAGGCCAGCAAAAATCCCATAAAATCATCTTTTATACGGATACTACCTACAGTTCATCTTTGTACTGGAAGAAAAATGCTGAAGCTCTAAAAGCTTGGGCTGACACAATCCAAATTTTAACAAAATCAGACAACCCAAACATTGAAATTCCACCACCAGCCATTTCTGGTTTAGAGGATCTTTTTAATTTGGATGTCAACATTTTGAAAAATCAAGATTCAACTGTTGTTAAACTCAAAGTTCGTAAAAAAGGCGATCGTTCAACTTCGCGAATTTTTGAATTAGAAGAAACATCAGCGGAAGCCCAACTGGATGATGAAATTGATCCAATTGCAATTGATCCAGCCGCTTTTGATTCAACAGAAGCGCCTAAAGAATTTGAATTTGAGTTTAACGACAATTTTGAATGGAGTGATGAAGATTCAAAGTCATTAAGAAATCACCGCAAAAGAAAACCAGAATTGGTGATTACCAACTTTCGATTGCATGGCGGACACTTAATGCTTCAGCCTCTACAAGGTCCTACAACCACAGTATTGAGACCCTATGAAATGACAGAACTCCAAAACGGGAAAAGTTTAAATTTCTGCATTGACCAGAATTGGGGGCTCAATTTATTCAGAGGGAAAATCAGATTTTGGTATGGCTTATCATACTCAATCAATAATTACCGCTTCAGCAATTCACAAGTAACTCTGACACCCAATGCCCCAGAATTTGAATCTCAATTTGCCCTAGTACCACAAAAGAAATCAAAATTGGTATCCAATTACATAGGAATTCCCATCTCCATTGGATTCCAAGACAAAGCCAATGATAATTACAGATTCAAATTAAACTTGGGTATTGAAGCGGGTTATTTGGTGCGTGCACATACTAAAATTGTTCATAACAACGACCAAACCAACAAAGTCTTTGATGATTTCAATCTCAATGACTTTGTGGTTCAACCCACCATTCATTTCCAATATGAAGACATAGCCATATTTGCAAAATATGCCCTAACTTCCTTATTCAAACCCAATCAAGGTGCAGATTATCAAAAGAATATGGTTATTGGGGTTGCTCTAAATTTGGATTGATAAATCTCAACAATTGGTTCAACTTCTAATTGTAAATTTGCACCATGAGCCAAAGAAATTGGGAAACCATCAAAGACTATTCTGACATCCTATTTCAATTCCATGAAGGAATTGCCAAAATAACCATCAATCGTCCCGAAGTTTACAATGCATTTCGTCCTCAAACCGTAACCGATATGCTTGATGCTATGGATCATTGCCGCGAAAACCAACAAATCTCAGTGGTAATTCTTACCGGAATTGGAGACAAGGCATTTTGCTCTGGCGGTGACCAAAACGTAAAAGGCATTGGTGGTTACGTTGATGATTCTGGAATTCCACGTCTAAACGTTCTTGATTTGCACAAGAAAATCAGATCTCTACCAAAACCCGTGATTGCCATGGTGAATGGGTATGCTATTGGCGGAGGACATGTTCTTCACGTAGTTTGTGACCTAACCATTGCCGCTGACCATGCTAAATTTGGCCAAACTGGCCCTAAAGTGGGAAGTTTTGACGGCGGATTTGGAAGCAGTTATCTTGCTCGCCACGTTGGACAAAAGAAAGCCCGTGAAATATGGTTCTTGTGCAGACAATACACAGCAGACGAATGCGAGAAAATGGGACTTGTCAATAAAGTAGTACCGCTCGCCCAACTCGAAGATGAAACCGTAGATTGGTGCAACACCATCATGGAACGCAGTCCAATGGCCATCAGAATGCTCAAACGCTCTTTCAATGCTGAATTAGACGGTCAACATGGACTCATGGAACTCGCCGGTGACGCAACCCTACTTTATTATCTCACCGAAGAAGCTCAAGAAGGCAAACACGCATTCTTAGAAAAGCGCAAACCAGACTTCCAAAAATACCCTAAATTTCCATAGTAGTTGGTAGTTGGTAGTTGGTAGCTGGTAGTTGGTAGTTGGTAGCGGGTAGTTGGTAGCGGGTCACAGGTCACAGGTATTTGGTCCCTCGACCTGCTACCATGTACCATGTACCATGTACCAGATATTAAAACAAATAACTCACAGAAATTGAGCCTTGCAGCAGCTTGGCATTTAACTCTCGGCGAGCAATTGCGTAGTCGTAAAAATCTTTTGAGTTGGTAGCCACATCTTCTGAACCCAATTTGACATTTCCCGTTTGATATACGGTGAAGCCAAAACCGTAATGAGCATTGATTCCTATTTCCTTAGTGATCATGCGCTTTACCCCAAAGTTCAAAGATGTAGCGATAGAAGTTAAACTGCCAGAATATTTTGGAAAATTCATACCAGCTGTCCAAACAACGTCTTCGCTCGTTGGTGAACAGTTTGATGCACTCAATTCTAAACCTACATAAGACCCAAAAGGGGCCACTGCTCCTTTTCGTTCGCTGTAGAATCGCGCTTCGGCAGCGAACTCATTTACAGAGTAATTTAACGACCCCGATTCAAAACTGATTAGTTGGATGCCTCCTGTTGATTCAACATAATAAACCCCACCATAATTATCGCTTTCTACAACGTCGCTCCGATTACGATAGCTAAAGAGCCAAGCGAATCCTTGACTTTTAGCCATTTCATAATCCACCCTAAAACCCGAATTTAATAACTTAGTGGTTTCATTGCCATTTCCTACCATTGCGCGGAGCAGACCTCCTGTATGCAAACTATATCCTACAGATAATCCGTGTCGGGCGCCTAAAAATCCGGGGTTAGACTGAGAAAAAATATCCGCGGGAGCGAAAAACATCCCACACAAAGTGCCCAATAAAATGAAGCGCTTAACGATTGCTTGGTAAATGTGAAATTTCATAAAGTGTCTCATAAATTTGGGCCTTGTTATAATCATCAATCATACGGTAATTCTTGCGTTTAACCCGATTCATCACTGATCGTGAAGTGCGCATATTATAAACCACCGTTGTTTCTTCGGTGTAGTAATCTATTTTAAATTGACTGTACAAATAAATGGGGGTATAAATGGGGAACATCAGTGCGTAAAGAAAATCATTGATTAAGAAAGGGCGTTTAGTAGATTTATATTCATACCCTTCCCAACAAATTAAGGGTTCCTTTTGGGTCTCTGTAAACTGATCGACAAATTGAGAGTAAAACAAAATCATTTCTTGAGTATCATTGTTCAATCGCTCAGTTAGCCAATCGTTGAGTTGACTGTATTTAACCAATTGTTCGGTTTTGTAGCCCTCTCGGGCGATATTTTCAACGATTTCGGCTGGTATTTGGGAGTTTCTGATAACCCAATTCCAAGATTTCAACAATTCAATTTTCTTGGTTTCTTCGCCAAAATAATTTCGCTTATTTACACCACCAAAGCTGGAAGAATAGTAACTGAAGTTGGGTTGAAGTACAAAAATTTTCTGTGATTCGTTGAGGCTTTTTTGATATCTCTTGCGGTTCACTTGATCTAACTCCGCCATTCTTTCACGAAACCCTTTGCGCGGTGATGCATTCTGAGAGTTAGAGGTTATTCTATTGATATCTACATAATTGGCAATATTCTTTTGTTTAAGAAGATGATAAATAGAGCCATAATGATATGGTTTCACACCAGGATTACTGGAAATTTGACCTGGCTTAACTAGTCCACCACCCGTTGTTAGCTGAACTTCGCTTTTAATAGATGAGTCAAGACTGAATTTCAGGTATTCATCAAGGTTTATCACCCCAATGGATTGGGTGATATTTAACAACTTTGCACCCAGTTGATCAATGAAAACATCAGAAGGATAACGTAGTTTTTCTTCTAAAACCACTTTTAAAGCCAATGAATTCAACTCTTTTGCATCTAACTTAAGGAGTGCTGCACTCAAAGGGCGCCAACCGCCTCTATTATCTAACACTGAACAACCGTAGGCATTTAAATCTTTAAGTTTCCATCTATGTTCTGCCAAAGCGTAGGCATTCATAGCTTTTACCCTAGAGATAAAAGGTGATGGACCGTACAACAATTCAAAAACACGGGTCAAATATAACGACCGACCGTGATCACCTCGGCGCACATAAAGTAGAATAAGTTCATAACGCGATATTCTGCGAACCAATTCAAATTCTTCCTTAGAAAATAGAAATTTCTTTTTTCCAGAAAGATTTACGCTTTTAACGTCACCCTGCAATGCCATGATTCTTTTATCGAGGTTGGGATGAGAAGAATATGCATCGTTTAGCTCTTCTTCCATACGTTTTCTATCCTTTTTTTCAGCTTCCTCTAAAAGTGAAGTTACACTTAATTTTAGTTTTTCAGGAAAACGGTAATATCTGGTTTCAAAGGAGTCTATGCTCCATTGAGCTTCTAAAAATGGATGGTCTTGGTACTTTAAATTTTCGAACACATTGATCCCTTCAGAAAAGTCATATTCTGTTTGACTCAACATTTCAAAACCCTTTTTGTCAGCCTCCTCTTCTTGCCCAACGTTGAATTTGTAAAATGCTTTGATTCTTTCGTCTAAATCAGACCCTCGAGAATAACCACTTACATATTTAGCTTCTTTGTATGCAATCAAGGAGTGTTTCAATATATAATGCTGCAACTCGTGAGCAAGTATTACGGCTAACTGAGCTTCGTTATCCAATCTAGCTAATAATCCTAAACTCACAAAAACCAGCCCATGATGAGTTACATAAGCATTTGGTACATGAGAACGAAGCACGAAAAATTGAACTTGGCTTTGTAATTCAGGCTTAGAAGCTAACACTTTTAGGCCCACCTTTTCTATGTAATTCGTCATTGGATCACCATAGAGAATTTGCCCTGAAGTTAAAATTTGATCTTCCAAGAAATTAGATTGAATGGCAAATTCCAATTCGCGCTTTCGATCCCTACCCGAAGACTTGGAAGATCTAATTCTTCGCACTTCCTCTTGAGCTTTTGCACTAGATAATTTCTTGAGATTATACGGAACTTCTCCAGAACAATAAATAGGCTGATAATTATTAAAATCAATATTGGATGAACCATTAGATTGAGCAAAAGTCAAATCATGAATGGCACCGAAAAACAGGAATAAAGCAATAACCTTGCTGATAGAATTCATCGCAGCAAAAATGCGATAAAATTTAGAAAAAGTCTCTCATTCTATCAAAGAATGATTTTTCCTTCTGATCAGGTCTAAAATTCTTGCTTTCTTGAAGTTGATTTAACAACTCCTTTTCCTCAGCTGACAACTTAGTTGGTACATAAATATTAACAATTACCAATTGATCACCAGTTCCATATCCGTTTATTTCCGGAAATCCTTTGCCTTTTAAACGGAGAACCTTACCCGGCTGGGTTCCTGCATCTATTTTAATTTTTGCTTTGCCGTCTAGGGTTGGAACTTCTACGTTTGATCCCATTGCAGCCTCCGGAAAACTCAACCATAAATTGTAATGAACGTTATTGCCTTCTCTCGATAATTCTTCGTGAGCAATTTCTTCAATCAATACAATCAAATCACCGGGTGATCCGCCTCCCGGACCGTCATTTCCTTTGCCATTCACGTTGAGCTGCATGCCTTCTGCAACCCCTCCCGGTATTTTGATACTGGTTTCAAATTCTTTAGCTATGAGTCCGTGTTCATTGGCATCGGCTGGTTTACTCTCAATGACCTTACCCATTCCTTGACAAACGGGACAAGCACTTTGAGTAGCCATTTGTCCTAGGAAAGTATTGGTTACTTGCTTTACAACGCCGCTACCGTTGCAATGCCTACAAGTGCCAAATTTTACACCTTCTGCGGCAACCATTCTGCGGTATTTAACCTTCTTCTCTACCCCATTCTTCATTTCTGAAAGGGTGAGTTTCATTTTTATTCTTATGTTAGAACCAACAGTTCTTCTTGAACCACCTCTTCCGCGTCCTCCACCACCGAAGAAAGAACCAAAGATACTATCATCACCAAACACATCTCCAAACTGACTGAAGATGTCATCCATGCTGAATCCACCGCCGCCAAATCCGCCAGCGCCACCCATTCCAGCATGACCAAACTGATCGTACCTGCTTTTCTTTTCTGGATTGCTTAACACATCATATGCTTCAGCAGCTTCTTTGAATTTTTCTTCTGCTTCTTTATCGCCCGGATTTTTATCTGGGTGAAATTTGATTGCTAATTTTCGGTATGCTTTCTTCAGCTCATCAGCGGAAGCCGACTTGGGCACGCCCAGTATATCGTAATAATCTCTTTTACTCATATATATTAGTTACCAACTACAACTTTGGCAAATCTCAGTACTTTATCATTTAAAAAATAACCTTTTTCTACCTCATCAATTACTTTGCCAACTAGTTCAGGTGAAGGAGCCGCAAATTGAGTAACTGCCTCATGTAAATCAGGATTAAAATCTTCGCCTTTGGCGTTCATAGGTTTCAACCCTTTACGCTCTAAAATTCCATACAATTTTTTGAAGATCAATTCCATCCCTTCAGACGCCGTTGAATCTCCAGAATTTTTAAGAGCATTCAACGCTCTTTCCATATCATCTACCACTGGCAAAACCGCTTCAATCATATCTTTGCTGGCATTTTGCATCCATTCCAAACGCTCTTTTGTAGTTCTTCTGCGGAAGTTTTCAAACTCGCTGTATAACCTTAAATATTTTTCCTTTTCAGATTGAATGCTTTCGGCATCATTTGTGCCATCGCCTGCAACATCTTCAGGGTTGATTGAATCGACAACTGATTCATTGTTTTCTACTTGTTCTTGGTTGACTGTATGTTCAGTCATATTTTCAGGTTGTTGAGATTGCTCTTTTTCTTTTTCGGTGGATTTTTTGCTTGCCATAACGATTTCTTTATACATCAAAATGCTTGCCATTACACATTATTGTCAATTTGTCAGTTTATAGACTAAAATTTTTTTGATTGTCAGAATTAAATCCTACTTTTATGACATGTTCACGGGCATTATTGAAGGCATGTCTGAAATCCTTGATGTAGAAGAGGAGCAGACGAATTTACATATTACTTTTAAATCCATTTTTACACCTGAATTAAAAGTAGACCAAAGTGTATCTCACAATGGTATTTGTCTCACAGTAACAAACATCAATATTGCTGATTCTACCTATAAAGTAACAGCCATTGCTGAAACGCAAAATGTAACCAGCATAAAATCTTGGAAAATTGGTGACCTCATCAATACAGAACGTTGCATGCCGGCTACCGGAAGATTTGACGGACATATTGTTCAAGGTCATGTTGATTGTGTAGGAGTTTTGGATGAGGTGCATGACTTAGATGGTTCGTATATGCTCTTTATCTCACATCCACCCGAAGCTGGAATTACCGTAAATAAAGGCAGTATTTGCATCAATGGTATTAGTTTAACCGTAGTTGATAGTTTTCCCGATGCCTTCAGTGTTGCAATAATTCCTTACACTTGGGAACACACCAACCTCAAATTCCTCCAGGCTAGCGACCCAGTCAATTTAGAATTTGATGTCGTAGGAAAATACCTACAACGCCTTGAGAAATTGCGTAATGCTTAACTTTTGTTCAATAGATAGATTCTAAATAGTACTCAAAAACAAAGCCTGTGTGCAGTGAGTACCTATATTTTGTAAATTTGCCAAACACAAATATTTAATATCATTTATGGGAGTATTGTCATTCTTGTTTTCATCCAGCCTTGGTAGAAAACTCGTTATGGCCGTGACAGGGATTGCTTTAATCGCCTTTTTATTAGTTCACTGCCTAATTAATGCCATGGTTTTGCTTAACGATGGGGGTCAGACCTTCAACGAAGCTGCACGATTCATGGCCGAAAATCCGTTCATTAGAATTTCAGAAGTTCTATTGTTTGTTGGTTTTCTGCTTCACATTGCACAAGGTTTGTACCTTACGTTTGACAACCGTAAACGCCGTGCTGCCAAATACACTGGAAACCCAGGGAACGCTAACTCCAAATGGTACTCACGCTCAATGGGCTTCTTGGGAACCATCATTTTAATCTTTTTGGTTCTTCACCTTAAACATTTTTGGGTAGTTAGTAGATTCCACGCGCCCCATGCCTTAGGAGAAATAACTTACGCTAACGGCGATACAATGGAAAACTTGTTCCTAGAAATGTCTAGTGTTTTCACAAATCCTATTGCTGTAATTATCTACGTTTTAGGTTGTTTTTCTTTGGCTTACCACCTGCTTCATGGTTTTTCCAGCGCATTCCAAACATTTGGAATCAATCACAAATCTTACACCCCCATCATTGCATCGGTTGGTGCCGCTTTCTCTATCATCGTTCCTCTAATTTTTGCCATTATTCCCGTAGTAATGCATTTTGGTATCATTAAATAATTGATTGAAAACGTATGAAATTAGATTCTAAAATTCCACAAGGTTCAGTAGATGCTAAGTGGACACAGTATAAAAGCAGTGTTTCATTGGTGAATCCTGCAAACAAAAGAAGTTTGCATGTTATTGTAGTAGGTACTGGGTTAGCTGGTGCCAGCGCCGCAGCCACCTTAGCAGAAATGGGCTACAAAGTTTCAGCATTTTGTTTTCAAGATTCTCCTCGCAGAGCACATTCTATTGCCGCTCAAGGAGGTATCAATGCTGCAAAAAACTATCAAAATGACGGAGACAGCGTTTACCGCCTATTTTACGATACCATTAAGGGCGGTGATTACCGCGCTCGTGAAGCAAACGTTCACCGTTTGGCTGAGGTTTCAACCAATATAATTGACCAATGTGTAGCCCAAGGTGTACCTTTTGCGCGTGAATACGGTGGAACATTGAGCAACCGTTCTTTCGGTGGTACTCAAGTGCAACGTACGTTTTATGCTGCCGGACAAACCGGCCAACAACTTCTCTTGGGTGCTTATTCTGCACTTGAGCGTCAGGTTGGACTTGGAAACGTGACCATGTACAGTCGTCACGAAATGGTTGAAGTTGTTAAAATTGACGGAAAAGCACGCGGAATCATTGCCCGTGACTTGGTTTCCGGAAAATTAGAGCGCCACTTTGGACACGCCGTATTGCTTTGCACAGGTGGTTACGGAAACGTTTTCTATTTGTCAACCAATGCAATGGGCTCTAACGTAACTGCTGCTTGGAAAGCTCACAGAGCGGGTGCATTGTTCGGAAACCCTTGCTTTACCCAAATTCACCCCACTTGTATCCCCGTTTCAGGACATTATCAGTCCAAACTAACTTTGATGAGTGAGTCATTGAGAAACGATGGACGTATTTGGGTCCCCAAGAAAAAAGACGACGACCGTCACCCCAACGATATCCCAGAAGATGAGCGTGATTACTATTTGGAACGCAGATATCCTGCTTTCGGTAACCTTGTTCCTCGTGATATCGCGAGCCGCGCGGCAAAAGAGCGTTGCGATGCGGGATACGGAGTTGGTACTACTAAAATGGCTGTTTATTTGGACTTCAAATACAACATGATCAACAAATACGGTCGCACTGAAGCAAGTAAACGTGGCATTCAAAATCCGAGCGAAGACGTATTGTTGGAATTAGGTAAAGAAATTGCTAAAGAAAAATACGGCAACTTGTTTGACATGTACAAGCAAATTACCGCCGAAGATCCATACGAAGTACCCATGAAGATTTACCCTGCAGTACATTACACCATGGGTGGACTTTGGGTAGATTATGAATTGCAAACCACTGTTCCTGGCCTTTACGCTTTAGGTGAAGCTAACTTCTCTGATCATGGGGCAAACCGTTTGGGAGCATCAGCTTTGATGCAGGGTCTTGCCGATGGATATTTCATCATTCCTTACACTTTAGGCAGCTATTTGAGCAAGGAAATTCATACTAAGCCTATCTCTACTGACCACGAAGCGTTTGTTGAGGCTGAGAAAAAAGTTTCAGATCGCATCAACCAATTGATGGGAATTCAGGGTAAACGTACTGTTGAAAGTTACCATCGTGAATTGGGTAAAATCATGTGGGATAAATGCGGAATGGCAAGAAACGAAAAAGGCTTGAAAGAAGCCATTGACGAAATTCGCGCCCTACGTGAAGATTTCTACAAGAACGTGAGAATCCCAGGAAGCGTTGATGAGTTCAACCCAGAATTGGACAAAGCGGGTCGTGTTGCTGACTTCCTAGAACTTGGTGAATTGATGTGCTGGGATGCATTGAATAGAAACGAAAGTTGCGGTGGACACTTCCGCGAGGAATATCAAACCGAAGAAGGTGAAGCATTGCGCGACGACGAAAATTTCAAAAACGTATTTGCTTGGGAATACAAAGAGAACAATCAATGGGAACTTCACAAAGAAGAACTCAACTACGAAAACATTAAAATTCAACAAAGAAGTTACAAATAATCATGGCAACAATGAATATTAATCTGAAGGTTTGGCGTCAAAGAAATCAAAACTCTGAAGGTCGTTTCGAAGAATACAAAGTTCAAGCGAGCCCCGATATGAGTTTCTTGGAAATGTTTGACGTTCTTAATGAGCAACTCATTGAAGACGGTAATGATCCTATCGCGTTTGACCATGATTGCCGTGAAGGTATCTGTGGTATGTGCAGCATGGTAATCAATGGTCGTCCTCACGGTCCAAAGCAAGGTGTAACCACTTGCCAGCTTCACATGAGAAGCTTCAGCGAAGGTGACACAATTGTAGTTGAACCTTGGAGAGCCAATGCGTTTCCTGTGATCAAAGATTTGAGCGTAAACCGCGGTGCGTTTGACCGTATCATTGCTTCAGGCGGATATGTTTCTGTAAACACCGGTAACGCCGTTGATGCGAACAGCATCTTGATTCCAAAGGAGGTAGCTGATGAAGCTTTTGAAGCTGCAACTTGCATTGGTTGCGGAGCATGTGTGAGTGCATGCAAAAACGCCTCTGCTATGCTGTTTGTAGGTGCAAAAGTAACTCAGTTATCTATGTTACCACAAGGTCAACCTGAGCGTCAAGCTCGTGTTGTTGCCATGGTAAATCAAATGGATGCTGAAGGATTTGGAGCATGTACCAACACAGGTGCTTGTGCAGCTGAATGCCCAAAGCAGATTCCTCTATCGGTTATCGCGAACCTAAACCGCGAATATTACAAAGCGAAACTTAACGGAAAATAAATCCGAGCTCAACGCCGGCGTTCACTCCAGATGCGGTTTGAACGCCGGTGTGATTGGGCAACACTGCTGTTTGCAATCTGGGTTGTAGTAAAACAGTCATTCCTTCGGCCATGATATATTCGGCCCTTAAACCCACGCCCACAAATGCATTTATCCTAGGATTTACCACTCTATTCACAATCGGTCTATCGTCCGGTGCCGGTGTAATGTAGTAATCATAAACCTTGACATTCTTACCCTCTGCAAGTGCAAAACCTGCAGTCTTTAATACCAAGGCATCCGAAATCAACAGCGAAGGGCTAAATGAACCTAGAAAATACAGTTTAACATTTTCCAGCTGAAGCTTTAGGCCATCAAGACGTTGCATATATTGAAAATCAAACGTTAAATACTTCTGCTGAAAATTATAAGTCAATTCTTGTGCTGGTCCTTGAACCAAATGTCGGTAAACTTCTAAATCAGGGTGTGGCTGATAGGCAAACATTCCACCTGTTTTTACACGATCAAATCCCCACTCACTATAAGACAATCCAACTCCTAATATCTTTTTATCAGACTGGGAGAAATTGACAGAGATTCCATAACTCATAAGATTGGTCCATTGATCATGAGTTCGAAACGAATCAGCAAGACCTTGTGAAGTATAGGTTGTTCGCATAGCCGGTGTGGTTGACCACAACAATCTTGAACCTTGTCCTAAACCAATTTTTAGGTCATAACTTTTTTTCCAAACTCCCCTAGATTGAGCACTCAAAAAAGGAATAAATGCAACCAATAGAAGACAACAAATGCTTCTTCTCACTAATTTTCCGGTAAAAACTTGATTCGTTTCCATTGAAAATAAAATCTATACACCCCTAATATTGCTGCCAAAAATAAGCCCGCCGAGAATCCCAACCAAACACCATAAACACCCTTTTGTAATATTTCGCCAAATAAATAAGAAAGAGGCAGTGAAACTACCCAATAGGCTATAATCGATATGATAGAAGCCCAAACCACATCTTTGATTCCACGCAAAACAGACATTGCCGCAGCTTGCAGTCCATCGCTAATTTGAAAAAAGGCAGCCAAAAAGAACAAAGGCAATATATACGGCATAACATCCGATTCAACCCCGTACAATCCAGCAATCTGCTTGCTGAAAACAATAAAAATTAAAGCATTAAAAATCTCAAAAACAACAACCATGAAAAAGGTCATATTGGCAATCCTTCTTATGCTTGACAAAGATTGCTCTCCATATGCATTTCCCACTCTGATACTTCCTGCCATGGAAAGTCCAGAAGCCACCATATACGTTAGCGATGCAGCGTTTAAGGCTACAGCATGCGCCGCCAGTTGTACAGAGCCATACCAACCAATCATGATTCCAGAAATGGCAAAACAAGCCCATTCAGCAAAGGTTTGAAGCGCAATTGGAGTTCCAATCTTCCAAATTTCGAAGGTCTCTCTCCAAATAGCTTTAAAATCGGGCATTTTAACTGGTAGATATTGCTTCATCAATTTTGAATATCGAACGTACCACAATGCAGCTACAGCCATCAATATCCGAGTAATCAATGTTGCCCAAGCTGCACCATTTGCACCTAAAGCAGGGAATCCCCACCAACCATAAATCATGATGGCGTTCAATAAAACATTCAGTCCCAACCCACCTAAGTTTAAGACCATAGAGATTTTAGTATGGCCCAACCCATCGGTAAATTGCCTGCAATTGGTAAAAATCAACATTGGCAAAACCGACCAAGCAATAATTTTCAAAAATCCTGGAGCGATTGCATCTATTTCAGGCGACTGTTTCAGCCAATGAAAATTCTCAATCAACACCCAAAGTATCAAATATTGAAATACGAACAGAAGTACTGAGACTAACAAGCCCGCTCTGTAAGTAATAAAGCCCAAATCCGGTCGCTTTTCGCCTACTTTAATACTGACAAGAGTACTTACAGCAAACAACACTCCAAAAGTGAGTCCGCTAAAAAGGAAAAATATATTATTCGCTTGATTGACCCCTGCAAGGGCTACTTTTCCCAATTTCCCCACCATCACTGTATCCGCAACCCCCATTAAAACTATACCTAAATGACCCAATACTATGGGATATGCCAACTTTGTGATTAACTTAACCTCCGCTTTGGAAATGCGACTCAATAACTTACCTAACATGAAAATGGGAGCAAAAATAGGCGAAGTTCGTCGTACCTTTGCATTATGATTGATGTACTCTACGAAGATAATCACTTGTTAATAGTAAATAAACCTGCGGGACTGCCCGTACAAGGCGATACCACTGGAGATACACACCTTTTGGAACTTGCAGAAGAATACATTAGAACCAAATACAAAAAACCAGGAGCCGCTTATGTTGGCCTTGCACACCGAATAGATAGACCTGTTAGTGGTACCGTGATTTTAGCAAAAACATCTAAAGCCCTAACCCGACTTAATGAGATTTTTAAAAACAAACTAAACAAGAAAATCTACCATTGCCTTACAGAAACCCAGCTTTCTGAAGAGTCCGGTACTTTGGAGCATTACCTATCAAAAGACAGCGTTACTCACAAGGCGCATGCCTACAACAAAGCGAGAGGAGATGCCAAACGTTCAGTATTGCATTACAAACTTTTAGGAAATTTGGCTGGAAAATATTTGTATGAAATAACTTTAGAAACAGGCCGTTTTCATCAAATTCGGGCCCAAATGTCTAAAATGGGTTCACCTATTTTGGGAGATCTCAAATACGGCGCACCCAACGCACTGCCTGACCGCAGCATTGGTCTGCACTCCCGCCAACTGATAACGCCACACCCAGTAAAAACCAATCCCGATGTGAGCGTCATTGCCCCATACCCAAAAACCCAATGGTGGCAGCTATTCAATACCCCAGAGAAACGGGGTCCCAAAAAACCTCGTCGAAATTAACCACTCGGTCGTTTACCACCTGAATTCCCTCTTTTTCGAGCAATTCTTTCATTCTTTCGGGGGATGAAAAATGTGCTTTACCACTCAAATCACCATTCCTATTAACCACTCGGTGTGCCGGCACCGGCGGAAGTTCACCGTGACTTGCATTCATGGCCCATCCCACCAATCTTGAGCTGCTACGTGCACCCAAATAAGCTGCTATTGCACCATAAGATGTAACTCTTCCATGGGGAATCAACCGAACTACGTCGAAAACTCTCAAATAAAATGAATTCTTTTGCGTCATAAAGCAACCCTTTGGCTTGATTTTTGTCTTAAATTTACGCAAACTTTAATGAAGATGAAGAAAATCGCATTTTTTAGCTTTATTGCCTCATTTATTTTTAATCAGACATACGCTCAAATGATTCCGTATTCTGCTCCTGCTGAGCGACTTGAATACAAAGCAAAACGCACCAAAGAAACTGGCGTTTTTCCAAAACAAAGAAATACCACTTGGGACGGCAGAATTCCTGGAACGTACAACATTCGATTTAAAGTAAAAGGACTTAAACCCGGCGAAACGGTATATCTCGCAGACCATCATATTGGTGGCAAATACCTTCGTGATACCACTGTAGTTGACAAAAAAGGAATGGCTACGTTTGATGGTACTAAAATTCTACAACGCGGCATGTACCTTTTTGTATTACCTGAAAAGAAAGATTATTTTGAATTTCTTGTTGACGATGACCAAGATTTTACCATCTCAACAGATACTTCCTATTATGAGCATCTGTACTACAAAAAAATGAAAGTAGAAGGCTCTGAAGAAAATCAAAGGTTTGTTGAATACCAACTAGGAAAATCAGGCATCGTAGAAAAAATTATTGAAATTGATCAACAGCTTAAAGCAGATTCTAGCGATGAAAATTATGCCAAACTCAATCCACTTAGGAATGAATATTTAGACAATAAAAATAAGTTTGACAGCATTTTTATTGCTAAAAACCCAAGCAGCATGTTGGCTCGTTTCCTGAACTCCATGATACCCGTTAGAATCCCTGAAACCCCTACCTTGCCCGATGGTTCAAAAGACAGCACCTTTGCCTATCGCTACTACCGTGCACATTACTGGGATAATGTTGACCTAAACGAAGATGCTTTGGTGCGAATGCCAGTGAATAGTTTGAAACAAAAATTGGATGCTTTCTTTGACAAAGTCATTGTTCCTGATGCAGATACATGCATTCAAGCCTCTAATTTCCTTCTCGAAAAAACACGGAATTCAATTGAAAACGAAAAATATATCATTTGGTACCTAACCAATCGATTTGAATCTAGCAACATCATGGGATTAGATAAAGCATTTGTTTACATGGCCATTTCTCAATATTGTCAAGGAAGAGCTTGGTGGGTTGACAGTGCTTTAGTTAAAAGCATGTGTGACAATGCTTACCGCCGCCAAACCTCTCTCATTGGAGAAAAGGGCGCAGATATGCAACTTAAAAACCAAGACTCTGTTTGGATTAACACTAACAGTATCAAAGGTCCTTACACCATTTTGATGTTCTGGGATCCCACTTGTGGGCACTGCAAAGAAATAATGCCAAAAGTTGCTAAACTTTATGAAAAAAATAAATCAAAAGGCTGGAAGGTAATTACTTTGGCTTCCGGAGACAAAAAGAAAGAATGGTATGATTATCTTGCAAAACACCCTGAAATCAGTGAGTTCACCAACTTGATTCGCGGTGAAGTTATGTCACAGAAATATGCAGATGCTCTTTCTTCTTATTACGTGATATCAAGTCCCACTTTGTACATTCTTGATGAGAACAAGAAAATTGTAGCCAACCGCATTGACGTTGACAAAATCGAAGAATTTATTGCCCATTTAGACGAGGTAAAATCTTCATCAGCTCGTCAGCATAAAAAGTAAGTCCACCAGAATAATAAGATCCCGAAAAATAGGTTCCGGGAGTAGCAGAAATACGAATTCCTACTCCCGCAGCTACCCCAATAAACTTCCAAACTCGGTAAGAAGCATAGACACCTGTCTCAACAGGTACTATCATCTTGGAATAATATTGTTCTTCTCCGTCAACCGTGCGTTTAATATCAGCGCTTCCTATACCCAACTGAACCGTTTGATTCACTTGCCAACGGTAAGTATGATACCAACGGTATTCCCCAGTAGCACTCAAATAAAAATACTTGTATGAATTCTGTGCCAAAGCATCAGTGAAGGCGGTTGCATAAATTCCGCCATATAAAGCCGTCTTCTTGTAATCCATACCTGCTCTGATTCCAAAAATATTTACGGGTTGAGCAAGAACGTATGATTGTCGGCCATCTAAACTGCCGGAAAACTCTGGTTTATTCTTCAAACTCAACAAAATACTGTCTTTCATTGACCACTTTTGACCCAATAAACCATTAAATATCAAACAACTAACTCCCAATAAAAATGCAAACTTTTGCTTCATACTCCGGCAAAATTAGTTTAATTTCGATTGCTTAACTTTGCACATTCTAAGAATATGAATAATTCGAGGTTTCTTTTCGGGGGATTTTTCCTTCTCTTCGCTATCCAAGTCCAAGCACAAATTGGACGAAAACCTATCACCCCAGACTTGAATGGGCAACCAGCCACCCCAAATTTTCAGAAAACGGTGACTCCAGGAGCTAATTCAACAGCACCTGCAGAAAATGCAAACAATAACGCGGCTCAGCCAGCACAGCAACCCATCATCATCCAACAAAATTCCGAAAGAAAGGAAATCATCATCAACAAACCCAAAAAGGGTGACCTTTTGATTGAAGGGCTCGCCCAAATCAGTTTTGGAAACGACCCAATGATGATTCGATTTGACGATATCAAACTCCGTTTATTCAACGAAGACAATCGCGTTTACAGAGTACGCGGCATCATCAATACTACCACTGAAAATCGCACCTTTGAGGAATCACGTGGACAAACAGTTGAAGTTAAAATCACAGACCAAGACATTCATGGAGCATTAGGCGTTGAGTTTCATCTTAAATCTAAAAACAAACACCTATCACCCTATTACGGTGCTGAAGCAATGCTCATCATGCGCACACAAGGAATCAAGGGCACCAACACCGATGATGGTCGCACCTATAAATTTCAATATTCATACAATGAAACCATCAACCGTACCGGTATATATGCCGGCGGATTTGCCGGTCTCGATTACTACTTAAATTCAGACTTTTACATAGGCACTGAAATTCAAGGTGGTTTCTATGCATTAAATATCAGAAATTCTGGAAAATCAGTATCAGTTGGAAATGGGGTAGTTTCCCAAGTTGGCTTTTACTCTGGAAATGAAATGAGTCTTCGATTCAGTTATTCTCCTGGAATTCGTATAGGATATAAATTTTAATCCCTAATTTCGCCAAGTGATGAGAAAAATTCTAATGGGTATGGCCTTGGCCATTGCGGGAACAACTGCGGCGCAGAACTATAATATAGATTCAAAAAACACACTGGAAGTAAACGTCAACCTTCAAACAGGAAGTAGCCCCATTAGTTTTGAAGCTCCAAGTCTTCGACTTAGACGATTCATCAAAGACGACCTTGCTCTAAGAGCACTTGTCGCCGTTTCGACCTTTTCCAATTCTGACCGAATTTATGATCCAGGTAATCGTGCTAACTTCGGTTTGACTACGCAAAGCAACTGGAATTTCAACGTGGGAGTAGGCGCTGAAAAACACATCAAATCCACCGAAAAACTCAGCGTATACTTGGGAGGTCAGCTCATGTTTGCCACTGGAGGAGGTAAATTTAGCGGGACCAATACCATCAATGGATTCACCTACGTTTCTGGAGGTGAGTTTAAAAACTCTGTTTCTGGAGGATTTGGATTTGGAGTTTTAGGCGTGTTTGGTGCAGATTACTATTTCACTAAAAACGTATATTTAGGTAGCGAAATTTCCTGTGGATACACCTACCAATTCAACGGTTACCAACTCAACTGGAACAACCAATCAAATAGTAGCACCGAATCTCAACTAACAACGACCATCGGACTCGGCATTGCAGTCAGTCCAGGCGTAAGGTTGGGCGTAAGATTTTGATACTATGTACTAGGTAGCAGGTACCAGGTACCTGGTTATTGAATTCTTAAAACTACCCCCATTTCAACAAAATCTGGTGAATCAAAGATGAACTTGCGTTGGAAGTGCGTTTTGAATCTCGTTCTGAATTCCCAATTTTGCGACAATCTATAATCAAGCCCTATACCTTGATAAAACATGGGTTTAGTAGAGGTAATTGGACGTAAAACATAGAAACCCAAATCGGTTCGCAGGGCCATTCGTCCCATGAGAATTAAATTACCAGCCCTTAGGGTTACCTCTGAGTTTTGAGGATATTTGAGCTCAGTAGGCTTCCCATCTAGTTTATAGAAATAAGTAGGATCTGTGATCCATTCTAATCCCACATCCCAAGCGCGTCGATTGGATTTTTGGAAGCGATAAGAAGCATCCAGATTCCAAACCAAATGAGTGCGATCATAAAGTAAACTGTGCTTCCTTAGTCCGAGTTTTAGACCCAAACTATACGGGTATGCGAAGAACTTCTTTTTTACTCTGTAAATGGGCTGTATTTTTTTGGAGTGTGGCGAAAAAACCAAGCCAGCGAAACCCATTCCTTGATTGAAATTCAAATTGGGAAATTTACTGTTGGCGGTATTGAAGTTAAACAATCTGTATCCCGCTTGAATTCCCAAAGAAGATGAAATTCCAAGTCGAACGCCTAATTCAGCTTCGGTTCTGACACAAGATTTTGAGGCCCAACCGTAACTTAGATGTCCGTAAACACCAAAAAGATCGGCGAAAGCATAGGTAACCCCAAAACGGGGAGCAACATGCGCAATTGTTAATGGGGTTAAAAAATTAAAATAAGTGCCATAACCGAGCTCTACCCCAATATATGCAGTAGGAAAGCGTTTTTTCTTTTTGAAAAAGCCTTGTTGCCTTTCTAGGAAGACTTCCCAATCTGCTCCCAACTTAATTGCGGCAGAATTTCCGGATGAGGCGGCTACATTTGCAAATAGATCACGTTGAGCGTTGAGGCGTAAAAACATCCCCAGAAAGAATAAAATAAGAGTAGCAAAAGGCTTCATAATTGACTTTCTTTATCGGCAAAATAATTAGCATAAAGAAAGAAAAAAACCGAATACAGCGGCGAAGCGATCAACCCGATTATATTATTGTAGATAGCTTTGAAAACTGAAACTTCAAATGCAAATTCCCTAAAAAATCCAAGTAAAAGGCAGACAATATCTAAAGTTGCTAAAAAAATCCAGAATTGCACAGGATAAGTGCCTTTAAGGGTCTTTTTTAAGTGAATGAAATTAACAAAAGCAATGGAATAAACCGCCACTTCTCTAACTGCAAATCGGATGGGTCCTGATTTAAAAATACCGTCATTCCAAAGTGATTGCAATATGAATTTTTGGTTGAAGTAGTAATATGCCACATATATTCCCCAAGAGGCCGCAAACCAGGGAAAGTAGCGTAAAAACTTTTGGGTCAGGCTCTTCTCTTGAGGTAAATCAGCCATAAGGTAAACATGATTAAATAAACAACCACTTGAAAGACGGTTTTATGAAAAAACTCGAAACTCTTAGGATCCCAAGTGATGATTTGAAGCAGCAATGACACCCTCAAAACATTGGTTCCAAATAAAATTATCACCCCTATTGATGAGTACAGTGCTTTTCTTTTCCAAGGTATGTCTGGGAACACCAGAATAAATGCTACGTATAGATAGAATATATCCCAACCGTTACAGGGCCAACCAATAAAAATCCTACCAACGGAATCTTTGACGTTATAACAAATGTAATTCGTTGCTGCATAATGTTCACCGTAAATTTTGGAAGGCTCACCAGAAATGAAAGCAGACACTCGTCCGCTAGCCGACGCCAATATACGGGTAAAGAAATTATGTATTTCGTAATGGTCAGCAATGAAGATCCATCCTAAAATAGCAATGATGGCATTGCGCAGAAATAATTTTTGTTCTCTCGAAAGTTGAGGAAGACTTTTCAGAAGGGCCATTTCAGGCAAAGTTACCTAACCAGGAAATAACTCTTGCAATTTTTTATAGCGGTAATCAAAAATATTCTTGACTTTGCCATGTACAAACAATGCCCCAGCAATATCTCCCAAGATACTTTTCCCAATATCGTAGTGAAGAATATCGGTCATTTTGACCCCACCCTCAACGGCTTCAAAATGATGCTCATGGTGCCAAATATTGTAAGGGCCTTTGCGTTGTTCATCTACAAAAAACTGTTTTTCCTTGACGTGTGTAATTTCTGTACACCAGTCTAATTGAATTCCTAAAAGCGGACTGATTTTATACGTAATAAACAAGCCCTCATACATTTTCTCAGGCACATCAGAGGTAATCTTAAAAACCATGTCGTCTGGCGTAATTTCATTCAAGTTTTTTGGGGATGAAAAGAAGTCCCAAGCCAAATCTAAACTGATGGGCAATATCTGCACTGATTGTAGTTTTCTCACATTTATATAACAAACTAGATATAGTTAAGTTTGTAGCGGGTTCCGGGTTCCGGGTTCCGGGGATCGGGTACCAGGTTCCGGGGATCGGGTACCATAGACCAGGTACCAAAGACTAGGTACCAAGTACCGACATCAACTTCAGTTGTTCCCTGGCAATATCGTTCCAGAGGTGCTCATCGGGGGTGGCGTGCCACCATAAATCAATCATGTGTCCCTGGTAAAAAACAATGTATCTGCGACCGGTGATGACGGTTTTCTTGACCAATTTGAGCATGTCGTTATTGTAAATTTCGCACTTGACGGTGTAACTCAGCGCTGGTCGTCCCCAAAGACTGTCGCATTCTAAAAAGCCGAGTTCAACATTTTTATAGGCATTTTGAAGGGCCGCCATGTGCTTAGCCTGACTGTCAGCGCCAAATTTAAACACGATGTTGGAAATGGTATCGCTCTTAATGTCTTTTAAAAATTGAGCGTGGGTTGCATCGCTCCACGTGCGCGGCACAGGATAATAAATTCTCATTTCGAAGTGCGTTGCTTGAGCATCAAAATCGTTTACACCTTTGCTTTTGTGTTTGAAAAAATACCCTCTCGGATTCACTTGATTGACTATTTGAATGTGTGGATGCACCGATTTCATTTGCAGCAAAGGAGCCGGAGATTCTGCTTGAGCCGAAATATTACCTCCGCTTGGGGATTCTTCTATGGGAGGAAGTTTATTTGGTTGCCCTACTACCAAAGTTATAAGCATAAAAAAAGCCGCCAAAAATCCTAAAGATTTCATTGGCGGCAAATATAATGTGGATTATTTTCTATTGGCAATTCTATTTCTGCATAGGGAACTAACAATAAAAAAAGCCCCGCTTTCGCGAGGCTTGACGTTTATGTGGTATCGGGCGGAATCGAACCGTCGACACAAGGATTTTCAGTCCTTTGCTCTACCAACTGAGCTACGATACCAAACGGGACTGCAAAAATAGGCATTAACACGGAATTTGCAAATTATTTTAAAAAAATTAAACTCCGATGCACAAACTCGGCATATTACTCCATTTTTAATCTAAGTTATGTCACAATACAGAAAAATACCTACAGTTACGGAGCAAGATATCTTGTATTTAACTCTTTATAATAGTAATTTTGCAATACTAGTCAGTCTGATAACTTTAAAATGAAAAATAACTTAAATTCTCTTTTGAAATCCGTTCGAAAATTTTCACGTTCTTGCGCTTTAATCGCTCCCCTTTTATTTCTAACCAATTTAAAATCTCAGTCAATTACGGGTATATCAGCTACGGGCGCAATTGTGAACGCTTCAGGTTCTAACTACAGCATAACTTGGACATCTGTAGCTGGGGCAAATGCACAGTACAAAGAAATAACATTGAGTTTAACTGGATTCGGCGGTAATACTGAAATTTGGTTTGCTGACACTAGCTCACAATCCACTTGGGAATTACAATATGGAAGTGTAGGCTCTAACGCCTGGAAAGAGTTTTGCCCAGGGAATGCAGGACCAGGAGCACCCATGCCGTTTAAGCCTGGAAACAATACTACAACAGCAACAGTTTACATACGTAACTCTTTAACCACCAAGGGAACGTTCAGCAATTTAATCACCTTTGGTATTGGTTCTGGATGTGGTAGCTTCACAACATCCATAACCATTCAAGCTACTGTAAATATTGTTGACGCTAATTCTGGCATATTTACCTGGAGTGAACCTCCAACTGGAGTAGATAGTTCATATAAAATTGCGGCTAACTGGACTCCCACAAGAACATCGCCAAAATCGTCAGACGTTTTGGTTGTTGATTTGGCTCAAGGATCAACAAGAAATACAACCATTTACATGGATGGAGTCAGTGATTCAATTTCTCAATTTATCATTTATCCTTACAACAATGTAACTTTCAAATGTTCTACCTCATCTAACTCAGGCAATTGGTTTGTAGGGCCAAAAACCAATCAACTAAATGATAACGAATTCAGACTAGACACATTTGCAGGGATGATTTATAACGGTGGTACTTTAAATCTCAATGTCTTAAATAATAATCAAGCCCTATTCAAAAGCAATCTTACCGTTTACTCCGGCACTTTGAACTTTAATGGACAAGGAAGACACACATTTCATAGAGATATTAATATTCCCGGTGGATCTTTGAGATTTCAACCCGCCTCAGGCATTAATACTTTACTTCTCAGGGGTAATAACACCAAACTTACAGGAACAGGAGGAAATTTGTATATTGATTCCAATATGGATGTTAGCATAGGTAATGGTTCTACTTCAACTTATACATTGCAACGTGTGCTACCCATTATCTCCAATTTGACCGTTGCCGCGAATACTACCATTTCATCCAACTCACCCACGAATTATTCAACATCAACCAATGTGAATGCTTTTGAACCTTTCCTTCAAATAAAGTCCACTCCTAAAGCAAATTCATCTGCACACGGACAAATTTTAGCTATACCTTCAACATCGTCAATTACTGGTGGTGTTTTATTTGAATTGTACAACAACAAACAAAGAGCTTATCGTGCGCTTGGTTTACCACTTTCAAACGGTATCATTATACCACAATTTACTGATGACATTGATGTAACAGGAAATGTCAGTGGAACCAATGCGAATGAATTTACCACCACTTGCAGTTGGTGCACTCACTCTTTATTTTCATGGAATGAAACTACAAGTACTTGGAGTCCATATACTTCAGGCAGTTCGGTAACCACTATTCCTCACGGTTCTGGTATGCTAATATTTTTTAGAGGAGCAAAAGGCAATGGATTAGGAGATACGACTGTTGTTGCCAACGACAAAGTTCTAACTTTTAAAGGAACGGTTGCTCAAGGTACATATAATTTCACTTTGGCAAACAACGGAACCGGAACTATCAAAGGATATAACTTAATTGGCAACCCTTACCCATGCACAATTGACCTCAGAGAAGTGTATGAAAGTAATAAAAACACAATTCTACCTAGATTTTACCTCTATGATGCAATTGGAAGACGTTACAATACTTGGGATAGTGTTGGAAAAGGCTCAAACCAGGCTCCGAGTTTGGACGGCACAACAAACTTTAAAAATAACGGCAACCGAAATAAAACCAAACTTTTAGCGGCAGGTGGAGCTGTATTCTTTGTATTGGATCCCAATGGCAGCTCAACCACATTGACATTTAACGAAAATCACAAATTCTCCGGGGCTCGCTCAACTACAAAACATTTTTCAAGTGGAATTCAAGAAGAACCTTCGAATGAATGCAATGTATTAAGAAGTGAAATAAGATTTCAGAACAATATTCAACCAGAATCAGATGGTTTTACTATCGAGTTTGATAACACCGGGATGAGTCAGGACGGCGATGTTTTTGACGTAACCAAAATGTGGGCTTATTTGGCTTATGGTCCAATAACTGCAAATAATTCATGGCTCACTATTGACCGTCGCGACAAGATCGCCAACCCCGGCGAAAGCAAATCAATTCCATTGAAGGTGGCTTATCCTAAAGATGCCCCAACCGCTATGGAAATCAGCTTTGATTATTGCCCTTCCGGTAATTACAAATACGATGTCAAACTAGTTGACAAGCTCACTCAAAAAACCACAACCATCGAAGATGGTACCACCTACAATTTCAATGCATCCAACACCGATGAAAAGAAATCTGATCGCTTTGAATTGGTGTTTACCGGTAGAGAGGCATCCTCAAATGAGAAATTTGAAACTGAAAGTTTCACCATCTATCCAAACCCAACTCAAAACTCCATTCAAATTTTAGATCCCAAAACAAGCATTCAACAAATAAATGTCTTGAATACATTTGGACAAACCGTTTCAGAAATTAAACCATCAGGCAAAACTCAGGTTAAACAAATCAATTTGGAAAACCTACCAAGTGGCATTTATATTCTTGAACTTTGCCATAAAAATGGAAAATCTTCTCAAAAAATTATCAAAGAATAAATTTAAAATATATATTTGCATTATGAACAAATACGCTAAAGCCCTCGCATTCTTCGCAGTTGCCTTGTTATCTACTGCTCTTTTCGCACAAGGTGTTCCTGACGATCCAGATTTGCAAGCCCAAGTTCCTGTAGATGGTGGAATCATTTCAGTAGTTGGTTCATCTATCGCCTACGGTGTATACCGCTTGAGAAATCGCAAGAAATAATTGAATCATTTTCTATATTTAAATCCCTAGTCACAAGCTAGGGATTTTTTTGTGTATCAATATATTATCCTTTTGTAATATATTGCAAAATGGACCGTAATCTAACCCATTATACCGTTTCCATAGGCTCAAATGTATGGATTGCCATGAACTTAGGCCTATTAGCATTTTTCATCATTGTTTTTGGCGCCTCCTACAAGGCAAACACCAAAAGACTCGACATCATCAGATATGCACTCGGAAGTTTCCTAGCCGCAGACTATATATATTCTCAAATTCACGCCATACTAAATGGTACATGGGATGCAACCGTAAACCTACCACTTCAATTATGTTCTTTCTCACAGCTTCTCGCCATTATACTTTGTTTCACAAAAAAACAATGGGTGTATGAATTTCTCATCTTCTGGAGCGCTGGAGCCATTCACGCATTCCTCACTCCAGAAATTACCGAAGGATATTCTATCTACAATGCGACAACATACACCATTGGACATGGTGGCATTATAGTAACCGCCTTCTTTGCAACCTACAAACTACAATTTACACCCCGTCCATTCTCTTGGTGGAAAGTGTTTCTTTACACCCAATTGGTTCTTCCAATTATCGGGTCTATCAACTATTTCTTAGGTGCTAATTATATGTATTTAGCACAACGTCCTGACGCAAATAATCCTTTCATCATCGGTGAATGGCCCTGGTACATCGTATCTCTAGAGGCCGTAATCATTGTTCATTTTTACGCTTTCCATTGGATCCATAAACGCGTTGTCCAAGTTCGCTACAACCTCACCGCCGCCACCTAAAACCCGAAACCCGAAACCCGATACCCGACCCCCGACCCCCGACCCCCGATACCCGATACCCGATACCCGCTTACAATAACTCTTCTACTGGCGGATTAATTACAATCTCATCAATAAAGATGAAGGCGTCTCCGTTGTAGTCAAAACCAGGATGTCCCTTTGGTAGTTTTCCGAAATTGCTCGCACTTACCCTAATATAGCGAGCTTTCACTTCAGAAATATATTTGACTTTTTTCTTTTTGATAATTTTTGGAGAAAGACAAATGGGTACAACTTGTGATTCTGATCTGCGCAGAGAAACATCGAACTTAAAATCATTAAACGGTATAAAATTGACTCCATCTAATGAATATTCTAGTCGAACTTCTTTGGGTAAAAAGATCCAAGCACGCTCATCAGATAAAAAACAGGGCATAATATGCTTTACGGATATTTCTTCCTTTAAATCGATCACTGCCTGAAAATCTTGCGATTGGTATCCTTGCCAGCCACCGCTTCGCCATTGCTCTGTACCTAAAACACCATCGACCAAAGCCTCAGGACCACCCGCGGAATACTGAGGATTATACTTCCCAGCAATGGAAACCACCTTGTAATTATTGGGTTTCTCGGTAATGTAGGTTGCCGTGAATTCAGTCTTAGAATTATATGGATCACCCACGCATGCCCATACCAAAGCAGATCCCGTCAAATTAAAAGTAAATTGTTTCTGATCTTCGACAAGATAATATCTGTGTACTACCCTTCCCGGGAACCCATGTTTAAATACAAACGGCGAATCAATATACCTCACATAAACATGCAATGGAGCGGCAACATGACCATTGGTAAAATTGGAAACCTGTACAGGATAGGTTGAACCTTTCTCCACCTGTTGTGGAGCTTGAATATCTGCACGGGCGTATATATGACTCACAGATTGTAAGTTTACAGCTGTCAAAGTATCTGTGTTTGATTGACTGAATTTTAGACCATCACCCATCAGAATCCAATCGTAAGGCACTTGATAATAAACCCTATCAGCACTCACATTTACTGACACCGGTACACCAAACTTACTTTTATATTTAGCTATGAAATCCGATCCTTTGAGTCCTAATGGACCAAATTCCTTCATGTTTGACGGACGCTCAAACACCAAAACCTCACCCATTTCGTTTTTCAAAGTAATTTCAGGAAACAAGGGATATCCCACTGAATATTCATTGCTACCGGGCGCCACTGCATAGATTCCCAACGCAGACATTACATACCAAGCACTCATTTGGCCGCAATCTTCATTTCCAATCAAACCATCAGGAGTATTTGAATAAAAATCCTTCATGATACGTCTGACCAGTTCTTGTGTTTTCTGGGGACTTCCTGCGTTGTTATATAAATACGCCATGTGATGACTTGGCTCGTTTCCGTGGGCATATTGTCCAATCAATCCGGAGATATCGGCCTGTTCCCGGCCTGAAAGTCCCTCGGAACCATAAAATAGACTGTCAAGTTGAGCATTAAAAGCCTTCTTACCACCCATTAATGAGATCAATTGTTCTAAATTATGAGGCACATAAAACGAATATTGCCAAGCATTGGCTTCGGTATAATGATTGTTGACTTCGCCGGGTTTATAGGGGGTTAAAAACTGCCCGTTTCGACGTGGACGCATGGTTTTGGTTTCTGGATCAAAGAGTCCCAAGAAACGCTCACTGCGCATTCGGTATTCATTGATGAGAGAAACCGAGTCTGGTCTTAACAATTGTATGATCTTTGAAACACACCAATCATCGTAAGCGTATTCAAGCGTTTTCGAAACTGATTCTGCCTCTTTCAAAACATCTATATAACCTAAATCAGCGTAATACAGAGTGAGTAGTTCTCGGGCAATAGGAATTTGATATTGGTAAGCAGGTTCCTTTAAATCAGAACTATTTCTGACTGCTTGAAGGAGCATTACAGTATCAAAATCAATCAAAATACCTTTTTGAAGTGCCTCCAAAATCACCGGAACACTGTGAAACCCAATCATGCAATTGGTCTCCGAACTACCCAATTCCCAAACCGGCAA
>CAYPBJ010000007.1:3271-5269 GCA_964408945.1 uncultured Rhizobium sp. | reverse complement strand
TCTAAATCTATCAATACCCAGCGGTCTTTTCCCTGGGGATAACTGTACTTCTGAAACCCTGCATATTCCGATGCTGTCAGCTCAACCGTGGTTTGAGTTTCATTGAGAAGTACTTTGTACCAACCGAGTGCTGCCGCTTCATTTTTGTGATTGAATGATTGTCTGTATTTCTTGGGATCAAATTCGGGGGAATTCAAAGGCTGAAAAAGCACATCACCCAAATCAGAAACCCCAGTTCCACTGAGGTGAGTATGTGAAAATCCTAAAATAAAAGAGTCGTGGTAATAATATCCCCCACAGGCATCCCAAGAGTTATCGTTACGCGTATCTGGACTGAGTTGCACCATTCCAAAAGGGGCCACTGGGCCGGGGAAAGTATGTCCATGTCCACCAGTCCCAACCATAGGATTCACGTATTCAATTTGGGCGGAGGCATTCAAACAAATTATGGATGCAAGTGCGAGGAAAAACGACTTCATTCCTCAAAAGTAAAAAAAAGAGGCCGCCCTTTAAAGGCGGCCTCAAATATTAAACGTTTATTATTTTAATTACTTACAATCAATACTGATAACTGCTCTGCGATCAAGTGTATTGCTCTGAGAGTGTGCAGGTTGAACGGTAGTGATGTTGATTTTGGCTTTAACACCCAAAACCTCAGTCAAGAACTTACGCACTGACTCAGCTCTGCGAGCTCTCAATCTATCGTTGGTAGCATCAGAACCGGTTTTATCAGCAGAAGTAAATACATTGATCTCGTAGCTGTAAGCTGAAGAAGCGATATCTAAAGCTGACTTCCAACGGAACATTTCTTGCATTGCACTGGTAGAAAGAACTGATGAATTCACATCGAAAAAGATAACGGCAGTATTTGAACGCTCAAATTCTGATTTAGATTCTTTCTCCAAAGTTTCAATGGTTTTCAATTTATCTTCCAACTTCGCAACAACTGCTTGAGCTTTTGCGTTGTTTTCATCCATGGCTTTCACCTTCATATCAACCGTAGATATTTTGGCTTCAACACCAGAAAAATCAACTTGAGGAGGATTCTTCTTCAAAATGTCTTGAGTTTGTTCAGCGACAAATCCAGACAACTTTGATTTCTCATAAGCTTCTTTAGAATTGATGCAACTGCTCATGGCAACTGCGCCAATAAGAGCAATAGATACAGTTTTAAATGAATTCAAATTCATAATTATAGGTTTTGCAAATATAACGCATACGCTCACCAAAAAGTTCCTCCGTCATCGACTAATAACACACTTCTGACAAATTGTTTTATTTAGTGGACAATCGGGTAGCGGGTGTCGGGTGTCGGGTGCCGGGTGCCGGGAACCGGAATCCAAAACCAACCCTAATCCCACGGTCTCTCGCCCCTCGCCCACAGACTTTGGACTACAGACCACAGACCACAGACTACAGACTTCAGACTACAGACTCTGGACTCTCGACCACAGACTTTGTACTACAGACTACAGACTACAGACTACAGACTACAGACTTCAGACTACAGACTCTGGACTCTCGACTTTGGACTTCAGACCACAGACTAAAGACTATTCTTCAATTTCAACGCCACATCAATGATCATGTCTTCCTGGCCTCCTACCATTTTAAGTTTGCCAAGCTCTTCGAGAATGTCGCGAGTGTCTACACCGTACATCTGACTAGCGCGTTCAGCGTGAAGCAAGAAACTAGAGTATACACCGGCGTACCCGAGGCTCAAGGTTTCACGATCTACGCGAACCGGACGGGTTTGCAACGGTCGAATCAAATCGTCTGCGGCATCCATTAAGGCAAACAAATCACAACCGTGGACAGCATCCATCCGATTCATCACTGCAATGAGAACTTCCAAAGGTGCATTACCCGCTCCTGCTCCCATCCCTGCCAACGATGCATCCAAACGGGTAGCTCCTTCTTGAAGCGCAACTACCGTGTTGGCAACCCCCAACGATAAATTGTGGTGACAATGTATACCAAGTTCTGTTTCCTTGCTTA
>CAYPBJ010000007.1:0-3171 GCA_964408945.1 uncultured Rhizobium sp. | reverse complement strand
ACCCCCAACGATAAATTGTGGTGACAATGTATACCAAGTTCTGTTTCCTTGCTTAGAACTGATTTAAAAGCTTGAATGCGGTCACGAACACCGTCCATGGTTAATGCGCCGGCACTATCAGTAACGTATACACAGTGTGCTCCGTAACTTTCCATCAATTTGGCTTGTTCGGCAAGTTTCTCAGGGGTATTCATGTGCGCCATCATCAAGAATCCCGCTACATCCATCCCAAGAGAACGAGCAGCGGCAATGTGCTGAGCCGAAATATCAGCTTCGGTGCAGTGGGTGGCTACTCGTACTGACTGCACACCCAAATCACAGGCCTTTTTCAAGTCATCGATGGTGCCAATTCCAGGCAACAGCAACGTAGTTAGTTTGGCATTTTTAAGAACTTTTGCAACGGCTCCAATCCATTCCCAATCTGTGTGCGCCCCAAATCCGTAGTTGAAACTTCCGCCTGAAAGTCCATCACCATGAGCCACTTCAATGGCGTCAACGCCCGCATCATCTAAAGCTTTGGCAATTTGAACGACTTGATCAATGCTGTATTGATGCCTGATGGCATGTTGTCCGTCACGCAAAGTGACGTCTTGAATGTAAAATTTCTTTGTCATTTCATTAAGTATTGAGCCCAACGTTCGGCAGTTGCTTTAGCAGCACTGGTCATGATATCTAAGTTTCCGGCGTACTCGGGAAGGTAATGTCCTGCCCCTACTACCCTCAATAAAACCGTGGTTTTTAGTCCCCAACGGTGTCCCAGTCCTTCAATAAAAACAGGATTCTGCTCCAAAATATCCTCAAACTGAACCTCTTGATGCAACTGATAACCGGGCACATATTTTTGAACCTCGGCCACCATTTGATGAATACTTTCGCGTATTTGCTCTCTGTCAGCAGGTTCGCTCAATGTAAACACCGTGTCGCGCATCACCAAGGGAGGCTCGGCCGGATTCAATACTATGATGGCCTTTCCGCGCTCGGCGCCACCTACTTTTTCTATTCCGTGGGATGTAGTTTCGGTGAACTCATCGATGTTTGCTCTGGTGCCTGGTCCGGCTGATTTTGAAGCAATGGAAGCCACAATCTCGCCATAATGCACTTTTGCAACTCTTGAAACCGCAGCAACGATGGGAATAGTTGCTTGTCCGCCACAGGTAACCATATTGACATTATCTACTTGATCCAGATTCAATTGTTCAAAATTGACTGGTGGAATCACAAACGGACCAATCGCAGCGGGTGTGAGATCAATCATTTTTTTGCCGGGAAACTGCCGAATGACCTTAGCATTGGCAATGTGTGCCTTCGCCGAAGTTGCGTCAAATACAAAATCTATCTCACTCCATTGAGGCATATTGATGAGTCCTTGTATACCTTCATGAGTCGTTGGAACACCCATTCTTTGTGCGCGGGCTAGTCCGTCGGAAGCAGGATCTATACCCACCATAGCACCCATTTCCAGGATGTCAGAATACCTCATCACTTTGATCATCAAATCGGTTCCAATATTACCGGGACCAATGATGGCAACTTTAAATTTCTTCATCAATCAACAATTGAAAATGATACTTGTCCCAGTCCGGTGATATCAGCCGTGAAAGCATCCCCCGAAGATGCAACAACCATAGGGCCTAAAGCACCTGAAAGAATAATTTCGCCCGCTTTCAATGGATTTCCCAACGCCAATCTGGTATTGGACAACCACATTACGGCATTTAGCGGATTACCCATGCACGCAGCGCCATTACCCTGAGAAGCAATCTCCCCATTCTTTAATAATTTCATCTGGCAATTTTCAAAATCAAAGTCCATCGGAGTTACGCGTAGGTCGCCAAGAACAAAATGACTTGCGGATGCATTGTCTGCAATGGTATCGGTGATGCGAATGTCCCAATTGGCCACTCTAGAACCCACAACTTCTATGGATGCACAGATGTAATCAGTAGCATCTATGATTTGTTGAATATTGGATACCGGTTGATTAAAACCGCTTTTCAAAACGAAAGCAATTTCTGCTTCAGCTTTGGGCTGCATGAGTTCTGTTGCAATAATGCTCGCATTATTTTCTATTTGAGTGTGGCTGTAAAGCACTCCAAAATCAGGTTGATCAACACCCAACTGCTTTTGTACCGCTGCGGAAGTGAGTCCTATTTTAGAACCACATAGACTTTTACCATTTTGCAGGGCCCAAGCTACGTTAATTTCTTGCACCTTGTAAGCTGATTCAATATCTTGCTCACCAATTAGTTGCCTCACTGGAGGGCAAGGTTTTCTATGGTTTTCTGCATCTCTTAAGGCCAGTGCCGCCTCCTCAATAAACTTAGCTAATGACATTATTAAAATTTCGAACCAAAGTTAGTATGCATGTTTAAACAAAAAAAACGAACTTTGCAGTTCAATGAGCTTTATAACCTCGGCAGCATCCAACCTTCATCAAGCGGCTTTAACTAGAACTCCCATAGATCAATTATCTTTGACTCAATCTTTTACACTTGAAGAGGCTTATCAAATTCAACACCAAGTCATTCAACACCGACTTGACCAAGGCCATCAATTAATTGGTGTAAAGATGGGTTTTACTTCTGAAGCGAAGATGAAACAAATGGGTGTTAGCGACATGATCATAGGAATGTTGACATCAGATATGTTACACACCAACGGTGGAACCATGTCTCTTTCAGAATTCATTCATCCTCGTGTTGAACCGGAAATATGCTTCATTCTGAATGAGGATATCAATGAGGTATTGGACGAGCATCAAGTTAAAGGCAAAGTTTCAGGCATTGCCGCAGCTATAGAAATCATTGATTCTCGTTACAAGAACTTCAAATTCTCCCTATCAGACGTTGTGGCTGACAATTGCTCTTCGGCCGCATTTGTAGTAGGAATTATCAGTGAAGATGTTAACAATCCGTTAGAAAACAATAAAATTCGGTTAAATATCAATGGAGATGCGGCTGAAACAGGAAGTTCAAATGATATTTTAGGCAACCCTTGGAAAGCCCTTGCTGCAGCAACTCGTTTAGCTCACCAATACAACATCCCCTTGAAGAAAGGTATGTACGTGATGGCTGGCGCGGCAACTTCGGCCTATTTTGCTGAAGTAGAACAAGAAATCTCTGCTGATGTAGAAGGACTGGAATCAGTCTTTTTTAGAGTAAATCAATAAAT
>CAYPBJ010000006.1:81896-94146 GCA_964408945.1 uncultured Rhizobium sp. | reverse complement strand
CTGAGCAATAATTCCTGGAAACTACACCCATTTTTTTCAATTGCCCGAGCACGATGATTTCTAATCGTAACGGGCTGTAGAAATAGTTTTTCAGCAACCTGATTTGTAGTCAAGCCGTCGGCATACGCTTTGATCATTCTTTTCTCAGCTTCGGATAAAATTGGGCGGGGACAATCGTTAGTACTCTCTAATTTGGCTTCATTTTTCACCAACGGGCATGCATAAAATTCACCCTTGAATAAACAAGAGATCCCATTTTTTAGAAACTCCAAATCTGAAGCTTTTGAAACATAACTGTTCACACCCAATCTCTTCAAATCTGTGTATAAAGAAAAATTCACGTGAGAACTATAAACCATATAGGGTATGTGTCTTGTTGAACAAAGTTCAGGAATCACCATACTTTTTCCCGATTTAATCTGTAAATCACAAATTACAAAATCTACAATACCTTCTTCTAAAATGACTTTTGCATATTCGATTGTTTTAGACTTTATCACTTTCACATCGGTAAAATGAACCTGTAAAATCAAATTCAAATACTCAATTATGGCATGATGATCATCCAAAACCAATAGTGTTTTCATTCTAAATTAATTTTCAGTGTTTGATGAACAAAATCCTCATCTTGAGTCTGGCTCATTGAACCGTTCAAAATTCTGAGTCGTTCATTGATAATATAGGAACCTCTACCGGTTTTCCAGTACCTGAATTTTTTTTCACTTTTACCTTTATATGTAAACGTCATATACAGATACTGCTCTTCTTCGAATATTTGAACCGTCACTCTTTTGACATCTGCATGTAAAAATATATTAGCCAATAATTCTTGTGTCAACCTGTATAGATGGTGCAATTTTTCGATTTTCAATTCAGTTGACACTTCAATAAACAATTCTACATTTCTACCTCCAAAAGAAATACCCTCAGCCAATTTCTGGAAGGATGACCTCCAATTGTTATCCATTAAATCACGTGGATAAATACCTTCAATCAAATGACGTATTTCTGTATGAAAATCAGTTAGTAAATGATTGTACTTTTCAACCAGCAATTTTGAATTTTCATTTGAATTTACTTGTTCCACCACATCAATTAACGAACTTTTCATGCTCGCCACAGAGTAACCAATATAGTCATGCAAATCATTTGCAATTCTTTTTCTTTCAAATTCTACGCCTTGAAAATTCATTTGATACAATCTTTTCAATGCCTTTTGGTACCTCCTAATAATTACCCATGAAATTATCAATGTAAATATCAAGATGCAGAAAGCAGGCAATAAAATTACAGTTAATCTAAATAAAAAAATGTCGCCTGAATTTGGTGTTAATGAGGACATAGAATATAGTAACTATTAATAAATAAAAGAAAGAAAAATAACTTATCAGAGCCGACTGATTCAATGCAAATTGAAATCTGTAGACAGAGTATTGAAGGATGCTCATACTCAAGTAAAAAACAAGTAAAAAATGTGCATAGGCGAATTCCCGTTCTTTGGCGGGACCTGTGATCGTCTTAAATGTTCTATAAAGAATGATAAAAAAAGAAGCCAAAAGCTCAAACACGATTAATATCTCATCATTGAAAATAAAATTGATTGAGACAGCAACCAAGACAAACACCGTATACTTTGTGATTGAATTTATTTTACTGAAAGGAAGGGGCAGAAAGAGTACCGCAATTATCGCAAAATACAAGCGATCCAAAATAAAGCATCCCGGTGGATACAAAAAATTTAACAATACAATTATAGAAAACAAAAAGACCGACAAGTAATTTTTATCTGTCTTCAAACGATAATTAGACCGAATGCAATGAATCCAATTCGACAAGAAATGAATCAGAAAAATTGCTGCTATTAAAGGACTTATTATAGAATAAACATTCACTAAAGTAAGGGGGAATTTGTAGGGCAATTAAACGGACAAGGTTGGGCATTCCCCAGAATCAAACCCTGTGTGCAATCTTCACCTAATGAATCTACACCTACAACGACAATTGTTAAATTTCCGTTATCAATTGCAAAGTATGTTCGCACTCCACTTACACCCGGTTGTGCCAATAACTGTTCATACGCAGATGCATCAATCAACAAAGATTTAGCCAACCCCAAAAAGCGGGTATCACTTTGGTAATCATGAGTTTGAGTAACTGCTTGTGATAAATTAATAATATTGCTCATTCTATTAAAATTGCAAATTAATTCATTTTCGGTATCGCATGATTGATTAATTTTCATCAACCAAGCTCCTATATTACTCTAAAGCTTAAATTAAAATCTAGAATTTTAACAAAGGGAATCCCTCTGAATACAACTCTAATTGTCAGTCGGTATTCTATAGAGAAACGATAATACAAAACGGATCTAGGCTGAAATTTAATTTTTGATACAAATTCATCAATATTAAAAAAATAACAATGCTCAATTTTGGAGCATGTCACAATATAAGAACTCAAATGGGTCTCAACGAATTACCTGTTGCAATGGGAATGCACTAGAACACTGGGAAAATAACTCTGGCAAAAAAGCCAAGCAATGTGCTGTATTTCGTTGTACTGAAAAAGCAACACATGGGGGACATGTCATTAATTGTCATGGAAATGCAGCCAAAACACAATTTATTATACCTCTGTGCCCAAAACACAATCACACAACTTTCAAGGAGTGCTTCGATATTAACAGTGTGATTTCGCCCATTCCTGTCAGTAAATCAAATAAATGCAAATAGTTTAAATCTACAAAATGAAAAAGAACTTATTTTTTCTTGTATCTATATTATTCTTATCCCAAACATTGTTGTCCCAGCAGAATAATTGGGCAATATATCAATCCGGCGATACTGCATCCAACATTTCATTTCAATCGTCAACTCCCGTATTAAAGAATCCAACAGTCATCCCACGAAATCCTCACAATAACAGTTACTTTTCAAATTTTCTGGCGCTAAACTCACAAACAGATAAAGCGGGTAATTTACTTTTCTATTTGATTTCCACATCGGATAGCGTATATCTATTTAACTCGAATAATGTTTGTGTAGATATTTTTCCGGAATACGATATTTCGCCGTTAATTATTCCTCTACCTGGAGGCATCAAATATCATATTGTCGTTGGTGAATATTTATACGATCTTGACCTAAAAGCACTAACAAACTCTGTTTACGGTGATATTTTAATGCGTAGTCGGGTACAATTGCCGCTTTCGAGAATCGCCGTAGGTCAACATAGCCCTTCAAGAGTAAGTAAACGCTGTGTTAAAATACTATATAACAGCTGTGATAGCATTTCTTATAGAATTTTTACAATTGCAGCAAACAATATGGGTTATACGGGTAGATATTTGATTGCAACAGATATTATTTGGGCAAAAAACAATTTATCTCATTACAATTCAGATTCTTACCGCATAGACAATCAACTTTCAACTGATATTAATTTCAACTATTCATTGAGTGAAATGGAGTTATCCCAGGATCAAAACGAACTATTTTTATCCGGTTCATATTGCTTCCTCAGGATAGATGTTTCTGATGATAAATTCGGAAATGTTGTTAAGCAGTGCATACCTTCTAATAATACTGTTGACGACTCAACAAACAATATAATCGGAACGGAATATTTAAATGATAGTCTTGTTTTATTTTCAGTGATGAATTACAATAATCAAAACTCCAACAATCAAGGAGTTTTCGTATATAACAGAAATCAGAATTTATTTAACAAAGTTCCGAATTCAGAAGATTTCAAATCTTCATACTTGGAGAAAGATAGAGATGGGACAATTTACATGCTAAAAGCAGATGGCCTATACCATTATGATTTTACAAATGATACTATTATTAATTCTCTATCTTTTACTGCTAGTAAAACCTACTCATTTCTTCATGACAAAACGCTTGATGACGATAATGTAAGTGAAATTGATTCCTTTGTAAAAGTATTTTATTTGCCAAATCAAATTGATTACTTTGAAAGTGCAGTTTTAGAGGACAAAAATGCAATTGTTGACCACATTATCATTAAAACTCCACCAGCACTTGAAACTAATTACTTTTCAAATTCATTTCACAATTTAACACCGAAGGGTAAAGGTGAAATTATTGTTTTTGATAGTCTAATTATCACCAATATCGCTGACTGGGTGATTTTTGATAGTATGACCATTAAATTTTATGAAAATGCAAAGCTGCTGGTAATTGGGGGTGCAGATTTAGAATTGAAAGGCACCAAATTAATGGCTACATGCGGTGAAATGTGGAAGGGTATAGAAATTCTGCAAAATGAAAATTATGATTCTAGAATAATTTGCAGAAAAAATACCCAAGGAAGAAAGACATTAATTAGGGACGCAATAACTGCCATTAAAACAAGAAACTTCTATCATGGTCTGTCTATTTCTGATAGTACCATTTTCATGGCAAATGAAAACGGGATTGAACTAAATAATGCTGATTCCTATTTTACAAAAATTACCAATACTTTTTTCTTGGATACAGCAAAGCTGAACAATGGCAACAACGCAAAAAGTGCTATAAACATTTATAATTCTTCCGATATCATTATTGGCAATAACGATTCTTTGCCAATTCAAATTATTGGTGGAATTATGGGTATTAATGCAATTAGCGATAAACAAGTTATCGTTAAAAATACGCACATTTCAGAAACATTAAATGAAGCAATAAAGATGTATTCTGTTGAAAAAATTACTGTTGAAAATTGCAAATTTACTAATTGCAATATCAAACCATCGAAAACCAATACAAGTTCGCTTTTTGTGAGTTCGTTTAAAAATTTCATCGCTCAGAAAAACATCATTAAGCAAAATTTAAATAAAACCATTGGTATTTACGCTGAATGTCATCCAACAAGCAATGTAAAAATTGGCGGTGAACTAAATGACAGTAATTATATTGATATCTATGAGGGTACCGCAATTGAGTGCAAAATAAACAAAACTCCCACTTTTAATAATTCAATTTCTCGTTCGTTTGAATTTTTTGGAAGACCTTTCATTTTCCAGATTCCTTTAAAACAGTCAATAAGAATTGAAAACAATCAAATTTCAGGAAGTTCTTTATTGACCGGAATTAACACACATTACGATTTAATACAAGGTAAAAAATATTTGTTGGATACTCTAATTATTCACCAAAATAACATCTTAGCTGGTAACGGAATTATTATTTCAAATATTCAGGTTAACGAACCCAACCAGATATTACCCATGGGCAGTGATTGGAGCAGCGGTCTTTATAAACGACATGTTTCGAAAAACCGAATTACTTTAAATACTATAAATTCAAGTAATAATCTAAAAGGAATTTTAATTGATGCCTCCGATCATATTTATTGCGTTAATAATTATATTGACCAAAATAGCACTTTGAATTCCAATATTTTCGGCCTAGGAATCAAAATACTCAATTCCTCCAATACTCTTTTAAATAGGGATAGCATGTTGAATCTAAATAAAGGAATTGAAATTCAATATAACAATATATATAGCAATATTTACTGCAACTATTTTAATAACAATATCAATTGCATTACATTGGATGAACCCATATTGAGAAACCATTATACTCCTTTCAAAATCTTCAACAAAACGGTTCACGGTAACTTTTCGCCTAATGGTTACATTGCTAGAATTGATGAATATAATAATGTACCATTTAATCGTTGTATTTTCAATAATGAAAAAGTGAAAAACCCATTTAGCAATAAATGGATATTAAACGCTCAAACTAGAAACAACCCCTATCTATTATCTAATACTAAAAATAAAGCCTTCATATTTAATAATCTTGGAACCTACGACTGTTCATATACAGAACCTGGATCGAATGTTGATAGTACCCTTGAGAATGAAAACAATGCCACTAACGATATAGAGAGTTTTTGGCAAAACTACACCACCAGCAAATACAATCTATTAAATGGATTCGCGCTCAATTTAAATATTTTTGAAGATCAAATATTGAATTTAGAAACATTGATAGATACAGGAACAGAAGCAGACATCAACAGTGCTTTAAATTCAATTACCCCCAACAATCAGTTCCAATCCGAAATTAAAAACATTTTTCAACTTTGGGCCCATTATGTTTACACTTACGATACAAGTTTTATTCAAAACAATGTAAATCAAAAAATTAGAGTGTGGACCAATGACTCAACTTGGCTAGTAAAAGATATACAAACCGATACTGCCCATTTTAGGTTATCATACGAAGCCTTAAGTGATTCAACTTATTTACTCCTAGATAGTTTGTCGAAGGTATCTCCGTATAAAACGAGCCCATCTGCTTACTTTGCTCGAAATTTTTTGCGATTTGCAGGTTATCAATCAAATTATCAAGACACAGTAATCTATGCAGGCCCATACTTAACGGGCCGGGTAACTGCAAATTGCTCAGGTGGTGGAAATTCTGGCATAACCGTTGAATTGTACACCGAATACGGCAATTCAACGGGACTAACCACAACCACTGAAGACAATGGTTATTTCCGGTTTACCGATATTGAAACAAACCTGATAGATTCGTCACTCCGGTATTATGTTCGAGTATATTTACTTAACGATTCAAATCACATTTCTACAACAAATTATATTCACAATTTAATCAATGACTCATTGTTGAATATTGACTGTATTTTTCCTGGCCCACAGCCATTGACAAATAACTTTTTCCCAATTAAAGAGATTCAATTATCACCGAATCCAACAGATAATAAAATATTTTTAAGCAATCTAACCGATCACACTGAATACAGTTACACAATTAAAAATTCAATTGGAAAAACGATTATTTCAGATCCAAAAATTGGAATTTCAAACAAAAATGCCGAAATTGAAACCAGCCAACTTCCTGATGGTTTATATTTTTTAAGTATTAAATCAAAAACTACCAAAGAATCTAAAACATTTAAATTTATCGTATCACATTAAAAATCAAAACCCATGAAAAACCTCAAACACACCATTCACTACGCGCTCATTGCAGCCTTGTTGCTGTTTGCCAGTGCGTGCTCAAAAGATGATAATCAAGGCACTACACTCACAACCAATCCACTCACAAGAGAACAGCGGCTGGATTCAATAATACGTTCAAAAACTGGTTTGAACCCAACCATAATGGTTGATTCTATTGAAGTGATGGGAACTTTCGGAATGAAAGTCATTGATACATTATTTAAGATAGATTTCGATACCCTTTTTTTCGGCAGGGACCGCAACGCTCTATTGTTTACAACTAAGGTAGGTGAAATTGAACCGCAAAATCCGAACCGCGATAAATATGCATTTGGTGTAATGGTAAAAAGAGCCATTGCCATTTACGTTAATGATTCCAACGGTTTAATTGGTGAGCGTCGAAACGATACCGTGTTCACCATGAATTTTAGTGAATATCGTATTACTTCAAGATTCTATGAAACCTTAGATGATGTTGATGACGTATGGTTTGATATTTATGATTACAAGAAAAGAAGTAAATATTACAAAGAACTGAAACATAGTTACGACTCCTTGATGAATGTATATGATGTTCATAATATTCCATATCCTTTAACAAACATTCAAAGTCACGATTTTCTGAATTATATATATGATCCAATAGATTTTGCGCAATCAATTATTGATGATAAAGCATATATGGTAAGCGGTGGTTTAATGAAATATGCATGGAAATTTGGTGGTGGACATGGCGATGATGTGCGAACATGGAGTCACCTTGGTTATCGTGGTTATCCTCCGAAAATTAAAGACTTCGACGTTAAAACGGAGTTGCTCAATGACGGAAAATTGCACAAAGTACTTTATTTAATAATGCCATTCGAAAAGTATTATAGAAAAATTCAATATCTCAGGTTACGTTATGTGCTGAATTGAAGATTTAATTCACCCCTATTCCACTTTTAACGCTTGATATCAATCACAAACCATTCAGATTAGGAAGCCTGTTCCTAATCTGAATGAAATGATACGAAATTTCAATCTGTAATCACCAATTTTTGGTTTCGACCCCCGGCATTGAGCTGATAAATACCAGCTGCCAAAGAAACAGGTATATATCCATTTTCAAGGGCAAACTGCCTTCCCAAGAAATCGGTTAACATTCCATCTTTGATGTTGATGCTTGTTCCACGCCTTGCAGGGTTTGGAAAAATCAAAACATCCTTCGCAATGCCCTCCGTTGATGAGCTTCCGCAATTCAGTTGGTTCACCTTCTGCCAAATTTCTTCACCCAGCGCAAAATTGACCAGCGGATTTTTCGTGTCGGGCGACTCCCCCATTCTGATCCACACCAAATTTTCAGATGGAGAGACCATGATTTGCTGTCCGTCCTTACCCAACGCCATGATTAAATCACTGGGTCCGCCAGGCATGCAATCGCCATTGAATTTGAACTGCGATTGCGGAATCATGAACTTATCTTTTCCGTTGAGCCAAGTCAAATATCCATAAGAGGGATTCAAAGACTGAGAACTTGCGGTCATCGCCGCAAAATAATTCGATGGAATGATTTGCTTTGAGCCCCATTTCCCGCCGTTCAACAGCAACACTCCAAAGCGAGCAAAATTGCGAGGAGTTGAGAACGCCACGTTGTTATCTCCCACTTTGATGTAGGCCACTTTCAATCCGGTAGCACCCGTAAATTCACTGAAAATGACTTGATTCAAGGTCTTGCCCGATGCCGCCGAAATCACTTGATCCAACAAGGTGTAAGGCGCATTGTGATATGCCCAGCGAGTACCCACTGCCGCTTTGTATTTCAAGCAAGACGGTGAGGTGCAATCTGCAGTTGCCGGTGCGTCATCCAGCCCGGTAGTCATGGTCAACTGATGCCGAACGGTGATGGAATCTTCCTGAATTTGGGTCAATGACGTCCAACCTTTTCCCAAATATTGTTGGGTTTTATCGGTCAACTGTAACTTGCCCTGCCCTTCCAACACTCCCACCACTGCCGCAGTGAGCGTTTTCCCGGCCGATGCCCAATACCACAAACTGTCTTGGGTGAATTTATCGAAGTACTTTTCAAGAACAATTTTGCCGTCTTTGATCAAAATGAACGCTTTCGAATTTTGCTGATCCAAAAGTTCATACAAACTATCGATTCGGTCGTTGCAATATCCGAATCTCGCCGGACTGAGAGTGTCCCACTGATTGCCGGTAACGGGAGGAAAATATTGAGCCTTCAGCGATGAAAGTGTCCCCAGAAAAAAAACCAAAAGATATAAACGCATAACTGTTAGACGCTTAAATGGGCAAAAGGTTTACTTCAACCTATCGGGATTTTCTTTCACGAACTGCGCCCATCCGCTTTTGCTTTTCGCTTGATTGTTTCTGGAGGATGTGCCTACGGCGGTGCTGTTCGAGCCGAACGCTCTGGGTTGAAACTGATAAACATGACAGAGAGCGGCCGCCAATCCGTCGGAAGCATCCATGGTTTCGGGCTGAGTTTCAAATTTAAACTGCATTTGAAGCATGGCCAAAACTTGCTCTTTGGAAGCATTTCCATTGCCGCAAATGCTTTGTTTTATTTTTCGGGGGACGTATTCAAAGACGGGCAATTTTCGAGATATCGCTGCTGCGATGGCCACCCCTTGTGCCCTCCCAAGTTTGAGCATACTTTGAACGTTTTTTCCAAAAAAGGGTGCTTCAATGGCCACTTCGGTGGCTTCGAAACCGTCAATGAGTCCGCCAATTTTCTCGTAAATATGGTGCAATTTTTCACCGGCATCGGTGATCTTCCCCAGTCGAACCACACCCAAGCCCAGCAATTCTACATGTCCTGCGGTCACTTTGATGATGCCATAGCCCAAGAGATTGGTACCCGGATCGATTCCCAGTACAATTCGCGGCGCGGTCAAAGCATCCCCAGAAGAAAGCATATGCAAAGATGTCGAATAATAGACATTGATGGTCGCAAAAGGTAGAAAAATAGGTAAAAATTCACGACATTCGCGTAAAATTTTTTATTATGGCTTTTGACATTGATGTAATCAAATCCGTTTATGACCGCATGCCTGAACGAGTAAAGGCAGCGAGAGAGTTGTTGGGTCGCCCATTGACCTTGTCTGAGAAAATTTTGTACAACCACTTGTGGGAAAATCCTGTAAGTCAAAATTTTAAGCGCGGAGCAGATTACGTTGATTTCGCCCCAGACCGTGTTGCGATGCAAGATGCAACGGCTCAGATGGCTTTGTTGCAATTCATGCAGGCGGGTCGCCCTCAGGCTGCAGTGCCTTCAACGGTGCATTGCGATCACTTGATCACCGCTCAAAACGGTGCAGAAGAAGATTTAAACATGGCCAACAACGAGAGCAAGGAAGTTTATGATTTCTTGGCTTCGGTTTCAAACAAATACGGAATTGGCTTCTGGAAGCCCGGTGCGGGTATCATTCACCAAGTGGTGCTTGAGAATTACGCTTTTCCCGGGGGAATGATGATTGGTACCGATTCTCACACCGTAAACGCGGGTGGTTTGGGTATGATTGCCATTGGTGTAGGCGGCGCTGACGCTTGCGACGTGATGGCGGGACTTCCTTGGGAGCTAAAGTGGCCTAAATTGATTGGTGTAAAATTAACCGGCAAATTGAACGGTTGGACAGCACCCAAAGACGTTATCTTAAAAGTGGCCGGCATTCTTACCGTTAAAGGTGGAACCGGTGCCATTGTTGAATATTTTGGCGAAGGAGTTACCTCTATGAGCTGCACAGGAAAAGGAACCATTGCAAACATGGGTGCCGAAATTGGAGCTACAACTTCTACCTTCGGTTACGACGACAGCATGGAACGCTACTTGCGCTCCACCGGCCGCGCCGATGTGGCTGATTTGGCCAACGGCATTCGTGAACATTTGACCGCTGACGCGGACGTTTATGCGAATCCCGAAAAATACTTCGACGAAGTTATTGAAATCAACTTGAATGAATTAGAACCGCATTTGAACGGTCCTTTCACTCCCGATTTGGCTACGCCTATATCTAAAATGAAAGAAGTTGCCGCTGCAAATGGCTGGCCCACCAAAGTGGAAGTAGGTTTGATTGGTAGCTGTACCAACTCCTCTTACGAAGACATTTCAAGAGCGGTTAGTTTGGCAAAACAGGTTTCTGAAAAGAACTTGAAAACCAAAGCCGAATTCACCATCACTCCAGGTTCTGAGCAAGTGCGTTACACCATTGAGCGCGACGGCTTCTTAGATACCTTTGATAAAATTGGTGCCAAAGTTTTCGCAAACGCATGCGGTCCTTGCATTGGTATGTGGAACCGTATGGGCGCTGAAAAACAAGAGAAAAACACCATCGTTCACTCGTTCAACCGAAACTTCGCAAAGCGTGCCGACGGAAATCCAAATACCTACGCTTTCGTAGGATCTCCTGAATTGGTTACCGCCTTGGCCATTGCCGGTGATTTGACCTTCAATCCTTTGACCGATACTCTAACCAACGAAAACGGTGAGCAAGTAAAATTAGATCCTCCAACCGGCGACGAATTGCCAAGCAACGGTTTCGCCGTAGAAGATGCAGGTTACCAAGCACCCGCCGAAGACGGAAGCGGTGTAAAAGTAGCGGTTGACCCATCAAGCAAGCGTTTGCAATTGCTAGATCCTTTCCAAGCTTGGGAAGGCACTGACTTAAAAGGAATGAAATTGTTGATCAAAGCCAAAGGAAAATGCACCACTGACCACATTTCGATGGCGGGTCCTTGGTTGAAATTCCGCGGACACCTTGACAATATTTCTGACAACATGTTGATTGGTGCAGTAAACTTCTTCAACGAAAAAACCAACGAAGTGAAAAACCAATTGACCGGACAATACGGTGCAGTGCCTCACACTCAGCGCGCTTACAAAGCAGCGGGTGTAGGAAGCGTTGTAGTGGGTGACGAAAACTACGGTGAAGGTTCATCACGCGAGCACGCAGCCATGGAGCCTCGTCATTTAGGGGTTCGTGCAGTATTGGTAAAATCTTTCGCACGTATCCACGAAACCAACTTGAAAAAGCAAGGCATGTTGGCATTAACGTTCGCAGACAAATCAGACTACGACAAAATCCAAGAAAACGACAACATCGACATCATCGGATTAACCGAGTTCGCCCCAGGCAAGCCCTTGCAAATGGTTCTACACCACGACAACGGCACCTCAGAAACCATCACCGTAAACCACAGCTACAACGATCAACAAATCGAGTGGTTCAAGGAAGGTGGGGCGTTGAATATTATTAGGAAATCGGT
>CAYPBJ010000006.1:71783-81796 GCA_964408945.1 uncultured Rhizobium sp. | reverse complement strand
AACAAATCGAGTGGTTCAAGGAAGGTGGGGCGTTGAATATTATTAGGAAATCGGTTAGATAGTCGGTAGTCGGTGGTCTGTAGTCCGTAGTCTGTAGTCGGTAGTCTGTAGTCCGTAGTCCGTAGTCGGTAGTCGGTAGTCGGTAGTCGGTAGTCGGTAGTCCGTAGTCGGTAGTCCGTAGTCGGTAGTCCGTAGTCGGTAGTCCGTAGTCCGTAGTCTGTAGTCGGTAGTCGGTAGTCCGTAGTCGGTAGTCCGTAGTCGGTAGTCGGTAGTCTGTAGTCGGTGGGCTGGAGACGAGTAACGAGTAACGAGTAACGAGTGAAGAGTGACGAGTGACGAGGGGCTAGAGACCCGCGACCCGCGACCCGAGACCCGATACCTGGCACCCGGTACTTGGTACCCGATACCCAAATTGGAGCTCAGAGAAGAAATAATGGAAACATTGTTTTAACTTTGGTCTCCAATTTTTTTTAAGCCACCACGGACTATGGACCACGGACTATGGACCACGGACTATGGACCACGGACTATGGACCACGGACCACGGACTTTGGACTTTGGACTTTGAACCCCCGACCCCCGATACCCGAAACCCGATACCCAATACCCAATATGACAAAACAAATCTTCCTCAATCTACCCGTTACAGATCTTCAAAAATCAATGGACTTTTACAGTGCCATGGGATTTGTGAACAACCCTCAATTCTCCGATGACACTGCAAAGTGTATGGTTTGGAGCGAAAATATTTACGTGATGTTGCTCAATCACGAAAAGTTTTCAAGTTTTACCGATAAGCCCATTGCCGATACCAATTCAAAAATTGCTGGCCTTTTTTCTTTGTCGCTGGACAGTATTGAAGAGGTTCATCAAATGATGGATAACGGACTTAAAGCCGGAGGAATTGAACCCAGCGAAATGCGCGATTACGGTTTTATGACCCAAAGAACCATCGAAGATTTTGATGGCCACACTTGGGAAATATTCTTCATGGATATGTCGAAATTTCCTACTGAATAAATTGTGTACGGTCGGTAGTCTGTGGACTATGAACTATGGACTATGGACTATGGACTACGGACCATGGACTATGGACCATGGACTATGGACTATCTAAAAGCCTCTTCCACGTAGGTTTTTACGCAGTCGTGGACTTTGTCGGTGCCGTCGCCTTTGTTAACGCCGTTTCCGGTGCGGACAATGACGGTGTTTTTTGAAGGGATGACGCAGATGTATTGGCCCTTGAGTCCTTGGTAGTAATAAAAGGGAGTGGGCGTGTTTGGACTGATCCAGAAACCGTGTCCGTAGTTGATGTGCTTCCAAGGTTGGGTGGCCAGTGTAAAGAAGGTGGAGTCTATGATTTGTTGACCGTTCCAATGTCCTTGGTGGAGAGCCAAAAGTCCTAAGCGGCCGAAATCTCGGCTGATGGCATTGAAGCAGCAGTAGCCCAATTCTTTGCCGTTTTCATGGTCGAGTGACCAGTAGGCATCGGCTTCCATGTTGAGGGGCTTCCAGAATTTGTCTGAGAAATACGACGAAATGGAGTTATAAACCGGTAAGTTATTTGGGGGATTCTGTAGGGCTTGCATCAAACAGAAGGTGAGCAATTGAGTGGCGCCGCTTTGATATTGCCAGTGAGTGCCGGGTTCGCGCATCAGGGGAACGCCGTGCATAACTCCTTCCACGTCGTCTGAATAATAGGCCTTTGCGGTGACTCCCCAAGGAGAAACATAGCTTTCATCCCAGTCCAATCCTGCGGTCATGGTGATGAGATGTCGGAGGGTGAGGTTTTGTACAAATTGTTCGCTCTCTGACTTTTTGGGGGCGAGTTGAGCGGTTTCAGTTAACCAGGGTATGAATTTAACGGCTTTTTCATCCCAAGAAGAAATATAACCCTCTTGAATGCTTTTTTGAACCATCAAGGCCATGATGGATTTGGCCATTGAGAAACTGTTGGTTCGGTGGCTATCGGAGTAGCCGTTGAAGTATTTTTCGCAAATGAGTGTATCGTTGCGGTAGATGAGATAGGAAGCTGAATTGGTTTTCTCGAGTTCATTTACCAACTTTTTGGAGAGTTTATAATCAAATCTGTTGGAGAGTTTGACGATTTTTCCGTTGGTTGTGGAACCTTTTTCAACCGTGCGCAGGTTAAATCCGTACCAATCAGTGGGGTGAGCGGAGGACTCTCCTTGGAGATAAGACATTCGGACACCTTTAATAAGATAGCCAAATGGCGACAGTCTCAGCAAGGAAATCAACAGAATCAATACGGCAATTACCAACGATACTTTAAATACTTTTCTCATTTGATTTAGAATGAAATTCGAAGGTAAGTAAAAATGTAAAAAGGTTGTCATGCTTAACTTCCTGATCATTTGCAGACCTTCAATTAATGGCTAATTGGCTATATTTGTAGATATATGTTAAGGATTTTACGGTCATCTTCGTTCGTTTCAGTTTTATCAGTGTCGCTCATCATTTCCGGTTTGGGTTGGGTGGGGATTAAATTATCCCCCGAAAAAATAAAGCCCCTGAGAGCCGAGCACCCTGGCTATTTCAGTCAGTGGTTGGAAGAGAAAAGGGATGCGAACGGACAAATTCCTACTTTCATGCGCACAAAATGGCAAGAATGGGACCGTAAACAGCAAAATTTTGGGAAACGCGGCAATTCTCCCATTTTTGATACCATCATTGAGCTTGGCCCTCGTGCCATCGGAGGAAGAACACGTTCATTGTGGATTGACCCAGCCACTGACAATCATATTTTGGCTTGCGCCATCTCTGGCGGAATTTGGGAATCAAACGACAAAGGAAAATCTTGGGCGCCTATCAATGACCATGAAACTTCGTTGATGGCTAGCGCAATAACTTCGAATCCGTTCAATGCAAACACCATTTATTACGGCACAGGTGAAAGCCGCGCCAACAGCGCCGATGTTGAAGGCGAAGGCGTTTTCATGTCGACCAACAGAGGGAAATCATTTACTCAATTGAGTTCTACCGTTGGACTTGGAGGCATGAATGCCATTTGGGATATAGCACACAGCTTAGACGATAGCAGCACCCTTTTTGTGGGTACTCATACACACGGACTTTACCGTTCACAAGACCGCGGTCAGACTTGGTCAATTGCCTACAATGGCGCCAACAAACAGGTCAATGATATTTTAGTTTTGCCAAAAGGCAGGATTTTGATTTCCATGCAATCAAACGGCGTTTATGCTTCTGATAGCAGCGGAAATCCAGGAACTTGGAGCGGAGTTTCGTTTCCCAGTAGACCAGCATCTTTTAGAAGAATTCAGCTGGCTGCTTGCGAAAAATTCCCGAATGTGGTTTATGCTCTTTTCGAGGGATTGGGATTCTCTGATCCACCGGTGGCATTTTACAAAAGCTCTGACGGTGGACGAACCTGGACTGAGAGAACCATTCCTTCTCAAATAGGAGCAGGATATCAAGCTTATTGCGTAATGCTAGGCGCTGGGAAAAACGATTCTAACCAAGTGGTTGCGGGTGGAGTATACTCAGCCTATTCTTCCAACGGCGGAAAAAACTGGAACAGCATTTCAGGAAGCCATGCAGATCATCACAGCTTTGCAAACTTCAATCAAACCCCCGGTGAGTATATTATTGGTACTGACGGTGGAATGTACCGTTGCAAATGGGGACAATCGGCCATTCTAGAAAACTTAAATAACGGTTATAGAGTAACTCAGTTTTATGCCGGTGGCGAAGGCTATAAGACCCTTCAAGCCATTGCGGGAGCTCAAGATAACGGCACACACACAGCCAGCAATCGTTTGGTGACCCAGTACATTTTTGGAGGTGATGGGGCTTATTGCCATGTAGGCCAACAAACTGGAAACATTGCTTATCTGTCCACCCAAAATGAGGGTATTCGCAGAGTTGTTGGATTCAATACTGCCAATGACTACACTGAATCAATTGGCGACCCCGCCTTTTCAAGCGATGGAGTATCTTTCATCAATGCTTACACCATGAGCGAATACGATGAATATTTGCTGTTTTACAGAACCAACCGAGGAGTTTACAGAAGCATTGACGGCGGTGGAAGTTGGGAAAAAACCAACAAAACCAACAGGTCTTCAATCAAAGCAATGGGCGTAAGTTCTGGCGATAATCCTGTACTTTATTACGGTGGTGGTTCTGCACAACTATATAAATTGGAAAGTGCGGCAAATAAAATTGGTACTGAAGTAAGTTTCAATGCGAGCGTTCCTACTCCGGTGACCAATGATTTCTTGAATTTCATCGAAGTAAATCCTTCGAATCCCTATCAAATATTTGTAGCATTCAGCAATTATAGTTTACAAGGTCGTGTTTGGAAGGTTTCTGGTTTGGACAGCAATTCAAAACCCATCTGGGAAAATATTTCAGGGAATTTACCTCCTGGCTTGCCTGTGAATTCTATAGCTGTTGATCCCTGGAGCCCTGAACACTACATTTTTGCTGCCACAGATTTTGGATTGTATTATACCATGGATGGTGGCCAAACGTGGCAAAAAGAAATGAGTATACCCAACGTGGCCGTTCACGAGGTGAAAATCAGATTGAAAGATCGTGCTCTATTCGCATTCACTCACGGTCGTGGAATGTGGTACCTCAAATTGAAAGACGTCAAAACAGCCAGCAATCAACCCGTAAAACCGTTGTTAAGATTGTTTCCAAATCCCGCAGAAATTGGAGCTTCTTTGAGGGTGGAATCCAATCAACCCATACAATCATACGTGATTTTCAACTCGAATGGGCAACTCATTGCCGATGAAAAAGGAAATCAACAGTATGATTGCATCATAAAAACCGAAAATTGGAAAAAGGGTGTTTATTTTGTGAAGGTGAATGCTGCACATGGCACATCTACACAAAAATTCATCATAAGGTGATATGGACGAACTAAAACAAGCGCTTGACGAACTCAAAAAACAACTTAAAGGATTATCTGCTGAGTTAAAAGAAGTGAGCAATGATATTATAGAGGCAAAATTCTCTGAATATCCCATTTTTGTTGCTCATCAAGAAAATGCTCGCATTGGCGAACTTCTTTTTGATCGAACCGAATTTGGTTTTCCTTACAGCATCAATGCAACCACCATTGAACGATTGGTTGAACTGAACATCATTCAAGAAGATAAGTTAGCCGACTTTAAAAAAGCCTACGGCGACGCCAAAAAGAATTACTGCGTACTTTGGTTGAAAGGCGAATTCACACGTTTCGTTTTTATTCCTTTTTAATCTAAACTCATTGACCTCCAACAAACATACCTTTCAAGTAGATGTAGTTATCTTAAACTACAACACCAAAGAAATACTTGCACAATGCCTCCCCCAAGTCATTGAATTTTCACAACAACCTTGGGTCAACATTGTTGTGGCTGACAATAATTCCACCGATGGTTCGGCCGATTTTGTGGCTGCAGAATTCCCAGGAATTGAGTTAATTCGTTTGAAAGAAAACACCGGTTTTGCCGGCGGATACAACAATGCCCTTCGAGGCAGAACGGCAGATTTCTTCGTGCTTCTCAATTCAGATGCCGAGCCCGTCAACGAACATTGGCTCTCAGAACTGTTGGATTTGGCCGTGAGACACCCCAATTTAGGTGCTGCTCAACCCCATTTACTCGACTATAAATTCAAACATCAAGACCTCAAAAAGTTTGAATACGCCGGCGCTGCTGGTGGATTTTTAGATCACTTTGGATTTCCGTTTTGCCGAGGACGTATATTCGGGAACGTTGAGTTTCACCAAAACCAATACAACTCCGAAATCCCCATTTTCTGGGCAACGGGAGCTGCTATGTTCGTGAAACGAGAAGCTTGGGAAAAAGCCGGTGGATTGGATGAATCGTTTTTCGCACACATGGAAGAAATTGATTTGTGTTGGCGCATGCAAACCATGGGATATGAAATCATTTCTTGTCCAAAAGCCTTGGTTTACCACATTGGAGGGGCCACACTTTCCAACCAAAACCCTCGAAAAACCTTCCTAAACTTCAGAAATGGACTGATGATGTTGTACAAAAACCTTCCTTTGGTAAACCGCGAATCCTTGATTTTAAAACGCAAACTTTTCGATGGACTCGCAGGGTTGTTTTTCCTCATCCAAGGCAAACCCAAGCACACCATTCAAATCATAAAGGCTCATCAAGAATTCGATAGGCTAAAATCTTCCTTAACATTGAATGCAAATGCCAAACCCATAGATCAACTGAAAGGCGTTTTGAGCCACAGCTTGGTGATTGGTTATTTCTTCCAAGGGAAAAAGCTTTGGAGTTCCTGGTTTAAATAACTTTGCTATTTAGACCTTGGGTGAAATTGCGTCAAGGTTTCCGCCAAATAATTACGATCTAAATGCGTATAAATTTCGGTGGTGGTGATAGATTCATGTCCCAACATTTCTTGAACGGCTCTCAAGTCGGCTCCAGCTTCGACTAAATGCGTTGCGAAGGAATGCCTAAAACTGTGAGGAGAAATGACCTTTTTCACCCCTGCAAGCATGGCCGCTTTTTTAATCATCAAAAACACCGATTGCCTGCTCAGGCCTTCACCTCTGTTGTTCAGAAAAACCAGGTTGCGGGATTGTGTTTTTACCTCCATGTGATTTCTCACATACTTCATATATAAATCAATGTGCTTCAGTGCCCTATCAGATATTGGCACCAGTCTTTCCTTGTTTCCCTTCCCAATGACTTGCACAAATCCCTCTTCTCTATGAACATGGGTCAATGACAATCCAATCAGCTCAGAAACCCTCAATCCACAAGAATATAAGGTCTCAAACAAAGCCACATTCCTCTCCCCTTCGGGCTTGGATCTGTCAATGGTATTGATCATGGCGTCAATTTCTTCCGGACTTAAAACTACGGGTAACTTTCTTCCCAATTTTGGAGGTTCTAAAAAATCTGCCGGACTTTCAGCAATCCAATCTTCCAGCGTAAGGTATTTATAAAAAGCTCTGACCCCACTAACAATCCTTGCTTGCGAACTGGGTTGTAGTCCCATTTCAGCCAAAGTCGCCGAGAAACGCTCCAAGTCAGCTTTTCCAATACTTACAGGCGATTTCACCCCCTGATTATCTGCGAAATTCTTTAATTTTTCAATATCTCTCAGATAGGCTTCGACGCTATTTTCAGACAGCGACTTTTCCAGCTTCAAGTGGGTATTAAAACCCAAAAGTGCATCTTCCCAACGCACCATAGACTCAGATTACGGCTTTAATTTGGCCGACTCAACGTGCAACACTTCCCGGGTCGTAGCATCCATGACCCAAACCATGATATGCAAATTGTCTGCATTCCATTTTTTGTTTCGGGGGATGAATACATGCTTCTCACGCGTAGCGCCAGCATTAACCATTCCCGTAAAAACAGGATCTCCAAATGGCGAACCCACCACTTGTCTCAATACGTGACTGTGTTTGTATTGTTCATCATACCCAGACGGCAATCTAGAGTCGCTCTGTTTTCCTTTAATATCATCTTCAACCACAGCAAAAATCCATTTTGTATTGATATTAGCAGCAGTATTGGCAATGGCTTTGACTTCCAATCGAGCTTTATCTTCGGCATTTAGCCAAGAAGTTTTAATTTGAATATTTACAGGGGTTGTTTTTGGAAGTTGTTGATTTACTGCCGCGGTCCATGCGAGCTCACCAATTAAAACACTTCCATTATAGGATATGTTGTCAACCATTCCCACCGGAAGGGAACTTGGCTTGGTACCAATAAGTTGATCTGCATCAGAGGTATTTAAGGTATCGTATCCGTCCCAAGGAAAAGTCAATGTCCCTGCATTGGGGTATAAGGCAATAATCTCAATTCTATTGGGATTATCAGCCGATATTTTCTTTGCTAATTCGGCAGCTCGCGGACAATTATTGCAACGCACACCGGTGATATCACTCAACAATATCTTTTTGGTTTGAGCAGAAGGCGCCGATGCTTGGTAGACCGTATCTAACAAGGGCTTTTCGGTAAACTTAATTGGCGGTGGTTCTTCTTCGCAAGACACAAACCACACTGCTAAAACTGCAAATAACCATTTGTGGGACATAATGTACGAAAATACGACCTTAGCCCTTGAACCACAAACTAAATGGCCCTAATTTTGTTCTAAACTTAAATGAAAAAGAATTCAATTACGTCAAAGATCTTAGCATCAGGCTTAATAGCTGCGCTCACAGGTTGTTTTTTCGGAAAAACCAAAACGGTTGAAGCAGGAAGTGTAAGCAATCCACCAAAGACTTCTTTTTACTCCATAAAAATCAAATCACTCGATGGTACAGAAATGGATTTGTCTCAATTTAAGGGAAAAAAAATCTTGATTGCAAATACGGCTTCTGAATGTGGATTTACACCTCAATACGAAGAACTTCAAAAACTACAAGACCAATACAAAGACCAATTGGTGGTAATCGGTGCACCCTGCAACCAATTTGGCGGACAAGAGCCCGGCGATGCAAGCACCATCAAAGCCTTCTGTCAAAAAAACTTTGGCGTTACGTTCCCCTTAACAGAAAAACTTGACGTAAAAGGGCAAAACCAACACGAGTTATTTCAATGGTTGACCCAAAAGTCAGTCAATGGCGTCTTAGACAGCGAAGTCAAATGGAACTTCTGCAAATATTTAATCAACGAGAATGGCGAGCTTCTGGGCTTCTTCCCATCAACCACTAGTCCGTTATCAAGCGACATAACTCGATTCCTAAAAAAATAAATCGGCCGTTCCCTATGGGATTTTAGTCACTTAGGGTTATTTTCGCACCGAATTTCAACACCATGAGCATTTTAGTAAACAAAGATTCAAAAATCGTCGTTCAAGGTTTTACCGGAAACGAAGGAACATTCCACGCATCTCAAATGATTGAATACGGCACCCAAGTGGTAGGTGGTGTTACCCCAGGTAAAGGTGGAAGCATTCACCTTGATCGCCCAGTATTCAATACTGTTGCTGAAGCCGTGCAAGAGGCAGGTGCAAACGTGAGCATCATTTTTGTACCTCCAGCATTTGCTGCAGATGCCATCATGGAAGCTGCTGACGCTGGAATTGGAGTTATTGTTTGCATCACCGAAGGTATTCCAACCAAAGACATGGTCATGGTAAAAGAATACTTAACCGGTAAAGATTGTCGTTTAATTGGTCCAAACTGTCCTGGTATCATTACACCAGGCGAAGCAAAAATAGGTATCATGCCCGGTTTCATTTTCAAAAAAGGAAACATTGGCGTTGTATCAAAATCAGGTACCCTCACTTACGAGTGCGTTGACCAATTGACCAAACTAGGTCTTGGACAAACAACCGCAATTGGTATTGGTGGAGACCCAATCATTGGAACCACTACAAAAGAAGCCATTGAACTATTCATGAACGATCCTGAAACTGAAGGTATTGTTATGATTGGTGAAATTGGCGGAGGCATGGAAGCTGAAGCTGCTCGTTGGATCAAAGAACACGGCACCAAGCCTGTTGTTGGATTCATCGCAGGACAAACAGCGCCTCCAGGCCGCAGAATGGGTCACGCAGGTGCAATTGTTGGCGGAAAAGACGACACTGCAGAAGCAAAAATGGCCATCATGCGCGAATGCGGCATTCACGTAGTTGAAAGCCCCGCCGAAATCGGACAACGCATGTTCGATGTGATGAATGGTAAATAGTACCAAGTACCAAGTACCAAGTACCGGGTAACAGGTAGCGGGTAGCGGGTACCAAGTACCGGGTACCGAGTAAAAGATTAAATTTTATACGAATCAAAAATAGAAAGACCTGAGAAATCGGGTCTTTTTTTATGTTAGAGACGAGAGACGAGTGGCTAGTGACTAGCTACCAGCTACTTTAGACCAGCGTCTAGCGTCCAGAGTCCAGCTACCAGCTACCAACTACCAGCTACTTGGTACTCGGTACTAGGCTTTAGTCTTTTGGCTGTGGTTTGTGGGCCGAAACCCGATACCCGATACCTGCTACCCGATACCCGATACCCGATCACCGCAAATCAACAACCT
>CAYPBJ010000006.1:7152-71683 GCA_964408945.1 uncultured Rhizobium sp. | reverse complement strand
ACCCGATCACCGCAAATCAACAACCTGCACTCCAGGGTGTGATTTAGTGTCCCAAGTGAAAATGGCGTCGTTGATGGTTTTATTGCCTTGAACTTCGCCTAAATCGATGACTACGTCTGTGCCGTTTTTATAGTGTTGAATGACTCTTCGGAGTTTGTATGTGCCCTTTTCAACCTCAATTTTGATGTATGCGTATTTTTCTTTGCGCTTCTTGGGTACCAATTTGATGACGTCTCTTGTGGATTTTCCGCTGGTTACAGGACCTTCGTAATTGGCTTTGAAGCCTTGATTGAAAAAGGTAAAAATTTCTTGAGGTGATAAATTGTTGGTGCGAGTGCTATAGTCTTCAAGGGTAACTTCTTCGTCTGTGGGATTGTATGACCAGATGGTTTTACCGTCACAGTATACTTCTTGATTATCGTATTTAACTTTAAACTTGATTCCTTTCAACCACAGGGAACCTGAAGCAACCGATGGCTTTCTATTGGCAACCTTTGTTGTTATTTTAAATTCAGTTTGAATGGTTTTATATGACTTATAAAGCTTTTCTACGTTTTGAAGAATAACTTTAGATTTTGCATCCGTTTGAGCATTCGCAGCCACACCCACAAACATTGCTAAAACAAGAGCCCAAATTTTTATAATTGATTTCATAAATTCTGCTTCAAAGTTAATTCTTAATCAAGAGTTTGCAAAAACTGTTCCAAGGCAATTTCATCAGGTATTATTACCTGACGCGGTTTGCTTCCAAGGTTTGGCCCTACAACTCCTGCATCCTCCAACTGATCCATCAAACGACCTGCCCTATTATAACCTATCTTTAGTTTTCTCTGAATCATACTAGTACTTCCCACTTGGTTCTGCACAATGATGCGCGCCGCATCTTCAAACATGGAATCCCGGTCGCTAGAATCAAAATCACCGCCGCCGCCTTTTCCTTCATCGGTTTGAATTTCGGGGAGGATATAAGCCGTTGGATATGCTCTCTGCTCACCAATAAAATCAACAATATCTTCCACTTCTGGGGTGTCAACAAACGGACATTGCAAGCGAATCATATCGTTGCCGCCGCTGTAAAGCATATCACCCTTACCTATCAATTGATCAGCACCGTTTCCATCTAGAATGGTTCGAGAATCAATTTTAGACGTTACCCTGAAAGCAATTCGCGATGGGAAGTTGGCTTTGATCATACCCGTAATTACGTTCACCGATGGACGCTGAGTTGCTAAAATCAAGTGAATTCCAATGGCTCGAGCCAATTGTGCAAGTCGTGCGATGGGAATTTCAATTTCTTTACCAGCGGTCATCATCAAATCGGCAACCTCATCAATCACAACCACAATGTAGGGCATAAATCGGTGACCGTTTTGGGGATTCAATTTGCGTTTTAAAAACTTTGAATTGTATTCAACAATGTTCCTCACCATCGCGTCTTGAAGGAGCTTGTAGCGGTCATCCATTTCCACACAAAGAGAATTCAGGGTATGAATAACCTTTTGATTGTCTGTGATAATGGCGTCACCATCTCCGGGGAGTTTTGCCAAGAAATGTCGCTCAATCTTATTGTATAAGGTCAATTCAACCTTTTTGGGATCTACAAGAACAAACTTTATGTAGGCAGGGTGTTTTTTATACAGCAGCGATACCAAGATAGCATTCAATCCAACCGATTTACCTTGACCAGTGGCTCCAGCCATCAAAAGGTGGGGCATTTTTGCTAAATCAGCCACAAAGATTTCGTTGGAAATGGTCTTCCCCAGAGCCACCGGAAGTTGAAAATCGTTCTCTTGGAATTTCTTGGATGCCAATACCGCTCTCATGGGAACCACCTCTGGATTTCGATTTGGCACCTCAATACCAATGGTACCTTTACCGGGAATGGGCGCAATAATACGAATTCCCAAGGCCGCCAAACTCAAGGCAATATCATCTTCTAAGTTCTTAATTTTGGATATTTTAACCCCAGGAGCTGGCACAATTTCATATAAAGTTACCGTTGGCCCAACCGATGCCATAATGGTGGAAATACCAATTTTATAATGGCCCAACGTATCTTCAATCAGCTTCTTACTGCGCTCAATTTCAGCTACATCAATCTCCTGCTTTTTGGTATCATATTCCTTCAAAAGATCTAAGGTTGGGAACCTGTAGCCACTCAAATCTGCCCTCGGATCGTACTCGCTATCAATACTTCCGTACTCCGAACCACTTTGAACATCGGCTAAATTAACTTCCACAAGTTCTTCTTCGTCTTGGGTCAAATCTTCAATCTTAAACGACGCCTCAATTTTTTGAGGGGGCTGATTGTTGAAGTTCTCAAATTCTTCCTCAGGCTCTTCTTCTTCTTCCTCTTCTTCTTGGGGATTTTTTATTTCGGGGAATGTCTCTTCGTTAAGCTCTTCAACGGGTTCATCTTCATTGACAAACGGTGAATCTTCGAAGTCGTCTTCAATTATTTGAGGTTCAAATATGCTTGATTTTGGGGATTCATTTACTTTTTCATTTTCAGCTTCTATTTCTGGACTTTCATCAAGATCATCAGATTTCCGCATCAGCTTTGCAAACGGATTGGCATTCAAGAAAATAAATGAATAAAGAACGGCAAAAGTGATTAGGAAAATCACAGTTCCGGCAATACCAATTCCATTTTGGAGTTGTTGCACTCCAAAATATCCGAAGGTTCCACCCAAAAGTGGAAACCACCACTGGAAAGCAAATCCCAAGAAAAGAGAAAACCATCCCATAAAAAGCAAAGAGTGTATAAGAATTCGCAGCAATGAAAAAGGGCGATAATCGAGGAGCAAATACATTCCCGACAACACCAAATAGGGAAGAATAAAAAATGCGGCTATTCCAAAGCCATTATGCACAAAAAAGTAACCCAGTCTGGCTCCCATGAGTCCCATCACATTCGCCACTTCGCCTTGATTTTCTCTGAATAATTCCCAATCGCCATCGGCTAGGAAACTCTGATCTGACTTCCAAGAGAAGAAGAATGAAACGAAACTGATGGTTAAAATGAAGGAAAATGCCAACAACAAAAAACCCAACACCCGGCGGGTAGTTTCGTTTTTCATAGATGCAGCCCTAAATATTTCTGAGCCGGAAATTCGCTCTGACTTATCGGAAGGCGAATCTTTTAGAAAATCTGAAACTTGCTTTTTATCGTTTTTTTTCTTGGGTGCACTCATGCGTTTTACGAATGTAAAACGAAAGATGCCACTAAAAATTTGGTTTTATACACAGATAAAGAGGTGTACTCAATTCTGCCCAACTTCGGTCAGTTGAGGAATTAACTCCAAAACTTTGCCTTCTACTGCCAATTCAACTAATTCAAACTGGGTTGCCGCTTCCTGTCTTAAAGGCTCCAAATCAGTATATCTCGAGCTGAAATGCCCAATCAACAATTTCTTGACCCCCGCCAATGAAGCAATTTTCCCTGTTTGCAATGCCGTAGTGTGGAAAGTCTGTTCAGCTCTATCTAAACGATCATGTAAAAATGTAGCCTCGTGATATAACAAGTCTGAATTTTCAATAAATGGAACTATAGATTCATCGTAAATGGTATCAGAGATGTAGGCGTATTTCCGGTAGTTTCCTAGGTGATTTCGACCTACTTTTACTTCTTCAATTACAAAACCAGTGCACGGAATGCGGTGTTGTAAATTAACCGTGTGAACATGAAAATCTCCACCGTCTAAAATCAAGCCATTTTCTCTGTTTTCTGTAGAAATAAAATTGATTTCATAAGTGAATCTTCCATTGCCATGTGCTAAAATATCTTCAATGAACTTTTTTAAATCACTGGGACCCACCAGGGTAAGTGGTTCTTGTCTGTTGTTCAAGGCCATTGAAAAAAGCAAACCTGGCAACCCAAAGTAATGATCTCCATGCAAATGGGTAATCAAGATTGTTCTGATTTTGTGCATTTTGAGACCGTACTTTAACAACTGGTTTTGGGTACCCTCTCCGCAATCAATCAAAATATGATTATTCCCAAATCGAACATAGTGAGAGCTCGGATTCCGATCTCTTGTTGGGGTAGCAGATGCCGTTCCCAAAACCACTACTTCGAAGGGTTGATGCATAAGTTCAAAATAAGCAAAAAGTGTACCAATTATTGGATTATGGTTAACTAATCACCACAATTACTTTGCGAGATCTAATATTGATTGAACCACTTCATCGGTGGAGATATGCAGCATGCATCTACTGTTGTATCTGCTGCAGTGAATTTGATCGCATGGATTGCATGGCAGCACCTTATGAATGACCCGGGCTTTTTCTCCCTGAGGATAAAACACTCTTTCTACCCCCGGGCCAAAAAGTCCAACAGAAGCAACCCCAGCAAGGTCTGCTAATTGAAGCGGCCCGCTTTCGTTACCAATAAAAAGTTGGGCTTTTTGCAAAACTCCATAGAAAACCCTCAGCGATTCTTTGGTTTCCCAAATCACCGTTTTTGAATTCTGCAGATTAAATTCACTCAATAAATCACGCTCCTCTTTTGAGCCAAAAACCACGCATTTGAACCCTTTTTCCTCTAAAAATAGAATGATCTTTTGAAATCTATCTACCGGCCAACGTCTTAAAAGACTTCGTCCCCCGGGATGAATCAAACAAAACTTTGTTGCCTCAGAAATTCCCAATTCATTGCAAACCTGTCTAACTTCATTTTTCTCCCGCTCATTTAAAAACAATTGAGCCCGTACCGAATTCAATTTAAGTTCTGCACCTAACAGAGGTTCAACAATTCTAAAATTGGTGATGGTTTCATGCGGTTGATTGCCCCTCTGTTTAAATCGAATACTTCCTCTATCAACCCTTACTTGAGCCCCACTATATAAAGACTTCCACCAGGTTTTCCAAGTTCCACGCAATTCTACCCAAATATCTGCCTGAAGATTTTCATTTAATTGATGAACCACTCTATGAACACTGGGGTTATTGTCTAGCAATGAACCCACGAAGGGTTTGCAAACCACCGTGATTTGCGCGTGGGGAAATTTCAATTTCAACAAATCGAAGACATTCAATGCTGTCACCATATCTCCTATCTCATCGAGCTTTACACAAACAATCTGTTTCACTGATTCAGTATCCACCAAAGATGGATGTTTTCTAAACGCTGAATACATGCGTGAAGTCAGTGCATTGATTGCATAAAGAAACTTTTCTTGCATTGAATATTTATTTAACTCTATATCAATGAATACAATAGGGGATTTGTAGGTACTGCATCGGAGTGTATTTTAGGCAAAATCAACTGCAACAGATACAAACCATCTGTCACTGAATCAGAAACAAAAATCAACTCCGTAATGCACGCATCTCTTCTAGCTTTAGATAGATCTGTGGTTCCTTGAGGAACGTTCCACCAAACCCTATGCGCGGCCAAAGCTCCTGAATCTTCTTCCCTATCTACCGATGGAAAATCAGTCAATAACTGAGAAAACCCAGCATCCACAATCATTTTCATAGCTTCAACCGTAAAATACGGAGGATTATTTCCGCTCCAAACCCTATTTTTTTTATCTACACTGTTTGGTAAACTTCTTATCACCAAAGCGGGTACAGATTCAAAAGATACATTCTTCAGACACTCGCTATCGATAACCCAATCACCCTCTTTATTAACCAATTCTACACTGATTACTTGCGCAAGCATAGATGGATTGAACCTGCATTCAGAAACATGAACTCTGTCTTTTGAAATGTGTCCAACACACTCTGTGTGAGTGCCGTTTCCATGAGCACAATAAGTAACTACCTCACAATTTGCACTTCCTCCCTCAGCAACACTTCCCACAAAATCACCCACCCGAATGGGCACAATTTGAGCAGGGTTAATGTAGAATGCATTTGGATTTTCTGCTCCAGGTCCAAATCCCAAGGCCAAAGAATGAAATTGGTTCAGGTCAACAGAGTAGTTTTTGTCTTTGTATTCAACGTTCAGTTTCATGGTTCCTAGAGTGAGTCAAATTTCAACATTTTTATTCAATGGCTTGTTCTAAAAGTTTCAAATATTCTTTATGCGGAATCTCATATGCTCCAAATTGCGCAATATGTGGATTCAGATATTGAGTATCGAGCAATTTGAAATTCTTCTCTCTGAGAAATTCCACCAAAAAAACCAATGCGACTTTACTTGCGTCGGTTACAGTATGAAACATACTTTCTCCAAAAAATGCTTTTCTGATACTCACACCATACAGCCCACCCACCAACTCGCCATCTAAGTAGGCCTCAAAACTATGTGCAAACCCCTCGTGGTGAAGTGCCGTATATGCATCTATTATTTCTTCAGATATCCAAGTATCTTCATTTCTCAATTCTGAACATTTACGTATCACCGTTTCAAAATCACGGTTAATAAATAGATCAAACTTATTGCTCTTATACAATCTTCGTAAGTTTTTAGAAACTTTGAACCGATCATCTAAAGGTATAATGCCTCTGATCTGCGGGGTGTGCCAATAGATCTGATTGCCTTCGTCAGGGTCAGCCATTGGAAAGCTGCCTGACAAGTATGCCTGAATCAATAATTGAGGTGATAGAAACACAACTGCAAAAGTAGGACAACTCCTAAATTTATTGTTTTTTTGCATCCAAATGTCCAAAGGTAAAAACAAGCTCGAGAAATTCGCTGAATTCGATGCCTTCCCCAACACCCTCGATTATTCTCATGAAACCCGCGGACGTTGGCACGAAATCTTCGGCAATTCAAATCCCATTGTTGTCGAATTTGCTTGTGGCAAGGGCGAATATTCCATCGGACTTGCCCGGATGAATCCTCATATCAATTACATTGGTGTGGATATAAAAGGCAACCGCCTTTGGAAGGGCGCTAAAATTGCGTTAGAAGATGGCCTTGAAAACGTCAGATTTTTACGAATTGAAATTGACAAGGCACCTGAATATTTCGCGCCCAACGAAGTTTCCGAAGCATGGATCACCTTCCCTGACCCTCAACCGCATAAACGCCCAAAAAGATTGATCAGCGGCAGATTTTTGAACATTTATCGTCAAATCATGCCCTCTACTGCTAAGATGAACGTCAAAACCGACTCTGACTTATTCTACCAAACGGCATTGGAACAAATTGTTTTAGATCAACTGGTTTGCGAGGCCAATATCAATGATGTTTACAGCATGATTCCAGTTCCGGAGTTCCTAAAAATTCGAACGTTCTACGAATCAATTTGGCTTGCTGAAGGGAAAAAAATCAAATACGTCCGATTCCAAATTGGCAATGCAAAAAGCGACGAAACTAAACGACTTGAACTTCCAGAAGATATGCCTTTTCCGCCTTTGACTCAAACTGCATAATTTCTGTTTTTCTGACTGCTACAGTATAGGAAATCTTATCTGTATACTGCCTATCCAAAATACGAGCATCAAATCCTCTGAGTAATTGGTGAATTTCTTGTTCGTGCTCAAAGGAAGTTGATACGGTAAACTGTTCTTCCTGAACCCGTTCTAATTTCCCAGATTCGCTTAAAACCAATTTTGCGGCTCCGCCATAGGCCTCAATCAATCCAGGTATTCCCAAAAGCGTTCCTCCGAAATACCTCACAACCACTACCAATACATTGGTCAATCCCATAGATAAAATGGCCCGAAGTATGGGTCTACCAGCCGAACCTGAAGGCTCACCATCATCATTGAATCGTTGAGCTTCGGAACCTTGTCCCAATACAAATGCATAGCAATGATGGGTTGCATCGGGATATTTTGATTTCAACAGATGCAGTTTTTCCTTTACTTGCAATTCTGACTTAACATAAAGAGAATAAGCTAAAAAACGGCTCCCCTTCTCTAGAAGCGAAGATTCCGCGTCATTTTGAATCTCATAATAGGTATCTGAAAAGAGCATCAAAACAACATTAAAATCCCAACAACAAAATGGCAATTATCGCAAAAAACACCCCAAACAGGGTCTTTGAATTGTATTTTTCGCCAAGGAAATATCCCAAGAAAACCGTAAGGAGCAGCACACCTATATTATTCAAAGTAAAGAAAATACCCGTCTTTCCTTGATATGCATCAATTGCAGCGTACATTGCCACTATAGAGAAATAGTTAATGGTACCCAAAAGAATGCCCAAGAGTATACCCTTAGAACTACCTTGAAGGAAAAATAACTTCCAACTTTTTAATTGAAAAACGGAAACCATTAAAGCCACAACCGCAGCTCCACCAAATGTTATAGTAGCAAATTGGAGGTTATTAAATCCCTTAAAATCAACATATTTAATCAGATTTAAACCGGTATCAACCATACCCGAACCTATAAATACTAACAACAAAACAGGATCAAATCTGCCCAAAGAAACGGAACCTAAGCCTGAACCTGTACTTGATTCTGAACCCGTTGATACCAAATAAACGCTTATCAAGGCCAATAAAATGCCTGCAATTCCTTTAAAACCAATATTTTCACCCAAGAAAATCACCGCAACCAATACTGGAATCACAACACTCATTTTTGAAGCCATCGCACTCATAGAAGCGCCCGCTCTATGTGTTGAATGTCCCATCAAAACAAATGTCCCCACAAAGATCAAACCCATAGATGCCGTTGGAAAAAATCCAGGCAACTGTATGATTTCCGAATTCAAAACATGATCTGACCCCAACAATAAGTTGCCCAATAAGAAACAGGTCAAATAATTGATAACCACCACCGGAAACAACTCTAACTTGAGCCTTCCAACCGCTTTAAATACCATGAAAATGCCGCTGGAAAGCGCCACACTTAGAAGTAAATAAACCAATTTTGGATCAATCATTCAATCAACTTTTTCTTTTATAAACAGTGATAGAATCACTTTCATTTTCGGTGTTAGATACTATTTCTAGACTGAGAAGATCATGGTCAAATTGTGGGCCCTTTATTCCAACCCCTAAAGCCATAGATTTACTCTGTATTTTATGCACTTCATCAACAAGACCATTGGCTAAAAAATATTCCAAGGTTTGAAGTCCGCCTTCAACAAGAACCGAATTCAAGCCATCTTCCATACAAATTTTGATGAGTTGCTGAATATTTTCAACCTTCTGAAAATCATCATCCAAATCGCCACTCCAAGCAGATGAAAGTACGAATTTAACTGGCTGTGGTCCACCAAAATATCGATCAGTCAATTGAGGATTATCACCTAAAAGAGTGGTTCGCCCCACGAGTATCGCACTACATTCTTGCCGCAAAGCATGCACGTATTTTTGAGATTCTACACCAGAAATGGCGGTTCTAGTGCGTGATTCTGGAGCGATAAAACCATCGGAAGTTTCAGCCCATTTTAGAATGATGTACGGACGTTTTTTTTCATGAAAACAAAGAAAAAAACGGTTTTGTGAACGTGCCAACATCTCACCAATTCCTACTTCTACCGAAATTCCTGCCTGCTTTAGTTTCTCTATTCCACTACCTGCAACTAGAATGTTTGGATCTAACATAGACACGAATACCCTTTTAAATCGATGTTTCACCAACAAATCTGCACAGGGAGGTGTCTTTCCGAAATGCGAACATGGCTCAAGACTCACATATAAATCGCATTCTTTGAAAATCTCAGAATCATTGCCGGCGCTCAAGTATTCATTAATGGCCATTCGTTCAGCATGAGCTTGACCGTACCCTCTATGCCAGCCTTCAGAAATGATTTCATCTCCATGTACAATTACACACCCCACTAACGGATTAGGATTCACCCAACCCTTGGCCTGGGCTGCCAAATCTATGCAACGGCGAATGTAATCGATAGGTTTCAAGGTGAATTGCGAAAATAACCTTTATTTTTGAAGTCCATGGAAAAACGCCGAGCTCCAAGAATTCGATTAACACATTTGTTTAAAGAATTTTTTCAACATCAACAATCGGCTGGTATTCTTTTAGTGCTGTTCACCTTAGCCTCATTATTTATCGCAAACAGCATTTGGTCAACAGAATACGTAAATATGTGGAAGTTTGAATTTGGATCAGAAGCATACCATTTACACCTAAAACACAGCGTTACTGATTGGATAAACGACGCGCTGATGACCATTTTCTTTCTTTTGGTTGGAATTGAAATTAAAAGAGAATTGATTGATGGTGAACTAAGTGACCGAAAGAAAGCCTTACTGCCTGTCATGGGCGCTCTTGGAGGCATGATGATTCCGGCCCTGATTTATTTTTTAGTGAATTTAAATTCTCCGGAAACCATCTCAGGTATTGGTATTCCCACTGCCACCGATATTGCCTTTGCCATTGCCATTTTGGGTTTATTGGGAGACCGAGTTCCGCCTGCATTAAAAGTTTTTCTAACAGCGTTGGCCATTATTGATGACTTAGGCGCTATTTTAATCATCGCCATTTTTTATGGTCAGCCCATTTCTTGGGGTTGGATGGCTGTTGCTGCTGCCATTATTCTGATCTTAGAAATTGCCGATCGCAAAAATTGGGATTATGCATGGTTGTACACAATACTTGGTTTTGCCCTATGGTTTGCCATGCTGCATACCGGCATACATGCTACCATTGCAGGGGTAATTTTAGCTTTCATGCTCCCCAGACAGACGAACAAAGAAAAGAAATTGGCCAATCAAATTGAACATAAACTATCTGGCATCGTCTCATTTTTGATATTGCCTTTGTTTGCTGCTGCCAATACCGCTATTCCCATTGATACCCGCATTCTAAACGATGCGTTTACCCCGCTTTCTATTGGTGTTTTCTTTGGACTTTTAATCGGTAAACCCTTGGGAATATTTTCCTTCAGCATCATTGCCCAGAAATTAAAAATTGCAGAAATTTCATCCAACATTAGCAAAGGAATGTTATTAGCTGCCGGAATATTGGGAGGAATTGGATTCACCATGTCAATCTTTGTTTCTAACTTGGCCTTTACCAATGAATCGCACATCAATCTAGCCAAAATCAGCATCATTTCTGCAAGTGTCATCGCAGCCACTCTAGGTTATTTGGGCTTCATAGCCACTAACAATTCTAATAAATAGTAATCTGCCACTGTAAGTTATTGTAACATCTTATAACTTTCACCGATCAAAGTTAGGTGATGTGCTCTTAGACGTAGAAATTTGTCGATGCTTGTTGACTTCATATGAACATCATTGACTCAGACGTTTTCATTCATCGTGAATCCGTAAATACTGCCGAAGTGATTTTGCACTATCAAAAACACATAAAATTCTGTCTCAAACAAGAATTTTACATAGGGTTGCCGTTTAGTTGTAAAGAAGAATTGATTACTCAGTTTAACCACTTATTCAGCGAACTTGGGATTGTTGGACAGTTTTTTTTCTATTTCACTTTCAAGCCACACCAAAGCATACAGTCTATCGTTGACGAGCACCATAAAAGCACTCGGTGGAGCAATCATATTCATCTTTTGCCTCAATCTGATTTGCAATACGGTTCCTACAAAGATGAATTATGGGACCTTCATATAGAAAAATACTCTGTGTTCTTTCATGAGTTAAACAGCGTAAAAGAATTTTCTAAAAATATTGAGTTGATCTCCAAATTAAATGCTAGAGGTGGAATTATTGGAATTTCAGCTTCTGGATTATCTCCAAAGAAATTAAACCAATTGGTTCAAAGCAATTCCATTAATTTCTTTAATACCCAAACGGTCAACATACATTCAAAAGAATATGCTGATCAACAGAAATCAAGACGCGAACTAGAGGAATTAATCCTCAATTCTAGCAGTCTTGACCAAACCGGGGAGGTTCTGAATTAATATTTTCTTCCCTTCTAGCAATACCAAATTATCATGCTTAAAATCAGAAAGTAGTCGAATGACGGTTTCTGTAGCAGTTCCAACTAAATTCGCCAACTCTTCGCGGGTTATTTTCAGATTCAAAGTTTTGCCATCGACTTCGTAACCATAGGTTTCTTTGATAAACAAAAGTGCCTCTGCAAGACGCTCTCTAACGGGTTTTTGAGCCATGTGAGTGATGTGTTGGTCTGCCTTTTTCAAATCATCCGAAAGCAATTTCATGATTTCCATGCTCAACACACCGTCTTTTTGAAGAACTCCCATAAACAAATGCTTCGGAATGAAACACACACCTGCATCTTCCATAACTATGGCGCTAGCAAAATATTTATCTTCTCCCAATAAGGATCTATATCCCAAAAGATCACCTGCTTTTACCAATCTCAAGATTTGCTCTTTGCCATCATCGCCTAGTTTGGATAGTTTGATTTTACCATAATTCACACAAAACACCCCATGCGGACGCATTCCTTCATGAAATATGTACTGGCCTTTTTTATAGGGAGTACAAACCTTTTCTTCGTTGATGGAATCTAAAGAATCATTTTCCGCGCGACAAAAAACAGAATTAAAGCGCTTTACACAATTCTTACAGTCAAGTTCTTTGTGATCGAAACTCATGAGGCATAGTTTATTTGGGGTACTCCCAAAGTTATAAAGAGAAACCCACTTACACAAGCCCCAAATTTCAATGGCAGCAAGCGTGTTTTTGAGTTGGTGCTTTCATTTTTGGACTTAAAAACGGGATACCCAAATTTGCTCCCCTCAACAAAAACACCAAAGCCATTATCAGCAGCCAAAACGGCAAAATTTTCTGAGAAAGCAAGCCCATTTTTTGTGCAATTACCCGTTTTCCAAGCGAAATCAATAACAAAATTGGAGCCGTGGCAACACCAAATCCAAACATGAACAATACCGAACCAGATAAACTTCCAAATCCCATCGATGCCAGTAGAGCGCCATACACCAATCCACAAGGTAAAAGGCCATTGACCATTCCCGCTATCCACCAACCCCACAATGAATTTCTTTTAATAGATAGGCTAAACTGTTTGTTCAACCAAGCCTGGATGGGCGAACTTCCTACAGATTTACGTCCCCAGAAATCATAAATCCAAAGTAAAAGAAAAAGGCCGCCCAAGAACAATGAGAACCATTGCTCATATTGCCTCACATCAATAAACTCGAGCAAAGCACCTACCAAAACACCCAAAATGACATAGATAGAGGTTCTTCCCAAATGATAGATTGCAGTCACTGAAAAAGTGCCGCCTGGCAAAAGAAGGGCCAATGGGCCGCACATTCCCACACAATGCATACTTCCGGCAGCGCCTAGAACCAAACCGCTAAAAAGAGGTGCCAGAATCATCTATTTTTTTATAAATTCGGTCACTGCAAAGAATGTATCTTTCGATACATTATTCCATCTTACTTTCACCTCAAAATGACCTTTGGGAAGATTTCCATCAACCAACCAATGAGCCTCAATGGCATTGCCTAATTCAAGATGTTGGTCTTTTGATTTGTCCATGGCGTTGTAAAACCAAACACTTGCTGACGTGAAATCAGCATTGGTATTGCTGTCTTTACTTACAACGGATATCTGAATTTTTGAACCTACCTCTTGAACAACAATTTTCATTTTCTGATCAATGGCGTTTTTTGTCCAATTGATTTGACTTTGAAAAGCCAATTCTTTCTCGTAGTAATTTTCTTCTACCAACTCAAAAGTGGTATGCGTAGCACCGTACACTAAATATGCAATACCTGCTACAAAAAGCACGTACACTAAAATGATTCCTTTACCCCAATTCATGATTTTTTATTTGGTTTATGCGGAGACAAAAATGCTGTTTTTTCAGAGACCATCAAGTGTTCACCCATGTATAAGTCAATTTGAATGGGCTCTTTTCTATCTTTAACTTGATCAGGATCAACCAAAATGAAAAAGGTGGTGCGTTTGATCTTCTCTTTCTCTAATTTTCGGTAGTATTCACCATCAACCCATTGAATTTCATATCGCTGATCTTGAATCTTCAAATACAATGAATCTATATTGTTATGGCTTTTATTGATTAGCATTAAGTTAAAAGCATTGCGGTATTTTCCATCTTCAGTGATAGTATACAGCTGTCCTGGAACTTTTCTAATTTGCATTTCAACGGTTGAACGCGATGTCAGAATCAACAACCAAATTCCCAGTAGTGCAACCAAAACAGCAATATATGCTTTGAGCCTGGGTGTGATCACAAATGGCTTATTTTCTGCAATGGTTGTTTCGGAAGCATAACGAACCAACCCCCTTGGTTTATTGATTTTGTCCATGATGTTATCACAGGCATCAATGCAAGCCGTACAATGGGTGCATTCTAATTGAGTACCGTTTCGAATATCAATTCCAGTTGGACAAACATGCACACACTGTAAACAGTCAATGCAATCTCCTGCAGTGCGATCTTGTCCTTTTCTCAATTTTTCTCGCGGCTCGCCGCGAACGTAATCATAGGCAACCACCACTGAATGCTTATCTAACAATACCCCCTGAAGCCTTCCGTATGGACAAACCACTGTGCATACTTGTTCTCTGAACCAAACGTAGATAAAGAAAAAGATGCTCGAGAATACCAACATGGCAATTAATCCACCTAAATGCAGCTGCAGGGGTTCTGTAGCAATTTTATACACTTCATCAGCACCTATGATATACGCCAAAAAGGTATTACTTATTAAAAAAGAAACAACAAAGAATACCGCATATTTCAAACCCCTTTTACGGATCTTTTCCCCGTTCCAAGGCATTTTATCAAATGCTCTTTGTTTGGGGGCATCGCCTTCTATCAAATATTCGAGTTTTCGGAATACCATTTCCATAAACACGGTTTGTGGACAAGCCCATCCGCAGAACAGTCGGCCGAAAGCAACGGTAAAAACAATGATGAAGACCACAAAGAGAATCATGGTCAATCCAAACAAGAAAAAATCCTGAGACCAAAAAACAAATCCAAAAACAACAAACTTACGCTCTAAAATATTCAAGAGCATGAATGGTTCACCCTTATATTTTATCAAAGGAAGTCCAAAGAAAATCAATAAGTAAACTACAGATAGCCATGTTCGGGCGTTATAAAAACTCCCGGTTGGCTTGTATGCATAAACCCAATTTCGCTTACCTTTTTCATCTATGGTTGAAACTCTATTGCGGTATTCATCATTCTCGTCAAAGACGGAATTGTCAGGAATTGACATGTTTTGATTGTTGTTACTATTTCATTGAAACCTTAGGTGTAGCATCAGCAGTGTCAGTGTTGACTGGAGCACTATCTTCTTGAAAAAGGGTGCCTTCGGGTGCTTTGGGAGCTGCAGTTTTAGAGCCATTGATAGATTTTACATAGGTGGCTAAATTTGCTACGTCTTTGGCAGTTAAAATTCCGCCCCAAGCAATCATTCCCATTTCAGGTACCCCTTTAGAAATGGTTCTAAAAATGTCTTTGATATCACCTCCGTGCTTCCAGTAATCATCTGTTAAGTTGGGACCGGTGCCACCACCACCATCAGCAGCATGACAAGCAACACAATTTTTAGCAAATAGCTTTCCACCTTCAGAAATCATACCAGCATCTGCACTATAGGTGATTGTATTTTCATCTACCTTGGCTGCATTTTGTTCATTGTACAAGGCTTGTTGAATTTCGGCTTGCGCCATTTCATTCTTTAATTCTTGAACTTGAAGGGGCGCTGTTCCTGCAATATGATATCTCCAAACATAGATTCCGGCAAATACAATGGTTAAATAGAATCCATAAACCCACCAAGGTGGCAATGCATTGTCTAACTCTTTAATGCCATCGTAATCATGATCCAATTGAACATCTTTTTCCTTTTCAATCTCCACTGATTTGTTCATTTTATCCCACCAAATCTTCCAAAAAGCCGTTTTCTTAGACTTTTCTTTAAGTGCCGGGGGAAGTACTACTGCTTTTAACCAATTAGCAAAATACAATATGATAAGTACTTCAAATCCAATGATAGAGAGTAAAATTACATTCAATTGAGAGGTGGTAAAACCAGCCCACATTTCTACGGCCGCTGAGCCATCGTTCATCATGCCGAAAGCAAAAATTATTGCAATTGCTTTTGTCGAATCTCGAAATTTAGAGATGGCCACCTTACTCAATAAATTACCCATAAATAATATGACAATGGCCAAAGCAATGGCGGTAACTGTGAGAATCCATGGAATGTATTGTTCCATGGAAAATCCTGAAACTTGCTGAATGGGTGCCGCATCAGCTGATACCCCAACAGCCAAGTTTGCTCCGTCATTTTGTGCCCATGCCAACCCTGACACGAACAACCCGCCCATCAGGGCTATCATGTTTTTAAAAGATTTCATCGTTTTTAATCATTTAGAGGGATGTTTTTTGCGTTATCGATGTAATTTTTATTGGCTTTTGAAACCCACAAAATCACAACAAAAAAGAATAGGATAAATAAAGCCAGAGTTACAAGTGGATAGATAGTCACACTATCAATGGTTTTCAAATAATTAATAAACTTCATAAAAATGTTTAATTAGTTTTCTGGCAAAGTGTTAACAGGGGCCTTTTTAATATCTGTTCCAATTCGCTGTAGGTAGGCAATAAGCGCAACTATTCTTGAGTGCTGTAAATTTCTTACACCTTCCACCTCCAATATCTGGCGGATGCCTTCGTTCGATTTCAAATCATCTGAAATCACCTTTGCTTGGGCTTCCAAGTCTTCGGTTGCTCTGTTTGCATAGTCAACATCGTAGGGAACTTCCATGGTTTGCATCGCTCGGATCATGTCAGGAGTTCTACGAATGTCAATTCCTTTGGTAAGCAACCAGGGGTAACGGGGCATTATTGATCCTTCACTGGTAGATGTAGGCTCATACATGTGATTAAAATGCCATGCATTGTTGTATTTCCCTCCTACTCGAGCCAAATCGGGACCGGTTCGTTTACTTCCCCACTGGAATGGATGATCGTATACAAACTCTCCCGCTTTTGAATAATCTCCATACCGTTTAACCTCATCTCTGAATGGACGAACCATTTGAGAGTGACAAGTATAACATCCTTCAGCAATGTAAATATCACGACCATGCAACTCCAAAGGCGTATATGGCTTTACCGAACTAATGGTTGGAATGTTGGTTTTCACCAAAAAGGTAGGAATCATTTCTATTAAACCACCTAAGGCAACAACCAATAAACTTAAAACCAGCATCTGTATGGGTTTGCGTTCAATAACACGGTGCCAGTGATCTCCTTTGTGCGCTTCATAGGGAACTAAAGCAGGCGCTTGAGCTTCCTCTTCGGCTAAAAACGACCCTTTTTTGACGGTTTTATAAATGTTGATGACCATAAGAATGGCGCCAGTTAAGTATAATAGTCCCCCAAAACTCCTCAACTGATACATGGGAAGTAACATATTCACCGTATCAAGAAAAGAGTATTGTAAAGTACCTTCGGGAGTGAATGTTTTCCAGTTTAAACTTTGAGTAAAACCAGCCCAATACATGGGAATGGCATAAAATACGATCCCCAAAGTACCCAACCAAAAATGCGCATTGGCCAATCCTTTTGAATGAAGTTCTGTTCTAAACATTTTTGGAATTAGCCAATACAAAACTCCAAAGGTCAAAAATCCATTCCAGCCTAAGGCTCCAACGTGAACGTGCGCAATGGTCCAATCGGTAAAATGCGATATAGCATTGACGTTCTTCAATGATAACATGGGTCCTTCGAAAGTGGCCATACCATATGCGGTGATTGCAACTACCATGAACTTCAGAACAACATCTTCACGAACACGATCCCAAGCGCCTCTCAAGGTGAATAAACCGTTAATCATTCCACCCCAAGAAGGAGCAATCAACATGACTGAGAAGACAACACCTAAAGACTGAGCCCAATCTGGCAACGCACTATACAACAAGTGGTGAGGACCAGCCCAGATATAAATAAAAATCAAGGCCCAAAAGTGAATGATGGATAATCTGTAAGAATACACCGGTCTATTTGCTGCCTTGGGAAGGAAGTAGTACATCAATCCCAAATAAGGAGTAGTTAAGAAAAAGGCCACGGCATTGTGACCGTACCACCATTGAACCAAAGCATCTTGAACGCCGGCATACCAGCTGTAACTTTTCATGAAACTGATAGGTAATTCAATGCTATTGACAATGTGCAACATAGCAACGGTTACCCAAGTTGCTATATAGAACCAAATTGCAACATAAATGTGACGCTCTCTACGCTTGATAATGGTTCCAAACATATTGATACCAAAAATGACCCAAACCAAGGTAATGGCTATATCTAAAGGCCACTCCAATTCGGCGTATTCTTTTCCTGTGGTATACCCCATCCAAAGGGTTAATGCGCCAAAAACAATGATTAATTGCCATCCCCAGAAGTGAATTTTGCTGAGCACATCACTGAACATTCGAGCCTTCACTAATCGTTGTAACGAATAATAAACACCCATAAAAATTCCGTTTCCTACAAAAGCAAAAATGACCGCATTCGTGTGAACCGGCCTCATTCTACCAAATGTAGTGGGTGCCCAATCTAAATTGATGGCGGGAAAATACAAGGCAATCGCAGCCCATAGTCCAGCGATAAAGCCAATTACGCCCCAGAAAATGGTAGCGTATGCAAACCACTTTACCGGTCGGTTGTCATAGGAAAACTTTTCAATGTTCATTATAAAGATTATTGGGATTAGTTTAAGTGCTTGTTAATGATGTTGTTCTTTACCAATTCTGTATCGTGCAGTATTCTGTTTGCATTTGCTTCAGGATCTTCAAACTGCCCAGTTTTTGCGCTCCACAAATAGGCCGCTAGAAATACTCCAGCCACCAAAATGCTCATGATCATTAAGATTATTACTACCGACATATCTATTTTCAAAGTGACTATTTTTTGCTAAAAACGAAAATGATGTTGCTCACCATCAAATATGATTTTCGTCATACTTTATGACAAAGATTTATGACTTCAACTTCAACGCTTTTGCCGATAAAACACTGCCAATCCAAGTAATCAAAACAATGGTAATTGAGCTGGAAGGCATTAAAATTGCCGCTATTATTGGATTCAATTTTCCCTGTACCGCAAAACTCAGACCAACGATATTGTATACCACCGAAATCGCAAAACTGAACCAAATGATGTTTTTCATATACCGAGCCATCTTCAATAATTTTGGCAACTGTTGAAGCGATTTACCTTCCAAAATAGCATCAGCTCCTGGGGTGAAATAACCTATATCATCGGTTACCGCAATTCCCACCGAGCTACTCATCAAAGCCCCAGCATCATTAAGTCCATCTCCCAACATCAAAGTTCTCTTTCCCGAACGTTCTAAATTCTCAATAAACCACTTTTTATCGTGGGGTTTTTGTCCAAATAGGAGGTTGGTTTTCTCGGGGAAGATTTCACGCATCAGACCTTCATCGTCTTTCAAATCACCGCTGAGAACCGCCATTGGATATTTTCGTCCCAATTCTTTTAAAGGGGATGCTAAATTCTCCCTTACACTTGAACTGAACACGAAATACCCTTTGACACTGCTTCCAATGCGCACCCAAATCTTTGACCCCTGCTTGATTTCAAATATTTGATTACTCGATAACTCTACAAAATCTGTTGAACCCAATCTCATCTCCATCCCATTCCAAACACCTTTAATTCCTGCCGAAAGTTTATTTTCAACTTCATCAATGGACACGTTAACCCTATTCAGATGTTTGGAAAGAAATCTAGCATAAGGATGAACTGATTCTTTTGCCAAAGAACCAATGACATCTAATTCTGTTTCTGTAAGGGCATTTCCAACATAATCAATATGGGGATTTTGAGAATCTGTGACGGTACCTGTTTTATCAAAAACCATGTGGTTTACCTGATTCAAATTTTCTAAAACTTTAGAACCTTTAACAAACAATCCATTCTTTGCAAATAGACTTAAAAAATGACCATGAGTAAATGTCACACTCAACAGCAAAGCACAGGGACAGGCCACTATCAATACGGCCGTAACTGCATTCCAAAGAACAGTTGGATTAAGAACACTCCAATAAATCGCTGTAAAAGTTGCAACTGTAAATACACCCAAGGTAAAATACATGCTTGCCTTTTGAACATAACTGCTTTCATTTGTGCTCTGTGGGTCTTGTTTGCGAGGGATTTGATTCGTTGACTTTTCCCAAAGCGATACTAAATAACTTTGAGAAACCGACTTTTGAGCCAATATTCTCACCGATGAACCCAATTGACGGCCTCCGGCATAAACCCAGGAGCCCGCATCTAATTCAACTGGGTGACTTTCTCCTGTGACAAAACTATAATCAATGGTGGCTTTTCCGGCTGCAATCAAACCATCAACGGGTACAACTTCTTGATTATGAATAATTAACTCATCGCCCACTCTTATGTCATGCAACGACTTATAAATTTCCTTTCCCTGTTCAAATACCGTTGACGAAATTGGAAAATACGATGTGAAATCACGATTATAAGTTATGGATTTGTAGGTTCTATCCTGCAGGGTTCTGCCTAACAACATAAAAAAAACAATACCACTCAAAGAATCAAAATATCCCGGTCCGATATGGTAATATATTTCATACAAACTTCGGAAAAACGTTATAGCCATAGCCAATACTATGGGCAAATCAATGTTGAGGTATTTTTCTTTGATGCCACCCCATGCCAACTTATAAAATTCCAAAGAACTGTAGGTAATCACAGGTACTATGAGCAACATGGATAACCATTGAAAATAAGGTTTTAATCCATCCAAATCTGAGCCATAGGCAAAGTATTCAGGGAAACTCAACAACATAATATTACCAAAAGCAAATCCAGCCACACCCAATTGGAACAAGCGGTGATTTTCTGTTTTAGGTTTTAATTTGCTGTTTCCTAAATCGCTCAAACTAAAATACGGTTCGTATCCTAGTTTGGTTAGAGCCAAAGCTAAATCAAAGGCTGTTATTTCTGTGGTATTGTAAGCAACTTCTAAGTGCTTTTCAGCAAAATTCAATTTACTGCCGATGACACCAGGGTGAATTTTATACAAATTTTCAAGGAGATACAGACAAGAACTGCAATGAACTTGAGGTAAATAAAACTTTATATGCTGTCTATCATCCTGTTGAAATTGAAGCAATTGCTCTAATAATTTTTGATCCTTTAAGAAGGCAAACTTATGAGCATGATCCTTCAACTGGTCAACGGTTTGTCCCGGAGTGGAATTGAAATCGTAATATTTGCAAAGTTCATTTTCCTGAAGCAATTCATAAACTCCTAAACAACCTCTGCAACAAAAGGCAAGATTGTGTTTTACAATGGGACTTCTTGTTTTAACACCGCAGTGGAAGCATACTTCTATCTCTTTCACGCTTTCAATCATGATCTCTTTCAATGTTTAATTTGGCATTTTCCAACTTGAACAAAACCTGCGACTCAAAGAAATTCAGGTAATTCAAAAACGCAGCTTCCAACTGATAGGAATTATGGCAATGCAACTGTTTTTGTTCCTTCCAATCATATTCCACGGTATATTGATTGCAAATTTCTCTAAGCTTGGAAATTGCATTTTGCTGTCTTTTGTGAATAGATCTAATTATATTAAAACCATGCAATGCCGGAGGTTCTTTCTGTTTATCAAGAGTTTTTCTAATTGCAGGAAACAATATCATAGATAGCAACCTAGCGAGACTCTGTAACTCTTGATTAAATTGATAAACAATAACATAAAATTGTATATCATCGCCTCGAGTTTCATTATTCAAATCAACAGATTTCAGTAATTTTTCTGATTGAAATTTAAGAGAAGGAATTAAATCAATCTCAATGAGTTTAAGGCTCTGGGCAATATCGGCAACAGGAGTAAAATACATGAATTCCAAGATGCAAGTTCCATACTTGAAAATGGGCAACCAATGACCTAACTCAAAGCTAAATATGATTTTTATCATGCTTTAGTTGGTCGTTAAATTCTGACGATCATCGCTTTGTGAATAAATGTTCATCCCAATTATAAGAATTACACTATTTTCGCTTTAAACCTCAATTCCCAAAAATCTATGAAAAACAAATCCTACCTAGTTGGCGGTATCATTTTAATTACCATTGGAATATTATGGCTACTTCACGCTTTAAATATTCATCTTCCAGAAATACTTTTATCGTTTCCTTCGTTGGTTACTATGATTGGTATTTTGATTTTGGTACAAGCAAAATTCAAAAGCGAATTAGGTTGGATAATCTTCGGATTTGGCAACGTATTGGTATTAAATAGGTTAATACCTGATCGAAATGTTATACAGATTGGAGTTGCCGGAATACTGATTATTTTGGGTTTGTATTATTTGTTGAGATATTTTGGTCAACAAGATTCAATAAAAAGCAATGAACCAAACCATTAATTGCTTATTTTTGGCACATATTTTGTTATTCGAATGTAAACAACCAAACACACTATGAAAAAAACAATCTCCTTACTTTCTCTTGCCCTGCTTTTTGTTGGATTGAGTTATGGACAATTAGTAGTAGATGCCTTAACTTTTGCACAAAACCCTAGCGCATACAACGGAAGAACCATCATTATTAGAAATATTCAGTGTCAACTATCCAACACGGTTGCAACTCCTCAGGCAGTTCTACCTCCTGCAGGAAATGTCGGTGTTGGAAATGCTCAAACCGTTACCGCTCCAAGCGTAAATACTCAAAGTAGAACTGGCACAACAGGTACAGGTGCTACTACTCCACAACAAACACGTTGTTTGGCTCCAAAGAGTTGGGTGAAGATGGATGTTTTCTTCCCTCCTAAAAATGAAGCAAAATACTGCTTTGTTATTTACGATAAAATGGCCAACGTATTACCTGCAAACAGAGAGGTAAATGCAGATTTAACTATTAAGGTTGACACTAGAGCAATTCATAGAATTACTAGAATAAAGATCAATCCTTAATTTCAAATACACTCTTAAATTTAACATGAAAAAAGTATATTCATTTATTATCGTTGCTCTATTGAGCATCAGCTATTCATTCTCACAAGGTGTGTTAACAAGTGCTATGGATTTCACTAAAAATCCGCAGCGTTTCGCTAACCAAATGATCACCATTAAAAAGGCTACTCTTCAAATAAGTAATGAACAGGGTAGACCTGGCATGCCAACTTCACCGCGTATGGGTGCACCAGGAGCAGGAGGCAATGAACCAGCACCATGCAACCCTCCAAAAAGTTTTGCGAAACTTCCAATAAGCTTTAAGGAAACTCCAAGCTACCAAGGTTGTTTTATTATTGCAGAATCCATGTTGCGCTCGTTAACCGCTCAATCTGGTGGAAGAAATATTGATATTGATATAACCTTCAAAGGAGATGAAACGCGCGGTTATGTTGTAACCATGTGCGTTCCGTCAAAATAAATTTAGACTAATCCAAAAAAAAGGCGGCCCTCAATAGGCCGCCTTTTTTATTTTAATTGAAGCAATAATTCTGTTCTTCTGTTGCGTCGATGTTCGTCTTCCGAACAAGGTGCACCATCTATACAATGATTTAGAAGCAACTCTTCTCCGTATCCAATGGCCTCTACCTGATTAGCAGGCACACCTTGTGATATTAAATACACTTTTAAAAAGTCAGCCCTTTCTTGTGATAGTTTTCGGTTGGCATTTTTAGAACCCTTGCTGTCAGTATGTGACCTTACCTGCACCTTCCAATCAGATCTGCGTTTCAGTACTTCAGTGAGAATCAACAATTCATTCTCAAAATTTGCGTCAACAACAATGTCACCTACTGGGTGCAATAAAGTAATAAACTGATAATCACGGTAATTTGAAGCACTATCAATATTGCGGGCTTTTTCCAATCGCACCGAATCAGATAACATCAAGAAATTCAACCCCTTAGCATAATTGTATTTCTCAGGTTCAGCTACTGCCATGGTTTGGATTAAATTACTGATCTTAGATTCATCTCTAATATCCATTTGTTGTTCAGGCAATTTATTATCTGCTATTTCATCTGGGAAAGTATTCTCTACAATATAGTTTTCAGGAAACATCACTCGGTCAAGTAAATCTAAACTTAACTCTACTCTCATGATTTTTGACTTATTGCCGTATCTATCTGTAGAGAAATATAAGATCCCGTCATAGAATTTGGGTGCAAATTCGTTTGCCTGTGAATTGATAAGCCTACCCGCATTCACCAGTCGATTATTCATGGTATTAAAGAAATAAATATCAGAACCACCCCATCCAATATGCCCTTCGGTTGAAAATGCAATAATTTCATCTGTAATAAAAACTGGGTCAATATCTGATAATAAGGTATTAATTTGATCCCCCAAGTTTAAATAATTACTTAAAGTTGGTGTGCGGTCTTCAGTCCATACAATATCGCACATATAAATATCCGACTTGCCAAAACCGCCTGCCACATCACAATAGAACAAGCCCTTGGTTTGGTTTGGGTTCATTACAAAGCCCGCTAAATTACTGTTCCATTTATCAAAATGTAGACTTTTCAAAGAGTAATCACCTACTTTGGGATTAAATGAATATTTAAACACATCCAACAAGTAATCATCGCTATCATTTACTAATGAATGATTGGTAGTGACATACATGTTACCAAAAGAATCTATAAAGGATAACTCAAAATTCTTATTCAATAACTGTCTCTCCAACAAAATACCTTTGGTGCTCAAAGTGTCAGAAGACCAAATATTGGCTTTCATAATCTTTGTATAAGGTTGCCCATCGGCCGAAGAAACCGTAGAAAGTAGCCCACCATTTACTCGAAAACGTTCATGAAAGCACCATTTGCCCGTAACTGGATCTTTAACCGGCAGAAAACACGCATTATTAGATTCAATTTTTTGTACTTGAGGAACAGACAATTGAGATTCTAGTGGCTTACTTTGCTGCAAGAACAGTTCAGGGTCAGCCTGATTCAATATTGGCAAGCCCGCGTAATCAACTGTCTTCAAGTCATTAAGCACGGTAAGAAACTCTACTTTTTCACCCATTTTATTCAGCAAAAGAGCCATATTCAGTTTATCTGATGGGGTTACTTTTGAGGGATATTTTTTCACCAATTGCTTATAAATACTCATAGCAGTATCAGTGTACCCTAGTTTTGAAAACGCAACAGCCAATGATCTCATTTCGTTGGCTGATTTGACTTTCTTCAATGTAGAATATTCAGCTATTGCCTCTTGATATTGCATTCGCTCTACCAATTCTGTAGCTTTCATGCTTGGCTGTCCTCGTTTGGCAATCCCCTTGGGTAATTCAACAGCAGCCAAATGGAAGAGTATCCAAAGGAATAAATATTCAGGTCTTAACATTCAGTTTATTTTAAAATTGACGAGGAATTACTTTGGTTTTTTCTTTGTTGTAATCAATCTGATATGAAATACCAAACTCAATAGAATTGAAAGGCGTTTGATCATCATATATGGTACCCGATTCATAAGCAAAAACCACTTTGATCAAATCATTGGCTCTAATGGATGCTAAAAATGCATTTGAACCGGTACTTCTATATCCATATCCAAGGGTTAGAACACCTTCATAAATGCCGTAAATATTGGCATCCCAAACTGTTGGCAAACTGCTGTATTTACGAGCTTGAGCCGTTGTTTTAACCTGCCATTTTTTATTAAATTTATATACGTAACCAGCATTAAATGACCAAAAGGATCGGGCATTATACCCAAGATTGATATTATCAACCAACTGTTTTGGCACCACGGCAAACTGAGGAAGTGAGGCTCCGATATAATATTGCTTGCCATAAAACATAACACCCCCACCCACTAAAGGAGCATTAAAATTATAATCGTTGCCCGTCTGAGCTGCATCTGCTGGCGCATCTGAAATCAATTGTGAAATTCTCAAGCTAGAATTAAATACTCCTAATCTTAGTCCAGCAGCGGCAAAAATATTCTTATCTAGCTGCTTGTGGTAGGCAATATCAGCAGCCATTGAGGTCATACTCATAGGAGAAGCAACCTTAAATTGACCAATAGATAAATTTTGAAAATTGGCTCCCAGTGAAAAGTCCTTATTCAGTGGCGACTGAAAAGCCACAGCAGAATATCGAGGTGTTCCGGGGAAATTGGCCCATTGTACCCTTGAAAGTGCGTCAATTTTAAGGTTTCTATTTAACCCGTTATATGCTGGATTCTGTATGCTGGAAATCAAATCATATTGTGTAGTTAAGGCTACTTGTTGAGCACTAAGGGACGAAAAGGCCCCAACCAGTGCAAAAGCAACAACCCAATACTTACTGATTTTATTAAATTTCATCATGGCTTGATATAAAAATTACCCTTTGTTTGAGGTTTATTGAATTGTGGTGAATCCGTTCTGTTATGATTTAAAATATAGAAATAAACTCCTTCAGGTAGTTTCTCTAAAATTGTGCTGTTAGTTTCTCCTCTAAATGTACCATCCCAATCATTTAAATATGCTCCCTTGCTGTCATAAACAATCATACCCCATTGATTGAATACCACCAGTGAAGCATTAGGGAAATTTTTAAGTCCTTTTATTGAAAGTAAATCATTTACCCCGTCGTTGTTTGGAGTAAATATTTCAGGGACAAATGTTTGTGGATCAACAAAGTCTGCAAAAGCGTTTTTATCATTATCGCCTTCTCCCTCCTCTGAATCTGGCATTTCATCATTATCTGAGTCCAGATCTAAGTAGTTTGCAGTTCCATCAAGGTCATAGTCAGCATTGGTTTCAATTAGATCAGAAATAGCATCTCCATCAGAATCTAAATCCAAGAAATTTGGAATACCGTCTCCGTCTTGATCTTTGGCTGTTTCAATGAGATCACTAATTTTATCATCGTCGCTATCATCATCAAGATAATTAGCTAACTGGTCAAGGTCAAAATCACTAGATGTTTCTATTTCATCATCAATTCGATCATCATCTGAATCAAGATCTTCAAAGTCTCTTATTCCATCGACATCAGTATCTATGGCATCTTTGTCATATAAATCGCCGAATACCCCTGAAATTCCGTCTGCTTCATCTTGGATACCGTCTTTATCAGTATCAATCCCATCCACTCTACCATCGCCATTTAAATCAGTATAAAACATCCCACTTTCAACAATATCGTAAATACCATCACCATCAGAATCAATGTCGTTTTGGTTCAGAATACCATCGCCATCTGCATCAACGGGTACTATAACTTCTAATGTATCTAACATACCATTTCCGTCTAAATCTATGCCGCCGACTTCCATGATGTCGTTTATTCCGTCATTATCAGAATCTAGATCTAATGAATTAACAATTGCATCTCCATCTAAATCAGCATATCCTTCAATAACATCTTTGATTCCATCGTTATCGGAATCCGGATCAATGGCATCGATCAAACCATCATTGTCAGTGTCTTTATTACTTTCAAGGAAATCTAACACACCATCATCATCACTATCATCATCTCTGTAGTCAGGAATTCCGTCCTTATCAGTATCGGGTAGATTAGGATAACCTTCATCATAATCTGCAATACCGTCATTATCACAATCAAAATCCCTAAAATCAAATTCCCCGTCATTATCAGTATCAGCGGGAAGACCTTTAACATCAAAAGGAATGGCCTCAATCAAATCGAAAATTCCGTCATTATCGCTATCAGCGTCTTTGAAGTCGGGAATTCCATCAGAATCGGTATCGTCATTTCCTTCTAAATTGTCTGTAATTCCATCGTTATCAGAATCATCGTCAATCCAATTGCCTTTTCCGTCTTTATCTATATCTTGTTCTCTTTCAATATCATCGTAAATTTCATCTGAATCTGAATCTAAATCTAAATAATTCCCAAAACCATCACCATCTTCATCGTTATTTGTTTCAAAAAGATCTAAAATAAGGTCATTGTCTGAATCTCTATCGAGGTAATTAGGAATTCCATCGCGGTCAAAATCATCGGTAGTTTCAATCAAATCTGAAATTCCATCGGCATCAGAATCTTCATCTCTAAAATTGGGTTTCCCGTCACCATCTGAGTCTACGAATTCACGTTTTCCAAAGTTTTCGATCTTATCTGAAATTCCATCTTGATCTGAGTCTGAATCTTTATAATCAGCTATGGCATCTCCATCTGTGTCCATCAAGCCATATCCGTCTCCTCCATTTGACAAAACCGGAATGCCTCTGCTGTTTACCGTAACTCTACCTATACCCACAGTTCCATTTTGATCTGGATCAAAACCATTAACTTCAGCAACATCATAAATTAGATCTCCATCAGTATCTACATCGTAGACATTGTAGAACCCGTCTTGATCTAAATCCAATAAAACCTTTAATCCACTATTTTCAAAACGATCAAGAACACCGTCGTTGTCAGAATCATGATCTCGGTAATTTAGCACGCCATCTCCATCAAAATCTTGCGCCCCTTCAATATAATCAGGAATACTATCGCGATCGGCATCACCAATTTCAACATTGACCTTGGCATAAATATTCTTCGATCTATTCCCTGCTTGATCAAAAGCATACACGAACACGAAGTTTTCTCCTATATCCTTGATACCAAACACATATTGAGTTAAATAAACTTGTGCACTCCCACAGTTCTCATACAAAGAATCTAAAACTTGCGAAACTGATAACGTTGCCCGGCCTGCCGTATCTATGTAAATGGTAGCAGTTTTTGTAAAGACTTCGGGAGATAACGTATCTAACACATTTACCAAAAATGACTTTGCTGCCCTATTTCCACTAGGATCAGTTGCAATCAATTGAACTACGCGAGTGCCTCGTTCAGAACAATCATAGATAGAATCAGAAAGGTAAAGTCTTGAAATTGAGCAGTTGTCATAACATTTTGATGCAAATGCATTGACAGATAATCCCGTTTTACCTTGAGAATCTAAATATACAACCTTATTCTCCACAAATATTCTTGGAGAGAGGGTATCAAGTATACTCACATTGAGAATAGCGAGGGAACTGTTTCCAGAAGTATCAGAAATGGTGTAAATAATCAGTTTGTTTCCTACGTCTGAACAATCAAATGACGACTGAGTAAGTGTACGTTTTGTGATTTTGCAATTATCAAAACTACCATCATCAAAATACATGGGGGTTACAGTAAATCTGCCGGTTGAATCCAATACAATGGTTCTATTAGACGCCCTTAAAACGGGCTTAACCGTATCTAAAACATTTATATTAACCGCCGAAACAGATGAATTTCCAGATTTATCATAACTGATAAAATTGATGGTATTTTGGCCTAAATCTTGACAGGTAAATCGGTCTTTACTTAGGCTGATTTTATCTACACCACAATTATCCGATGTACCGTTGTCAATATCAAAATAAGTAGTTACTGCAAATCCATTTTTATCGAGATATGCAATGCCATTTCTCACTTTATTGATGGGATTGGAAGTGTCTTTTACAGTTACTGAAACTTGAGTGGATGTTGTATTTCCTGAGGGGTCAGTTAACGTATAACCAACTAAATTTGACCCTAGATTGCCACAAGTAAATACCGACTGTGAGATTGAACGGGTAGCGATTTTACAATTATCAGAACTACCATTATCTACATCAGAAGGCGATAAAACAGAAAACCCGTATTGATTCAAAAATAAAGTAACTGGCTTAGTTTTCGATACCGGCTTAAAGGTATCCTGAACTGTGACCCTCACTGATTGACTGCTTACATTTTGGGCTGGATCATAAATTTTAAAATCTATGAAATTCGTTCCCAAATTATTGCAATTGAAGGTAGATTGACTGATTTCGTATTTTGAAATGTTGCAATTATCCGTGCTACCATCATCTACATCAGCTGGAGTTATACTAACAGAACCAGATGAGTTCAAAAAGACAATGATATTTTTATATTTTAATACAGGTCTTAAAGTATCTTGAACCTGAACTTGAACTTGAATATTACTGGTATTTCCGCTGCCGTCAGTTGCACTAAACAACACGGAATTACTTCCCAAATTAGAACAATCAAATTGCGTTTTAGCTAAATTGAATTGAGCAATAGAGCAATTATCAGAACTCCCGTTATTGGCTTGGGATGGTGATATGCTTCCTTTGCCTAAACCATTGAGATACACATTGACTGATTGTGCCTTTAAAATGGGTTTAACTGTATCTAATACAGTAATATTACAACTATTTGACTGCGTATTTCCAGATGCGTCCTCAGCCGTTACTTGCACGGTATTTACACCAATATTACTGCAATCAAAATCTGTTTTTGACAAACTCACCGACTTCAATTCGCAGTTGTCAGTTATTCCTTGATTTACCTCAGAAACTGAAACCGTAACCTTACCAGAATTATTCAGGTATCTAGTAATATTCTTTAGAACCACCGTCGGTTTTTGGATGTCGTTGTTCTTTAATCCAAAAGAAACAGTGTCAATGCATGAATTTTTATCTTTCACGGTGACCACCCAACTACCCACTCCAAGGTTTCTAAAAATTGAGTCTGTTACAAACGAACTTGAGTTGATTTGAAAATTGTATGGACGAACACCGCCTGAACATCCCAAAGAAGCAGAACCCGTTAAATCAGAGAGACAAACAGGTAAAGTTGTTGACTTCAGTCTGAGTTTCAATTCAGAAGGTTGGTAAATGCTCAAAGTATCAGAGAAATTACACTGATTCGCATCAATCACGGTGTAAGTATATTTCCCAACATCGGCTGAAATTACATTTTGAGTGGCCGCATACAGCGCAGAATTGCCATCCAACCATTCATAAGAATACGGGGATGTACCTCCATTCACATTCAAACTCATACCGCCTTTCAATCCAAAGCACAAAGGCTGTGTGGTGGAATGAACAGCAACTAATTTATTGGGTTGAGTAATATTGACTAACTCCGAATCTTTGCAACCATTGTTGTCTGTCAGCATCAAACTGTAAGTTCCAGCTATTAAATTCTTATTGGTAACTGATGTCGAATTATAATTTGACGGCCCCGTTACTCTATAGTTCCAAGGGAAAGATCCGCCGGTGGCCAATAAAGTTATGCTCCCATCGCTTCCGCCGTTGCATTTTACTGAATTACTATTGTAGGATAATTCAAGTCTTGTAGGACTCGAAACGCTGTAATTACGTGTTAATTTACACCCATTACTATCAACCAAAGTCAAACCATAAACCCCTGAAGATAATGAAGTTATATCTTTTGTTGTGAGTGAATTAGACCAACTAAATGCATACGGTTTTACACCACCATTTACATTTAGATTGATTTGGCCATTTGATTGACCAAAACACCTAACATCTGTAATAGTTGGGATGATGCTTAAAGCGGTTGGTTCATTCACAACGCCCGTATCAGCAGCTGAACATCCACTTGAATCAGTTACAGAAATAATGTAAGTTCCAGCAGCTGCATCTGAGATATTTGATTTACTCGAAAAATAGCTATTGGGGCCAGACCATGAATACAAATATGGGGCTCTTCCACCTGTTGTTTTAATGTTCATTTGACCATCAGATGAACCATTACATAAAGCCGCTCTGATGGAAGTAATTTCTACTTTTAGTTTTGTGGGATTTACTATTGTAGCAGCCATTAATGCACTACAACCAGTAAGAGTTTCGGTAACTTTAACAGAATAACTGCCCGCAGCCAAACCCGTAATGGACTTCAATGTTGAACTATAAGCATTGGGGCCAGTCCATAATTGAGAATAGCCACTACCTGTTCCAGTGATATTCACAACAGCAGTGCCATTTGTTAAGCCACTGCAGGTAATGTCATTTGTGGTGATTGACAAAGCTATTTTAACTTGATGTATCAATTTCACTGAAGTATCAAGCACACAGCCTTTAGCATCAGTGACTCTCATAAAATAAACCCCTTCAGATAAATAATTCAAGTTCAGTGAACTTGATGTAAAACCTGCAGAATCCGTCCACTTTACGTTCTTATTACCGGTTCCACCTGAAATGGAGGTTTGAATTGACCCGTCAGATTTATATTCACAACTTGGTTGATTTAAAGTGAATTGCGTAGTTAACTTAGTTGGTTCCGATAGATTAACAGTTAAAGAATCTTTGCCTCCAAGACTATCGATAACGAAAAATTTAAAACTACCTGCTTTTAATCCTGAAAAACTGCCTGTTGACTGAGAAATTCCATTGTTTGAAAATACCAGTGGGCCACTTCCACCAGAGACAGAAAGAACCACCTGCCCATCAGAAATTCCATAACAACTAATATCATTCTTACTTTGCAAAGAAAGAATTGGTGAACTCTGAGAATAAGCATATCCTAACAGTACCGAAAAGAGGCTAAATATTAATGCTTTTCTCATCTTACTAAACTAATTTTTTCGTTAAACTGAGCTTGTTTGCCAAATATATCTTTCACTATCAACACCAATTGGTAATTACCCATGGGGAGTGGTAGTTCATTGAAGGTTCCATCCCAAGAGTCTGTAATATCATTCGATTCAAAAACCTTGATACCATCATCAGTATAAATCTGCCATTCAGCAATAGCTATAGAATGGTGATTACCTCTTATTCTATAAGCATCGTTGCTTAAATCACCGTTTGGTGAGAATGCCGTTGGCAAAAGAATATTGAAATCAGGCCACACCCGAACATTGGCATATGTGGTATCATTACAGCCATCTGTTGAAGAAACTACCAACCGAGTTTTATATAAACCGGTGTCAGCGTATTCGTGTTTCGCTTCATAATCAAAAACAAAGTCTGATCCATCACCAAAATCCCATTCATAGGTAGCCGCATTAGTGCTAGAATCTAGGAAAGAAACCAAAGGTTTCAAAATTGTAGCCCTCTGTGTAAAAGCGGCCATTTGTGCAATTGGATTTGCATAAACATTAGTAGAATCTATAAATTTTGCATAGCAACCTTCATCGGAAGTCATTGCTAAGGTTACATAGTATTTACCTGGCTTATTGTAGGTGTGTTCAGGCTGTTCAAAGAAGTAGTTTCTTCCGTCACCCATATTCCACTCGTACTGATTGATGAATCCTTCAGAAATTGATGATCCAGATGCAATGTTCACAGGTTGACCTTCGCAACTTGGATCAATAAGCAACGCAGCTTCAGGCGTAGGATTTACTCTCACTGAAAGTATTGCTGTATCTAAACAATTGGAATCATTTTCCACTACTAAAATCACTTCAAAATCACCTGATTCACTATATGTTTGGTTTACCTCATTTCCTGAACCAAATGCTCCATCGCCAAAATCCCAGAACTCCATAGGCTCATCAGCATCTATAGAAACATTTCTGAATAAGAATTCATTTTTTTCCAAACATTGCTCGTTGATGTTAACTGCTATTTTAGCCATTGGAATTTTATTTACCACCAACAAGGTTTCGGTAGTATCAGTACAACCGAAATTAGTATACTCCACTAAACGAACTCTGTATTTACCTACTCGCTCAAAAGTTGGCTTTAAAGTATCTAAATTATCGGATTCAGTATTGCCATAAATCCAACGATTCGACGAATTTGAATCTTTAATAGAAACATCTACCAACTCGAATTGTTGCTCGTTAAAACAATATCCGTATTGATTCAAACTTAATTTAGCTATAGGCATAGGTACAACCCTAACATATCCAGTACTGATATCAGTACATAAATGCTCAGTGGTTGAAATTAATTCCACCTTATACAACCCTGTATCATTATATGAATGTGAAATAGGTTCTGTTCTATATGCAGTATCAATGATGCCATCACCAAAATTCCATGACATAATGGAGAATGAGGCACCTGTAATTTTTGAATCATTTCCGAAACTGAAATCGTTACCAAACAAGCATTGAATAGTATCTAAAATACGGATATCCGAAATACCTTGAGGATAAACCCTAACGCTCTTCGAAATTGAATCTGCGCAACCTTCAGTAGTGACACCTATCAACTTAATTCCAAAATTCCCTGATTGAGAGAAACTATAATTGAAATATGCAGAGGAATCTTCAAATCCATCAGTAAGCTTCCAAATGTAAGTAACCGCTTCATTACCACTATATGTAGAAGAATTGTCTGCAACAAATTGATTACCGCGTTCACACATAGCTGAAGAATTCATGGTGAAGGAAATTTTAGGAATCTCGGTAACCTTCACACTATTTATAAATGTATCAGCACATCCAAATGCAGAGGAAGAAATCAATTGAACAGTATAGTTACCCGCCTTTTTATATTCATGTCGGCCTAACTGTGCAGTTGAAAAATTCGCATCTCCAAAACTCCATAAGCTAAATAAGCTTCCAAATCCGATGCTCGACTTATTTTCAAAGATATAATCGTTGTTATTGAAACACTGAATAGAATCATTGGTCACAAAAGCAGCCTTTGGCTGAGCATAAACTCTAACCGTCTTAATTACAGAATCTCTACAACCTTTATTGCTACTTACAAATAATTTCACAGAATATTGGCCAAACTGATTATATGTTTTACGTACACTGGTAGCTGTTGAAACTAACCCATCGCCTAATGACCAATCATAACTCATTGAACCAGATTTTATTTTCGATGAATTCGTTAGCAGAAATTCATGTCCACGGAAACACTGATCCACATCGTTGATATTAAAATCTGCATCTGGATCAGGGTAAACAGATACCGTCTCAAAGGAAGAATCCCTACAACCAAAATTGGTTACAGAAATTAACCTAATTCTGTATTTGCCATCAGAATTGTATTTAATCTGCGGACTCAATCCCACTGAACTTTGTCCGTTTCCGAAACTCCATTGATGTGTCAAAGTACCAGAACTTACGTTAGCCAGATTGTTCAATTGGAATAGGTTCGTATTCAAACATTGAATGGTATCACCGGCAGTTTGTAATCCAGATTTCACAAAATTGAAATCAACGGTGGGCTCAGGATGAACCACTGCCACTTTTTTCAAACTGTCGATACAATTGAACGAACTTCTTACAGTCATGAAAACCGTGTAGGTATCTGCTTTGCCAAAGCTCCACTTAGGATTTTTACTGGTTGAAGAACTTCCATTTCCAAAATCCCAAACATAGCTCAATGTCCCACCCTCAGTTGCAACGGTTGTTGCATTTTGGACTTCAAATGCATTGTTGTTCAAACATTGATTGGCCTTCACCAAATTAAAGGATGGCAACGGCTGTGGATAAACCCTCACCCATTTAACCAAACTATCTCTGCACCCAAAACTCGATTGCGATCTCAGTTTAACCAAATAACGACCTGAATTTGAGAAAGACTTGACAGAATTCAAAGAGTTTTGCGAAGAACCATCGCTAAACAACCATGTATGATTTAAAGTAGATCCATCGGCGTTATTGCTTTGATTGGTAAAACTAAATTGATTTTGGTATAAGCAAGATGAAGTATCAGACAAACTAAACTGAACCGTTGGCTGCGAATGAACTTTAACGGTTTTAGCAATTGAATCTTTACAACCAAATCCAGAAATTGACATGAGCTGCACTTTATAACTGCCGTAAGCAGAATAGTTCTTTGTAGGACTTACCGTTGTAGATCCACTCGTATCGCCATATGACCAAACGTACTTCAAACTTCCGGAACTAATTTTACTGTTGTTGGTATAATCAAACCTGTTGTTTTGTAGGCACTGTTGAGAATTATTGATGGCAAAATCAGCTTGAGGTTTAGGATAAACTACAATATTCTTGATTACAGAATCTTTACATCCCAAAGAAGAAATACTAACCAACTTAATGGAATAGGTCTTAACCTCCTTAAACGTGGCTGTAATATTCTGAACTGTAGAAATTACAGAATCATTGCTCTTCCAAATTTGGCTTAAAGTGCCACCACCAAATGCTACCGAAGAATTATTCTTAAAGTCAAATAATTGATCATTGATACATTGGCCCGCCTGATTTATACTGAAATCGGCAATTGGATCAGCATAAACGGTCAAAGTCTTAGAAATACTATCTCTACACCCATTCGAATTCAATGCCAATAATTTAACTGTATAATTACCCTCTTGAGAATACGAATGTGTACCATTCACCGCAGAAGAACTTGTATTGTCACCATAGTTCCATGTGTATTTTGCAGAACGACCATTCAAGAGATTTGTTTGATTGGTCATTTTGAAATTATCTACACTGTTACATTGCTTATCTGATGTTGTAAATGCAAAATTAACCGCGGGATTTGCCACAACAGTAACATTCTTCTTCAAGGTTTCTGCACATCCATTAGATGAAGTAGCTTTTAATTCAACTACATAGCTTCCGTATTGGTTATAACCCAATGTAGGATGTGTGTTATTACTGTTTGTTCCATTACCAAAAGTCCAAGCATATGATAATGTACCACCACCTGTTGCAATATTCGAGGTATTGTTGAAACTGTATGAATTACCAACCAAACATTGGGTATCTTGATTTACCGTGAATGCGACCGTTGGTTTAGGGAATACCCTAATTTGCTGAACCACTGTATCAATACAATTGAATGTAGTTCTCGAAGTCAATTTAACAATATACAAACCGGCTGACTTGTAATTAACTCCATTTACTATTGTTTGATTTGACACTGATCCATCACCCAAATTCCAAACTCTTGACAAACTTCCCCCTCCACTCTTAACTGTTGATTGATCAGTAAATGTATAGGACTGTGCATTTACACATTGATTCACTGTATTGATAGCAAACTTTGCTTTGGGCTGCGGACGAACCAATACAGACTTGTCAATGGTATCCAAACAACCATCGCTGTTAGAGGCAATCAACCGTATGGCCTTAGTGCCATCAAATGAATATGTTTTCTTCGGATTTTTGGATGAGCTATTGGTGCTATCACCAAAATTCCAGAAGAAACTCATGGCAGAATTTCCGTTATTAGGATTGGTGTTGTTTGTGAACGTAAATGCATTTCCAGATAAACATTGTGAGCTTTGATCAATGTCAAAGTCAGCATCTGGATTTGCTAAAATAGTAACCTTTTGAGTAGAAGAATCTTGACATCCGAATGAATTCACAGAAACTTGCTTAACTGTATAAACACGGGCTACTCCAAAAGAATAAAGTGCAGTATCTTTTCCTGTCTTACCTACTCTCACTCCGTTGTTGAAATCCCAAACCAAACTGTCAATTTGCCCTTCAGTAGCTTTCGATGAATCCTTAAATACCACCAAATTACCTCTTTCACACAAAGAATACTTCGATGCAACAAAATAACTCTTCGGATTTGCCCTAACTGTATACTTAAATTCAACCGTATCTCGACAATAGTTGGTATTCTCCAAATTCAAAATCACTTTACGACTGCCTGTCTGAGTGTATTTCTTGGTCACATTTACCCCTGTAGAGCCCGTTCCGTCATCATAACTCCATCTTGCCGTTCTGATTCCATTGCCAGCTGCGTTTACCGCTTGTAATCTTGCTGTAGTGCTCAAACAAGAATCTTGACTCAAATACTTAACCACTGCCTGTGGTTTTGCAAATACCCTGATTGTCTTTTCAATACTATCTTGGCATCCAAATTCACTTGTAGCAATCATCTTCAAACCAAGTGTGCCAACTTGTTTTTTAGTACGTGAGAATGACTTCAAACTGCTGGTATCTCCATCGGCAAATTTCCAATTCACCGTATGCGTTCCACCCCTCTGACGTGTCAAAGTAGTATCCAAGAAGTTGAATTTATTATTATTAACACACTGCGCTGAGTTGTCAATTTTAAACTTAGCAAAGGGTTCAGGCTTAATCTCAACACTTCGTTTCACCGTATCTGAACAACCTGCATCATTCGTAGCAATCAACTGTATGGTTTTTACGCCATACCATTGATATGTTTTCTGGGGATTCGCTGACGCGGATGTTAAACTATCGCCAAAACTCCATGCGTACACCAACGATGGCCTGCCCACCAAATTAGATTCACTACTATCTGTAAACTGAGTCACATTGCTGTGCCAGCACTGTTGGTACAAATCTGCATTGAAATGTACCCTTGGATTTGGATTTACCCGCACCACTTTTGTGATGCTATCTCCACAACCCAAGCTATTTACAACCCTATACGTTATATCATAATAACCTGAATCCGTGTATTTATGAATACTGCTTTTGCTGGAAGCCGTCAAGCCGTCACCAAATTCCCACTTATATTGGTTGATGGTTCCATATTTTGACGTAGCTGTACTTGTTAATTCAAAATTATTTCCTTCCAAACACAAGAAAGTGTCTTTTCTAACGTAATTAGCTACGGGATTATCGTAGATATTAAACTTAGGATACAATGAATCTATACAACCATTTGAATTCTGAATAAATAAAGATGCAGATTTTTGTCCATCCAAAGCAAAGTTTCGAGTAATGATGGAGTCTGTATAATTACTACCATCGTTAAACTTCCACAAAACCGACGTCATTGTAGCAGCATCTAAATCATCCACTTTGAAGGTATGAGAATTGTTCAAGCAAGAATCTTTGGTGATCTTAGTATACAAACCCGTTGGCTTCTTAAATACCGTGATTGGTTTGGAAATACTGTCCTTACAGCCGTAGAAAGTAGTGATTACTAACTTTACCTGGTGATTGGCATGTGCTGAATATCTATGATTGGTGTTTCGAGATGTGTCTTTACCACCATCTCCGAATTTCCAATTTGAATATAAATATCCTCCACGAACGCCTGTTGTTGAGTTGCCTGTAAATTGGAACAAGTTGTTGTTCTCACACTGATCAACATCATTGATTGCAAAATCAACTACTGTTTGTGGGTAAACCTCCAATTTTGAAGTAAATGTATCTCTACAACCCTCGCCATTTTCTACGTACAGGGTTAAGTTTTTAACTCCATCGTAGACGTATGATTTCACCGGACTTGCTGATGTAGATGTGGTGCTGTCTCCAAACCTCCAATCATACGTCAACGACGTTGTCGGTGAGTTTGAAACGCTCTTGTTGTTGAACGCAAAACTGTTGTTGGTACGACATTGCAAACTATCTGCATGAGCGAAGACCGCTTTGGGCTGTGGCAATACCCTTAATTTTCTGGTAATCGTATCTCCGCAACCTAAACTGTTGGTGATTCTCAACTTCACCGTGTAATTGCCCGTATCTGCATATCGGTTGTAAACCGCCGCATTGGTAGATTTTGTTTGTGATTTTCCATCCCCAAAATCCCAAATCAATTGCGATACCGTTCCGTTGTTGATGCTTGTTGTGTCATTGTACTCAAACTCATTGCCCCTAAAACACAACGCTGAATCAGTGATGAAGAACCCTGCGTGCGGATTCTCATACACATTGAATATTCTGTTTATGGTATCGGTACAACCATTGGAATTGCCCACAATCACTCTCAACGACTTCTGCCCTTCTACGGCAAACGATGCTGTAATGATTGAATCATTGAAGGTCTGATTATCGCTAAACAACCAACTTACGCTCAAAGGTTTTGCTACGTCAGTATCCCATGCCTTGAATTTCGATGGTGTATTTCTGCAAGAGTCTGCCCCAATTTTTGCAAATCTGATTTGGGGTTTTCTCAAAATCTCAACCCTCTTGCTCAAAGAATCCTTACATCCAAAACTGCTGGTTTGAACCAATTTCACACTTACGGTGTCGTGGCCAACATACTTGTAGTTGATGGTAGCATCGCTCGATGTACTTCCATCGCCTAAATTCCAGGCTCTGCTGATGGTTCCTTCGGTGGAGGCAATGCTCGATAAATCTTGGAATTTATACAACTGATTGTTCTCACATTGGGTGGAATCATTGACAGTGAATTTTACTGTTGGTAATGAATAAACCCTTGCCTTGGAATCAAAGGTATCTCTACATCCAAATACGTTCGACACCTGCAATTGCAAATCTCTCGGTCCGAAGGTTGTGTATGAATGAGTTGGAGACACTGCTGTACTGCTACCGCCGTCACCAAATGTCCATGCATAAGTCAATGTTGAATTACCCGTGTTCGAGTTACTTTGATTTACAAAAGAGAAGCTATTGGCATTGAAGCACTGCAAACTATCTACTATGGCAAACTGTGCTGTTGGGTTCGGGTGAACCGTGGTTGTCTTGCTGATGGAGTCTATACATGAATATTGGTCTTCCACCAACAACTTGATGGTGTAGGTTCCTATACTTGCATAACTATGTGTAAACATTGATGGCGTTGATTTTACATCAACGTTGCCATCGCCCCAATTCCAAGTGAATTGAGTCTTGTTACCCTCGCCTTTTTTAGTCAAATCCGTAGCTCCAAATTCATTTCCTCTGATACAGTACAATACCGTGTCTAAGCCTATTGCTGCGTCAGGTCCTTTTCTTACGTGAACTGTTTGGATGCTGCTGTCTCTACATCCGTAGCTGCTGATGCTCTTGTGTTCTACTTTGATGTATCCTGTTTTGGTAGCGTAGTTGTGAGATACTGAATCACCGCTTGCCGTTGGTGCATTGTCTCCATAAATCCATTGTGAACTCAAGCTTCCGCCGCCATTCAAAATTGTACTGACATCTTCAAAAACATAAACGTTGTGGTTCTCACACTGAACTGAGTCGTTGATCGTAAAGTTTGATACCGGATAAGGAGCAACGTAAATATCTTGTCTGAAAGAATCCGCACAACCTCTAGTATCAGTACTCTTCAAGTAAACCGATCTGCGTCCAATGCTTGCATAAACCTTTACCGGCTTCAATGCACTTGAACCCGATGTATCTCCAAAGTCCCAACTGTGTCTCAATGTCAACCCGTTGGGAGATGTACTGCCCACATTGAATTTGAAATAGTTCACCGCAAAACACTGGGCGCTATCATCTACGCTATATGAAGCCACTGGATTTCTAAATACCCGAACCTGGCGTGAAGTAGTATCAAAACATCCATTTGAGTTACCAATAATCAGTCCAATGCTATGAGTTCCGTTTGAAGTGAAATTGTGTTGGATCAAGGAGTCAGTATATGTTGAACTACCCGAGATTGTCCAGGCAACGCTGGTCATGGTTGTGCTTATGGCATCTCTTACTCTGAAGTTCCAAGTTGTGTTCAAACATGAATCTGGGTTCAACTTAGCAAAACGCGTTTCTGGCTTAGCAAAAACCGTGATACCCTTGGTTACCGAATCTTTACATCCATTCGATGTGGTTACTACCAATTTGATATTCCTATTTCCGCTGCTTGAATAAGATTTAGAAACTGCCAAAGATGCAGCCGTTCCTGCATCTGCTAAATTCCAAAGTCTGCTCAATGTTCCACCGCCAGCCCTAACCTTTGAGGTGTCATTGAATGTGAATACGTCATTGTTTACACATTGGTCAACATCGTTGATCGTGAAGCCTACAATAGGTTGAGGGTAAACTACTACCTGCGAAGTGAAAGTATCTTTACATCCTTCGGAAGAGTTTACAGCCAATCTAACCAATTTGGTTCCATCATATGCATAAGATAATGAGGGCGAATTCAAAGTGGAAGCGGTTGAATCGCCAAAATTCCATGAATAACTCAATGAATGACCTAAAACATTTGATTTACTCTGATTTACAACCGTAAATCCGTTGCCAGTTCTACATTGCAAGCTGTCTACCCAAACAAATTGAGCTTTAGGCATGGGCAATATTGTAACTGACTTGGTTAAGGTATCGCCACAGCCCAAAGAATTGGTATAAATCATTTTAACAGTATATGTTCCAGCTGTTAAATAGGTCTTTTTTAAACTTGATGCATTGTTTAGTGTTGTAGGACTTCCATCTCCAAAATTCCAAGAAACAGAGCTTAATGACCCATGAGTATTTGCCGTTGTTTGATTGATTTCAACTTCATTACCTCGCAAACAAACCGCCGAATCTGTAAAATTAAAGTTAGCTACAGGATTTTTATAGACATTGAACACCTTATTCGCAGTGTCTTTACATCCAACAGAATTAGTAACAATCGCCCTAGCAGATTTTTGTCCATCAGAAGCAAAATTGACAGTGATTATTGAATCAGTGAAGGTTTGATTATCGCTAAACAGCCAACTAACGCTGATTGGCTTGGGAGCCTTTAAATCAACAACTTTAAATTTAGAAGCGATGTCTTGACATGAGTCAGTTCCAATTTTTGAAATCAAAGCTAAAGGGTGATTTTGAACTATAACAGATTTTGTAATTGAATCCTTACATCCATTATTGTCTTCAACCAAAAGCTTAATATTTTGAGACCCAGCAGTTAAGAATCCTTGGGTAAAACGGTTAGAATTCAAACGAGAAAGCGGAGAAAAGCCATCAAAACTCCATGAAAACGACTTTTTATTTGCATCCCCCACCGTTGAATTTTCAGTAAATCCAAAGGTGTTTCCTCTCAAACAATTGTTTACAGTATCAATGGTGAATTTAGCTACTAGTCCGTTGAACACCTTTAGTTTAACTTGATTGGTATCAGAGCAACCATATGAACTTGTCACTGTATGAACTACTGTAACAGCACCTGTTAAGGAAGAATAATGGTAACTAACTGAATCCCCGGTGGCCGTGGCGCCATTTCCAAAGTTCCATGCAGATGACAGATTACCAGCACCTGTTGGAACCGTGCTCGCTGTTTTTAAAATGAATAGATTACTGTTATCGCATTGATCTCCATCATTCACAGTTGAAGCCGCTTTAGGCATTGGCACCGTGTATAATTTCTCCGTAAAAGTATCTCTACAGCCTCTCGAATCAACGCCAATCAAGCTGACTTCTTTTCTACCAGTGAAACTGTAAACTTTTACGGCATTAAACGCTGTGGAGGTGCTTGAATCGCCAAAATACCACGTGTAATTAATGTTGGATGCGAAATTCTGAGTATTGTTTGTAAATCTATATTTATGTGTATCAAAACATTGAGTAGAATCATCAATGGTATATTTTACATTTGGATCTTGATAACTATTCGCTATTCCAACTGTCGTATCGCTACATCCCTTGTCGTTGGTAACAATCAATTTAACCTCTCTGCGGCCTGAACTAGCATATGTTTTGCTTGGATTTGCTGAGCTGCTGTTGCTACCGTCTTTGAAATCCCAGTTATAAGTCAATGCAGCGTTGGTGACATTCGAACTTGAACTGCTGCTAAGTACAAATGAATTCCCCTTTAAACACTGAGCCGTATCGTTCACGCTGAATGTTGCCGTGGGGTGAATATGAACTTCCAAAGTCTTGGTTATTGAATCCAAACACCCGTTGTTGTCTTCCACCAACATTTTGATGGTTTTTACACCTACGCTATTGAAGGATTCTGTGTACCTAGCTGAAGTGGTTTTTACTTGTGTAGTCTTTTCTGTTATGCTCCAGGTAAATTCTTTTTTGCTGGCATTTCCCACCAAGGAATTCTCGGTTAATCCAAACTCATTACCCCGCAAACAATTGTTTACTGTATCAATAGTAAAGCGTGCTGTCGGACCTTGCAAAACCGTCAACTTGATTTGACTCGTGTCTTGGCAACCATAAGAAGTGGTTACTGTATGAACAACCGTTACAACCCCTACTGTGTTAGTGTAACTATGAGCAACTGAGTCGCCCGATCCTGTAGTTGCATCGCCGTAATTCCAGTCTGAGCTTGTTATGCTGCCTGCTCCAGATGGAACCGTGCTAACCGACTCCAATATGAATTCATTCTTATTGTCACATTGAGTGGCATCGTTGATGGTTGTGATAGATACCGGCATGGGTACCGCATAAACAACTTCAGCCGCGGTATCTTTACACCCATCTGCATTGGTAACAATCAATGATACTGTTCTGCGACCCGGTGTGTTGTATGATTTACTTGGATTCTCAGATGAACTGTTGGTAGTATCACCAAAATTCCAAGCAAATGTTAATGCCGTGTTGGCAATGTTTGAACTCGAAGCATTCGTAAAATCAAAACTTTGAAGCCACAAACATTGGTTGGTGTCGTTTACCGTGAAATCAGCTATGGGATTTTCCGTGGTTGTTGCTGGCAATGAGCTTGTGTCGCGGCAACCCACAACATTACTAATTATGAGTGACACCATCCGGCTCTGAGCAGAAGTATAGGTTTTAGTTGGATTCTCAGAATTGCTTGAAACTCCATCCCCAAAATTCCAATCATAACTTAAGGATGCATTGGTCAAATTGGAAATTGACGAATTACTGTAATCAAACTTATTACCAACCAAACATTGGTTGGTATCGTTTACCGTGAACGTCGCAACCGGATTTTTATAGACGTTTACACTGATGCTTGTCGTATCAAAACACGAATTAGCATTTGAAATCCTAACTTCTACCGCATTGCTTCCATTGGATGCGAAGGTATGATTCACTAAAGAATCTGCAGTATTGGTTGATCCTGGGAAAACCCATTCAACAGAATTGAATGTAGCCGCATTTAAATCATCTGCTTTGAAAGACCAAGAACTGTTCAAACATGAATCCAAACTAGTATTGAAAATCTTTGCCAATGGCTTGGCATGAAGCGTAATGTTGTTGCTTGAAGAATCTTTACATCCTGAAGATGAGGTTGCAATCAGTTTAACACTGTAGCTTCCGTCTGCCAAAATGATAGGTTTGGTAACATTGGTATTCGTAGAAGTATTTCCATCGGGGAACCTCCACAAATACGACAAAGTGTTTCCTAAATTTACTGTTGACGAATTGCTGAATACGAATGAATTACTGTTCTCACATTGGCTATCATCGTTGATGGTAAACTGCACCGCCGGATTTGGAGATGCGGCAACCGTCAAGCTTGAAGTATCTTTACATCCATCCGCATTGGTGACAATCAATGATACTGTTCTGCGACCCGGTGTGTTGTATGACTTACTTGGATTCTCAGTTGAACTGATGGTAGTATCCCCAAAATCCCAAGCATATGTTAATGCCGCGTTGGCAATGTTTGAACTAGAGGCATTGGTGAAATCAAAGCTATGAAGAACCAAACATTGGTTAGTATCGTTTACCGTGAACGTCGCAACCGGATTTTTATAGACGTTTACACTGATGCTTGTCGTATCAAAACACGAATTAGCATTTGAAATCCTAACTTCTACCGCATTGCTTCCATTGGATGCGAAGGTATGATTCACTAAAGAATCTGCAGTATTGGTTGATCCTGGGAAAACCCATTCAACAGAATTGAATGTAGCCGCATTTAAATCATCTGCTTTGAAAGACCAAGAACTGTTCAAACATGAATCCAAACTAGTATTGAAAATCTTTGCCAATGGCTTGGCATGAAGCGTAATGTTGTTGCTTGAAGAATCTTTACATCCTGAAGATGAGGTTGCAATCAGTTTAACACTGTAGCTTCCGTCTGCCAAAATGATAGGTTTGGTAACATTGGTATTCGTAGAAGTATTTCCATCGGGGAACCTCCACAAATACGACAAAGTGTTTCCTAAATTTACTGTTGACGAATTGCTGAATACGAATGAATTACTGTTCTCACATTGGCTATCATCGTTGATGGTAAACTGCACCGCCGGATTTGGAGATGCGGCAACCGTCAAGCTTGAAGTATCTTTACATCCATCCGCATTGGTGACAATCAATGATACTGTTCTGCGACCCGGTGTGTTGTATGACTTACTTGGATTCTCAGTTGAACTGATGGTAGTATCCCCAAAATCCCAAGCATATGTTAATGCCGCGTTGGCAATGTTTGAACTAGAGGCATTGGTGAAATCAAAGCTATGAAGAACCAAACATTGGTTAGTATCGTTTACCGTGAAATCAGCAGTGGGCTTAACTAGAATGGTTAAGTTAACAGTAATAATACTATCGCAGCCAGCCGCATTGAGTATGGTGTCGTTATAAGTACCACTAGTCGACCAAATATATTTCCCACTGGGTGCGGTATAACTACCACAAACAGATGTAGTAATATTCCCAGTAGTATTGCTGCAAGTGGGTCCAAAACCATGTAACAACTCTCCTTTTTCAGCTGAAAATGTATTCCTAATTGAGTTTATATTACCGTTATTTCCAGCTTTCACAAATGCTACAAATGCTGAATTCAAAAACAGCATTAACAGCATCAAACCAATATTCCGGACAATATTGAGACTATGGTATTTATTTTTTATGAAATTCACGTTTATTTTACGTTGAACAAGAAGCAATATTACGCAAATTTTGCCGATGCAATAAGTTTAAGCCTATTAACATTATATAATATTTAACGAAATAACTTTTTGAGGAAATAATATTCCGTAATATTGTTGAAAATTCATTGATGAAATTCAATTGTTTTAATTCCCCATCTAAATTCCCATTTTATCACCTGATTTTGGTGTTGGCATCAACATTTAATTTTCATTCTTTAGTTGCACAAAATCCTCAATTCAGACAACTTTACGCACAACGACATCTAACCAACCCAGCTCTCGTGGGTTTAGGGAGCCTCAATTCTGAAGCTGCAAGCAGAATTACTTCTGGCACCAAAGCTCAATGGCTAGGAATCAGTAACCGCCTTTATACCCAAACCGTATCCTTTGATAGTCCCGTAAAGAAAAACAATACCTCCTGGGGAGTAAGCGCCTTTACAACTGACCTCAATTCTGGTGCTGATAAAATGTCTAAATATTCCCATTTTTCCGCTGCACTTACATACGCTTATGACATTAAAATCAATGCATACCAATTGAAATTGGGTTTGACCGCTCAGTTTTCTTCGTTTTCTTTTGGAAAAGATCAATTTCTTTGGGAAGATCAAATCAATCAAGCAAATACCGGTTTTGTGAATCCCACTTCAGAACCCCTCAATAAAATCACCAGAAACGCAGTGCATGTATCGGCCGGTGCATTGTTCTACGGCAAAAAAGGCTTCCTTGGTTTTTCAGCCTACAACATCAACCAACCCGACATCTCCTTTTATGGGGATGGCGTTCAAAATCTTCCCCTGAATCTCAGCATTCAAGGGGGTACTAAAATATACACTTCCCCTACGGGCACTGAAGTCATTCCGTCTTTCAACTACCTCATCCAACAACAAACCGTTCTTGGAAAGCAAGAGTCTGTTCAATCAAGAAGCATCATGTTCAACGCGAAAAGAGCCAACTTCAGAATTGGATTAGGCGCTCAAAATACTCAAGTGTTTGATAAACAAGCTTGGAGCATAAATTACTATTTTGGGGCCCGTTACGACAAATACTACTTCGCTTATTCCAATGATTGGAACGTTTCTCTGAAAAACACCGGTGTTCCTGTCACTCACGAATTCTCTCTCATTATCTTTCCCTACACCACCGGACCGAACCGAAAGTATAACCCCTTCCCCGAAATGTAATTTCAGGAACATACCATGAATTTGAAGAATTATCTATTTTTTTTGTTTTTCGGGGGATGCGCCGCCGCTTTCAATCCCCTATTCGCTCAAACCGATTCAACAATTGCAACTGACTCTATTGCAAATAGCTCAACTGAAGGACAACTTCCAGAAACACCTTTAGGTACTTGGACGTTCTTCGGAACATCAAATATCTCTACCAATCAAAGTCAATTTTCCAATTGGCAAGGAGGAGGACAAAACTCCATTGCGCTTTCTACCACACTCAACCTCAATCTAACTTATCAATCGCCTAATCTGACTTGGGAAACCACCCTCGATGCAGGTTATGGACTGATCTTGCAAGGCAGAAACGGGCGGTGGTTTAAAAACGATGACCGACTAGAAATAACTACCAAAGTAGGTAAAAAAGCCAGTGAAAAATGGTTTTACACCTTCCTTCTCACGCCTTCTACTCAATTCCAACCCGGTTATTACTCAGAAACCGATACAAAACCCATTTCTCAATTCTTTGCCCCTGGTTATGTTGTTGCATCTTTGGGAATGGATTACAATCCTTCACAAAAACTCAGCGTATTCATTGGGCCTGTGACTAGTAAAAATACTTTCGTTTTAAATCAAGATCTTGCTGACGAAGGCGCATACGGTGTCGAAGCAGCAAAAATGGATCCTGTTACCTTTCAAACCATCCCCGGAACCGGAAAAAGACATCGTTCGGAAACCGGAGGGTTCATGCGCGTAGTATACAACGAACCCCGCATCATGAAAAACGTAGGTATTCAGTCTAAACTTGAACTGTTCTCAAATTACCTGAACAATCCAGAAAATATTGACGTTGACTTTGAAAATACTCTAATTCTTAAAATCAATCAATACATCTCTACCACCCTCATTCTTCATTTCATTTATGATGATGATATCATGATTGCCCTTGATCCTGAAGGACTTAGATCTGGACCAAGACTTCAGTTTAAGGAGGTTCTATCGGTTGGTCTGTCTATTCAATTGTAAAGAAAATTACCTCCCAAAAGGAATTCCTCCGCCATGTCCACCCGGACCCACAGGCATCATCATACGCATTTTCTTCATCTCTTCTGTGGCTTCGTTTCCGTTAAGACTGCGCAAATTGTAAGTCAAATTAAACATCACGTACCGAGTCAAAACGTTGGTGCGCACATCTTCGAAATAGGTTTGAGTCACGTTTCGAGTGATTGAGCGGTTTTGATTCAATAAATCATATGCCATCAATCGGAAGTCCCACTGATTCTTTTTTCCGAATTTTCGTCCAACAGAAGCATTCCACAAGAAGAAGGTCTGGTTGAATGAATTCGACAATCCGCTGTATGACTGCAAGGTGATGTCTGAAGAAATCACCCACTTCCCTTTGGGCATAAAATTAGCCCTGAAAGATGCATTTTGGATGAAATAATCTTGATCTAACGTGTTCTGTAAGCTGTTCCTAACTTGACTGTAGTTTATATTTCCCGCCAAGGTAAAATCTACCCTTTCGCTGATGTTTGACCCCAAAGTCAATCCCAAATTAGCCCCAGGAGTTCTGGATATATTTGCTTGAGCATCGGCTGTACCCATTTGAATCATAGAAGGATTCTCTACATAAGAGATACCCCCATTGGCATTGGCAAATATCTTTCCTTTGAAAAAGGGCTTACCGAAGCTCCCTACCAAACGCGCATTGTAGGCCCCATTCATATTGATGGGACGCGTAAGTTGAGAACCTGGTTTTAAGGAAAAAGTTGAATCACCCACTACATAAGTGCTACCATCTTTTCCCGCAAGTTGGGTTAAAGTAGTGATGGCATTTTGCTTTGCTGTACCCATCAGCATCGCAAAAAAATTCTTATTCTTTGCCATGTCCATCTTGAAATACCTCAATGTCAAATTATGAGTAAAGTCCTGAACCAAATTTGGATTACCCGTTCTTAATTGTAATGGATTACTATTATCAATAACATCTTGTAGGTCTTCCAAACTCGGTGCGCTGTTGCTGGTTCTGTAAAATACCCTCATATTAGAACTGCGCCAATCGCCTTTTCTAAAGGTAAATCTGGGTAAAAAACTGTAAAAAGTGCGGACAACCGGAATTTCGCGAGGGAAATATTGCGTTGCATCGAGATTAGCCACCTGCAAGTCGAAACCAAAATCATACTCGTAAGCCTTCTTCTTAAATTGGTATCTACCACCTAAAGCCTGCCTTGAATAACCATTGATTAATTTTGAAGATAATAAGGTATCTAACACACTCCACTCTCCGGTCACGCCATTCCTCAGGTAATTCAAACGTTCACTGCTGTTTTGATTCACATTCAATTGATATTCAAAAGACAAGCTTCTAAAAGAATCCAAAGGCTCAGTGTATTCCAATTCTGCCGACAAACTCATTCTATTTTTACCAGATTGGGTCTGTTGTGCTCTCACCGATGTATCTAAAAACCCTCCCAATCCAGAAGCAGCATTGATGTAATTCAAATTGCCCAAATTAAAGCCGTTGTTGATTCCTGGAGTTACCTCCAAACTGATAGATCTGCCCTTTTTACTCTTTATAGCGTGCAACCACTCGAATCCTGCCTGTAAATTGTACCCTAGCCCCGTGTCGCCATTCAAATTATTCATGGCCGATAATAAATCAACACTACCTAAAGCACCATAAACAAAGCTGTTTCCTGCAATGCTTCCGTTATTATTTGATTGTTGCAAAGTCATTCTGGGAGTGATAAAAACCTTGTTCACGCTGTCAACATCCCAAGTAATTCGGCCGTTCAATCGATGATTTAATTGACGATTAATATTAGAATTGTTTTCTAAATACGTCACGTTACTCTGTGAGCCCGATACAAACCAACGTTCAGTGTTGCTTTCGCTGAGATTTTCTGTGGCGCTTAAAAAATAACTTCCGCTTACATCCAACTTCTTACTCCATTTGTCAGCATAGTTCAATCCCAACATGGCTGTGGTCACAACCCCGGTTTGTGTACCAGAAAAAAAATTGCCTGCTCCCCTGAACATTCCCATTCCTCCTCCTCTGTTTCCTCCGCCCATGCCCAAAGCACCCATGATGTCTTCCACGGCAAAATTTTGCTCATTGATGTTGTTGGTTTGAAACAACAAAGACCATCTTCTGTCTCCGTTAAACGTATTGTAAGTGGCCCCAGCTTGGTACTTCAACAAGTCGCCTGTTCCATCAATGCTCCTGCCCAATCCTCCGTAAAACTTACCAAATCTTCCCTTCTTGAAGCCCATTTTTGTAATGATGTTCATAGTTTTGGTGGTATTTCCATCATCAAAACCGGTAAATGCACTTCGCTCTGATTGCGCATCAAAAATCTGAACCTTTGAAATCACATCTGCCGGAACATTTTTCAACGCCGCTTTTGGATCATCTCCAAAATAAGGCTTCCCATCTATCAAAACCCGCTTCACCTTCTCCCCTTGAGCTTCAACCTCTCCGTTATTCGAGGTAACCCCAGGCATCTTCTTCACCAAATCTTCAGCACTAGCATCAGGATTGGTCTTGAAATTAGAAGCATTGATCTCTGTAGTATCGCCCTTCATCTCCACCGCTCGTGTCTTAATCTCAACCGCAGTTATTGCTTCATCTGATCTGAAAAGAACTATCGTTGGTATAATTATCTGCAAACCGGTTTCACTCCTATTTCTTATCGCTTCAACAAAATTGAACGATTGAGCAAAATCTTCCTTAATCACCTTCACCGCCATCTTCAAATCACGCATCCCCCCCATGGCCCTCAATTTTTGAAAATCATCCATGGTCAATGCCCCACCAAAACTGCCATCTTCGTTGGATCTAAATGTTTTAATCGGTTCTTTGCCACTTATTTTTTCGGGGGATGTTAACCCGTTCGACTCCTCCAAAGTGTAATAAAATATCTGTACCTCTGCCCCAGAAACACCGTTATCACCGCTATTCGTAACCTTACCCGAAATCGATGCCGAAAACCCCTCTCTCTGAGCATTCACTTCATGAACCATCAACGCCATCAAACACACTAACCAAATTCTAGATAACATATCACAAAGTTAGACGTAAACAAACAGAATTCGTTTAAACAAAATTGCATTTCTTTTGTTGCTTCTGCATGAGCGCAGCAGGTGTTGTTTTTCCGCATCAATTGTTTGAAAAACATCCCCTAGAGGGAAAAGTAGATGTATGGTTTATTGTGGAAAGTGATTTGTTTTTCACCCAACTAGAATTTCATAAAATTAAACTCGCATTCCACAGACTCAGCATGCAGCGATTCGCTGAAAACCTCATACAAAAAGGGTATAAAGTGCAATACATTGAGTTTCATGACTCTCTGTCAAATGCCAAGAATTTATCAGCTTACCTAAGCCAAAAATTCCACCAAATTCATACCGTTGACCTAATTGACGATTGGCTTACAAAACACCTAAAACTCGGACTTCAAGGCACCCTCACTGATCTAATCACCTATGAGAATCCTTCATTTCTGACTCCGCCATCCCTTGCCCACGAATTCTTCAACTCCAAAAAACGATATTTTCAAACCGACTTCTATTCCTTCCAACGCAAGCGACTCAACATACTCATGGATGAGCAACAAAAACCATTGGGTGGCAAACTCACGTTTGACGCTGACAACCGTAAGAGCTTCCCCAAAAATCACATCCCCCCACAGCCCAAATTTCCATCCACACAGACAGATTTTCAAAGTGCATGCGACTATATAGAAAATCACTTCTCAAACAACCCCGGCACCCTTACCTACTTTAAAAATCGTCAGCAGTTTTATCCCACCACCCCCTCTGAAACTAGAGAATTCCTAAAAGACTTTCTTGAAAACCGGATGCCTCTTTTTGGTGATCTCGAAGACGCTTTTTCTCAAAACCCCGAAGCCCGATTTGTTTACCATTCAGTATTAAGTCCCATGCTCAATGCCGGACTCATCACTCCCACAGAAGTCATTGAAACCACCTTAGAATTCCACTCCAAAAATTCACTTCCCATGAATGCACTGGAAGGGTTCATTAGGCAAATCATTGGTTGGCGCGAATTTGTGAGAATGATCTATATTAGGGAAGGTTCCAAACAACGAAACTCCAATTTCCTGAACTTCCAACGCCAAATTCCAGCTTCCTTTTACAACGGAACCACCGGAATTGAACCCATAGATAACGTCATTAAAAACCTCCTTGAAACCGGTTATTCGCACCATATTGAACGACTCATGGTTATGGGAAACTTCTTTTTACTCTGCGAAATCCATCCCCACGAAGTGTACAAATGGTTTATGGAACTCTACATCGATGCCTACGATTGGGTCATGGTTCCCAATATTTACGGCATGTCCCAATTCGCCGATGGCGGACTGATGGTCAGCAAACCTTACTTCTCCGGAAGCAACTACATCCTTAAAATGTCTGACTATCCTAAAACCAAACAACCTTGGCAAAAACTGTGGGATGCCCTTTTCTGGCGATTCATGAACGAGCACAGACAATTCCTCCAACACAACCCAAGACTAGGCATGCTAATCATTACCTATGACAAGATGAGTGTCGAAAGAAAGTCAGAAATCGTCGAAATTTGTAATTCCTACTTTTCAAAAGACTTACATTTGTAATCTATGAGAAAAAATCTATTAAAACTATCTGTTTTTGCATTTGCATTGGTAGCATTCGGAACGTCTTGCGAAGACGAGGCAGCTCCAGTAGACCCATCCATTGTAGGTACTTGGGAAATCAACAAAGTATTGTTCACCATGTCAGATTCAGCAACCAACACCTTGCTTTTTGGTGATACTTCAATCTATGCAGCTGGTGATTTTACATTGGATTTCAAATCCAACAACATGGTCATTTCTACTCAAAAAGATGGATCGGATATTGAGGTTGACACCAGTTACTATACTGTAACAAATAAAACCTTAAAAGTTGCAGAAACCCCTGACATGATGGATGCTGATGAATTAAAAATCGAAACCTTATCAGCTACCGATGTTAAATTAACCGTGAACGAATACGAAGAAGGCACCAAATGGTACCAAGAAATAACAGGTAAACGTAAGTAATTTTTGCAAATACTATAACAGAGAAAGCCCAGGGTTTTAAGCCTTGGGCTTTTTTTTAGTACAGATTTATAATCTTCTGATCCACCAACTCTTCGTCTTCCAAATATCCAATGCACAGTCCCAAGGAATTGGCCCCAAAACTACCTCCGTCACCTACCGTGTAAAATCGCTTTTCGATACCTCTCGGCGACTTAATGGTGAGTTCCACTTGTGTGCCAATCACGTTTTTATGGTCCTTCGCTGATAAATTAATCTTCACAAACTTGTGAACCTTATTCTCATTGATAAACAAAGCATTGTGCGCATAATCGCCTTCCACAGCACCACCTAAAGTAATGTAAACATCCTGATCTCCATCATTATCAATGTCTCCAAAACTCACACCGTGTCCTTTTTGCAAATGCCCCATTCTTGACTGATACGTCACCTCTTTGAAGCCCTTACCGCGGTCATTGATGAACACGCGATTCGGCACCAATGTACTGAAAGCAAAAGCCCCAGTTCCTGCATAAACGTCCATGAATCCGTCGTTATTGATATCACCAGAATTCAAACCCATAGCGAAAATCATTTTATCAATATTCCACGCCTTGCTCGCATCAATGAACTTCCCTTTGCCCTGATTCAAAAACAATCGTGTTTTTTCCACCTTCGTGGAGATTCCTAGCATCTCTTTACCCACATCCTCAGCCAAAAAGTCCAAGCGATCCATCGGAAATGACGTCACCAAAATATCTGGAAAACCGTTGTGATCAAAATCAGTAACAATGGCTGGAAACGACATAACTGGATGGGTTACACCTGCCTCCTTGGCCTTGTCAACAAATCTTATCGAGCCATCCTTTTGCTTTCCCTGACTCATAAATAGGTGGTTTTCCTGCCCTAAACATCCTAAGAAAAGATCCATCCATCCGTCTCTATCAAAGTCTGAGAAATTAGCCGCCTTGGCGTACCCAAAATTCCTAGCCATTCCCCATTCTTCCGCGCGATCCGTAAAAGTTCCATCACCATTATTAATGAAAAGTTCACACGGATAATCGTTGTTCTGATTGTTCTCGTTGGCCACAAAAACATCTACCCAACCATCGTTGTTCACGTCTGCCCAACTCGCCGTTTCGGTGGGCGCAAATCGTTTACCCATACCCGCACTAAAAGTAACATCACTGAAAGTTCCATCGCCGTTGTTGTGAAGCAAACTGTTTGGCCATTCACCGCCCTTATCCAACCAAGCACCCCTAAGCAACAGAATATCAATGTTTCCGTCGTTGTCATAGTCAGCCTGTTTCGCGTTCAATCCACCCTTGATTCCAGTCAACTGAGCCGAATCGGTTTGCTCGTAAAATCCGCCTTTGCCATTATTAAAAAACAATCTCACCTGATCGCTCAATCCATAAGAGGTGCAAAAGATATCCAAGTTTCCGTCGTTGTTAAAATCCTCCATAATCGCCCCGCCCGATAGCCCGTTCACGTCCAATCCGTAATCTTTGGCCATATTCTTTAGAGGTTTAAATCCAGCTACCGGATTGTCTTGTGCGCTAAAGTCTATGACTTTTTTCGGGGGAAGTCCCTTCGGGTAAACACCCAAAGTCATGGCCGCGATGTTCATGAGCCACCTCGACTGCACATCGTCGGGATATGCGTCTGTCAGCTTGCCAAAAATGTCCAGCGCCTTGGTTGAACCGTCTTTTTTGCGATGCACTGCATCTGGATGAAACGGAATAATACAACTCTTGTTGTTGTGCACAGACACACAGTTTTCGTTCTCTCCCAACCTCAAATAAGCCACCGCCAGAGCATCAAAAAGGGGTTTGATGCCTTTCATCTTGATTTTATCATCAAGGGTTCCAGGAATTTCTTGAAGCAAGGCTTCCATCTCACGGATACTTCCCTCGGCATCGCCGCTGTTCAACAACTGATTGGCGTACTCTAATGTCCATTTAAATCGTTCGCTCTGACTTCTGAATTGCGGCGGATTAGACTTCATTATCGCGGCGCGCTTGCCGCTCAAAAAGTAATTGGTTTGGGGACTCGCCACTTGAATCAGGCTGTCAAGTAGGGCAACCATTCGACGATTTCCATCAAAACGGGGGTCTAACTTGGTTTCGGGGGTCGTTTTCGATGCTTGATTGCCACACGATTGAACGACTAATAATATCAATAATGCACTAATAAATCTCATCTCCAACTCACAAATACTGTAGATACAGCAGGTAAGTTTAGAGATTGATCTTGTAACGAATTGAGTAAAGACAATTTTATTTCAAAAAATGACAAGGCCAAAACTAAAATTAAACAATACATGAACCAAACACAAGAACACTTGTGCCAACAAATGTTTCAATTCAAATATGTTCCGCGATTGTGCGAACTTAAAAATCTATAGCTGCTCTAGTTTTTTTGTAACTTGATTTTCCCAATTGATTTTTTCTACCCACGCAACAACTCCTGAAACCGCGGAAACTCCCGTAAACACCAGAGCCAAAGGCAGATTACCTGAATTTATAAATACCGTTCCAACAACTCCTGAAGTAACTGATATGATTGCAGCCTGCCTTGATGACCTCAATATTTCAGATATACTTCTTTGGGAGCCTACTGTTGAATCTACTTTAGCCATAGATTGATTACTATCAACGGTCTGTATGGTTTTCTTTTTCTCCGGTTTGAAAGACTCCAACAAAAAGATTCCAGCTCCCACAGCCATAGCTGCACCTAAAATGGCTCTATTATTTTTATGTAATTCTACATTCTGAGCTTTCACCGATTGAACCTTTGCAAACATCATCAACCAAACCAACAACAAGAATTTTCCGCGCATGAAATCAAATATACTAAAAAAATCAACTTGATAACGAAAGCCATCAAAACCTCCAAAAATTCTGAGACCTAAACTCAACGTTTTTTGGACAAATCTGCAATGTCGTTGCAGATTTGTCCAAAATAAACTCGGCAAACGAATCGTAAAATCACACAAACTGTAATCTGGTATAGCTCAAACCCACTAACTCCTCTACTCCAAACGTCATTTATGGAAGCGACGAAAACTAAATAGCTCTCAGGATGTATTTTTGTCTTGGAGGAATCAAGGTGACTCATTTAACAAGCAATAATCGTTGAAATAATCACCGGAATTTTCACCGGAATAACCATCGGAATAAATGAGGATTAATTACATATAAAACACTTATAATTAAACTATTTACAACAAATTTAACTTTCGGAATAATGACCGGAATAATCATCGGAATATCGACTTATTTTTGTAGTTTCGTGAGGCAATGGATGAAACGATAAATTTGTATATGACTCCTAACACAATGGAGCCACTGTTTCCTGAAGATCCATCAGGTGAGTTGGAAGAACTTGCCATTACGTTAGTAAGCAAAGCTGGCATATTGTCTGGTGCCATGAATAGCGCCACAAGAAATGCTATTGCTGAGTTTCTTCGACCCATGAATAGTTACTATTCAAATTTAATTGAAGGTCACGATACCCATCCTATTGATATTGACCGTGCTTTGAAAAATGATTATTCAAACGATAAGACTAAACACGACTTACAAAGAGAAGCTTACGCCCATATCAAGCTCCACAAAAGCATTGTGGAAGAAATAAAAATCGGCGAGAATGAAATTATCCCGTCATCTATAAACTACTTAAAATCAATTCATAAAAGGTTTTATAACTACCTCCCAGATAGTTTCAAAGAAGTCAAGTTAAAAAATGGAGATTCTAAAATTGTTGTTCCGGGTGAATTCCGAGACTGTGAAGTTGAAGTAGGTAGGCATGTGGCTCCTTATTCTGAGAAACTGGAACTTTTTACAAAAAGGTTTGAAGAGTTCTATAATCCCAAAAGCCACATGAACAAATCTAAAACAAGACGAATCATATCTATTGCCGCTTCCCATCATAGACTCGCATGGATACACCCGTTTCTTGACGGTAACGGTAGAGTTGTTCGCCTCTACTCAGATGCATCCTTCATAAGTGAAAACCTTGATGCTGCTGGGTTATGGTCAATCTCAAGAGGGCTAGCAAGAAGAAATGAAGACTATAAATTTTTTCTTGCTCAAGCAGATTTAACTAGATACAATGATTACGATGGAAGAGGAAACTTATCGAATAAGAAACTGATTCAATTTTGTAAATTCTTTCTCGAAGTTGCGATCGATCAAACAGACTTCATGTATAAGATCATCGATACAAACAACATACTTTCTCATATTGAAGGATTCACAAACTTAATGGTCAATAAAGGCGAATTGCGTCAGGAAGCTAAATTCATACTGAGTGATTTATTTCTGAAGGGAAAAATCAGCAAGGCTGATGCTATGCGCATCACGAATACCTCAGATAAAACGCTAAAATTAACCATTGACAAACTAACTAAGATGGAATTACTTTCACCCAAAAAAGAAGGCATTACGATGATGTACTATGTCAACTATCCAGTAAAATATTCTCCTATGATATTCCCCGGCCTTTATCCTGGAGATAAGGAAGTGGAAATGTACAAAAACATAAGTTCTGTGAAATGAGTACGGTCTGGATCATTAAAATTAAACACCGGATCCAGAGTGTCTGATTTCCTAGGTTCCCCAAGATTTTATGATGTAGTGGAAAAATGTTAGTCCCTTCGCCACCATAAACAATAAAAAAGCCCCTGATTTCTCAGAGGCTTCTTTGCTGGCGGTCTGGACGGGACTCGAACCCGCGACCCCATGCGTGACAGGCATGTATTCTAACCAGCTGAACTACCAGACCTTTTTGTTCGTGTGAACGGGGTGCAAAAATAATTTTCTTTTGCAATTTTCACAACTTTTTTGAAAAAAAATTTATCCTAACCTATTTTCGCATCATCCCATGAAAAATTCTACGGCCAAAATTATCGCTATCCTCCTCGCCTCCTGCTCCTCCGCACTCCTTGCACAGTTTCCCCCAGTGCATTCATACCACGCTGATCCACAAGGAAATACCGAAAGAAATCGAAACATCGATGTCACCCACATGAAGCTCCAAGCTTCCTTCGAAACCAAACAAAAAAAAGTCATGGGTACCGTTACCCACCAGTTTATTTCTTTGCAAAATAATGTCGATACCATCTTCCTCCATGCCCCTGGAATCATCATTCTTGATGCTAAACTCGATGGAAAGGCCATAACATTCAAAGCTTCCCCCGGCGGACTCACCATCAACTCAGCACTGAAAAACGATTTCCAAAAGAAGCACCAACTCGAAATTACCTACAACGCCTTCCCTAAAAAAGGACTCTATTTCATTGGGTGGGACCTTCCCGAAATCACCGAACCCTCCGACATGTCTAGAAGACAAATTTGGACGCAAGGTCAAGGCATAGACAACCGAAATTGGATACCCATGATTGATGACCGAAGCGATAAATTCACCACCGAAACCATCATCACCTTTGATCAAGATTATCAAGTTTTGAGTAACGGGCAGCTCCTCAAAACCACTCAAAACAAAGACAATACCAAAACTTGGCACTATTCACTCAACAAACCCCACGCAGGGTACTTATTGATGCTGGCCATTGATAAATATGCGGTTAAAAAATCGGTTTCCAAAAAGGGTGTACCCATGCAATTCTGGTACTATCCCGAGCACCCCGAACGCGTAGAACCCACCAGCAGATATTCAGAGGAAATCATTGATTTTCTGGCAGATGAAATTGGCGTACCCTACCCATGGGGAACCTATTCACAGGTAATGGTGCAAGATTTTCTCTACGGCGCCATGGAAAACACTTCAGCTACCATTTTTGGCGACTTCTTTTGGGTTGATAACCGCGCCTACTTGCTCAACCGAAACTACGTTAGCGTCAATGCCCATGAGGCCACCCACCAATGGTTTGGCGATCTCATCACCGGACGTAAAGACAACGAACAATGGCTCCAAGAAAGCTTTGCGACTTATTATCCCGGCCTTTTCGAGGGACATCAATTCTCAGAAGATCACATGTACTGGTACTTCCGAAACAACCAGCTGGGCGCTATTCAAGCCGGCAAAGCCAACTCACTCCCCGTTAGACATAGTCAAAGCGGATCTTCACGACATTACCCAAAGGGAGCATCGGTTTTACACATGTTACAACACCAAGTAGGTAGAGATAATTTCCGACGCGCCATACAACTCTACTTAAAACGCCACCAATTTGAAGGCGTTGAAACTTGGGACCTACAAAAAGCCTTCATTGATGCCACAGGAATCAATGTAGATGCGTTTTTCGATCAGTGGATTCACCGCGGTGGAGAGCCCATTTTTGATGTGCAAGTTAGAAAATCAGCTACTCAAACAACCTTTATAATCAAACAAATTCAGACAATTGATGCCGTAGTTTCATTCTTCAGCACTCCCGTTGATCTGGCCATTTATTACACTGACGGCTCAGTAGATCGCAAAACCGTTGAGGTATCTGGCGCATCAAATACCTTTGATTTTGCTACAAACGGTAAAACCGTTTCTTATTGTCTTTTTGATGAAGGGAGTTTCCTATTAAAAGAACTCAAATTCAATAAAACCACAGAAGAACTCCTCAGCCAAGCACAAACTGCAACGTTCATGCTTGACCGCTACGACGCTTGGTTGGAACTCCGGACAGTTCCTATGTCTGTTAAGTGGGAAGCCCTAAAAACGGCATTTTCAAAAGAAATCTTCCCGAACCTAAGAGCTGAAATAGCTTCTCAAATGATGGATAACCCTGGAATCGACGCACAAACCATCACCCTAATTTCACGCGATAAGCAAGCAGAAGTCCGCCTCATCTTTGCTCAAAAAACACCCTTGGTTTCTGCCACTCAACCCTTCGTAGAAGCACTTTTGTTTGACTCTAGCTACGTCATCATCAATACCGTCATTGATCGCATTTGGGAGCACCCATTGTATGCCAACCGAAAGAACTTCATTTTAGATGCCATAAAAAAAACAGACGGCTTCTGTCACGACATCAAAGTTAGATACTTTGAGCTAGGAACCGAAATTTACCCTGAAATGGCTCCAGGCATGACCAAAGCATTGGTCAATATTAGCGGCCCGATGTATGAATTTAGAACGCGAATCAATGCCATGAACGCGCTGCAGCGCATGAATTACCTCAATAAAGACTTTGCTTTTGCCCTTTTTGAAGGAAGCATCAATTTCAACAGTCGTCTCAACGGACCTGCCCAATCACTGATTAAATACTACGCTAAACAAACCCAAAAACGCCGCGAACTTCAAGAATTCTTAAAAGACTACAAATGCAATGATGTTCAAAAAAAGCAGTTATTGGGATTAATCATAGGAAGTTAACAATCTTTGGCCCAGTTTTTGCGTTACAGGAATCATGAAACCAATTTACTTTTTACTGTTGATGATGTTCAGCCTGCAAAAGGCTCAATCTCAAAATGTTAACTTTCAACGCGAAACGGTTTCATTTAACTTCGATATGAAACCTAACCCCGCCAATCATTGGGTCAATATTTCCCTAGAAAATGTGGTGGTCGACATCGAAGATTTGGAAGTAGAAATGTACACCGTAATTGGAACCAAAATTCAACCGCTGAGAACTCAAATAAGTGCCGCTGAAAATAAAATAGTTCTTAATTTAACTCAAATTCCGGATGGAGTGTATTTGGTTAGAATTAAAGGCAAAGATTTCGAACATACAAAGCGTTTGAGAGTACATCATTAATGGGAATTTAATTCATTTAACCTAAATAAAATGGGGTGAAAACTTTGAAGTATGACAAAGAATTCATTAATTAGCGTTTTAATTAGGCTTAATTGTGAAGATGCATTTCCCCGATATTCAAAAACTTCTCAGTAGAGGAAAAAATTTATTGGTAATTGCAGGGTTTATTTTCCTGGTAACTACTTTAAATACAGGCTGTTCACCAAAATTTGGTGACGCTCAAAAATTGTTTGATCAAGGGTACTTCGGTCAATCTGCTATTGTTTTCGAACAGGTAGCAAGAAACGCCAAAGACAAGAAAGAACGCGAAAAAGCCAATATGATGGCCGCTGAAGCATACCGCTTGAACAACAAATATTTGAAGGCACAAAAATTGTACGAAAAGGTTCTGAAAACAGATCCAAACAACAGTCAAGCCCTTTTAATGAGAGCGAATATGCTCAAGAAAATGGAAGATTATCGCGGTGCGCTTTCTGCCTACGAGTCTTACCTAGAAAAGGTGCCAGGAGACAGCCAAGCCATTCAAAAAATGATGGGCTGCGAAATGGCCTTAAGCTGGACTCCCGACAGTTCCTTGTTCCGAGTTCAAGAATTCAAATTAGCAAACACACGTGCCAACGATTGGGCACCCATGGTCGCTTCTCGTAAGGACGACGTTGTATTTTTTGCATCTGACCGCGAAGGGGGAACATCCAAAAGAGTCTACGGCGGAACTTTAGAAAAATGGTCCGACATATGGTACATTGAAGGACAAAAAACCAAGAAAAAACGCGGAGATACAGCTGCATCAGCAGGTCAAATGAAGTGGGGAAAAGCCATGTTCTCAAAAACGGCTTCAACCAAATATAATGAAGGTGGTATCACCTTTAACCGCCGTTTTTCGGAAATGTACATGACCCAGTGCGGCGGCGAAGATGGAAAATCAGAGAAATGCGCCATTTACCAATACAAAAAAACCGGTCCAGACTGGCAAATGGGTGACGTACTCGAAATTTGCAAACAAGATACCGCACACAGCTATGGTCATCCAGCCCTTGGTGATGATGATAAAATATTGTTCTTTGCTTCAGACCGCGATGGTGGTTTCGGGGGATTTGATATCTGGGCAGTTACCTACAGCAGAAGATCAAGATCATGGGGCAATCCAGTCAACCTAGGATCACAAATCAACTCGCCAGGAAACGAATATTTCCCCTATTTCAACGAACACGATAAACGCCTTTATTTCAGTTCAGATTATTGGCCTGGATTGGGTGGGTTAGATATGTTCTCCGCCGCTCAAACCGAAGAGATCAACAAATGGGTAGACATGGAAAACCTTCGTGAACCCTTAAACTCCGGTGGTGACGACTTTGCAATCACCTTCTTAAACAACACATCTAAAGCCGGTTACTTTACTTCCAATCGCGGTGACCGCCGAAACGATGATAACATTTATTCATTTGACGTTTTACCACTAGTAATTACGCTTCGTGGTGTTGTTACTGATTGTAATACCAAATTGCCACTCAAAGGCGCTACCGTTGTCATCACCAATGACAAAGATACTTCCACCATGGTACTTAAAACCAATGAAAACGGTGAGTACATGGCCCAATTGAAACCCAAAACCAATTACGAAATCGTAGCTAAAAATCCTCAGCTTTACTACTTCGACATTCCACCGGTTCAAAGAACAACTCATGGAATCAGATTCTCAACCGAATTGGTTCAAGACTTTTGCTTAGTAAATCCTTTGGATCAAATCATTTCTCTCCCTATATTCTATGACCTAGACAGTTCAAGAATTCGTCCAGATGCAGCGCGTATCTTAGATACATTCGCACAAGAAGTAATGATTCGTTATCCAAGACTGATCGCCGAATTGGGTTCGCACACCGACTGTCGTGCATCAGTTGATTACAATACTCGCCTTGCTCAAAGAAGAGCAGATTCTGCCCGCCGTTACCTAATGCGTCGTTGGAACATTGATTCATCAAGAATCATTGCCGTAGGATTTGGTGAAAAAGAATTGATTAACGACTGTAAATGCGAAGGAGCAGAGAAAGTAGGTTTTACCCCATACATTGCTGGAAAAACCCGCAAAATGGTGATAACCAAAGATAAAAAAGGAAACGTAATAAGTTCAGTATACGAAACATACAAAGCTTCAGAGATAGTACCTATTGATGGCAAACCCTTTGTTCCGTGTGATGAATTTCAACATCAACAGAATCGTAGAACTACGGTTCGATTTGAGTTTGAAGATAAAAAATCACGCGTAAAAGTGAACCAAGACGTTGACGTGAACAACACCAATGTTGGAGTTAAAGATTCAATAAAAGTGGTAGCTGCCAAAGATTCATCTGCAGCGGCTGTAGCAACCAAACCCGTTTTAGATTTAACCTTTGCCGTTAAATTGCCGCTTTCTGGTCCCAAAGAAGAAAGAACCATCCCCATCATGATGTTCGGATCTGAACCAACCATGTTCATCATCGACAAAAAAGGTAAAGTGAACACAGTTACTCCTGAATTAGCAGCTGAATGGTACAAAAAGAAATTATTGACCAAGAAAGACTTCATTGAAGGCGATAAATTCAAAGTTGGTAAAATCAAGTTGCCAAGCAACAAGTTCACCGTGGAAAACATGGAAATTGGTGATTACCCTGTTAACGGAGTTCAATTCAAAATCGACGAAAAATCAAACGCGCCGCGCATCACCGATAAAACCATCGCCAAATACTTCACCTCAGATTCTTACGAAACCGATAAAGAGTTGGTGTTAATTCCTAAGAAAGTATCCCGTGAGTTCAAAATCAAACGCGTAGGTCAACCGGTGAAACCAGCCAAGCCAACCAAGCCAGCTAAAAAGCCAGCTACAAATTCAAAAGACAACAAAGACAAATAAAAAACTTATAAAATAGCTTTTCTAATACGCTGCAGCCTCTCTAAAAGGGGCTGTAGTTCGTTTAGGGGGAGCATGTTTGCGCCATCACTTTTCGCTTTTGAAGGATTGGGATGCGTTTCAACAAACAAACCATCCACTCCCACAGCCACTGCAGCTTTAGCAATAGTCTCAATCAATTCTGGCTTGCCCCCAGTTACACCACTACTCTGATTGGGTTGTTGTAAACTGTGCGTGATATCCATCACCACCGGTGCCCCGAAAGATCTCATTTCCGGTATATTTCTAAAATCAACAATCAAATCAGAATACCCAAATGAGTTACCTCTATCAGTCAATATGATTCTGTCATTTCCAGAATCTACACATTTCTGTAATGCATGTTGCATGGCATTCGCCGCTGCAAATTGCCCCTTCTTAATATTGATCCATTTTCCCGTATTTGCAGCAGCCACCAACAACTCGGTCTGTCTAAACAAAAATGCGGGAATTTGCAAAACATCCACATATTCTGCAGCCATCGCTGCTTCACGAGACTCATGAATATCGGTCACCACCGGAATTTGAAACTTCTCTCTAATATCACCCAAAATCTGCAATGCCGCCTCATCTCCTATTCCAATAAACGAATCAATCCTTGATCTATTTGCCTTCCTGTAAGAACCTTTAAACACCAACGGAATTTCCAATTCATCAGAAATCTGCACCAATCTCTCCGCAATTTCGAAGGCCATATCTCTCCCCTCAATAGCACACGGTCCTGCGAAAATGAAAAAATTACCCGACTCACGGTACTT
>CAYPBJ010000006.1:0-7052 GCA_964408945.1 uncultured Rhizobium sp. | reverse complement strand
TTTGGCATCATTGTGTTCATTCCGCAAAGATAATGGAATTTGGACTTGGTAGCGGTACCGGGTACCGGGTACCGGGTTTCGGGTTTCGGGTTTCGGGTACCGGGCTCCAGACTACAGACCATGCACCACCAACTACCTGCTACCATCTACCTGCTACCATCTACCTGCTACCATCTACCTGCTACCAACTACCAATTACCTAGTACCCGGTACCGGTACCTAGTACCTATAAAATGAATAACTTCTGCTGCTGCCGTTGGGGTCTAAGCCCTGAATTTGCATCTTGCCCGAACTTCCTTCCATGGCGGCAATCAAATCTTCAGGGGCTTCGTACGACTTGCCGTTGAACTTCACCACAATAAATCCGTTAGGAAGTCCCATCTGAGCTATACCGCCGCTTCTTCGAATGTTGATGATGCGAATGCCGCTCTCAATTCTGAACTTTGATTTATCAGACGCGCTCAATGGTTGGAAATCAGCACCCAAAAAACTGCTGCTGACAACCCCTTTCATCAGCAACTCTTTATTTGCTGACTGCGATATCAAGACCAAATCGCCCTTCACCAATTTTCCGGCACGAATAACCTCAAATCCGATTTTATTTCCCGGACGTTGGTACGCCATAAACTCATCGTAGCTCGACTGTCCATCAATCGTTTGATCACCTATTTTGACCAGAACATCACCGGCTTTCAATCCGGATTTTTCTGCAGGACCGTCTTCTAAAATTGACTTAATCTTAAGAGGTTCACCATTTAGATCGACTCCCAATTTTTGGGTTTCGTCTGAGGACAATGCACCCACTTCCATCCCTGAAAATGCCCTCAATACCTCGCCTTTCTCAATCAAATCTGTGATGATTTTTTTTACGATATTGCTAGGGATTGCAAATCCATAACCTGTATAACTTCCTGTATTTGATTGTATTGCAGTATTAATTCCAATCAGTTCTCCACGTAAATTCACCAATGCTCCTCCCGAATTACCAGGATTGATCGCCGCATCGGTTTGAATGAAACTCTCTATAGGGAATTGATTTTTTACAATGTTAATATTTCGGCCTTTAGCGCTCACAATACCCGCAGTGACCGTTGAATTTAGATTAAAAGGATTACCAACTGCCAAAACCCACTCACCTACATTCACTTGATCGGAGTTGCCAATGACCGCCGCCGGAAGTTCAGTCGCTTCAATTTTTATTAGCGCCAAATCTGACCCTGGATCAGTACCAACAACCTTCGCTAAATATTCTTTTTTTCCTTTATTCAACACCACCGAAATACTCTCAGCACCTTGAATTACATGGTTGTTAGTTACAATGTATCCATTCGAATTGACAATAACTCCACTGCCTGTGCTAGATGCTTTTCCTCTACTTCCAAAGGGATCAAAATCCCAAAAAAGTCCATCAAACGGACTTTCATATTGAACAGTAGAAATCGTTTTTATGAATACAACCGAGGGGGTAGATGCTGCAGACGCTTTTTCGAAGGAAGTCAAATCCATGCCTGATGAAGCTACCCGACTTGGCACCAAATTGGAGCTTTCCGATGCCGTATTTAACATCACCGTATTTCCGCTGTTCCCTCTAAAAATCCAAGAACCCACAAATCCCGATGTCATTGAAACTAAAACAATAGCTATCCAATTTTTTCCGTTCATACCTCCAAAATTACACCACTTTATTTTTAGTGCACAAAAAAATCGATGAAAGAAAATATATGGTCCAGAGTCCATGGTCCAGAGTCCGTGGTCCGTATCCTGAAACCCGACACCTACAGACTACAGACTACAGACTACAGACTACGGACTACGGACTGCGGCCTATCGACTAAACCCACCCTCGGCCAGCGCCAACTTCCATGAATGGCCAAGGAATGCGAGAAAGAATCAAGAGCAATGCTACTACATATAAAATTCTTGCCTTTTTGGTGTTCTCTTTACGAACGGCTACACCGCCCATGGTGATGAGCACAATGGCAATAATCATGGTCAATGCGTGTTCAACTGCAAAGAAACGTTGAATCTTATCTTTCATGACAGATGCCATGCCCGCGTTTTGAATCAATTTGATACCCCAATCTGTGATAAACCACTGAATTACACCAATCAATAACATAGTGTGCGATACAATGGTTAAAATCTTCGCTTGACGCGCAGCTTTATTGGTAAAAAGTTGAACGATGGTCAATACCAACAACACCAAAATCACCCATCTCAGGGTTGAATGTAAATGCAATAATCCAGTTTTCATTATTATAGGTTTATGCAACGAAAATAGCGAAAAATACGTTATTGAATATTAGTAAATTCGCACTATGAAGAAGTTGATGATTCGTTTGGGCATTGCCCTTGGTTCTCTGTTTGTTATCTTGTTGATTCTTCCATTTGCTTTCAAAGGCAAAATCCTTACAGCAGCCAAAAATGCGGCTAACTCCAACCTGTTGGCCGACATTAAATTTGACGATGACCTCTCCATCAGTTTGATTAGAAACTTCCCGAATGTATCTGTTGGAATTCCCAATTTAAGCATTGTAGGTCGTGATTCCTTCCAAGGAGACACCCTCTACGCAGCTCAAAATACCAGAATTGTACTCGACATTAAATCAGTACTTGGCGGTGAAACTATGAATATTCGTAAAATTGACCTCGACAATCCGCACATCAACATCATTTTTCTCAAAAGCGGTCGTGCCAACTTTGATATTACACCTGTAGATACTGCTACAACTATTGATACTGCTGCTTCTGCTCCGATTTCCCTTGATCTAAAATCAATCAAACTCAGCAACGCCCTCATAGGTTACACTGACTATTCATTGCCCATGAGTTTCACTCTTAAAGGCATGGATTTCGACGGAAGCGGATCGCTATCTAACAACATCTTTACCCTAGCCAATGAACTCAAAATTGCATCGGCTGATATGGATTTCGACGGAATGACCCTCATGTCGAAGGCAAATCTAACTGCCGAAAGCAACATTGATATGGATCTCGACAAGTTCAAATTCACGTTCAATCAATTGGATGCCCAAATCAATGAATTTCCCGTTTTGATGAAAGGTTGGCTTCAAATGAACGACCTGAATATGGACATGGACCTTGATATTTCGGTTCCATCTTCTGAATTTAAATCATTGTTGTCTGTGGTTCCAGGTGCTTACACTGCTGACTTTAAAGACGTTAAAGCTTCAGGTAAAGCAGGTGTTCACGCAACCTTAAAAGGAATCATGGATGACCTCAGAATGCCAGCAACTGATGTTACCTTGACCGTTGACAATGGGTCATTTGCATATCCTGGACTCCCAGCTTCAGTTTCAGGAATTAACGTAGATTTCAACCTGAAAAATGCCGATGGCGATCCAGACCATACCACCATCAATTTGAAAAAATTCGCCATGAATCTCGGTGGAGACCCTATCTCTGCTACTTTATTCGCTAAAACACCTGTTTCAAATCCATATGCTCGCGGAGAAATCAAGGCTAAAATTGCCTTAGATAAATGGAAAGACGTTCTTCCGCTAGAAAAAAACACCACCCTTTCAGGAAGCATTTCTTCTGACATTCAATTTGATGGATATTATTCAACTGCTGTAAGTGACAAAGCGGAAGACTTGAAAGCTTCAGGTAAAATCACCGTAAACAACTTAAATTATACCAGCCCATCTACGCTACCCACTGTATTGGATTTCATGGAACTGTCGGCAAATCCTAAGAATTTCTCGTTGAACTTGCAGTCACTGCAATACGGAAACTCTCGCATGTCTATGAGTGGCGGATTGGAAAACTTCATTGGTTACGCTATCAACGGTGAAGTCCTCAAAGGTAAATTAAACTTAGATGCCCCCATGATTGACGCAAACCAGTTTTTGACAGACGACAGCGATTCAATGTCCTCAGAAACCACTGACAGCAGCGAAATGGCGGCAGTTCAAATTCCAGATAATCTCGATTTGACCTTCGTGGGAAGTGTGGGCGTTTTAAAATATGAAACCTACGACCTCAGCAATTGCGGCGCGAAAATCACCGTGAAGGATGGTAAGTTAAATATAGACGAACTGAAAGCAAGCATTTGGGGAAGCACTTTCAGAATGGATCAAACCCAATATTCTTACACTCCAGGAAGCCAACCTGTTGCCAATACTCAGATTGCTCTCCTTGATTTAAACGCACGGAACATCATGAATCAAGTAGCCCTTATTGAAAAATATGCGCCTGCTTTGAAAGATGTTGACGGCATAATGAACCTCAATATGCAATTGAATACCAAGTTTACCGAAACCATGGACCTAGACCTAGGAAGTCTGATTTCATCGGGATTGGTTGATCTTAAAAAAGGCGAGATGCAACTTCCTAACTGGCTGAAGCAAGTGTACGATCAATTCAATTGGGACTATGGCAATCTGAGTGTTAAGCCTTCAAAGTTGAGATACATCATAGAAAACGGAAAACTCACGTTGAAAGACAGTATTGGCTTAAATCTTCCCAAAGGGGGTAAAATGAATTTGGCTGGTAACGTTGGTTTAGATCAGAAGATTCTTTTCGGGGGAACTTTACAAGCCGAAGGTAAAAAAGTTCCTTTCACCATAACCGGCACCGTAACTGATCCAAAATTCAAACTGGACTGGAAAAAATTCGGAAAAGAAGAACTCAAGAAAAAACTTGAACCTATCAAGGGAACTGCTCAACAAGAATTACAAAAAGCAGCTGGCGAAGCGGTTCACCAAGTACATCTACAAGCAGAGGCTATCATGAAAAAGGCTCAAGAAGAGGTTGCTAACATCAGAAGAATAGGCAAAGAAACAGCTGATAAACAACGAGCAGAAGGTGACCGGTTGGCAGATGCCGCGTTAAAAAAAGCGGAAGAAGAGATTGCTGCAGCACAAGCAAAAGCAACCAATCAACTTGAAAAACTAGCCGCCCAGAAAGCAGGAGACCGCTTACGTAAAGAAGCCAAGAAATCGGCAGATGCAATTCGTTCTAAAGCCTATACTTCCGCAGATCGCACCGAACAAGAAGCCAATGCAAAAGCCCAATTTGTAGAAGAAACAGCCCAAAAGCAGGCTCAAGAGATGGTACAAAAAGCCCAATTAAATGCTGAGAAGACACTGCCGAAGTAGTGAATTATCATTCAGTCAGCGCTTTTGTTGACTCTAACAAATTATAACCCAATGATAAATCTTTGACGACTATCACCTATTTTGCGCCTTGTTAGTGTAAACTTAACACCATAAAGATTAAACATTTAACCTATGAAAAAGAATGTAGGAACGATTGACAAAGCCATCAGAGTGTCAACAGCATTAATCGTTGGAGGACTGTATTTCGATGGTAGACTGAGTGGTACGTGGGCAACCATTCTTTTAATTGTTTCCGGTATTTTTGTCTTGACCAGTTTCATCAGCTTTTGTCCTATGTATGCTGTCTTGAAATTCAATACTAGACGCAAAGGATTATAGATTTTTTGCCTAACTTTGAGTATTCGTTTATAAATGAGCACTCCTATCAGATTCGCCGGCCGCAACGCTGAATTCTTTAGTACACTAAGAAACAGAATCAATTCCTACTTCGAAGAAAACAACATCAAACCTACAGGTAACTGGAAACTTTATTCTAAAACCATCATATTGGGACTTACCCTGATTGGATGTTATTTAGGAATTATGTTATTATCAGAAAACGCGATCTGGGTATACGGTCTCTTCTCCCTCATGGGTATTACCTTCGCATTAATTGGTTTTAACGTTATGCACGATGGAGCTCATGGTAGCTATTCATCTAAACCTTGGGTGAATAAAATCATGGCCAATTCATTGAATCTCCTTGGCGGAAATTCATTCAATTGGGCAGAAAAACACAACTTCAATCACCACAGTTATACCAACATTGATGGTGTAGATGACGATATTGATTTGTGGCCAATTTTACGCGTGAATCCAACTCAAAAGAAATTGTGGTTCCACAAATTCCAACATATTTACGTAATTCCAGCCTACGCTATTGCTTATTTAGCTTGGATTTTCTATCAAGACTTCACCAAATATTTTGCACACGGAATTGGCGATAGTAAATTCAAAAATGACCGTTCTGCTTTCCAACACTTCGAGTTTTGGGGTGCAAAAGTGGTTTATATTGGCGTGTTTTTAGTTGTTCCCATCTTTGTTTTGGGTCCTTTAACCGCAATCTTAGGCTATTTAACCATGGCACTAACCACAGGTATGGTAATTACCATTGTATTCCAATTAGCACACGTCGTAGAAGGTGTAACATTCGTGACTGATAAAATCGAAGCGAAAAACAACAACACCGTAATTGAATCTATTGTGGTTGAAGATGATTGGGCAACCCACCAATTAAAAACCACCGCCAACTTTAGCACCAAAAGCAAATTCTTGACCTGGGCTTTGGGAGGATTAAACTTCCAAGTAGAACATCACTTGTTCCCCAAAATTAGTCACATCCACTACCCCAAAATCAACGAAATCGTAAAGAAAACTTGTGCCGAGTTCGGTATTCCTTACCAAGAAAATGACACCTTCATCTCTGCGGTGCGCTCTCATTTCATGCACCTAAAAGAAGTAGGACAGCTGGCTTAATAGTAGCGGGTACCAAGTACCAAGTACCAAGTACCAAGTACCAAGTACCAAGTACCGGGTAGCAGGTAGCAGGTAGCAGGTAACGGGTAACGGGTAACAGGATTCGGGTATTGGGTAGCATTCTGTTGACTTTCGCCCCTCGACTTCAGACCACGGACCACAGACTACAGACTACAGACCACAGACCACAGACCACAGACCACAGACCACAGACTATGGACTATGGACTATGGACTATGGACTATGGACTATGGACTATGGACTATGGACCAAAGACCAACTACCTACTCGCCCACAAATAACTCAAATTCACCAAGACGTCTGAAGCTTTCTCCATGTCTTGTACACTCACATATTCGTGCTTGCCGTGGAAGGCCATTTCTCCCGTAAAAATATTGGGACATGGCAATCCCATAAAACTCAAACGACTGCCATCGGTACCGCCGCGCGCGCTGC
>CAYPBJ010000005.1:5203-135266 GCA_964408945.1 uncultured Rhizobium sp. | reverse complement strand
TCAAAGCATAAAAAGCAATTCTCTCAACAAAAAAGTCTCTTTCTACCTTCTGCCCTTTTAGATTGTTGATCATACCGGTATCGAGTCTTGAATAAAGATCAAGAAGAAATTGATAATATATAACCATCGTATCATTTAACAACCCTTTCAACTCGGTAGATCCTGCTTTTTCAATTTGTTCAGAATATGTCATTGATTCGTTGAATGAAGTAGCGAAAGCAGCACCAACTTGGTAAGTAGCCTCATCTAAATCAACCGAAGTCTTTTTATCAGAAGTTTGACCGTAAAACTTCAAAATAGATTCAGCAGACTTCAGTCCGGCCATTTTACTTTGAGGTTTGATCATTTCATTGCCTTTTTTATCGTAGACAGTAGAATATACCTTTGAACGAATCAACCACATCCTGGCTGCATTGTTGGTTTTCTCGTTTTGACGAGCCTTCTCAATTTCTTCAATGGCAATGATTAAATCGTCAGGATTTCCACTTTCGAGTGCAAATTCAGCCGTGTTAATAGACCTTTTTTGTGCGATTGCACTCATGCTCAAGCAAACAGATGCCAGTAAAAGTCCTGATTTTAAAAAATTTAAATTCATAACAAGTATATAAAATGACTAACTTAATATTATTCCTCAGTCGGAGTTACAGAATCAGAAGAATCCTCAGAAATTTCCGATGAAATGATTGGATTACCATCTGCATCTAGTTCAATTTCTTCTTCCTCTTCTTCTCTTGGTGTTTTCGCGATACTAGCTATACTATCGTTGCCTTTGATATTAATCAACTTAACACCCTGAGCAGCCCTACCAATAACTCTAAGTTTATCGATAGCCATACGAATAGTCATTCCGCTTCTGTTGATGATCATCAGTCCATCGTCATCGTTCACATCCATGATTCCCACAAGTACACCGGTTTTCTCAGTGATACTGATGGTTTTAACTCCTTTTCCACCACGACCTGTAACACGATAATCATCTAAATCAGAACGTTTTCCGTATCCATTTTCGCTAACCACCAAAATATTCGATACTCCTTTATTCGGATTTACACAAATCATGCCAATAACTTCATCGCTATCATCTTCAAGGGTAACACCTCTCACACCTGCAGCTGTTCTTCCCATTGGACGAACTTTAGTTTCGCTGAATCTAATGGCTTTTCCTTTTCTCTTAGCGATGATAATTTCACTCACACCATCGGTCATTTTCGCTTGAAGCAATTCATCTCCATCTCTCACTGTGATGGCATTTATACCGTTTGCACGTGGACGGCTATACGCTTCCAATGAAGTTTTCTTGATAATACCGTTTTTAGTGACTAATACGATAAAATTATTCTCTAAATACTCAGGATCTTTTAGATTCTGAACATTTAAGTATGCTTTAATTTTATCTTCACTCGGAATGTTGATCAGATTTTGGATGGGCCTTCCTTTGGTTGCTTTGGCTCCTTCAGGTATTTCGTACACTTTCAACCAGAAACATCTACCCTGCTCAGTAAATAACAATAAATAGTTATGTGTACTTGCAACAAACAGGTGTTCTACAAAATCTTCATCTCTATGTGCAACACCACGAAGTCCTCGTCCACCTCTATTTTGTTCTTTGTATTCTGATAATGCAGTTCTCTTGATATAACCTTTATGGGAGATGGTAATTACCACTTCTTCATTTGGAATTAAATCTTCAATATTTATTTCTTCGGCGTTGTATTCAATTTTGGTTCTGCGTTCATCACCAAATTTCTCTGCAACTTCACGAGTTTCATCTTTGATGATGCTCATTCTAAGATCTCTATCACTTAAAATTTGCTCGTAGTAAGCAATTTCCTTCATGATTGCTTGATACTCTTCGCGGATTTTCTCGATTTCAAGTCCAGTTAAACGCTGCAAACGCATATCCAAAATAGCTTTAGATTGAATTTCAGATAAACCGAACTGTTCCATCAAGCCATTTTTAGCATCGTCAGGGTTCTTGCTATTTCTAATCAAGGCAATTACTGCATCTAAATTATCTAAAGCAATGATAAGTCCCTCTAAGATGTGAATGCGCTTACGAGCTTCGTTCAACAAATATTCGGTTCTACGAACCACAATTTGATGTCTATGAGCCACATAATGGCGAATCATGTCCTTCAAATTAAGCATTTCGGGCTTTCCATTGACCAATGCAATGTTATTCACCGAGAAACTACTTTGAAGCGGAGTATATTTGTAAAGTTGATTTAAAATAACATTCGGTATAGCGTCACGTTTTAAGTCGAAAACAATGCGCATTCCTTGCCTACCACTTTCATCGCGAACTGCCGATATACCTTCAATGGCTTTTTCATGAATTAAATCAACCGCTTTCACGATGATTTGTGGAGGGGAAACCTGATACGGAACTTCAGTTACCACAATCATTTCCTTGCCGGTTTTGGAAGTTTCAAATTCGGCTTTTCCACGCATTACAATTCTTCCACGGCCGGTTTCAAAGGCATCTTTGATACCTTCAACTCCGTAAATGGTAGAACCCGTTGGAAAATCAGGTCCTTTTACGACTTCCATTAATTCAGCGATGGTAACGTCGTTATTATCGATGTACATGATGATACCTTCACAAACTTCCGTCAAATTGTGCGGAGCCATGTTGGTAGCCATACCTACAGCAATACCCGAAGCACCATTTACCAAAAGATTAGGAATTTTTGCAGGAAGTACTGTAGGTTCTGAAAGACTTTCGTCAAAGTTGGGTCTAAAATCAACCGTTTCTTTGTCTATGTCCGTCATCATTTCCTCGGCAATTTTTCTCATTCTCGCCTCAGTGTAACGCATTGCTGCCGGTGGATCACCATCTATTGATCCGAAGTTTCCTTGTCCGTCAACAAAGGGATATCTCAAACTCCAGCTTTGAGCCATACGCACCATGGTATCGTATACAGAAGAATCACCGTGTGGGTGATACTTACCTAATACTTCACCCACAATACGTGCTGACTTCTTATAAGGTCTATTTGATGCCAAACCTAAATCAACCATTCCATAGAGTACACGACGGTGTACAGGCTTCAAACCATCTCTCACATCTGGAAGTGCACGAGATACAATAACCGACATCGAATAATCGATGTAAGCGGTCTTCATTTCGTCTTCGATGTTAATGGGAATGATTCTTTCGTTGAATTCTTCGGGCTTTATATTGTTCTCTTCCATATTCAAAATCAATTACCTGCAATATACATTCAGATCGTTGTTTTTGACGATATTTTGATGGATTGTTCCCCACAATTTTTAGACAATTTCACTCAAGATTTAAACATAAAAAAAGGCCTAACTTTTAAATCAGTTAGGCCTTTTATAGATTTAGTTTATCGAATTTTAGCGATAATTCTTAATGTGTTTAGAAGAACCTGCTTTATAATACTTTATTTTGCCTGAACCATCTTTGTTTAATAACTGGGTCTTACCAAGTCCCAATTGATCTAAACGATCTTTCAATAAAACCATATCACCGGCAACAACAATCACCATTTTATCTGTATCCAAATATTTCTTAGCCAACGCATTTAGTTCGTCTTTAGATAACGATTGAAGCACAGCAAGTTGCTCATCAGCGTAGTTATCAGGAAGATTTCTAGATGCCATTTGAGCTATGAAACCTGCCTTTTGACCTAAGGTTTCATAATCAAGAGCCTGAGAAGCGATCAAGGCTGATTTGGTGAATTCAAACTCTTCGTTGCTCATTCCCTCTTCTTTGTATTTATTCACCATCCAGATGATCTCATTGATGGCACTGTCTGTGGTTTCAGCTTTCACGCCAGCAGAAATTACATAATATCCAGGCATATTTTTAAATGATGGACTGAATCCTCCTCTAATACCATAGGTCCAGCCTTTTTCCTCTCTTATCTTTAAATTCATGCGGCTATTAAAGTTACCAGCCAAGGCAAAGTTCATGATACCGTTTTTGAAGAAATCGCCTTTATAATCATAAGGAAGTGATTTAAAGCCCATCATGATATCGCTTTGCTCAGCATCAGTATATTGAACACCGAAAACTTGTGAAGTTGCGAATTCTTGTGGCATCACCGGAGGAACAACTTGGATATTTGCTTTTGGCAATTTGCTGAAGAAATTTAATTTTTGAGACACTTCTTCGGAAGTTATTGGTCCAACCACAACCAATCTTGAATTGTTGGAATTGAAATAACTTTCATAGTATTTCTTACAATCCGCAATATTTACTTTAGACAATTCATCTGCGGAAGTATAGTGTCCAAATGCACTTTCTCCGTAATTCAAACGGGCCCAAGCATTAGACATACCTGAAGATCTGGAAGACAGATTGCTTTTGGCACCTTCAACCGCACGTTTTCTGATTTTTTTGAATTCTGCTTCATCCCAACGGGGCTCAAACATCATTTCTTCCATTAATTTAACCGCTTGATCTAAATTTGATTTTTCGCATTCCAAATAAAGTGAGAATCCAGTAGAACTGTTTGAGAAACCAATGCTGGCACCCAATTTTTCAAGTGCATTTTCTAATTGCTCAGGGGTTTTATTTTTGGTTCCCTCTCCTAAAATTTGAGCAGTCAAACTTGCAACTCCCCAAGGAACATCTTTTCCATTTTCAAGTAATTCACCGCCTTCAATACCAAAAGTCACATAAACTCTAGACGTTTCATCGAAATTTGAAGAATATACTTTGACGCCGTTTGACAATTCCGATCTGTTGATTTTAGGAACTGTAACTGGCTTGATTGGAGCGGGTGTGGGCCTGATGCTACGATCAAAATTATCTTTCACCACTCTAAGTTGAAGATTTTGATATTCTAAATCTAACGCAACGCTTTTGTAATTGGCGTTGGGATTAACACTTTCATACTTGGGTGCTTTTTCACCTTCAGCGACTCTTAGTGGCTGAATATCAATCACCGAATTAAATTTGCCTTTAAGGTATTTTTTATACACTCTTAAAATATCTTCACGGGTAATCTTTTGATATCTGTTTGCTTCGTCTGCAATCGAATATAAAGCCCCAGAATCGTTTTTAATATCAAGATACCATACGGTACTTAAGAAATTTGCCTTTCTCTCAACGCTTTCAAATCCCCCAGAAAAAGAAGACAAGAGATTTTGCTTTGCACGACTTAAATCTTCGTTGCTGAAGTTGTTAAATTCAAAAGAATCAACCACTTTCATGAGTTCATCCTTCATTTTGAACATATCAGACCAAGGATAACCCACCAAAGTGAAACTAAATTCACCGGCTAACTCGTGGTTGATTACACTCAATGGATTATTACTCACATTCAATTGAAGTGCTTTTTCAGCGTCCAAAAATCGCTTGTAAATTACTGAGGACTTGGTTCCACCCATTAAATAGGCAAGTAAATCAAGAGCTGCTTCATCTTCATGATAAGCTGGCACCGTTGGATAGGTAATATACATCAAAGGCACAGGAGCGTTTGCATCCTGAACACTTTTTACTCTTTCTTTTTCAATAACTATTGGTTTAACACGCTTTTTCTTCACTGATTTACCTGCGGGAATTCCACCAAAGTATTTTTCTGTCCACTTAACTACGTCTGCGGTATTTACATCACCTGAAACTATAATGCAAGCGTTGTTCGGACCATACCAACGAAGGAAAAAGTTCTTTAGATCATTGCTATCCGCTCTGTCTAGATCGTCTACGAATCCAATGGTTGACCAGCTGTAAGGGTGATCAGAAGGATATAATTCCTGATCTTTTACTTCCATCAGAAACCCGAAGGGTTGATCGTATCTTTCATCTTTTTCGTTCTTTACGGTACTTCTTTGATTTTCAAATTTCTCTTTAGTAAAACCTTCAAGGAAGAAACCCATACGATCTGCTTCCATCCAAAGCGCTGTTTCGGTGAAATTAGAAGGGAAAGTTTCTACATAAACTGTTCTATCGCGGGTAGTATTTCCGTTAACTTCTCCCCCATATTCTTTAATGATTTTAAAATGTTCTTCATCAGCTACGTGCTTCGAACCTTGAAACAACATGTGTTCAAAAAAGTGTGCAAAGCCTGATTTACCTGGAGTTTCTCTAGCTGAACCAACATGATAAGTTACGTTAATGTGAGCAACTGGGTCAGAGTGATCTTCACTCACAATCAACTCTAATCCGTTTGGAAGAACATAATGCTCATAAGGAATTACTAATTTACCTGGAACCGCATTGACCTTTTTGATCATTGTTGCTTGAGCGAACAAACCGCTTGAAAGCAAACTAAATGCGACAATGAAAAGTTTTCTCATAAAAAAACAAAAATAACCCCAAAAGGTGTTAGATTCAAGAATGTTAGATAATTAGTAGAAATAATAAGACGAAAGAGAAAACGATTTGGTATGTATTTTTGTCTTATTATTCACTCAAGGCCAATTAATAAAGCACATGAAGACATTTTACATAAAATCCAGTATTTTTATTTTGGGCATTCTAGGAGTTTCCACCTTTCAGATCCATAGTAGTTCTAGCGGAAATTCATCACCGAGAACTGGGGCTCCCAATGAAAGTACCTGTACTTCTTGTCACACAGGAAATTCATTGCAAACCAGCGGAACCAATCACGGCCGAATTAAACTAAATGGCAACTTTACAGGAAATGGATATATTCCAGATTCCACCTACAGAATTGTACTTTCTTACAAGGAAACGGGGAAATCTAAGTTTGGATTTATGGTTACCGCATTGAATAAAAATAATACAGCAGCGGGCACATTTACAAGCTTAAACAATCGCACTGGGACATTTAGTTCAACCGTTTCTGGCTCTACACGTTATTATGTAGAACACAGCAGTCAAGGCACAGGTGCCGTTGCAACAGACTCTGCTGCCTGGGTATTTGAATGGACAGCTCCAAGTACTAATGTAGGTAATGTTAATTTTTACATAGCATTGAATGTTGCCGATAACAATGGAGGAACTGGTGGGGATGTGATTTACAACAAAACAATTTCAATATCTCCTAGTAGTCTGTTGCCAAAGGCAAAGGCCAGCCTTAAATCTAGCGTAGTTTGTACTTTTTCTCAGAATCAATTTTCAGCATCATCTACCAATAATCCAACTTCATATTCTTGGAGCTTTCCCGGAGGAACTCCATCAACTTCGACAGACTCCACCCCTGCTGTTCAGTATTCTGCAACAGGGCCTAGAATTGCTATTTTGAAGAGCTTCAATTCAAAAGGAAGTTCATTAAATGATACAATATCATTTAATGTTCTGATTGGAGCCTCTGCACCAATATTAAGTACTAATGGAAATATTCTTCCATTGTGTGAAGGCGATACAGCAACCATAGAAATTCTGCCAATGAGCAATCATACTTACATATGGAATAATGGAATTTCTGGTACAACATTAAAAACAGATACCGCTGGTAAGTTCTTTGCTGTTGCAACAAGGACCAATGGATGTAAACAGACTTCACGAGAGATTTCAGTTTTGGGCTTAAAGGCACCAAAGTTTGATGTATCATTTGGAAGCAGTGGCGATAGCGCTTGTATTGGTGAACCCTTATTAATTTTCACAACGGATAAAAATGGATTTAGTGACTCATATTCCATCTCTTCTAGCACAGGCCCATATGATACAGATTCATTTATTACGAAGTCTTTGTCTTTAGGAGCAAATTCAATTAAGGTTTGGTCTAAAAACACAGGTGGTTGCATCAGCTCATCCAATACAAAACAAATTTTTGGTGCAGATACTTTATCCGCTCCCACAATTTCGGTGAGCGGAAAAACCATTAATTCAGTCACCTTCAAATGGAATGCAGTGAGGGATTTAATCAGTTATCAATATTCTACAAACAAGGGAAAATCATGGGCTAATCCCACCGGAGGTAAAACTGTTGACTCTCAAACCATATTCATCACAGACCCCTATGATAAAGTTGAATTCTGGTTAAGAGCCAATACAAAATACTATTGTGGCGTAACTCGAATTGCAAAAATCATTGGTACAGGTGCAGGTTGTAAAGATATTGACTTCACCTTCACGGCAACTGATACCACACCTTGCTATGGGTCGTCCGTTCAATTTAAATTAGGAAAGTTGTCAAATAAACCTAATTACTCTTGGACCTTCGATAGCATTGCCACTAAGGATACTAACTTTTCAATTAATGCCTCAAAATTCAAAAGATTTACTGCTAGTGTAATAGACTCAAGTCAATTGGCTTGCGGATATTACTCCAAATTCATTGATCTAAGAGTAAATGTAATTGATACGCCCCGTTTTAATTTGAAATTATCTACAACAGAAGGTTGCGGACAAAAACAAATTACCGTTCCTGTAAACTTCAATAATTTCAATTCATTAGATACCATTTGGATAGTTTCCAGTAAGGGCACTAAAAGATTTTCCACCTCAAATGATGTTTCAATTACAGGAGTAAACAAAGAAGCCTTCGTATTCTTTTATACTTCCAATGATAATTGTCAATCGGAACTTTCCGATGAAATCAACTTAAAAATGGTTGATAGTATGAGTCCTAGCTTTTCAAGTAGTTGGATGAATGATTTCAAGTATAAATTTGAATCACCCATTGACACCAACCAAGCCATCCACGAATGGCGGATGAACGACAAAAATGGCTTACTATTATCCAATTTGGCTGGTTTTGAATATGATTTTATTGATTCACCCAGTCAGATATTAAACATATATCATTCAGTTCAACCCAAAGCTTCATTATCTTTTGAAAATCCTTGTGTGTTTTCAACGAGCGAAGAATTTAAATCAAACAATTTAAATGCGTTGTTATTTAAGAAATCTACGATTACCGTTTATCCTAATCCAATTAAAGTTGGACAGAAATTAGCGGTTACTTTCCAAAATAATGAGACGAAAATTGAGACTGCTAATCTTTTTGATTTAACCGGCAAGTACGTAGGAAAATTAGAGGTGAACGGCAATTTATTGACACTTCCTTCTAAATTGAAGAGCGGCGTCTATTTAATTGAAATTCAATCTAATTTAGGAATATTTAAGACTCAAATTTCTCTTTTAGATAACGAGCTGTAATACTTTCAGATACACTTAGGATTTGAGGGGTGGGACCTTGAAAAACCAAGCTTCCACCCGCATCTCCTGCCTCTGGGCCTAAGTCAATAATCCAATCAGCACATTTAATTACATCTAAATTGTGCTCAATGCATAAAACGGTATTCCCTTGTTCAATTAATGCATTGAAAGATGTCAAGAGTTTTTGAATATCATAAAAATGCAGTCCTGTAGTTGGTTCGTCAAAGATGAACATCACTCCACCCTCTTTGAAGGGATTGGCTTTACTTAAATAAAACGCTAGCTTAACTCGCTGAGCCTCTCCTCCACTCAATGTATTGCTTCCTTGTCCAAGTTTAACATATCCGAGTCCCACTTTTTGTAATGGAAGTAATTTTTCTACGATATTCTTTTCAGATTGGAAAAAGATGACCGCATCATCAACAGTTAAATCAAGAACATCTGATATGTTCTTGCCGTTGTATTCTGATTCGAGGACTTCTTTTTTAAATCTTTTTCCATTACAAACTTCGCAGGTCAATTTGATATCGGCCATAAACTGCATTTCAATTACCGTTTCGCCTTCTCCTTGACAATTATCACAACGACCACCGTCTACATTAAATGAGAAATGAGAAGGTTTAAATCCGTTGCGTTTGGAAACTGACGTTTTCGAATACAACTCGCGGATATCATCATACGCTTTCACATAAGTGACAGGATTGGATCTTGAACTTTTACCAATTGGATTTTGATCTACAAATTCCACCGATTTTAATAGATGTAAATCACCTTCCAATTTTTTAAATGTACCGGGTTTGGCGGTAGTAAATTGTTTTAACTCTCTGGCTAAGGCTGGATATAAAACTTGTTTTATTAGAGTGGTCTTTCCTGATCCTGAAACACCGGAAACAGCAACTAGTGAATTCAGCGGAATATCAATTGAAATATTCTTTAAATTGTTTGCTTGGGCCCCTAACAGCGAAATTTTCGATGCTGGTTTACGCAAGATTGGCAATTCTATTTTGTTCTTTCCGGAAAGATAACTTCCAGTGAGGCTATCTTCTGAGTCTAATAACTGTTGAAAATTACCATTGAAAATCAATTTCCCGCCTTGACTACCTGCAAACGGACCAATATCTATGATTCTATCGGCTTGCTTCATAACGTCTTCGTCATGTTCAACCACAATCACTGTATTTCCTTCCGCTTGAAGTTCTTTAAGGACGCCAATAAGACGTTCTGTGTCTCTAGAATGCAATCCAATGCTTGGTTCATCGAGAATATACATTGAACCCGTAAGATTTGAACCCAAGTTAGTTGCCAAATTAATTCGTTGACTTTCTCCCCCACTCAACGAGTTTGAAAGTCTGCTAAGAGATAAGTATCCCAATCCAACAGCCTTCAAAAAACCAAGTCTTGTTTCAATTTCTTGGAGTATGCGAGCGGCGATTTCAGTATCAGTATTGGAAAGTGCAATAAAATGGAAAAAATCATGGGCGTCATCTACTGTTTTGAGTAATAAATCTTGAATGCTCGTATCGGCAATCTTTACGTATCCCGCTTCCTTTCGAAGTCTGGTGCCTCTGCAATCTGGGCAAACGGTTTTTCCACGATAACGAGCGGCCAAAACTCTATATTGAATTTTGTAATTATTCTCTTCAAGGTGCTTGAAGAAATCGTTGATGCCCAAAATTTTACCGTTTCCTTTCCATAGAATGTTTTTTTCTTGGGATGTTAAATCGGCATAGGCTCTGTGAATTGGAAACTCAATTTTTACAGCGGCTTTGATGAAATGCTCTTTCCACTCTCCCATGATTTCGCCTCTCCAAGGGGCGACGCATCCTTCATAAACACTGAGCGAGTTATCTGGAATAACTAAATCCTCATCGATACCCAAAACAGATCCAAATCCTTCGCATTTTTTACATGCCCCATATGGATTATTAAAACTCAGAAAATCTTTGGATGGAATTTCAAAAGTGATTCCGTCAAGTTCAAACCTATTGTTGAAGTCAAACTGTTCTTGTGTTTTATGATTGATAATAACACAGTCACCGTTAGATTCCCAAAATGCGGTTTCAATAGAATCATACAATCTGGATGAAAAATCATCAGATTCTTTATCAATTTTAATTCTATCAATTACAATGAAGGATTGATTTAAATCGATTTCTATATTGTTTTCTATGAGGTCGTCAACTTTGAATATTTCGTGATTGGAGTATATTCTCGAAAATCCCTTTTTCTGAATAATAGACAACAAATCAGCATCTTCATCTTTAATTGGCGATAAAATCAAAATTAGTTCCCCTTCGTTCAATGAAATGCAGAAATTAAATACATCTTGGGGTGTATCTCTCTTTACTTCTCGGCCTGAAATGGGAGATATGGTTTTTCCAACTCTAGAATACAACAGTTTCAGATAATCATAAATTTCTGTTGAAGTAGCCACGGTGCTTCTAGGGTTGTGAGTATTCACTTTTTGCTCAATAGCAATTGCAGGACATAATCCTTCAATGAAATCGACGGCAGGCTTCTTCATTCGACCCATGAACTGACGAGCGTAAGCACTCAGGGATTCCACATATCGTCTTTGTCCTTCGGCAAAAAGAGTATCAAATACGAGGCTTGATTTACCTGAGCCCGAGACACCGGTAACTACAGTGAAGGAATTTTGTTGGAATTCTACGTCAATGCCTTGAAGGTTGTGTTGACGTGCGTTTTTTATGGAAATTTTTGTTGTATCAATACTCATCGAATAGTATCCTTTGTAATAGAAGCGCCTGCACATATTCCAATCCCACCTTGCATATTCGTAAATATTGGAGATGGATCGGAAAATGGTCCACCTTGTGTTTTATAATCACCGACTGATTTCATGAATTTATAATAATCTGAGCTCAGACTTTTAACCACTACTAAAAATTTATAGGGAAATCCCGATGAATATCCATAGGGTGTTGAGAACTTGAGCAATTTGGTTTGGCCATTAAATTCAACATCCTGTAATATTAGTGCACCATCTGAGTTTGTAACTGGATTTTCAGCAATTTCAGGATTTTCAGGAAAAACGGGCATTAGGATCCATTCGTTGAGTAATGCTTGGTACCTAAAAATACCGATTTCATAAAAATTCAATTCATTACCAGGGTCATTGATATTAAAACTTATGGTACCAGTGTAAAATCCAAGGGAATCTTTATTTGTTGAGTCTTTCCATATGGCTTTACCTGCAACAAAAGAACGGGGAATTTCAAATTGCCCATATACCATTGGAAAATCACTAAGTTCAACAGACAAAGAATATTTATTACCTAACTTAGGTTTATAATTGGTATTGTAAGATCCACCGTTTAAAAAGGAATAACTGAGAATTTCCTCTTTAGAAGTTGATTGGTCGAGAATTTTGACAATCGCATTTTCAATGGGATCTGCTCCAACGGTATCGTTAATCGCCAATGATTTTGCTACTTTCACTTGAATCACATTATCATTATCTGCAAAGGCATAGACAACCAATCGCTTTTTGAATTCAACTCCATCGGTTGGCAGATCTTTATCGCACGATGCGAAAGCAAATAATGCTAAAAACCAATAAAAAGCTGGTAAATTATTTGAGTATTTCATTAAAATTCAATTCTATAAAAAGCCGACGGCATAAATGGAAAATAACCCGTACCGATAAGCTTTATTTCGCTTGGCATTGTGTTTGTATCTTGAAATCTCGCCACCATAACATTGTTCTTTCCTAGAACGTTGTAAATATTTACACCGTAAAATTCTCTGTAGTCAAATCTATTCGATGAGTTAATTTCCTTCGTGAAACCGACGTCTAATCTCTGATAATCGGGCAATCTGTAATTGTTTTTGTAGCTATAGTCATAAACTAGTTTTCCATCGGGAGTAAAGAATTTAGCAGTAGGAACAGTAACAGGATTCCCCGACATATACACAAAATTGCAATGGAAACTTAACTCTTCTGTTTGTTGATAAACCAATTGAACAGCAACTTTGTGAGTTCTGTCCCATCTAAAATAGAATTCATCACCATAGTTTAAATCTTCAAAAAGACGAGTAGTAGAACTTAATGTGTATGACACTATAGAATTTAACATTCCAGATCTTTTGGTAAGAAGAAATTCCAATCCTTGTGAGTTTCCGGTACCCTGAATCACGCTTTTCTCCCAATAGGCTAATGACAATTTTTCATCTCTAGACGGAAGAACATCGGTAATACCCGATAAATATTTATAATAGCCTTCAATGGAAAGTTCCCAACCTTCTTTCAATGGCTGTATAAAGGCTGCAGAAACCTGTGTGGTTTGTTGTGGTTTTAACATACCTGTTGTGGGAAACCATACATCCTGAGGTAGAATTCCTGTAACATTGGATAACTGATGAATGCCTTGGTTGTTCATTCCAAAGCCCAATTGAATTCTCTTTTTACCTTCCAACATTTGATTGATGGTCAAACGCGGTTCAAAACGTAGAAATGTTTTTTCAGCCGAAAAATAGGTCCATATCCTACCGCCTAAATTCAAGCTTAAATAAGGATTGGGATGAAACTCCAATTCGGCGTAATTAGAGAATTCCGAAACCAAGTTGGTATTCCATGTTCCGTATAACGTATCGGTTTGAACTGTGTTGTTGGTTTTAAGGAATACATCCAGTTCGCCGGGTTTCATGTGATGGGTTACCCAATGCGTTCCATATTTTAGACTTGATTTTGGTCCTATCAAATAATCAAAATCAACATTTAAAGAAATATCGGTAATAGCATTCCTCATGTGCTCAAAGCCTTCATTCGTTTCTACTCCATTGTTTGAAGTGAATCTTGAATTCGCATCGAGCATGTTTTTATAAGAATATCGAGAAAGCCCCAATTGAGCGTGCATAAAATGATCTTTGGAAAGTTTTTGGGATAATGAAAAGCCAGATAATGTATTCTGCCAAGTCCAAGTCCAACCAAATTCTATGTCTGCTGATCTTCCTAAAGAATCTGTTATGACGTCTCCAAATTTTAAACCGTATTTGTCTCTTCCGTTATAAGCCCAAAAACTCCAATGTCTGTTTCTCGATTCCTTAAAATCTAACTTGAAGTTAAAATCGTGAACATTTCCAATGAGTGAATTTGAAGCATCGGGAGCAAGCGATTGAATCAACAAATCTAAGTAACTACGTCGGTAAGCTAAAGAAGTAGTCCATTTTCCAGCTTTGTCTAATGGACCATCAACAGCAAAATTCATTGTAGCTAAATCTATGTTTACATTCCCTTTCCAATGCTCTGCATTTCCTCCTGTAGTTATAACATCTAATACCCCTCCCCCGGCTCTATTGCCATATCTGGCCGGCGCAATACCTCTATACAATTCGGTACTTTTTAAGATTTCAGGGTTGTAATTGCTCAAAAGTCCCCAAATGTGTCCGTTTCCATAAACCGGTAAACCGTTCATCAACATGAGATTTTGATCAGCATTACTGCCTCGAACAAATGATGAAGATAATCCTTCAAAGCCACCGCTCACTCCAGGCAAAAATTGGAGCAATTTGATAGGATCACTGATACTAAGAATGGTTTTGTATTGAAGGATTTGTCGTTTTAGGAGTTTATAATGCGAAATATCACTGGTATGTAAATTTACAATTTGATTGGTACTGTCTTGTTCGTCAAAATAGACAGGCTCAAGAAAGATATTTTTCTCAGATTCCCCATAAACATCAATTTCAATGATCATTGGACGATATCCAGGAGCAGCAATGATAAACCTTTGATCACCATTTCCGGACCGAATCTGAAAAAAACCTGACAAATTCGATTTTGAATATTGATTATTTCCACTGTTGACAATTACAGCGTTAGGAATCGTTTCTAAGGAGCGTTGATCGAACACCCAACCCTTTACAGAACTAGTTTGCGAAAAGCACAAATTAGAAATAAAAAGGGCGGCAATCAAACCTACTATTTTCATTGTTCAAATATAATTGCTAACGAATGATTTAGCGTTCTTGAAATTGGTTTTTTTCGACGAAAACCTCATGGCTTTGAGCATCCAAACCCGTTTCGAGAATATGCATTTTTTTTATCGAAACTGAGATGGTCTGTAGATTCAAGTGGCCGTAAAGTGATGAAAGTTGTTCAATCAATTTTTCGCAGAAGGTTTCTAAAAGTTTAAAAGATGTTTGTGCTAATATTTTTATTGTCTCCCCTATCTTTTGATAATCAATGGTCTTATTGAGGTCATCATTAATATTTTGTGATTCATATTTCACTTTTACAGTGATAAAGACATCGGTTTTCAGGGATATTTCTTCTGGATAATAACCAACGGGTATTCTAATTCGAAGGTCATTTACACTCACAAGGATTAACATATTGTTTATTTAAAATTAGACTTAGTGCGTTTATAGAATCTTACTTTTGCGTAGATTGCATTATGAGCATTTCAAATTTAGATGAACTTTACGAATCCAACAGAGGAAAAGACAAATTTATCGCCCCTGATTTTTACGGCGTAGATGATTTACTCTCTGATGAACAAAAGTTGATAAGAGATTCTGTTAGAGATTGGGTCAAGAAAAATGTGTCTCCAATTATAGAACATTATGCTCAACTGTCAGAATTCCCTCAGTTTTTAGTAAAAGGTTTAGGCGAAATTGGTGCCTTCGGTCCACAACTTCCAACGGAATACGGTTGTGGTGGCATGGATTACACTACGTATGGTCTAATTATGCAAGAATTAGAGCGCTGTGATAGCGGTATCCGCAGCACTGCATCAGTGCAAGGCTCGTTGGTCATGTATCCCATATATAAGTTTGGATCAGAGGAGCAAAGACGAAAATACTTGCCCAAATTATCTTCGGGTGAATGGTTGGGAAGTTTTGGACTTACCGAACCTGACCATGGATCTAATCCAGCAGGAATGACAACATCATTTACAGATGATGGCGATCATGTAATTTTAAATGGCGCAAAAATGTGGATTAGTAATTCTCCTTTTTGCGATGTAGCTGTAGTTTGGGCTAAAAATCCAGAAGGAAAAGTACAAGGATTGATTGTTGAAAGAGGTATGGAAGGATTTACAACCCCTACTACTCATAATAAATGGAGTTTGCGAGCCAGCGCAACCGGTGAATTGGTTTTCGATCATGTAAGAGTTCCTAAATCAAATATTTTACCTGGTGTTATTGGACTAAAAGGCCCTTTAACTTGCTTAAATTCTGCACGTTATGGCATAAGCTGGGGAGCCATTGGAGCGGCCATGGATTGTTATGATACCGCAAGAAGATATAGCTTAGAGCGACATCAGTTTGGAAAACCCATTGGATCTTTTCAACTTCAGCAAAAGAAATTGAGTGAAATGCTCACTGAAATTACCAAAGCACAATTAATTACATGGCGTCTTGGTCAATTGATGGATCATGGAAAGGCAACTCCGGCTCAAATATCCTTAGCAAAAAGAAATAATGTAGAAATGGCTTTGAATATTGCTCGTGAAAGCAGACAAATGTTAGGAGGTATGGGTATCACGGGTGAATATCCCATAATGAGACACATGATGAACCTTGAGTCTGTAATTACCTATGAGGGAACTCATGACATTCATTTATTGATTTTAGGAATGGAAATCACAGGAATCAATGCATTTGAATAATTTATTTAAATAACGATATATAATAATTTGATATTAAAAGAGATGTACAAAATTAAATTTGGAACTGACGGCTGGAGAGAAATCATTGCAGACGAGTTTAATACTGCTAATGTAAGAAGAGTAGCTTTTGCAACGGCTGAGTGGCTGAAGACGCAAAATTTACCGCAAAAAGTGGTTATAGGTCATGATTGTAGATTTGGCGGTGAAATGTTCGCAAAAGAAACGGCAACTGTTATTGCGGCCCACGGAATACAAGTAGTTATGTCGCAAGGATTTGTTTCTACTCCCATGATTTCTCTTGCAGCAAACACTCTGAATGCGGGCCTTGGAATCATCATCACCGCATCGCATAATCCGCCTAGCTACAATGGCTATAAAATCAAAGCACATTATGGCGGACCAGCGACTCCAGATACTGTTTCAGAGGTTGAAAATCTCATTCCCGATTTGGAAATCATTCAAAGTCGTAGTTTTGATGAGTTGATTGAGGCTGGATTAATCACATTTGGAGCATTTGAAGATATGTATTTAGAGCATTGTCAGAAAAATTTTGACATGGACGCTTTAGATTCTATTTCTACGGGACTGGTTTATGATGCGATGTATGGTGCAGGGCAGCGATTGGTGAAAAGATTGTTACCAAAAGCCACCATTTTGCATGGAGATTACAATCCTGGCTTTGAAGGAAGAGCTCCAGAACCTATTCTTAAAAATCTTCCTGAGATCTCTGAAATGATTGCTGCTAATTCGCAATACAGTGTAGGATTAGCCACTGACGGAGACGCGGATAGAATTGGATTTTTTGATGAAAATGGAAAGTTTGTAGATTCTCATCACTTGATATTGTTGTTGATAGAGTACCTTACTGAATTCAAAGGTTTCAGCGGAAAAGTAGTTAAAAGCTTTTCTGTAAGTGATAAGGTTCAGAAGCTTTGTGAATTGAAAGGACTTGAGTCTATAACAACCAAAATTGGTTTTAAATACATTTGTGAGTACATGGTTACTGACGATGTTTTGATAGGTGCTGAAGAAAGCGGTGGAATAGCAATTAAAGGACATATACCTGAAAGAGACGGTGTTTGGATGGGATTGGTACTAATGGAATACATGGCAAAAACCGGAAAATCAGTATCTCAATTGATTCAAGACGTTTATAATAAAATAGGTTCATTTGCTGTTGAAAGATACGACCTTCATATAAACAATGAATTGAAGCTATCTATTATTGAAAACTGTAAATCAGGGTCTTATAAAAAATTTGGAACGTATAACGTTACAAAAATAGAAGATGTTGATGGGTTCAAGTTTCACCTTGATAATGGTTCTTGGGTGATGATTCGTCCATCTGGCACTGAACCTGTTCTAAGAGTATATTCGGAGTCTGATTCATCAGCTGCTGCATTTGCTATTCTGGATGCTACTAAAGCTGCAATCTTATAAACAATGACAGACAAGCCTATTCAAATCAATATTGACGAAATCATCAGGAGTAAAAATCCCAAACTCTTGAAACAAATACCTCGATTCATTTTGAATTGGTTTAAACGATTTATACATCAAGACTACATCAATGAAATTCTTCTGAAGGGTCATGGTACCGAGGGAAAGGAATTTGTTGATGTAGTTTTCAATGAATTAAAAATTAACATCATTTGTCATGGATTAGAGCACATACCTCACGACGGTGGTTGTGTTTTAGCAGCAAATCACCCTCTGGGTGGAATTGATGGAATGGCATTATTAAAAGGCTCATCTGAAGTTCGAAATGACTTAATTTTTCTAGCCAACGATATTTTAATGAATATCAAACCATTGAGTCCGTATTTTATTGCTGTAAACAAAGTAGGAAAGTCAGACCGCAACAACTTAGCTCAGATTACACAAGCTTATTCATCGGGGAAATGTGTTCTTATTTTTCCATCGGGATATGTTTCTCGAAAAATTAACGGACAAATTACCGATTTAGATTGGCAAAAAAGTGTGGTGGTGAAATGTAGACAGAACAATCTTCCTTTGGTGCCTGTATTTATTGATGGACGAAACACTGAAAGGTTTTATCGCATTTCATCGATAAGAAAATTCTTTGGTATCAAAGTCAATTTCGAGATGTTTACTTTGCCAGATGAAATGTTTAAAGCAAGAGGGAAAGACATTCACATTTATTTCGGCAAACCCATTACCCCTGATAAATTAGCTCAAGGAAATCCTTTTGAAATTGCTCAAAAAATTAAAAAAATGGTCTACGCACTCAAAGGGAATTTATTAACGGAATATTAAATCTTTCCCTTATTTTGCGTCTTATATGACACCTATCGTTGACAGGGTAAATAGAGAATTACTGACAAAAGAACTGACTTCGGAAATTTTTGTTCGCAACACCAACAAAGCCAATAATCAAATTTATATTTTTAACGGAAACCATAAACCTCACCTCTTACGTGAAATTGGGAGACTAAGAGAATGGTCATTTAGAGAAGCAGGTGGTGGAACTGGTAAGGATTTAGATTTGGATGAATTTGATCTCGGTGATTATGCTTATAATCAATTGATCGTTTGGAATCCAGAAGATCAAGAAATTGTTGGAGGGTATAGATTCGCATTCTGCAAAGACAATCAAGATTCAGAGGGTAAATATCATTTATCAACTACTGAAATATTGTTGTTTTCAGATGATTTGATTTCAAACTATTTTCCTAAGACCATTGAATTAGGTCGAAGTTTTGTTCAACCCAATTATCAACCTTCAAAAGACAGTAAAAAAGGAATTTTTTCCTTGGACAACCTTTGGGACGGACTTGGCGCTCTTGTTGTTGATCATCCTGATATGGAATATTTCTTTGGGAAGATTACCATGTATACAAATTTTAACAAACAAGCGCGTGATTTGATTTTAACTTTTATGTGGACCTTTTTCCCAGATACAGAAAAGTTAGTTAGTCCAGTTAGTCCTTTAGAATGGTCTTTTAATGAAGCTTTTTCAAATGAACTTAAAGGACTAGAATACAAACCAGCTTACAATTTATTGAGTCAAAATGTGAGGCAGTTGGGTGAACAAGTGCCACCCTTGTTTAATAGCTATATGAGTTTGAGTCCAACAATGAAAACCTTCGGTACGGCCATAAACGACCATTTTGGCGGTGTTGAAGAAACAGGCATTATGGTTAAGATTTCAGACATTTACGAAGAGAAGAAAAGTCGCCATGTTGAATCTTACCTTTTGACCAAATCAGAAAACTAGTCTATTATTGAACTAGAACACAAACAAGGTTGAACTTAACAACCCCTCTCCTGCTAGTTTTATGATATAAACTCCAGAGATGGGCAATTTGAAATCAGCAACGTTAATCTCTCTTGTTTGTCCAATGTTTTGTTGAAACAACAGTCTTCCTGATAAATCATAAATGGCCATATTTAGATTAAAATCTTCTGGAATTCCTTTAATTTTTAGTTGATTTTCATCTTTCAAGAACCAGGGCTTCATTAGATTTTGAGGTGCATGAATTTGCGTATTTGCAAAAATACTTGAAGCCATAAAAGCACTGTAAGCTTGAATTTTACCATATCCATAAATGTAATTTTCAATAGAACCAGTGAATTCATCTTTTTTTGCCGATGATTGAATCAACTCAATCATTTGGGAATAAGTTAAATTGCCGCGTGTGTGTTGTAACAATAAGGCCACAATTCCTGCGGCATGAGGAGCAGCCATTGAAGTTCCGCTGGCCATAGCATAATATACCTTATCTTGATTGAACGTATCAATATGTAAAACATATGGTAATAGCCATCCAGGCAATTGATCTTTATGATAACTTGAAGTTATATATTGCCCAGGGGCACTAATATTGGGCTTCATTCTTCCGTCAACAGTTGGCCCATTGCTACTAAATCCAGCAATTTGTCCTTCAGCAATTGCAGAATCTGACTTAAACTCACCAGCGGCATTAATCCAATTTACTCTGTTATTATATGCACCTACTGCTAAAATTGCTTTAGACGTACCTCCGTTTTCAATGACCGTATATTTCTCATCCCCCTCAATCCAATTAGTTGGTTTTAAACTTCTGATATAACTTCTAAAAGTACCTGATGTCCATTCGTAGGTTCTTCCTGAATTCCACCCATGCAAAACCCCAGTCCCTGAAAATGAAATTTTGATAAATCTTTTGTTGGAATTTGCTTCGGCCATCACCAATACATTCGATTTATTGTTGTTTACGTATTTTTTTTGAGATGAAACAACGACTTGTAAAGTATCATTTCCGTTGTGAAGCACTATTTTATTGTATGAATCACTGTTAAAATTGAAAAAGTCAGTGGTAATTAATTCGTTGTTTTGAGAATCAATTAGCGTTATTTTCATCTGAATGCTTGCATCTTTTTCTGACCAAAAATCACAATACACATTTTCTGTTTTATAATACTCCCTACTTCTATCCATTGCGAGAGTTTCAAGGGTGTCATTGTTCAAATCAAATTTAATGTGCATGTTCTCTCTTGCACTATTTCCGTTTGCACCTACCAATATTTTTCCTCTATTACTGTTTCTAAAGGTGTAATGTTTATTTAGCATAGATTCTAACGACAAATCAAACAAAGAAGTTCCGTCATGCGGACCCGTGTGCATGCCCCAACTTAAATTAGTAACAACCGGCTTATCAACGGAATCTGCATAGTTGAAAATGTATTGAAATCCATCGAGAATGGTTGAATTCGCAACAACTAGATCACCAAGTGCACTTCCGTTTAAAGTATCGTTTTTGTATTTAATCCCCACAAAAACAAGATCAGCATTGGGGGCCATGCCCGAAAATTTCAAGTCAGGACTTTTAAATCCGGAGCCAGCGGCAATTCCTGCCACATGCGTACCATGAGAACCGTCATAATCAACGGCCTTTAAAATGCTGTTTTGAGTTGAAAACAAAATGCCGTAATTGTTTGGTTTTGGGCCATCTTGATTCGGATAACCTTGATGCCAAAACCGTTTCACTCTATATTTCGATCCATTTTCATTGAAAAATGTGGGATGCGAAGTTTGAAAACCTATATCTACCACACCAACAATGACATCCTCACCTTTGATAGGTCCCGGATCTTGCAAATTATGAAGAAGATCAACTTGACTTTTAGATTTAGATTTATCATCAAGTGGTCGAGGTGAATTTAATCTAGACGCAACCTCCAGATGTACTAAATTTTCATCTAATAAAAATTGGTTCAATTCTGAAATATTTAAACGTGCAGTTATAATATATTGACCCTTGCTTATTGGGAATTCACTATCAAATTTTGAGGTTAAGAATTCCGCCTTATTTTTCCAATGTGCAAGGTCTAAATTCGACTGAAAAGTTATAAATATGCTATTTTCATCGTCAAAAAGAGATAAATTTTTATCTGATAAATACTTTAGTGCAACTTTAGCAGGGGCACTTACTTTTGGATTTATTGAAATATAGTCAACAGTAGTTGTTGCAGATTGTGCAAAAAGTGAGTTAGAAATATATCCGACGGCTACAAATAGGACATTACGAAGATTCATACTTCTACGAAAATACGTCAATACTGATATGTGATTCAATTTCTGACAATATCTTTGCATTTATGTCTATTTCACCTTGGTTAGAAAGAACCGAATTATTGGTAGGTACAGAAAAGTTAGAACGGCTAGTAAATGCAAATGTTTTAATAGTGGGCTTAGGCGGAGTTGGCAGTTTTGCTGCCGAGTTCATTTGCAGGGCCGGAGTAGGAAAAATGACCATTATAGATGGCGATACTGTTGATCCCACCAATAAGAACCGACAATTACCCGCATTAGACAGCACAGTTGGAATGTCTAAAGCTGAAATTATGCGTCAACGTATGTTAGACATAAATCCGAATTTGGATTTGACCGTGATTTCCAAGTTTCAAAGTCCTGATGACAATATTGAATTAATCAAATCAAATAAATTTGATTATGTGATGGACTGCATTGATTCAGTCTCTCCAAAAATTTACTTAATTAAGACATGTATGGATTTAGGGCAAAGAATGATCAGTTCAATGGGTGCTGGTGGCAAATTAGATGCCGCTGGTGTTATGGTAGCTGATTTTTCTAAAAGCTATAATTGTCCGTTTGCAAAAACCCTGCGTAAACGCCTAAAAAGACTGGGCATTCGGAAAGGTTTCAAAGTGGTTTTTAACAAAAGTGAACTGGTTCGCGAAAGCTTAAAATTAACAGACGGGAGCAACTATAAAAAGTCATTTTATGGAACCATAAGTTATATGCCAGCATTATTTGGCTTGAGACTTGCTTCAGAAGTAATTAACGATTTGATGATGGAAAATTCATAAAATCCCTTATTTTTGGAATCGATATGATGAAAAATATAGTATTCGCCGTAGCATTGGCAGCAACTGCATTTATTGCATCTTGTTCAGATGAGAGTAACAATCCAGATGATATTACTGGAAAAACAAGGCAAGAAGTATTTATGATGCGCACTTGGAAGAGTGTTTCATTCACGGATAGTTCTTCTGAGGGGATTATCGAAACCATGAATGCATGTGACAAAGATGACACATATACATTCACTTCTACTTCAAAATGCCTTTGGAAAGCGAATGGCAAATGTAATACTGAACCAGACCAAGACGAAATTAGTTGGTCTATGACTTCACCAGACGCTAAATACGTTAAGTTCTTGTACGACTATGATTGGTTCATTGAAAAAATGACAGGTACAGACATTGTTTTGAGATATTACTACCAAACACACCAAGGCGATATCAACACTTGGAAAGTTACATTGGTAAAAAACTAAAAGTTCTTTAAATCTAGATTTTTATCTAGTTTTTTGGCCGCTGAAAATTGATCTTCAGCGGCTTTTTTATTACCCATCATTTTGTAGGAACTCCCTTTCAATGCAAATGCCTTAGCAAAAGTTGGGGATTTGTCTAAAATCATATCGGCGTGTTTGATAGCATCTTGGTAATTTTCAAAGAAATGGTCAATCACACCCATGTTATATAACGCAAATAAGTGATCCGGATTCACTTTAATAGTTCGTTCATATAGTTTATAAGCGTCTGCATATTTCTCGTTTTTTTGGAGAATCAATGCTTTTGAATATAAAGCTTCAGCAGCGAACTCATCTATAGATAGAGCTTTATCGATATATATTTCAGCTAATTTGAGGTCTTTATTGTAAAGCAACAGGGCTTTTTGCATGGTAGCATCAAAGTTGTTGGGGTATTCATTCAATATAAAATCACACATTGCCTCGGCTTTAGCCGTATCTTTTTGTTCTTTGAGGGCAATCAATTTTAAAACCATTGATTTCTCCCTAAACTCAGGATTGTTTTCGATTTCCTTGTACCATTTATTGAAATTTTCGTATTGCTGTCGAGCTAAATTGAGTTTAGCAAGCAAGAACTTAGCCTCAGTATAGTCAGGTTTTAATTCAATGGCTTTTGAAAGGTGCAGGTTTGATTTTTCATAATCAGCAGAATCGATCTGCAAATAAGATTCACCCAATCGGAAATGATACAACGGATTTTCTGAATTTAGAAATGCTGCTGTTTGGAAGTCAATAATTGCCTTTTTATAATTCTGATCAAAGAAAAATGTATTACCTCTGAGGTAATATAGATTGTCGTCTTTTGGTGATTTATTGATTTTTAGTGATATCTCTCGAATATCTTCAGAAAAAGTGGTGTCATTTTCGGAAATAAATTGAGCACCGTCTGGAAGTTGATTGGTGCAATTAGAGAGAAGCGCAGCTAGAATAATAAATAGCGGTAGGCGCATGGTGCTCGGGACGGGAATCGAACCCGTACTCCCATTACTGGGAACAGGATTTTAAGTCCTGCGCGTCTACCTATTCCGCCACCCGAGCTAAGAGGATGCAAAAATACAAAGAAACTATTGATTAAGCAAATGATTTTAAGGAATCTTCAATAATTGAAAGAGCTTGATCTAATTGTTCATCGGAAATAACCAATGGAGGTGCAAATCTAATGATATGTTCATGAGTTTGCTTAGCCAATAGTCCATTATCTAACATTTTCAAACAGACATCATAGGCTTTGAACTCCTTGCCGTTGTGCGGGGTTATTTTGATTGCATTGAGCAAACCCTTTCCTCTTACAAACTCCACCATGGGCAGGTTTAAGTTGCGCAAATGGGTTCTGAATTTCTCACCCAATCTCTCAGCTCTTTCTGCTAAATTTTCTTCAATTACCACATTTATTGATGCCATTGCTACGGCGCAAGCAAGCGGATTTCCTCCAAAAGTAGAACCGTGCTGCCCTGGCTTCAGGGTATTCATTACTTCTTCAGAAGCTAGCACACAACTTACCGGAAAAACTCCTCCACCCAAGGCTTTTCCCAAAATAAGTAGGTCAGGTTTAACCTCTTCATGTTGGCAGCAATATAATTTTCCAGTTCGAGCAATACCTGTTTGCACTTCATCAGCAATAAATAGGACATTGTATCTTGTACACAGTTCACGGACGCCTTTCAAATAACCATGATCAGGAACAACGACACCAGCCTCACCTTGAATGGGTTCAACCATAAATGCGCATACATTAGGGTTTTTTAATTCCTCTTCAAGGGATGATAAATCGTTGTAAGGAATACTTTTAAAGTTGGGCACATAGGGTCCAAATCCTCCAAAGCTATCTGGGTCATCGCTTGAACTGATGGCGGCAACGGTACGTCCCCAGAAATTACCGTGTGCAAATATAGTTATTGCTTGATTTTCAGGAATACCTTTAACTTCATACCCCCATTTTCTCGACAGTTTAATGGCTGTCTCTCCCCCTTCCACGCCTGTATTCATGGGCAAAATGCGATCAAATCCAAATGTTTCGCACATGAATTTCTCGTATTCTCCAAGCAGGTTATTGTGAAATGCCCTGCTAGTTAGAGTTAGCTTCTGAGCTTGATTATTCAATGCCCCCACAATTTTTGGATGACAATGTCCTTGGTTTACGGCTGAATAAGCTGATAAAAAGTCAAAATACCTTCTACCCTCAACATCCCAAAGGAATACACCCTCACCTTTTTCCAAAACAACTGGCAACGGATGGTAATTATGTGCACCGTAACGATCTTCTAGCTCAATAAAATAACGGGAATTCATGTTTCAAAACTACAACAGTTTGGGTATATTTGACAAAGACAAATGCATACATACAAGAAATATAAGTGGTTGTTAATGGCATTTGTTTTCATGTCATTCAATTTAGCTCATTCAAAAAACAGGATAATTCTTTCAAAAGGCAGAATAGAATTCTTAGTTTTTGAAGCTGAAAATAACTATTTAAATAGTCATACTGATTTCAGAGACAGTTTATTTATCTGCGCCAATAGCGCATTGTTGGAATTAGAATCACACTTGTCGTATAAAATCAGCGAATCGGTACCGCTAGCGTTATTTAGTACATTAACAGATTTCCAAAATCACAAGAGATCTGTCAATTCAAGATATATCGGACTAATGTTGAGTGGTAATAATTTAGATATCAGATATCAAATACGTTACAATGTGGCATCTCACTTCATTGATGAATATTTAATGGGACTAACTGTCAGAGAAAGGTTGGAGAGAAACAGAGCTGACAGAATTCCCAATTGGCTAAAAACTGGATTTGTACAATATTTCGCTCAAGGAATTACATATAGAGATTTTGAATTATTTCGAAAATGGAGTCAAGAAGGTAAATTTCGAAACATTAATTTCATATCAAGCAGCGAGCAAGAAGTTTTCGGGTCGGTAATATGGTATTTATTCGAAAAAGAAAAAGGCAGGAACATCGATGGTGCATTTTGGATGCTCATCAGAAATGCAAATAGTTTTGAAAAATCGTTTTTGTATCATTTTGATACCAGATTTAATACCTGGCTCAAAAACAAAATCGATGAAATTCAGTTAAGAAATGAAAATTCCATTCAACCCGACTTTCAATTTCCATTGCCAAAGGGAAACTACACCAATTTCAAATTAGTACCTAATACCCATTCAGATACTCCCTCGTTTTATGGGGTGTTATCCAATCCTTTGAACTCACATATAATTCGCTCTAACAATAAGCATAGAAATTTCGAAATTTTAAAAACGGTTAATTCTATTGGTTTTAATAATCAACTTATATTCAATGTACCGAGTATTGAATTGACCATTGCAAAAAACAAAGCTCCATTTGCTATGATATGGTCTAATGAAGTATGGAGCATTGCCAATGATAGCCATATTTTCTATACTCCAACTGCTCAAAACGGAATCTGGAAAATAATCTATTCAAATGATAATGAATTTTTTTTAATGCATCAAGCTTATAACAATACAGCTATTTATTCATTAACTAAAACAAGCAAAAAAATACAATTGATTTATGAAATGCAAGGCGAAAAACTCCTTGGATGGGTTCAAGATGATTACGTTGATTCCACATTTTATTTAATGAGCATTAACAGTTCGTGGAATCAAAATCGAACACAATCTATTGCACAAAGAATTCATCGAAATAAAGCGATTGAATCAAGTATAATATGGTCAAGTAAATATGATCATTCGATTATTGAATTATCAGACTTCATACAAGAATCAGAATCCCATTTGAGCTTTGTAAAATCCCAAGAAACAAAATGTGAGATATCTCATCTTTTCAGAGATAATGATGGTCATTTCCTAAAAACATCGACCAAAACAAAGGGTGATTTTTATGGACAGATAATGGTAAGCAGAAAATCCAAAAGTCAGGCTGAGTACTATGCTAAAAACAAGTCTTTAATAATCAATATCAATTTCAACGATGAGCAGATATTAGATTCTGATACCATGGTTATTAGGAGTTATACTTTTGACAGTGCACAAATTGATACATCCCTAAAACATGAAAGGATTGAATACGAACATGGCACGTTATTCATGAGCGATTATGAAAAGGATAATTCATTGATTCTTTTAGATTTGACTCCAAAGGTAAACATAGAAATATGTAAATCAACAAATTATAGAAACTGGTTTTACGCAAAAAACTCTTCCTTTCAATTAACCAATAGGGATATTGATTTAGGATATTCAAGAAATATTCCTACAACAGAATTATACAATTCTCCATTAACATTATTTTACAGTGGCAATTTTTTCAATAATATTGGATCTGATGTTTTAGAACTTAATTTGTTCAGTAATTTTAATAGACGTCGAATAGGAATATCAGCTACCTATAGCATTACACAAAAAAAATGGGTACAAGATTTTAATGTTTCATATAGGCAAAGACAATTCAGTGGTTTTAATTCTATTAACCAGCGGGAACAGTCATTTCAAATTTCTCATAATCTAACTGTACAAAACAAAAAGAGTGCACTTTTACTACCTTTCTTGCGTAGCAAAGGACAATGGTTATCGGATATTCCTTTGAATTATCGTCCTGAAATTAGCAAAAGAGAAATAGGCAGATCTTTTTTAGTAGAAATGGAACTAGGTGTTTCAGTAAATTCTCAGAAATGGATGAAACAAATCCCTAATGTTCAATTAAATTTTGAGTTATCCTCTCAAAATGGACTATATAATGGAAAATACATTGCTGGTTTATTGCTAAAATCAGAATTGAAATTTAAAACTAGGCATTTAGAATTTTTCAATCGAATTAACGGTAAATATTCGTTCACCGATGTTAATCATTTGTTTCTTATTGGAGGAACAAAAGGTTGGATTCATTCAAATGCAAATACCAATAGCATTTCAAATGATCTAGATTATCGATACCAAGGATTGGTTTACACAGGCGGTTATGTTCGTGGTACTCAATTGGGTACTAGAATGGGTAACAGTTTTATTTCTTCACAATCAGAAATACATTACAAACCCCTGAAAATGATCAAATCTTATGTTTTAGGTTCTTCTTTTTGGAGACATTTCACAGTTTTTGGTTTCTTTGATTTTGCCACTGGTTTTGTTGGTGGCTCCACAGTTCACTACAACAATCCTTATAATACCTTGTTATTTGATTATCCTAATTATTTACTCAGTGCTGGCGCCAATAGAAATCCTTGGATATATTCTTACGGCTATGGAGCACAAATTCGTATTTTGGGGACTGATTTTAGAGTTGAATTTCCTCAATCGACAGTTGGCGATGAACGTTCAAAAAGGTCAATATTAGTATCTTTAGGAAAGAATTTTTAAATGGCTGTTTTAACTCCGTTCAGAAAGACGTAATTTTGTGGTTCAAAACCATTTTTCATGGGCCTTTTTAGTTTTTTAACACAAGAACTCGCAATTGATTTAGGAACCGCCAATACCTTAATCATTCATAAAGACAAAGTGGTAGTTGACGAACCGTCAATTATTGCATTAGAGCGCAACACAGGCAATGTAATTGCTATTGGTAGAGATGCTATGCTCATGTATGGTAAAGAAAACGAGGGCATTAGAACCATTCGTCCGTTAAAAGATGGAGTTATTGCAGATTTCCAAGCCGCAGAGCATATGATTCGTGGAATGATTAAAATGATGAATCAGCGTCAACAATGGATATCTCCACAGTTAAAAATGGTTATTTGTATCCCTTCTGGAATTACGGAAGTTGAAAAAAGAGCCGTTAAAGATAGCGCAGAGAGATCAGGTGCAAAAGAAGTTTATCTTATTCATGAGCCTATGGCTGCAGCCGTTGGAATTGGCATTGATGTTACCCTCCCTCAAGGAAATATGATTATTGATATTGGGGGTGGAACTACAGAAATTGCTATTATTGCTTTAGGTGGAATTGTTTGTGATGAGAGTATTCGCGTGGCTGGTGATGAATTCAATCTTGATATTGTTGAATATATGCGTCGCGAACACAATCTTTTGATTGGTGAACGTACAGCAGAGAAAATAAAAATCAATATTGGTAGTGCACTACAAGAGTTAGAAAATCCACCAGAAGACTATGCAGTATTTGGTAGAGATTTGATGACGGGTATCCCAAAAAGTATTCACGTTTCTTACAATGAAATTGCACGTGCACTGGATAAAAGCATCATGAAAGTGGAAGAAGCTATCATGCGCGCTCTTGAGCAGGCTCCACCAGAATTAAGTGCTGATATTTTGAGTAACGGGATATGGTTAACAGGTGGCGGTGCTTTGTTGAGAGGTTTAGATAAACGAATTTCAAATAAAACAAAATTAAAAGTAAACATTGCTGAAGACCCTTTGCGAGCAGTTGTAAGAGGCACCGGTACAGCATTGAAAAATATTGGTAAATTCAAGTTTTTGATGACTGCTTAAAGCACGTTAAGCTATGTGGGTAATTTATCAGTGGATTAAAAAAAATTCATATCCCCTATTAGCATTTTCGTTGTTTTTATTCAGTTTTAACCAGATACTTCAATACCAAATTTATCAGCATAGCTTTTATTTTAACTCGAGTATTTCATTCATTCGATCTATAGATGAATGGCGTTCAAACTTTACTTCCTTTGTTAATCTTAAAACCGAGAACGATAAGTTAAGAACCGAGAATTTATTTCTTAGAAATTCCATTGCCTATTCTGATTCATTGATTGGACTATATGATCAAATAAAAGGTGATACTACTTACCTAGATACTTTGACTTCAACTGATAAGATACGGAAAATATCATACGATTATATATCAGCTAAAGTTATAAGAAATTCAACCAATAGACCTGATAATTACTTTTACTTAGATAAGGGAAGCGTTCACGGCATAAAAGAGCAAATGGCAGTTGTGGGTCCTGAAGGAATTGTAGGAGTCATCATTCAAACCACTAAACATTATTCAGTTGGGATGTCGGTATTAAATTCCAAATTTGAAACTACTCCACTTCTCAAGCGATTAGGATTAAGAGAAGGAGTTTTAAAATGGAATGGATCTGATTCTCGTGTAATGTCTTTAGACGAAATTAGTAGAACTGAAAAAGTTAAAAGGGGTGATGTAGTATTGACCAGCAACTATTCTTCAATTTTTCCACCTTATCAACCCATTGGAAAGGTAAAAAAGGTCAACACCAACACCTCTTCTCAGTTTTTAGAAATTGAAATTGAACTTTCTACAAATTTCAATAAATTGAATACTGTTTACTGTGTGTCGACTCGATTCAAAAATGAAATGGATTCACTCGAGAATTCGCCATTAATTACGCCTGTATCGGGAAAAAATGATAAGAAGAAATAAATGATTGAAGCTTTCAAACATATATTTATTGCCATTATACTTGGATTACTCCAATCCTATTTAATTCAAGAGATTCCTATGGGTTTTTACTTGAAACCTATGCCTTACTTGATGTTGTTTTTTGTGCTTCCTTTAGATTTAAATCGGTATATAGTTCTTATTTCAGCGTTCATTTATGGAACTCTAATTGATTTATCTTCAGGGTCATTTGGAACACATTCAGCCTCTACTGTGGTCATGGTATTTGTTAAATACTACATAGATAAGGCTCTAATAGATTTTGATTCGCTTAAGCTTCAGGGAGAAAGTTATATTGGACTTGAATCAAAAGGTTGGTTGTTTTTTGTTTATTACTCATTAAGTTTGATTTTTATTCACCATTTTCTATTTTTTGGTTTAGACTTTTTTGAAATAAGTAGTTTTATAAGAATTACAACTACTGCATTGGTTAGTACAATAGGAACATTCTCATTAGTTTTGTTGTTTAAGTCTTTATTTAAAAAGTAATTAACAATGCAAGACGTCCATAAGAACAGAAGTAGTGTTTTTGTAATAGGACTCTCATTTATATTCCTATTGTTTCTTTATCGCATTGGAACCCTACAGTTGGTTGACGATAAATATGAGAAAAGAGCCATCAACAATGCTCTAAATAAAATCACTTTATATCCTGCAAGAAGCGTCATCTACGATAGATTTGGTAAAATTATTGCTAAAAATGCCGCCTCTTATGATTTATTTATTTTCCCCAAAGAAGAGAAATTAGAAAACCGTTTATTTATACAACAAATATTACAAATAGACAGTAATCAATACAATAAGCTTCTAACTGAGGCATGGATAAATTCCAAAAAACGTCAAAAAAACAACGCTTACAATCGCAGTGCCATTTTTTATTCCAATCTAAGTCAGCAACAGTATACCGCTCTCCGAGAGAACCTTTATAGATTATCGGGTTTTTACATTGAACCTAGAACAGATAGGGCCTATGAGATTTTTGGCGGTGCGCATGCGTTTGGCTATTTAGGTGAAGCTAGCGAGTTATTATTAAAAGAAGACCCTTATTACCAGCCTGGAGATTTGGTTGGCATTACCGGTATTGAACGCTATTATGAAGAATTCATGCGCGGTGCAAAAGGTATTAAAACCGTTTGGCAAGACAGGACATACAAACAACGGGGCGAAGTTCAAGACGAAGCATTTAATTATCCTGCAAAATCCGGCCCCGACTTTTATGCAACTATCGATATAGAATTGCAAAAATTTGCCGAAGAACTTTTCAATGGAAAACGAGGTTCTGTAGTTGCAATTGAACCTTCAACTGGAGAAGTGTTGGCTTTCTTGAATAAACCTGACTACAATCCCAATGATTTAGTGGGTCAAGATAGGGCTAAATCTTTCAGAAAAATGCTCATTGACCCTAAAAAACCGTTATATAATAGAGCAGTAAAAGGAGTATATCCTCCAGGAAGTACCGTTAAAACGGTTTTAGCTTTAATAGGATTGCAAGAAGGCATTATTCATCCTGGTTCCACAAAAGGTTGCGGCGGTGGTTATCGAATGGGAAACATAGTTGTTGGTTGTCATCCACACGGAGGACCTTTAGATGTTGTTGGTTCAATTCGGATCAGTTGTAATTCCTATTACTGCGGATTATTTAGAGAAATCATTGATCACCCCAAATATGGATCTACTCATAACGGATATAGAGTATTAGAAAAGTATTGGCGTTCATTTGGCTTAGGTGATCCTACAGGAATTGATTTATTAGGTGAATCATCAGGAAATGTTCCAACAGTTGAGAGATTAGCCAAACGTCATGGAAAAAAATGGAGGAGTTCCATGGTTATTTCATTGGGCATTGGACAGGGTGAGATTCTGCTTACTCCACTTCAACTTGCCAATGTTGCTGCAATTTTGGCAAACCGAGGTTATTACATTCCACCACACCTGTTGAAAAAGGTAAATGGCCTTAAGAATAATGGCCTCAAACAGGAATACAGAACCAAAAAAATCATACCTATTGATGCAAAACATTTTGAGACAGTTATTGAAGGCATGAGTCAAGTGATGAAGCCCGGTGGTACGGCGAATGGAACTGGAATTAATGGTATTGAAATCTGCGGCAAAACAGGAACAGCCCAAAATCCTCACGGGAAAGACCACTCTTTATTTATAGCCTTTGCTCCTCGAAACAATCCCAAAATTGCTATTGGAGTTATTGTAGAGAATGGTGGTTTTGGGGCTACTTATGCAGCTCCTATTGCAAACTTGATGATTGAAAAATACTTGATGAGAGATACTTCTTCGAGTAAACAATTCATGATTGATCGATTGAAAACAACCGTGTTAGAACCTCAATAGTTTAACAATGAAATATCAAAGCAGCTTTGAAAACAATAAAATGGATATCTGGGGAGTTTTCTTCTATATCCTCTTGGTTGCCATTGGATTCATTAATATTTTTTCGGTTACCTCCGACGTTAATCAAACATCTTTGGTGTTGTCTGATATTGCCTACAAGCAATTGTTTTTCATCGGTGGAGCCGTAGTCATTATTTTAACTTTATCGTTTGCAAATGTTGTACTGATAGATTACCTCTCCTATTATGTTTATGCGTTGGTGATTTTATTAAATATTGCAGTTTTATTCATAGGTAAAGAGGTTGGCGGGGCAAAATCATGGTTTGGATTTGGTGGATTTGGAATTCAACCTTCAGAATTTCTTAAACTAGCTACTTCCATGGCTTTGGCCAAGTTTTTAGGAGGATATGGAATGCGTTTTTCTGGGTGGAAAAATATCACATATTCGTTAGGTATTTTCTTATTTCCAGTTATTTTAATTTTACTACAGAATGATACGGGAAGTGCGTTGGTTTACTTTTCGTTTTTTTTGGTTTTATATCGTGAAGGAATGCCTGGATATATTATCATTCTGGCCTTTTGGATGGGATTATTAGCCATTTTGAGCATTGTATTTCAGGGGCTAGAAATATCTAGTTATTACCTTGTAGGTACCATTTTGGGTATTGGTTCAATTGCAGTTTATTTTGCCCGAAAATCAAGGCAATGGGTAATATTAATCTCGTTTATTGCAGTTTCTAGCGCTGTGTTTTCAACCCTTGTCGGAATCGTTTATGACAACGTATTTCAGTGGTATCAAAAAGATAGGATTGAAATTGTTTTAGGATTAAAAGAAGATAAACAAGGCATGGGATATAACCTTGATCAATCTAAAGTAGCCATTGGCGCAGGTCGTTTTATTGGAAGAGGATTTCAAAATGGCACTCAAACAAAAATGGGGTTTGTCCCTGAACAACATACCGATTTTATTTTCTGTACCATCGGCGAAGAATGGGGATTTGTTGGTGTAATTGTTTTCTTTTCAGCATTTTTGGGGTTGCTTTTAAGGCTAATTCAACTAGCAGAAAGACAATCAGATGCGTATGGAAGAATCTTAGGTTACAGTGTATGTTGCATTCTATTTTTTCACTGGTTTGTAAATATTGGAATGACAATTGGTTTAATTCCGGTAATTGGAATTCCGTTGCCTTTTGTTTCTGCCGGAGGAAGTTCTTTATGGGGGTTCACACTCCTACTATTTACTTTCTTGAGATACGATCAAGTACGACGAAATTAATCTTGTAATATTGTAAATATGAAATCCATAAAATGGTTTGTAATTTTGGGATTCATGATGTTGCACTCTTGCGGCAACAGTGATGAATCCATAAATTCAGAAGATGCATTATTTGAGCGAATTGATGCTGATGTATCAGGTGTAACATTCAAAAATATGGTACCTGAATCAGACTCCATGAATCAGTTCAATTATCATTATTTCTTCAACGGTGCTGGGGTTGGAATGGGCGATATTAACAACGATGGTTTAAATGATTTATACTTTGCTTCTAACTCCGGAAGTTCAAAATTATACCTGAATAAAGGAGATTTCAAATTTGAAGATATCACTGAAAGCGCTGGTGTAGGAACCAATCAGTGGATGACGGGTGTAAGTATGGTTGATGTTAACAATGATGGTTTACTCGATATTTATGTTTGCAGCAGCGGTCCTTCGAAAGATCCCAAGAAAAAAGCAAACAAACTATTCATAAATCTTGGAAACTTGAAATTCAAAGAAGCATCTCAAGAATGGGGCGTTGCTAATGAAGGTAATACTTCTTGTGCTACATTTTTTGACTTTGATAGAGATGGAGATTTAGACTTATATGTTGGAAATCACGCACAAAAATATTTTTCTGATATAAATGTCCCCTTCAAAAAAACCATGGAACTGAATGAGACTTCTCAACAGTTCTTCTACAGAAACGACGGAAATAAATTCACTGATATCACAACTTCGGCTGGAATGATGGCCGGTGGATATTGCTTAAGTGCTACAGCTGGCGATTTTAATTCAGATGGACTTATAGATCTCTATGTTTGCAACGACTATCACGTTCCAGACTTTTATTATATCAATCAAGGAGATGGCACTTTTAAAGACGAATGTTTTACTTCGTTCAAGCACATCTCTAATAATTCAATGGGGTCTGATGCAGCCGATGTTAATAATGATGGACTTTTGGATTTCATGTCATTGGATATGTTGCCTGAACTACCAGAGCGATTTATGACCATTATGGGTCCTCGAGATTACGAATACGTAACCATAAGTTACAGAAATAACTATGGCAGACAATACATGAAGAATGTACTCCAAATCAATCAGGGAAATAATAAATTTTCTGATTTAAGTTATTTGTATGGTGTGGCGAGAACGGATTGGAGCTGGTCTCCTTTGTTCTGTGATTTTAATGATGATGGTTTGCAAGATTTGTTTATTACCAATGGATATTACAGAGATGTTACTAATCTTGACTTTGTTCAATACCAAAATCGAAAAGAACAAACCAAAGGTGAAAAGGTAACCCATAAAGAAGTATTAGATCGCTTGCCAATTGAGAAGATTCAAAATTACTTTTATTTGAATACGGGTAAGGGTATGTTAAATATTGCTCAATCAGGAGGAACTCCCGAACTTTCTTTAAGCACCGGTTCTGCATATGGTGACTTAAACGGCGATGGTAGACCTGATTTAGTTGTTTGCAATCAAGATGAAGAGCCATTCATATACAAAAACAAAAACACAAAGAATGGTTTTCAAAATATTCAACTTTTCAGTTCTAAGAAAAAATCACCCATTGGATCAAAGGTTTATGTAAAAGGTAAAGATGATTTGAGGGTGTTTGAATATCAATCAACTAGAGGATATTTGAGTAGTTCTGACCCAGAAATACATATTGGTTTAGGGGATAAATCAGTTAAAGATTTTGAGTTTTATCTTGTTACTTCAGCGGGTAAAATGTCCAAAATCAAACCTCAAGATAACAATACATGGAAAATAGACATCGAGCTATCATCAGAGGAGTTTGAGCTCAATAAAATTTTTAATGTACAATCTTCGTTGATGAAATATGTCGGGAATTTAGGGAATTTTAAACATCAAGAACAAGAAACACCAGATTTCAAAAGAGAACCTATGCTACCCCACCGTTTTACTATGATGGGTCCAGGTATGGCCTCTGGTGATATTAATGGTGATCGATTGGATGACATTTTTGTGGGAAATGCCGCAGGAAGCTCAGGGTCAAGTTTGATGATTCAAGGTTCCAACGGTAAATTCTCGCCTTCATCTTCTCAACCTTGGAAATCTATCCAAGCTGATGTTACTGGTTGTTTGTTCTTCGACTTCGATGGCGATAAGGATTTAGACCTATATGTTGCAGTTGGAGGAAGTGAATTTGCTTGGCCTTCAAATAAATACAATCACAAACTATACGAGAACAACGGCAAAGGGAATTTCACTGATGTTAGTAATAAATTACCCTCTGTTATTGGCTCGAGTAGTTCTGTTGCAGCTGCAGATTATGATAACGATGGCGATTTAGACTTGTTTGTAGCCGGCAGAGTATTACCGGCTGTGTATCCTGTGTTGGAAATCAGAAGTTATCTTCTTAAAAATCAAGGGGGTAAGTTCATTGATGCCACACAAACTGACGCCCCAGATTTATATATGCCAGGAATGATCAATGAAGCAATTTTCACTGATTACAACAACGATAATCTACCAGATTTGATGTTAGTGGGTGAATACACGCCGGTGGTTTTCATGAAAAATTCAGGCGGAAAATTCATCAATGCAACCAAAGAAACAGGAACATTTGATTATTCTGGTTGGTTTAATAGTATTTGTCCGATAGATATAGATAATGACGGAGACTTAGACTATGTGGTTACCAATAAGGGTAACAACAGCTTTATCCAATCAAGGAAGAATGAACCCATTTCTATTTATTGGGCTGATGTAGATAAAAACAGTAGATTGGATTTCTTTTTGAGTTATCAAACTGGTGGAAAGGAGTATCCTCTTTATCAAATGGATGAAATGGCAATGGCATTCCCAAGTTTTTTGGGAAAAAAATTCCCCTCTTACAGTTCTTACACTGGTAAAACCATGGAAGAAATTTTTGGCGCAGAAAACTTGAGTCAAAACAAAATGTTTGCCAATACCTTTTCTCATTTATTGTTGGTTAATAACGGAGGAGTGTTTACCGTTAGTGATTTGCCATGGAACGCGCAAATTGGACCCATAACCGGTATTCTGGCGATTGATGTTGATGCGAATGGATTTGATGATTTAGTTTGTATTGGTAATAATAGTTATACCCGAGTAACCCATGGTCCAGATGATGCTCAAAATGGAATGATATTATTAAATTCATCAAATGGAATGACAGTAAGTGGTGGGGTTGGTAATGGATTTTATGTACCAGGAGATGGTCGCGGATTGGTATGGTATGAAAAAGCCAATCAAAAATTGGGTATTGCTGCTTCTCAAAACAATGACTTTGTTAAATTGTTTGATCCAAATGCGGAAATGAAGTTTTTGAGAGCTCCCTCAAATGCTGTAAACGCGACTTTGATATTAAAAGATGGCACAAAGAAAAGTAGCTATATTGGACGTGGATCCGGATATTACTCGAGCAAGACACCTGGAATTGTGATCAACAAATTGGTAAAATCGGTAATTTGGACAGATAATAAAGGAAAAGATATCTCAAGTTCAAATAATTAAGCCAATTTCTTTTGAGATTTATTAAAATAACCTTATATTTGCACGAAATTTAATCGCCATGGGAGTTACAAGACTTAAAAGAAAAGAAGCAAAAAACCGTTCTAAATCGACTGTACGCGTAAAGAGCATTAAGCGTTTAAAAGATTTTGTACAGGTACAATCTCCATACAAAGGACAATCAGGAATCATTCTCGAAGACGAGAAGTAATCTTATAATCGTTTCAAATAATAAAAAGGCCGCTTTGAGCGGCCTTTTTTCGTTAAATTTGATTATGAAAATTTCTACCTCACTTAGGTTTTCGATTTTATTTGTAGGATTATTTGTTTCTTGTTCATCGGAAGTGGAAAGCAATCAAAAAGTCATTTTCAATAATGATATATTGAGCGAATGCAACCATGCCATACAAAATGCGGTAGTTTTAGATGGTGTAACACCTCCTGTTGCTAGTAGAAGATACTTCTACAGTTGTGTTGCTGCCTATGAAGCAATACAACCCTTTAATTCCAAATATCTTAGCACATCGAAGCAATTCAATGGATTTACAGACAAACCCATGGTGGACACAACCTTGGGGTATTGTTTAGATTTAGTTGCATTATCTGCTTACACAACCACTGCAAGACAACTAGTTTACAAAGAAGATTCAGTCAATCATTTTAGAGAAAGAAAACTAACCCATTACAAAAATATTCTTCATTCTAAAGTTTTTGAACGTTCCATAGCATGGGGAGATTCTATTGGAAATGCTATTTTCCGCTGGGCAAAAAAAGACACCTTTATGCAAATTAGAGGAACTGATTTCTATCTTGCCAAAAATGATCCACAACTATGGCAACCTACTCCCCTAGAGTTTATGCAGGCTGTTGAACCAAAATGGAAAAGAATTCGTCCCGCATTATTAGATTCATCGTCTCAGTTGAGAAATGTATTACCTCAACCAGAACCCTATATTAATAATAATGGTTCCAGCACCAACAAAAGATTCAATGCGTATATGAAAGAAGTGTACGAAGCAAGTAACAGTGCTGATAGCTTTAAATTGCTCACCGCAAAATACTGGGATGATAACCCCAATAGTACGTTCCACTATGGTCATGCAACTATTAAAGTACTAAAAGTTTCTCCCGCTGGACACTGGCTTTCCATGTTTTCAACAGTAGCTCGAAAACAGAAATATAGCTTATTTCAAAGTGCTGAAGGCATGTTGAGAATGTCAGCAGCCATGTTTGATGGATTTATTGCTGCATGGGACGCAAAATACCATTTTGAGTATGTTCGGCCGGTAACGGTAATTCGACGTCATATAGATTCATCATGGCTCCCTAGGATAGAGACCCCAGCATTTCCTGAATACCCTAGTGCACATAGCGTCATATCCAGTGCAGCTGCTACCGTACTAACCTCTATCTTTGGAGAATATCCATACACCGATTCGGCTGAAAATGAATTCGGTTTAGGAGTAAGAACCTTTAAAAACTTCAGAGAAGCTAGCGACCAAGCTTGCCAAAGTAGGCTTTTTGGTGGTATCCATTTTAAAGAAGGAATTGAAAACGGCAAACTTTTAGGGAATGCCATTGGAGAATATCAATTAAAGAAACTAAAAACACTCAGAAATTAAGCTCTGAGTGCTTTTAGTTGGATTTCAAAGTTGTTTATCTTCGATTGGGCATCGTCGTATTTTTGCTTTTCCCTTTCAATTACATCGGGTTTGGCATTTGCCATAAACTTCTCATTCAATAGTTTGGCGTCTATACTTTTTAGAAATCCTTTTAGGTAACCAATTTCCTTTTCAATTTTGGCGCATTCCTCTTCAATATTGATCTCCTGTTCAATTTCAATCCAAATTTCAGTTTGTTTCACCAACAACATGATGAAATTACCTTCATATCTATTTGAAGTCTGAAGCTGAATATTGGCCAATTTCTCAAGCATCGCACTAAAGGCATTGATGGATGGATCTGCATTCACCATCCAAGTTTTCAGTTCAATTTTGGGGGACAATTGTTTTTGTGCCCTTAAATTTCTCACTTCCGAAACTGCCTGAAGCACTAAATCTGAATCGAATTCTGTTGCACTATTTTGTGACTGTGGATATTCACTGATCACACAAGGCTTATCGAGTTTATCGCCCCATAACACATGGTAAATTTCTTCTGAAATAAAAGGCATAAAAGGATGAATGGCTTTCATCAGTTGAGAAAAGAAATGTTGTGTTTGAATTCTTGCAGGTTCTGAAATTTGCTCACCATATTTAGGTTTCACTCCTTCCAAATAAACCGAGCAAAAATCATCCCAGATGAGTTTATATAAATTCATCAAAGCATCAGACAATCGGAAAGCTTCAAAATGCTTTTCATTCTCTGTCAAGACTTGATTCACTCTATTTTCAAACCACTTAGCAGACTCCAATTCATATGGCCTTACACTAATATTTGCACCTGTCCATGAATTATACAATCTGAAAGCGTTCCAAATTTTATTGCAGAAGTTTCTACCCTGTTCAATTTGAGATTCGTCAAAAAGAATGTCATTTCCGGCTGGAGCACACAACAACATGCCCAATCTCACTGCATCAGCCCCAAAATCATCAATGAGTTTGAGAGCATCCGGACTATTGCCTAAACTTTTACTCATTTTTCTTCTAAGCTTATCTCTTAAAATACCCGTGAAATAAACATTTTTGAAAGGCTTTTCCTTGCGAAACTCGTAACCGGCCATAATCATCCTCGCTACCCAAAAGAACATGATATCTGGTCCTGTTACTAGATCATTTGTTGGGTAATAATAATCAACTTCTTCCTGAGATTCAAATCCATCGAAAACACTAATAGGCCAAAGCCAACTACTAAACCATGTATCTAAAACATCTTCATCTTGTTTTAAATCACTAATGGCTATAGTTTTCCCTTTTTTTGCAAATTCTTCAATGGCCTTTTCAATTGAATCAGCAACCACAAAATCTCCTTCTTGGTCATAGAATGCTGGAATTCTATGACCCCACCACAACTGACGTGAAATATTCCAATCTCGAATATTTTCCATCCAATGTTTATAGGTATTCTTTAATTTTTCTGGATGAAAATGAACTTCATCATTCATAACTGAAGATAAAACTTCTGGATTTTGATCCATGAATTTTTTCATGTCTAAGAACCACTGAGTACTTATTTTAGGCTCAACTACCGCATCTGTCCGCTCGCTAAATCCAACGTTATGAGTGTATTCTTCAACCTTGATGAGTAGCTCACTTTCATTCAAAGCCCCTACCCAATTCTTTCGAGCCTCGAAACGATCTTGGCCTACGAATAAGACACCGGCCTCAGAAATAGAACCATCATCATTAAGTGTATCAATGACGGGTAGTTTAAATTTCAACCCTATTTCATAATCGTGAATATCATGAGCTGGTGTAACTTTAAGAACACCAGTACCAAACTCCTTATCAATATAAGTATCTGAAATTATTTCAACCTCTCTATTAATCAGCGGAACACGAACTTTTTTACCAATCAATGCAGCATAACGCTCATCTTCCGGATGCACACAAACGGCAACATCACCGGCAATAGTTTCAGGACGAGCGGTAGCCACTTGCAAAAATCCATCAAAATCAACACCCTCGTATTTCACATAATAGAGAGAGTCTTGAACCTCTTTGAATTTTACTTCTTCGTCACTCAAAGTGGTTTTACCTTGAGGGTCCCAATTAACCATACGGGTACCTCTGTAAACCAAACCTTTTTTATAAAGGTCAATAAATACGAAAGATACTGCATCAGACAACTTTGGTTCCATCGTAAAACGGGTACGATCCCAATCGCAACTAGAACCCAGTCTTTTGAGTTGATCTAGAATTATTCCACCGTATTTTTCTTTCCAATCCCACGCATGTTTTAAAAACTCATCCCTTGTTAAGTCAGATTTTTTTATTCCTTGGGACTGCAAAAGTTGAACGACCTTAGCTTCGGTAGCGATGCTAGCATGGTCAGTGCCTGGCACCCAACAAGCATTAAATCCTTGCATTCTAGCACGTCTTATTAAGACGTCTTGAATAGTATTATTTAACATATGACCCATGTGCAACACTCCAGTAACATTGGGAGGAGGTATTACTATGGTATAAGGTACTCTATGATCAGGCTTGCTGGAAAAGTACTTATTTTCAAGCCAAAACTGGTACCATTTATTTTCAATTTCGGAGGGATTGTATTTTGCGGAAAGTTCCATTTTATTTGATGTGCGAAATTAATGAATCTATAATAAAAAAGGCCTCCTTGAGAAACAAGAAGGCCTTTAAATTTAATGTTTCTAATTATTATACCCCAGTATCGTGGTATACAGACTCTTCCAAGTAAGGGTGATTGATAGCAACCAATCCACGTTTTTGAAGATTATTCAAAATCCAGAATGCAAATAGACCAGCAAAAGTCAAGAACATTCCAACTTCCAGGAATCCTATGGTGATACCATTACCAAATACTCCTGGGAAAACCATGAACCATACATCAAAGTAGTGACCAATCACCAACATCACACCAATTACTGCTAAGATGTTGCTATTTCTCTTTGCTGATCTCATCAACAAGAACAAGAACGGCAAAGCAAAATTGATAAAGAAATTACCCAAGAACATCGCTTTATGGTTTTCAAAACGAGGTTGGTAGTACATCATTTCTTCAGGAATATGAGCGTACCAAATCAACAAATACTGAAACAACCAAATGTAGGCCCAGAAAACAGTGAAAGCGAACATAAACTTACCTAAATCGTGTTGGTGTTCTTTATTTACAAGACCTAAGTAACCTTGACTCTTTAAGTATAGAACAGTTACTGCAATCACAGAAATAGCAGAAACCCAACTTGTAGCAAAATTATAGATACCAAAAATGGTTGAGTACCAATGTGCATCAACACTCATAATAAATAACCAAGCTACGATGCTTATCGTAAATCCAAAAATCACCAAGAAAGTAGCAGACAAACGAATGCTTTTTCTAAAGTTAGTGGTATCACCCTTTGGTGCAGAATCTTCTGCAAGCGATAAAGCTCTCAATCTACTACCTAAAAACACCCAAATTGCTACTAGAATGGTAGGGAGAATGAACAACATTCCAGTGTTAAGGAATCCTGCTTTACCCGCTAAAATTCTATCGTAACCCGCATCATTAGGACCTAAATGTAAATGTTCGTAATGTGCCCAATGATAAAGATCATTTTTACCCATTGCAACAGCAATTAACAAGACTACAAATGGCACTGGGATGAAGGTAAAAATAGCTTCAGGTACTCTTTTAAGTGAGCTAGACCAACCAGCATTTGCAGCGTATTGGATTGCATACCAGAAAAGTCCGCATAAAGATACCATTGTAAAGAAATAGCCTGCAACCAAAAGGTTAGCCCAAATTCTTGTTGCCCAAGGCTTGTCTTGTGAGGTGTAAGTAACACGAGGACCAAAGTCTTCCGTTTCTACATTTCCATGTTCTTCATGCGCTGTTTCAGTTGCCGCAGCCTCATGTCCTTCATGAGCTTCATGTTTAGCTGGTTCAGCAGCGTGATCACCTTCATGTTTTTCTGCAGTAGAATGCGCATCGTGATGTCCAGATACAGCAACAAAACCATTTGTATTATGATCAATTGTAGCAATTCCAATTCCAGAAAGAACCAAACCAATAACCATAACAATTAATGTTAAGTTCTTTGCCTTCGCAGGCATAGAAAAGGTTTCTTGCTTAATTTCAATATGATGTCCGTGTCCCATAAAAATTCAAATTAGAATTACTTTGCTACTGCAGCAGAGTCCATTGTAGATGCATTTGAAGCAACCGCATTGGAATTACCACCTTGGCTTAATAGTTTAACATATTTAACAACTCTCCAACGATCAACGGGTTTTAAAACCGATGCGTGGCTACCCATATTGTTCTTTCCGTAGGTAAGAACGTGGTAGATTTGACCTTCAGGAAGGTTTTTGATATAATCGTCAGTATACCCTTTCCAAGCTGGTTTCAAAGTAGAAACCTTCTTGAATACGCCACCGTCATTGTTACCGGATGCACCGTGACAAGGAGAGCAATAGATTTCATACATATACTTTCCACGGGTGTCAATTTGATCGATACCAGCAGGAGTAACTACTTGCGTGGCAGCAGCTTCATAACCTTCACCTGTATTAGGTAGAGAATAATGAAAATCTGACTTACCCACAGCAACAGTACCTTCTACTGGAGTTCTCATACTCATACCGTGCGGATTAAGAGTAAATGAATCACCTTGATTGTAGGGTTCATAGCCTTTAGAATAATACATATCAGGAGCGTACTCCCAACCTGGGTCATTTCCGCGGCTTACGCAACCAGTGCCCAAAAAAACGAGAACAAGGGATGCAACAGCTAAATTTAATTTCTTTGTCATTTCAATCTCCTTAATTATTTACAAACTGCCTGAAACTCTTTAGTTTCAACAGCACCCTTTGACTTCATTAATTCAACAACTTCTGCTTCATTCATACCTTCAACAGTTTCAATGGCAACGACCAATCTGTCATCGGTTTGACGATCATCTAACAAATCGTTTTTCACAGCAAAAAGCATTCTATTTCTCCAAAAGAAAAAGAATCCCATTCCGTAAGCTGTGCACAATACTGTACCTTCAAACATTACAGGAATCCAAGAAGGAGTAAAACGAACTGGTTTATTACCTATGTTGATGGGCCAATCAATTACATACATGTACCAAATCATGGTAACCATAAGTATAAGACCAGTCAATCCACACAAGAACGCAACTCGTGCTAATTTACTTCTTTTAACACCAATGATACGATCAAGACCGTGCACTGGGTAAGGAGTGTAAATATCATGAATATGAATTCCCTTGTCAACCAATGCATGTGCTGCATCTACAAGAGCATCTTCATCTTCCCAAACCCCAACCAATATCTTGTTGCGGTTTCTAAGACTTAAGTTTTTATCTAAAATAGCCATGTTAGAATCTATTTAATTATTCGCGGTTTCTCAAAATGCTCTTAACCTCAGCCATGTTAATAACGGGCAAGAACTTAGCAAACAAGAAGAAACAAGTGAAGAAAATTCCAAATGTTCCCAAAAACAACCCAATTTCAGTCAAGGAACCTGCATACATTACCCAGCTACTAGGCAAGTAATCTCTATGCAAGGAAGTTACAATGATTACAAAACGCTCAAACCACATTCCCACGTTCACTACAATACTCATAATGAAAATGAACCAAGGTGTAGTTCTAGCCCATTTGAACCAAAATACCTGAGGCGCAATCAAGTTGCAACTCATCATACTCCAATAAGCCCACCAGTATGGTCCAAATGCACGATTCAAGAATGCATATTGCTCTTCTGGAACACCAGAATACCATGCAATAAAGAACTCTGTAATATAAGCAATACCCACCAATGTTCCAGTAACCATGATGATTTTAGTCATGGCTTCAAGGTGTCCAATGGTAATGTAATTCTCATAATTCATTACTTTACGAGCAACAACCAACAAAGTAGCCACCATACCAAATCCAGAAAAAATCGCACCCGCTACAAAGTATGGAGGGAAAATGGTAGTGTGCCAACCTGGTATTACTGAAGTTGCAAAGTCTGTTGATACAATGGTATGAACTGAAAGTACCAATGGAGTACTCAAACCTGCCAAGATCAATGAAACTAATTCATATCTAGCCCAAGTGCGAGTGCTACCAGTCCAACCCATAGCAAAGAAGTTATACCAATATTTAGCACCTTTGGTTTTTACCTTATCACGAATAGTGGCGATGTCAGGAATCAAACCAATGTACCAAAATAATAATGAAACAGAGAAATAGGTAGAAATCGCAAATACGTCCCACAACAACGGAGAATTGTAGTTAACCCACAACGAACCAAACGCATTGGGAAGCGGTAATGCCCAATAACCTACCCATACACGTCCCATGTGAAATACAGGGAACATAGCAGCACATATTACGGCAAAAATGGTCATTGCTTCGGCAGAACGGTTGATACTCATCCGCCATTTTTGACGGAATAATAACAATACCGCTGAAATCAATGTTCCTGCGTGACCAATACCCACCCAAAATACGAAGTTGGTGATATCCCAACCCCACATCACTGATTTATTGATATTCCAAACTCCAATACCTGTCCAAATGGTGTAGAACAAGCTGATTCCAAAAATCGCCAAAAACACAATAGACAATGTAAAACCTACTTTCCATGCACTTGATGGCTGATTTAAAATCGGACGGGAAATATCTCTGGTTACGTCAGCGGCGGTTTTGTCGCCGGTAACTAACCTTTCCCTGATTAATGAATCGTGTATCATTTTCTTAATTTGTGGGGTTAAATATTTTGAGTGTTACGAATTTTGGTCATGTACTTAACAGAAGACTGAATGTTCAACTGTTCCAACACACCAAAACCTCTTTCATTCTTATACAACTTGCTGATTTCACTGTTTTCATTGTGCAAATCACCAAATACAATTGCATTTGAAGGACAAGCACGTTGACAAGCAGTTTCAACTTTTACTTCTTGAGGAGATCCACCTTCGCGTTTAACTTTCAATTTTGCTTCTTGAATCTTTTGAACGCAGAAAGAACATTTCTCCATCACACCTCTTGTTCTAACGGTAACATCAGGATTGATAACCATTTTACCCAAAGGATTATTGAAATGGAAATCAAACTTATCGTTATCATTATAACGGAACCAGTTGAAACGACGTACCTTGTATGGACAGTTATTTCCACAATACTTAGTACCAATACAACGATTGTAGGTCATTTGGTTCAAACCCTCAGATGAGTGTGTAGTTGCCAATACTGGGCAAACAGTTTCACAAGGGGCTTGTGAACAGTGCTGACACATCATAGGTTGGTGTATCACCTGAACATTTTCCCAATGAGCATAAGTTTGTTCGCCTTTAGAAACACCGTCTAATTCAGTTACCTTATCTTCTTCGGTTACATAAGCTGCACCGTTGAACATTTCCTTTTGAGTATTTGCGAATGAATAGTATCTATCAATACGTATCCAGTGCATTTCACGACGAAGTCTAATTTCATCACGTCCAACTACAGGAACGTTATTCTCAATAGAACAACTTACTACACAAGATCCACAACCTGTACATGCATTTAAGTCAATCGCCATACCCCAAAGGTGATTCGGTGAACCATCTTTACGGTATTCAGCTTTTTCCCAAATGGTGTAGATATGTGTTGCTGCTTTATCGTTTCCTGCTTTTGGATTCTTTTGGAATTCAGCAAACGTAGATTCTTTAACGATGTCACGTCCTTCAATACTATGGTGAGTTTGAGTTTGTGCCAATGCGTATGTATCATCACCCTTGGTAATGGTAATATTATTGATCACCATTGAGCGTGTAGCCGACATGAATTTGTAAGCATTTACACCTACAGGAGCAAATCCTTTTTCAATTGAACCACCTACTTTTCCAGCGTGTGTATGTCCGAAACCGACAGCCAATCCAACAGTATTGTTTGACTGACCTGGTTGAACCATTGCAGGGACATTCTGAAGTTTAACACCGTTAATTTCAAGATTAACTGTATCATCTTTTTCAATTCCTAGAGAAACCGCTAAAGATTTAGGTAGAGAAACATAGTTATCCCAACAAACCTTACTTACCGGATCTGGTAATTCAAATAACCATGGGTTATTTCCAGAAGCACCATCACGCATTCCAACAGATTGGTAAAGCACTAAATCAATGCCATTGCTGCTATTTGATTTAGAAACTGCACCTGCTAAATCAGCTACTGTACCAGCATAGGAAGCTGCATTAGAAGAAGCATCAGCAGTGCTAACATAACCAATTTCCAACGCTTTATTGAAATCAGCAACTTTACCATCCCAGAATGCTTTCAAGAATAAGTAGTAAGGCGCTGCTTCCAATTTTTGGGAAAGTATACCTTTCTTAGCAAAAGGATCATTTTCATTTCCTGGCAAAGCATTTGACCAAGTCAATAAAGTTTCTTGAGCTTGGCGTGTATTAAATACGTTTGAAATAGTTGGCTGTATGAAGTGAACATGTCCTTTGATAGGTTCAGCATCACCCCAACTTTCTAGGAAGTGATTATCTGGCAAAACATACTGACAAGAAGCAGCAGATTCATCTTTCGTAGACGATAAACTTACTGAAAGTGATGCTTTTGCTATAGCCGCTGCCCAATCTTTATTATGATTGTATGCAGGATTTGCACCATAGAAAATGACACCTTTAATAGTTCCTTTATTCAAGCCATCAAATGCATCTTGAATAGATTTGTCATCGCCTTTGAATTGGTTAGAATGATTTTGGATATCAATTGTGCTATTGTAACTACCCAAAAGCATGTTTATTCCATTGATAACTCTTTGAATATCAACGGAATTGCTTCCTGAAATAACCAAAGATTTACCTTCGTTTGCAATCAATATTTTGGCAGCTTTTTCAATTGAGTTTCCTGCTAATTCAGAATTAGTTGGAACAGCAATCTGTGCAATACCTTTTGCCTTTGCAATATAGTTATAAAGAGTTGCGACATAAGCCAACTCTTTAGAAGCCAACATTGGGAATCTATGATCGGCATTTGTACCAGTAATTGACAAATTGCTTTCAAACTGAATGTGCACTGACATGCCATCTTTATTCTCAGGACGACGGTTTACAGAATATTCACGCTGAAACTCGACTGGAGAAATCCAAGTACCTAAGAAATCCGCAGCAAATGAAACAATCACTTTAGCAGCACCTATATTGTAATGAGGAACTGCTCTCTTACCGAAATCCTTCAAATTTGCTTCCAACATACCATTGTAAGAAACCGCATCATACATGATGTGCTTAACATTTGGGTATGTAGTTGTGAAAGTTTCGATTGTTTTTAATGTAGAAGGGCTATGAATTGAATTTGAAATCAAAACAACGTTTTCGTTGCTCGCAGCCATTTTGGCTAATTTACCCTTGATATCACCATCAATAGAATTCCAATCTTTATTCTCCTCGCCTTTCACTAGCGGATTAGCTAATCTTTCGGTATCATATAAAGAAAGAATAGAAGCTTGTCCGGTAGCACACAAACCACCTTTAGAAATAGGTGAATCAGGGCTTCCGTCTAGTTTGATAGGTCTACCTTCACGCACTTTAACTTCTATTCCGCAACCTACTGAACAAGAGTTACAAGTAGAGCGGTAATAGTTAGCTACACCAGGAGTTACGTCTTCTGGCTTCACCAAGTAAGGAACAGCGTGTCTAACTTTTGTTTTATAACAAGAAGCCAAGGCTACTGCAGTTACGCTAAAGCCAAAGTACTTCAAAAAGTCACGACGATTAGAGTTTAATTCAAACCCTTCATCAGACAATGCTTTATCTAAAGGCAATGCTTCTCCAAATTCACGTTTTTGGTCAGCTAAAAACTGAGGATCTCTATTTAATTCCTCTTCGCCTTTCCAGTATTTGATATTATTTGACATTTCGTGTTTTTCTATTTTTTTAATAGTGGCACTTAGCACACTCCAATCCACCGTTCATAGCAGGAGTGATTTTAACTTTTCCGTCAGGCCCAAAATATTGACTATTGTTTTGATTCTTTTTCAAATCTTTTGCCGCTTTATCGTGCAAAGCTGCATAATAATTGTTGTTTGCAGCATCTATGCCTGTATTGCGGTGACAATCAATACACCAGCCCATTTGAAGTGTATTCCATTGTTGAACTACTTCCATTTTTTCAACTGGACCATGGCAACTTTGGCATTGTAGTTTTCCAACTACAACGTGTTGTGAGTGGTTGAAATATGCGTGATCCGGTAAATTGTGAATTCTAACCCATCTTATCGGCTTAGGATTATTACCGTATTCTTTCCCAGGAAGTGCCTGAGGATCATAATCAAGAGCGGCATATATTTTCTTGATTTCGGGGGAAATCTCTCCGTTGTATTTCTCTGTTGCTTGTACACCTTTATGACAGTTCATACAAGTGTTCAATGCAGGAATACTGGCACTCTTAGATTCTTCAACCGTTGAGTGACAATATTTACAATCAATATTCAATTCACCAGCATGCAACTTGTGAGAAAATGCTATAGGTTGCGTTGGTGCATATCCTTTTTGAACCCCTACTTCAGTTATTGCAAATTTATAACCATACCAAGCACCGGGTAGTGCAACCGCTAGGGTGATAAAAATTGCTAAAACTGTAGGATTCATATTTGCCAATTTGGATGGCAACAATTTTAAATACCATTTGCGGTTATCTCCCAAAAATTCACCCTCAGAAGGATCTTTTTCAGCTGCAACTCTGCGCAATGTATTCTTAACTCTGCCTAAAACCATCAATACAATTCCAAAAATCACCACCAAAATCAATAAGATGTATTTGGTAGAAGAATCTGCCTGAGGCTCTGATGGTCCAACAGGGGCATCAGTTTTAGGAGCTGCAGGAGCTGGAGCTGTTTTGATGTACTCAACAATATCAAGAACTTGAGCTGGTGTCAAATTCTCGAAAATGTTCATGGCTGCTCCGCCATATTCATTGTAAATGGCTATTGCATCAGCATCACCACTCTCTCTGAATTTCTTGTTGTTTCTGATCCATTGCACCAACCACTCCTCTGATCTTCTCTCATGGACCCCGCGCAAGGCTGGACCCACAACTTTCTTGTCAAGAGCATGACAACTTCCGCAGTTGTTGGCTTCATAGAGTTTTTTCCCTTCATCGGCATTTGGTTGTGCCTGAGATAAAATGGGAGAAGCAATGGTGAAACCAATTGCTAGAGCCCACATTTTGATTCGACTAATATTCATAACTAGTTTGACGAAACTTGTATCGCGTCGCAAATATACCAAGTGAAACCAAGCCTCGAAAATAAATTGTTAACATAGTTTTTAATTTAAAATCGCTCTAAATAATGCTTTATTTGCCTAAAAATGAACAACTTAAAAAATGCACATTGAAAGCAATATGTTAGTATGTGAGTTTTGTTGCACACCGAGAAGGTTATTTTGTCCATTTTATTATTCCGTTTGTCGACCAACAATGGAAAAAACAGTAAAAAATATGCCATAAAAACAAATGCTAATTGGCAGCATTATTTTGGGCTGCTTGAGAAAAAACCTCTGATTTTTTATTTGATAAATACCTATTGTAAGCTAAATGACTTGCTAATGCCACTTGAGAATAATTTTGAGAACTATTTCCAAATGCTCCAACATGTGTTTTCCATAATTTCATGATCAACTCCTCTCCTGTTAATCCATCGGCAGCATATACCCTAACTGCTTTTGCCACATTGCCAGAACCTGCGTTATACACATGTAAGACCAACAATCGAAACCAAAGTTCAGTCTTTGCAGACGAATCAACCAATATACCTGCACTTAAAGCTATTCGTTGGGCTTGTGGAATGCAATATTGCTTCATCAATTTAGCTGCTGCTACGGCAGATTTTTCGAAATTCAGCCTATCATCTCTATATTGATTGATCACCAATCCGTATTTTCTTGCCACTGATGGCATTAATTGAAAATGACCTCTAGCGCCAGAAATAGAAATGGCAGATGGATTGCTTGGACTTTCAATCAGTAGAATAAATCTTGCCAACGCCGTATCTACCCCAACACTTTTAAAAATAGCCTCAGCTGGACTGATATGGGGTTCAATTTTAGGATAGTTAAAAAACTCCTTACGTCCTCGAACAAATTTTACCTGCGAATTCGAATCCAACTTATGTACAAAATGATAAATCTTTGCTAATTCTTTCAGGTTTTTACCAGTTTCTATTTTCAAAACTTGAGACTTATGAAGTACGTCTATTACTTTTCGAGATTTTTTATCAACGACCAAAAATGAATCTGAGGATAATTCAATGTCTCGCAACCAAAATGCAACATCTGGTGACTGAAAAAATTGGTTAGATTGGTTTAACACAGAATCGTTGTTAGCAGGACGCGTTTTTTGTGGGGGTTCAATTCCATTAGAAAGGAAGAACAAACCACCCAAAACCAAAAAGCTATATGTAATAATTTTTACTCGCAATAGTTGTTTAGATATTTTTTAGAAATGGTCTCACCTAACAGCAAACTTTTTTCCCAATCAGCACAGGCTAATTTTTTCTGATTTAAATTAAAGCGAGCGATTCCTCGTCCCAAGTAAACATAACCAAGATGGTCAGACTTGAATTTGATGGCCTGGTCAAAATTTTTAATGGCTTTATTCCATTCACCCTTTTGGAGTAATATATGTCCGTAATCGCTGTAAAACAAGCCATTTTCTGGTTCAAGATCCATGAGTTCTTGAATGAAAATTTCACATTTCGGTAAGTTTCGGAGGAAATAGTGGTTATCAAATCGAAGTTTTAATGCAATCACTGATTTAGGTTCAACAATTAAAAATCGATCTAAATCAATTAATGACTTCTCATATTCGCCCAAATTAAAATACGCTTGAGCTCTGTGATAATACCACAAATGATTATCTCTGTAATCTAAAATTACCCTATTCAAAAATGAAATTTGTTCTTTGGGGCTTTTTTGCATTTCTAACAATTTAATTTGTTGAATAATAATTTCGTCACCGCCGAATTTATGGTCAAATAACCAATAACCTTCTTGAATTGCATCATTGTATTCCCTCATTTGAATAGCTAAATTCATTTTTTGAGAATGTGCCAATGTATCTTGAGAGAAATATTTCAGATGCTGATTGATATCTGCTAGGGCAAATTGAAAATTAGACGTTTCGATATTGGCTAAAAACCGGTAGAAATAAGCATCCTTCAAACTTGGATTTAAATTAATTGCTTTATTAAGGGACACTAAAGCGGTACTATATTCTTTTGAATTGATGTAACAGAGGCCTAAACCAAAATGTGCTTCTGAGTTATTGGGATTGGATGCCAATTGTTTCTGAATTTCAATTTTGGCATCAGCAATTTTTCCTTGTTGAATCAATGTTCTTATTAAATCTTCACTAGATGACAATTTTTGCCCTAATAATTGGGTAAAAATGAATGTAAAACAAAGAATGGACGACCAAAATTTCATTGTACGAGTTTATCAGTGGTAAAATTAAACATGATTACGTAAAGGCATTAATTGGCTTATTCACATTTTAAAACCTGTCTAATTTGACTAGATTTGAAAGCGAATGATGAATGAATCAACAAACACCTTCAATGAACGTAAAAATAGACTGTTTATTGTCTTAGGATTTTCCTTCTTGACCAATGCCATCATTGCGGAATTCATTGGTGCAAAGATATTTTCATTGGAAGGTAGCTTGGGGGTTAAACCATTGAATTTGCAATGGGGAGAATCAACCTACAATTTAGATATGACTGCTGGAGTCATTTTATGGCCTTTTGTATTTGTACTTACTGATATTATTAATGAGTATTTTGGCAAGAAAGGTGTACAACGCCTTTCCTATTTGGCCGTAATCATGTTGGTTTACTCATTTTTAATGGTCAGATTGGCTATGTCGTTGGAGGGAGCAACTTGGTGGCTAAAAGGTGCTAAAACACAGGGCATTGAAAACATGGGAAGCGCATTCAATGCCGTATTCGGACAAGGGTTAATGATTATTGTTGGTTCATTGGTTGCTTTTTTAATTGGTCAATTGATAGACGCCTTAATATTTGAAAGAATAAAAAAATACACCAATGATAGAATGATTTGGTTGAGGGCTACAGGCAGCACCATTGTCAGCCAGTTTATTGATAGTTATGTAGTCTTGGTAATTGCCTTTTATATAGGCGGAAACTACTCACTGACTTGGGTTCTACAAGTGGGAACCATCAATTATATCTATAAATTAGGTATGGCAATAATTTTGTTGCCTTTGTTATACGTCATTCACAATGTGATTGACAAATATTTAGGTAAAACCCACGAAAATTAAAAGAACCACATAAGCACCGCTGAAACCATCATCAGAACGCTGCTGAAGATTCCTGCGTTGTGTTCCCATTTATGGATATTTATTTTCTCCATTCCTTTATTGAAGATCATTACCCCAGCAGAAATACTTACCATGGTAGTAAAGAGGTACATAAAACTCAATTTCCAAAAAGCGTCCAAGCCGTATGGTGCTAGCGTAAAATAAAAACCCACTATTTCCATACAGGGGCTTAAAAACATCGCAACGATTATACCTGTTAGCATTCTCTTGCCAAATTTTTTATGGTCAAGATGAAAGTGTTTATGATTGTAATGTCTATATAGAAAAACCAGTCCCAATATGAACAGAATCAAAGCAGAGAACTTCTCAAATGGAAGAATAAATCTCAATTCATCAATTGCGTCTTCTAAATCGTTAATGGCAAGTGTACCCAAATGACTAAGGTGAGCAGTATGATAAACCAAATAACCAATTAAAATGGTACCCAATGCGTGAATAATGGCAATAATACCCGCTTCACGAAGCAACCAAGAACTATTTAGTTTCTGGCTTTTTGCGTATGCAATTAAAGGCAACCAATGAGAAGGTATTAAACCGTGAAGTAAACTGACTAAGAAAGCAGCAGTTAATTGGGTTTGTAAATGATCCATTATGATTTATCAAAGTTACCGAAATACTAGAAAACAAAAAAGTCCCACTGTTTCCAGCGGGACTTCTTGTAATTTAATTAGTTGAATTAAGCTTTAGCTTCAGCGATCCATTTTGTCCACTGTTCAGCAGAAATTTTGGAATCTTGCTCAGCCAATTCAGCCGCCTTTTCGTCAGTGATTGCGATCAAATCTTCGACGGTATTTACACCTAACGCAGACATTCTCTTAACCATAGCAGGACCAACACCAGATAGATCTTTCAATTCTGAAACACCAGTTGATGAAGTTTCTGCAGCTGCAGGAGCTTCTTTTACTTCTTTTGCTGCTTTAGCGGCAGGTTTAGATTCAGCTTTTTCGAACTGTGCACGCAATTCAGAAAGAGCATCTAATTCACCAAGGGTGGTCTTTTCAGAAGATTGGTTGATCTTCTTCATAGTTTTAGATGTATTCTTTCTTGCTTTTTCACGAGAATTTTTCTCTTCTCCGTCTTTAGCACGTTCAGCACCTTTCCAAATGTTTGTATGAGAAACGATGATTCTCTTAGAATCTTTAGAGAATTCAATCACTTCAAATTCAAATACTTCGTCTTCTTTCATTGGCTTGTTATCAGCCTTCTTGATGTGACGAGTTGGAGCGAATGCTTCAACACCGTATTGCAACTGGATGGTTGCTCCTTTATCATTGATGCTGGTAACTGTACCTTCGTGAATTGAACCCAAAGTGAAGATGGTTTCGAAAGTATCCCAAGGATTCTCTTCCAACTGTTTGTGGCCTAAGCTCAAACGACGGTTGTCAGAATCTACCTCAAGAACAATCACTTCTAGAGATTCGCCTTTTTTCACGAATTCACTTGGATGTTTGATCTTCTTGTTCCAGCTCAAGTCAGAAACGTGAACCAGTCCGTCGATACCTTCTTCCAATTCAAGGAACAAACCATAAGAAGTCAAGTTTTTAACTACCCCTTTATGTTTGCTACCTACAGGGTATTTATTTGCAATTTCAACCCAAGGATCTTGAGTCAATTGCTTAATACCAAGGCTCATTTTGTGCTCGCTGCGGTCAAGTGACAATACAACTGCATCAATATCTTCGCCAACTGTTAGGTATTCAGATGGATTTCTCAAGTGAGAGCTCCAGCTCATTTCAGAAACGTGAACCAATCCTTCAACTCCAGGTTTAATTTCAATGAAAGCACCGTAATCAGCAACGCTAACTACTTTACCATTTACTTTTGAACCTTCAGCGATAGATGGATCTAAATCATCCCATGGGTGAGCAGACAACTGCTTCAATCCCAAAGAGATACGCTTCTTAGTATCATCGTAATCAAGAATTACAACATTTACTTTTTCATCTAATTTCAACACCTCTTCTGGGTGGTTAATTCTACCCCAAGAGATATCAGTGATGTGCAACAAACCGTCAATTCCACCCAAATCAACAAATACTCCGAAGCTGGTCATGTTTTTAACTACACCTTCAAGTACTTGTCCTTTTTCAAGACGAGACAAGATCTCAGATTTCTGAGCTTCAATATCATCTTCAATAAGTGCTTTATGAGATACAACTACGTTTTTGTATACTTCGTTCACTTTAACGATCTTGAAATCCATAGTTTTACCTACGTATTGATCGTAATCGCGAACTGGCTTCGTATCAATTTGTGAACCTGGCAAGAAAGTATCGATGTTGAAAACATCAACAACTAAACCACCTTTGGTTCTAGAGCGAACGTAACCTGTAACAACGGTGTCGCTTTCCATTGCTTCAATGATGCGTTCCCATGCTGTTTCTTGCAAGGCCTTGCGGCGACTCAAGATCAACTGACCCATTTTGTCTTCGGCAATATCAACAAATACTTCTACGTTATCACCCACTTTCAAGTCGGGCATATCGCGAAATTCTGTACGTGGTACCATACCATCGCTTTTAAAGCCGATGTTAACTACTACGTCTTTGTCGTTAATTGCAACGACTACACCTTTAACAACTTCTTTCTCAGTTACGGGATTGAAGGTGTTGTTGTACTGCTCTTCGAGCTTAAGACGATCTTCCTTAGAATAAGACTGGAAGCCCGCTTCGTCAGCGTCCCAGTCAAAATCATCATGTGCAGAAGCTGCAGTTGAACTTTTCTTGGGAGCTGGAGTAGAAACCGCAGCTGCGCTTACGATTTCTTCATTTTGTTGATCTTTTGATTCTTGTGTCAATATAAAATTCCTCCTTTAGTGGGCGGCAAAATTAATGGTAAATTCTCTTCTTTCAAAGAATTAATTGTTTATTTGAGACTTAATTACAAAAAACACACAAGTAATGAATTTAAAATCTTGCATTCAACTTTGCTTTAGCTTTATGCTATTGTCACTAATTGTTTTCATTGCCAGTTGCTCAAACCCGTCTACTGAACCAGCTTCTAATACTGCAATTGATTCAGCATTGGGCCAAGAAAACCCTGTATTTGATTCTGGACCAGATACTGCACAACCGGTGATTTTCTATTTTGAAGACTTGGGCTTTACTTTGGGATTTGATAGCGTCTTCACTGGAAAAACCGGTTACTATCAACATCCTGTAAATGACTCTATAAAATTCACCATCGACAGCGACTACCAAAGTATCCTTGATCAAAAAATATCATTATCTTATCTTTATGAAGAACCTAAGTGGGTGGTTAAATCAATTGAAGAATCCAGAGTCACTACTTTGATGATTAATCAACACAACTATAATGAGGATGCAGAAATTTGCAATTATAAATTCCCCGGAAAACAAAGCATTCAATCAAAATTCTCGGTTTTAAAAAGAATATCCCCAGAAAAATTTAGTCCATTTAACTTTGGATATGAGGAAAGCGATCTTAAAAACTGGAACTTAGAAGAAATTAAAAAAGTAGTAAAAGCAAATTGCTCAAGCAATTATGCCGAAAGCATATTGAACGCCAAATCACTGACAGATCATCCGTTTGCACCTGGAGTAACCGAAGTGATACTTAAAGTCAATTTAATTCCTAGCCCTTACGCCGATTTACCAAAATCAACTGCAACTAATAAATCAGTTTATTTGCATTTTTACATCATTTGGGATTAAACTTACTCATAAAACTAAATACAACAATAAAAGAAATTAATTTCGCACTGAATACGCAAAATCATGGCTAAAAAAGTAGAAAAAGGTTCTGTGGAAGTGAAAAACATCCAACTAACCACTTTGACCTGGATGTCAGATGAAAAAGAGTCAAACCTTTCTTCTGATTCCATTCAAATTTCGAATTCAACTCAAATATCAGAACTAAAAGACGGTTGGTTTGTCATTGTTAATGCAGAGAAACCTCTTAAGCCTGCTCACTTGCAGAAAATCAAGCAAGAAATTGCTGTAGAATCAAATAATCCTCTACATTATATCTGTGCTGAAACGGATCAAAATTCAATAACCAATCAATTATTGAGCGGTCAACAATCGCAACGCGCCAACTTTACAGCCATTGTGGCGAATCTTTCGTCATTAATTCAATTAGCAGAAATTTGTCCCAAACTCTGTGCATTCGAGGAACTGCCCTATTACTTAGAAAAAGCCTGCAGCGCTGAATCATTCATTACCTTAGAAAATAAAAAGTCAGACAATTTAGATGTATTGAAAACTTGGAACTCCAAGTTGCAACAAGCCCTGAATTTTTATATTAATCCCAAAGGGAATTGGTCAAAATTGGCCTTTGTATTGTTATCCATTTTGAGTTTTTTCTACATTACCCAAACAAGCAAAAAAGCCGGTATATCGGGAGATGAATTTGTTCAATATGAATATGCAAAACTGATTGCCAACTACCATTTAGATAAAATAGGCATGCAAATGCCCATCGATACCAACGCCATTAAAGGGCAAAAAATGGTTACCGTAGCTCGCAAATACCAAACCGATGGAGTTTCGGCCGCAACCATTGAAGACCCAGACCGATTGATGCATTTGTATGGATCTAGTTTTGATACATTCACAGCAATCATGGCATGGATTTCCGACGCTAATGATTATATGGGCTTGAGACATTGGTGGAATGCCGTTTTTGGATTTTTATCGGTTTTCTACGCTGCATTGTTGACTCGTAGATTAACCAAAGGAAGTTATTTATGGGCTTCGGTGGCTTTGCTTGCCGTATTTTTCATGCCTAGATTCTTTGGTGAATCGTTGAACAACCCCAAAGACGTACCTTTCGCATTGGGTTACATTATGTCACTTTATTATGCCGTAAAATTTGCACAGTCCTACCCTACTTTTAGATGGTCTTCCGCTGTGGGATTGGTATTTGGTATTGCATTGGGTATTTCTATCCGTATCGGAGGACTTTTATCTATCGCCATCATTGGGCTTTACTTGGGATTAAAATTCATCGAAAAGATTTCATTGCCCAGCTTTATTAAATTACAGTGGAAAGGTGCCAATCAATGGATTATGGCCTTAGCAGTTATTGGAATTGTGGGTTACTTTTTGGGGATTTATGTTTGGCCTTACGGTTGGGAAGCTCCCATTGATAACCCCATGAAGGCATTAGACGCGTTCACTAATTATCAAGTAACTTTAAGACAGCTTTTTGAAGGAAAATTATACGACAGTGATGGATTGCCCGGTCATTATTTAACCAAATACCTTTGGATAACACTGCCAATTGGTATTCTCATCGGTATTGCCCTGTTTTTAGTCACTACCGCCATTCGCCGGAAATCATTTACCGTGGAAGAATTTTTAATCGTATTTACTGCCATTTTCCCAATATTCTACATCTACCTCCAAAAATCTGGTGTTTACGGCGGACTAAGACATATTTTGTTCACTCTGCCTAGTTTTGGAATTTTGGCCGTCTTAGGATACTACAAGTTGCAATCCCTCGTAAAAATAAAACTTCCCATTGGTGCAATATTATCAATTGGATTTACGTTGCTGCCTGCAACCTTTGTTGCAAAAAACTCAAATCTCAGTTATGTTTATTTCAATGAGGTTATTGGTGGAGTTGAAGGAGCTTACGGCGAATACGAAATGGATTATTACCTAGCAAGTATTAGACCTAGCTGTGAATATCTCATAGAAAATGAAATCTCAAAAAATCCAAATAAAAAATATGAGATCCTCACATATGGAATGGATCAAGTGAAATATTATTTCCGTAATCAACCCAATGTTCATGTAGGCTATACTCGATTTGATGATCGCTCTGAAAAGAAATGGGATTATGCCATTTTCTACAATGCATACATGGATAAAGCGCGTTTAGATAATGGTAGCTTCCCTCCTGCAGGTACCATTTTTACCCCTGAAGTTGACGGAAAACCAATGGGTTGTGTTGTAAAACGCATTTCCGATTTAGACTATCAAGGAATTCAAGCGATTACCAAGGAAAATAACCAAGACAAAGGAATCTCCTTATTGAATGAGTATTTAAAAGTGGATCCTAAATCTACCGAAGCGTTATTCTACATTGGAAATGCATATGCCAACAAAGGAAATGTTGACTCGGCTTTGATATACATGAATAGATGTTTAGCATTGTTCCCTGAATACAGTCGTGCCCTGTTTTCCGCATATCAAATGTATGTGGAGAAAGATAAGTACGATTTAGCGGTAAACACCATGCAGGCCTACATAGGATCTCGTCCTAAAGACCCGGAAGGATACAGCATGAAAGCCCAGGCTCATTTATTGAACAAAGATTATGATTTGGCTATCGCCTCAATTAAAGAAGCAGTTAAAATAAATCCGTTAGATGCACGTAGCTATCAAATTGGAGCTCAATGTTTCAAATTGAAAAATGATCAAACCAATTTCAATAAATGGGTAGGTGCAATGTCGTATGGTAACGTTAAAACTCAACAGGAGTTTACCAATGCTCAGTTTTATATTGATGAAATTTACCAGGAAATTACTGGTGAAAAAGTTAATTGGGAGAAATACTTCCCTCAACAATAATTAGTTCAAAAGATCAATTGTGGCGAAATTTACCGCCTCGAATTGGTTCTTTTCATTCAATGCGATCTTGCTCATTTCATGGGCAAGGTCGTGTTCATAATATATCCACCAATTTTCTGCAATCGCGCGTTGATTCATTGCTTCTTTTTCAACCATGGTAACCAACGGTTGAATATCATAGGCCATTACAAAGTTGGATTTGATGTGAGAGTGACTTGGGTATAAATCAGCCCCATACAACACTTTTTCACCACTTGGAAGGTGAATCAACGGGGTAATCATTTCAAGTGTGTGTCCGTTGCAGGTTAGTACCTCAATTACATCAGCAATTCTATCACCGGGTTTTACAAAATTCAGAACACCTGCTTGAAGTAACGGTTCAAAATTTTCTATCAGAAAAGAGGCTTTTTCTCTTGGATTGGGATTGTTCGCATGATTCCATTGAATTTGGGTAACATGGTAAATAGCATTGCTAAAGGCAGGGGTTAAATCACTTGTTACTGCGCCCCCTACATGATCAAAATGAAGATGCGTTAAAATCACATCTGTAATATCATCTTTTGTAAGACCGAATTGAGCTAAAGATTTGTCCAAACTTTGATCGCCGTTCAAATAATAATGAGAAAAGAACTTATCGGATTGTTTATTGCCAATTCCAGTATCGATGAGAATTTTCCGCGAACCCACTTCAATCAAGAGGCATCGCATAGCCCAATTACATAAGTTGTTATTATCCGCGGGGTTCATTTTATTCCAAAGAACCTTTGGAACAACACCAAACATAGCTCCCCCATCAAGTTTGAAGTTTCCTGTGTGTATGGTAGTTAATTTCATCGATATCCTTCTAGATTAAAAATCCCCATAAACATCAGTCAATGCTTCATAGCCATCAGCGGTAATAACAATGGTATGCTCAAATTGAGCACTCAATCTACCATCTATGGTTCTGGCGGTCCAACCGTCTTTTCTATCCACTTTGCAACGAGCTTTGCCTGCATTGATCATGGGTTCAATGGTAAATACCATTCCTTCTTTAAGAATTGGTCCAGAGTTTTTCTCAGCAATATGCGGCACATCGGGTTCTTCGTGAAATTTAAGTCCTACACCATGTCCACAAAATTCATAAACTACACTGTAACCATGTTTATGTGCATGTTCTGAAATGGCATACCCAACATTTCCCAATCGTGCACCTGGCTTGCATTCTGCCATTCCAAGGCGAAGACATTCTTTGGTAATATCAACTAGTTTCTGAGCGTATTCAGAGGGGTTTCCAACGTAGTACATTTTACATGTATCACCGTAGAATCCATTTAATATAGTAGTCACATCTATATTTAAGATGTCACCATCTTGTAAAACATAACTATTGGGAACTCCATGACACACAACATCATTGGGCGAAATACAACTTGAATGTTTATAGCCTCGGTACCCTTTTGTAGCCGGAGAAGCACCGTGCTCCCTGACATATTTTTCTATGATTTGATCAAGTTCTAAAGTAGTTACACCTGGCTTAACGAATTGTTCCATGTGTTTTAAGGTTTGAGCAGCCAACTGAGAACTTTTTCTGATGCCCTCAATTTGTTCAGGAGTTTTTATTGTAATTGCCATGGAATTTGAAGAATTGGTTTTAAATAATTTGTAAATAAAATTAAACATCGGCAATCGCCCTGATCAAGTCCTGCTTAGTTATTATATGCCAGTTTCCGCCCATATCCATTACTATACAAGCTTGGTTTTTCTCATTGATCAAACGAGAGATATTTTCAATAGATTCTCCAAAAGAAACCACCGGGTAGGCTTGTTGCATTACGCTCCCAACCGTAGAATTCATCAAATCTGGATTAGTTAACAATTCTTTGTAAAAGAAGTTATCATCCAATGAACCAACGAATTCGTTTTGGGTATTTTTTACAGGAATTTGAGAAATATCGTATTTCTGCATCAGTTGAAATGCTTCTTTACAAGTCACAGAATCTAGGATGCTTACCAAGGGAAGTTCTTTGTGATTGGCAATCAATTCTGAAGCGGTCTTTGTGGTTTTAGAAGGAATAAACCCTCTGTCTCTCATCCAATCCTCGTTAAACATTTTTCCCAAATAACGTGTCCCATGATCATGGAAAATAACCACAACGACATCGTTGGGCCCAAACATATGTTTCACTTGAAGTAGCCCTTGCATGGCTGAACCAGCACTATTTCCGGCGAAAATTCCTTCTTCCCTAGGAATCAATCGAGTCATGTAAGCAGCGTCTTTGTCGGTAACTTTTTCAAAATGATCTATTAGCGAAAAATCAACATTTTTAGGTAAGAAATCTTCTCCAATTCCTTCGGTTATATAGGGATAGATTTCATTTTTATCGAAGATTCCTGTTTCCTTATACTTTTTAAAAACTGAACCGTATGTATCAATTCCAATAACTTGAATATTTGGATTTTTCTCCTTGAGGAATCTAGCAGTACCTGAAATGGTTCCACCAGTACCTACACCTACCACTAAATGGGTAATTTTACCTTCGGTTTGTTCCCAAATTTCAGGTCCTGTTTGTTCGTAATGGGCCTGCGAATTACTTAAATTGTCATATTGGTTGGGTTTCCAGGCATTCGGTATTTCTGCAGCAAGGCGAGAACTCACACTATAATAGCTTCTGGGGTCTTCTGGTTCTACATCTGTTGGACAAACAATCACCTCGGCACCAAAAGCCTTTAAAGCATCTACTTTTTCTTTGCTTTGCTTATCTGTGGTTGTGAAAATACATTTATATCCTTTTACAACAGCGGCAATAGCCAAACCCATACCCGTGTTACCACTAGTACCCTCAACAATGGTTCCACCCGGTTTTAAAAGTCCAGACTTTTCAGCATCTTCAATCATTTTAAGTGCCATTCGGTCTTTGATAGAATTACCTGGATTGGTAGTTTCAACTTTTGCTAATACAGTACAGGGTAAATCTTTAGTGAGTTTATTTATTTTAACCAAAGGAGTATTTCCTATGGTTTCCAAAATATTTTGGTAAAATGCCATGGTGATGCAAAATTACGCAGAGCATTTGGGTTTTTCGTTATAAATTCACGCTCTCAATGGCTTTTCCTAAAACCTGCATTGTCATACCCTGTTATAATGAGTCTGAAAGGCTAGATTTTCAAGTAATAACTTCATATCTTGAAACTCGGCCCCAAGTACATGTTTTATTTGTAAACGATGGTAGCACAGATAATACTTCTAAATTAATCAGTGATTCCATTTTTAATCAACCACAATGTAGTTTGCTGGATTTGGAAAAAAACCAGGGGAAATCAGATGCAGTTAGACATGGTTTAAATTGGGGCTGGAACCAAGGATTTGATTGGGTTGGTTTTTGGGATGCCGATATGGCAACACCCTTAGATGAAATTGAATGGCTATTCAGTTTCTCAAACCTTGAAAATCAACCATACATTCTAGGTTCAAGGGTTGCTAGGTTGGGCTCTAACATTGAAAGAACCATGTTTAGACATTATTCAGGTCGAATTTTCGCTACCCTAATATCATACGGTTTAGGCTGGAAAGTTCACGATTCACAATGTGGTGCAAAGTTGATTCATGTCTCTTTGAAAGACCTCTTTGAAACGCCTTTTAAAACGAGGTGGCTTTTTGATGTCGAAATTCTATTGAGAATCAAAAATAAATTTGGCTCTAATGGTATTGATTTATGTCAAGAAGTGCCCATTCGGAAGTGGAGAGATGTAGCAGGATCAAAAATCGGAACGTTTGATTTTATCAAAGTTCCCTATCAAATTTGGAAAGTATTTAATTCTTATAAGAAATAGCCGCTTGAATCTGAGTCAAATGATGATTGCCGTGCCAAGCGTATAATGCAATCATGTGAGCTAAAGATAAATGCATTTTTCTCTCAGAATGATACAAAGATTTAGCCAAATAAACTTCAGGTTGCTTCAAGCATTCTAATAGCAAAAGACTCCATTTTTGGTGCAAACCCAAGATAATCATAAAACTTGCTTCATGGTGAAATGTCGCATCCAAATCAGATGCCCATAAATCTTGATCGTAAACCTGCATCTCGGAAACATCTTGGGCAATGACGTGTTTGGTTCTGATGTAAGCATTCATGTGGGAATCAGCAAGATGATGTATAATTTGGCGCACATTCCAGCCGCCTTCACGGTAGCTTGAATTTAATTGTTCTTCTGTAATTCCACTAATCAATTTAGCCAATTGATTGGGAAGTTCTTTAATTGCAACAACCGATTGTAATAACTCTTCTAAAGAAAAGTCTCTATTTAAATCAAAACTCATGCTTAGTTGATCAAATCAAAACCAGTATATGGACGCAAAACTTCTGGAACAATAATACCTTCAGGCGTTTGGAAGGTTTCCAACAAAGAAGCCACTATTCTTGGCAATGCCAATGCGCTACCGTTTAATGAATGTGCTAATTCAGTCTTTCCTTCGGAATTTTTATATCTGCACTTCAAACGGTTTGTTTGGAAGGTTTCGAAATTACTCACAGAGCTGCATTCCAACCACATTTTTTGTGCAGGACTCCACACTTCCATGTCGTATGTTTTAGCTGAAGTAAAACCCATGTCCCCACCGCAAAGCAATAACACTCGATAATGCAATCCTAATTTCTGCAATAATGATTGAACATATTCCGACATTCCCTCTAATACATTGTAGCTATCTTCGGGTTTTACAATCTGAACAACCTCAACTTTATCAAATTGGTGAAGTCTATTTAAACCTCTCACATGAGCACCATAACTTCCCGCCTCACGTCTAAAACAAGGGGTATAACCACAATTTTTCACCGGAAGTTGGTCTTCCCTCAAAATTACATTTCTATAGATATTGGTAATTGGTACTTCAGCAGTAGGAATCAAATAAAGATCATCTACTGTTGCATGATACATTTGACCCTCTTTGTCAGGTAATTGACCTGTTCCATATCCGCTGTCTGCATTTACCAATAAAGGGGGTTGAATTTCCATATATCCTGCTCTGCCGGCTTCGTTCAAGAAAAACTGTATCAAAGCTCTTTGGAAAATAGCACCTTTTCCTTTGTATACTGGAAACCCAGCGCCAGAAATTTTATTTCCCAATTCAAAGTCGATGATATCGTATTTAGTAGCTAACTCCCAATGAGGTAAAGCCGACTCTGGCAACTCAACTGCATTTCCATGAAGAAATACTTGAAGATTGTCTTCGGCAGATCTGCCTTTGGGAACACTCGTATTTGGAGTGTTCGGTAAGGCAATAATTTTATCTGTAACCATCTGTTCTAGTTGTTCAACTTGAATGGTTAATTCTTTGATTTTTTCTTTTAATTGGGTTGACTGATTTCTAATGGATTCAGCTTCGTCTTTTTTACCTGATTTCATTAACTCACCAATTTGACCCGACAATTGATTGCTTTGAGCTTGAGTTTGCTCCATTTCAGTTCGAGCTAGTCGAGACTGCGCATCTAAATCAAGAATCTCTTGAACTAAAGGAGCGGCATCTATCCCTCTAATGGATAATCTTTCAATAATTTCGTTAGAATTTTGGCGAATATTAGAAATCAGTAACATATAATTTGTAGTGCAAAAATCGAATTATTTACGAGCAATTCCCAAACTCTGAGCAAATTCATCTAAAAAATCAAAACACGGGATTAATTCGTTGGGGACCTTACCTTCAAGAATTGCTTCTCGAATTTCGTTTTTCAATGCTCCGATGTGTTTGGGTTTATCAATTTGATATCGTTCCAAAATATGATTTCCAGTAACAACTGGCTGCCAATTTCTCAGTTCGTCTTTGGCATTTACCTCAGCAATTTTATCTTCAACTTTCAGTAAATCAAATATATGCCTTTGTACTTTTGCTGCATTTTTGCTGGTAATATCGGCTCTACATAGTTTCATCAACGCCCCTACATCTTCGCCTGCCTCAACAATAAGTCTTCTTACGGCACTGTCTGTGACAATTTCTTTAGAAAGTACAATAGGTCTTAAATGCATGGCCACCATTTTTTCAACGAATTTCATTTTTTCGTCAAGTGGAAGACGCATTCTTCTGAAAATTCCTTTGACCATTCTAGAGCCTCTATCTTCATGCCCATGAAAGGTCCAACCTACCTCTTGATCAAATCTTTTAGTTGCTGGTTTAGCAATATCATGCAAAATGGCTGCCCATCTTAACCATAAATCATCGCTTAATTCGCACAATTGATCAAGAACTTGTAACGTATGATAGAAATTATCTTTATGGCTTTTACCTTGGATGGTTTCAATGCCTTTTAGCGCGACGAATTCCGGAAAAAACCTTTGCAATAATCCCGCTTGTTCCATCAAATCAAAAGCAATGGATGGTTTTTTTCCCAAAATCATGGAATTCAGCTCATCGGTAATTCGTTCCTGTGAAACAATGTCAATTCTTTCCGCATTCTTGATAATACCTGACCATGTATCAGCCTGAATTTTAAAATTCAATCTGGCTGAAAATCGAATACCTCTAAGCATCCGCAATGGATCATCTGAAAAGGTTATATCAGGATCATTGTTTGCCCTAATGATGCCGTCTTGAAGATCTTGAATTCCGTTGAAGGGATCGTATAATTCTGAAAATGTCTCCGAATTCAAAGACAGATACATGGAATTGATGGTAAAATCACGTCGATTTTGATCATCTATAAGAGTACCGTCTTCAACTAAAGGTTTACGCGAATCAAGGCGATAAGATTCTTTTCTTGCACCAATTACCTCTATGATCCAGTCTTGAAATTTAATTTGAGCAGTTCCAAAATTCTTGAAAACGGCCAAAGTGCAATCTTGCTCCCCTAACACTTTCTGCAGGTGTTCTGCAAATTCGATGCCCGAACCAACCACTACCAGATCTAAATCTTTGGAAGGTTTTTGCAAGAAATAATCACGCACAAAACCGCCAACAACATAGGCTCTCTGACCAAGATCATCGGCAGTTTTTGATATTTTTTTGAATATAGGGTGTTTAAGCGCTTCCAAGAATTGCAAAGATACATGTTATCTTTGTTGAAATGGCCCGAAAACGCACCTTAATTCTACTCCAAATTTTATCGTATTTATTCTTGCGGTGGTGGTTTATCCCAATTGAATTCACTGGTGATTCATACGGCTATGCTTGTGAAGTCATGAAGAATGATTTACAATCTGGACACCACCTTCTACATAAATATGTTTTAAATTTTTTATTTGATCAATACAGCCACAGCTATTTTGATGTAGAACAAATATCCGCCAAAATTTATAATCCGTTGATTGTATTCATTCGTTTCAATTTGATTGTATCTGTCTTAAATCTGATTGTAATCTGGCTCATTTTGGAGCAACGTAAATGGAGACTTTCATCTATAGCACTGGCACTTTTCTTCTTATCTGCTACTTTTTCTTTCATGAAATACAGTTTTGAGAATGAAACCTATATGCTTCCATTGCTCTTTTCGCTTCTCGGAACTTTTTTCTATGAAAAAAAACAATGGATTATTTCGTTCGTGCTACTTTCTATAGCTACACTTTTTCATCAAACGCATGTTTTTTGGCTTCTTGCGCTTTGGTTGCACCTACAAATCAAATGGCCAACCAAAATTCTTTATTTAATTTTTTCCTCTTCAATCATAATAACAATCTACTATTATTTCAGTCTACACTACTCAAAATCACTCCTAGAATTGGTATTTCAGGATGTAGATAAAGGATTAGTTCAATTGGTACCAAGTTTAAATAATATAACCATGACGGCCGTAAACTTCATCAGAGTTTTCTTTCAGGTTCATGGTGAAATGTTTATGTTTTGGAAGGTATTTAATCCATTCCTATCAGGCGTTGCCATTATAAGTTTACTCTTTACATTGATTGGCGTGGTACTCTATGTTGGTGCACACAATTTGAATTTCAAAAAGTCAGATTGGTCATTGATTTATTTAACCGCATTTTTCTTTCACTTATTATTTGCAGCCTATAGCGTCGGAAACATTGAATTTATGATTGTCCTTCCCTTCCTATTGGTGCTTGCGCATAACACTGGCAGAATAATGAACTATTCATTGTTGGTTTCTCTGGGGATGTTTTTGTGGAATTTCGGACAATTTGCTTTGCCCAGAACTAGCGTGTCCCCTCATAGACTCCATCAGAAACTAAGTTTAATTTCAACCATTGAAAAACCTGTATCAGATAGTATAGTTGTGGCTATTGAAGATAAAGATCTGCATCAAAACTTTTTTGAATACCAACGGCTTACATACAAAACAACGTTAAATATACAATGTGTTGAATTAGGTACCTCCCCAAATACTGACCTCGCAATAATTCATCAAAAAAGTAATTACACGAGAAAAAGTCTCACCTCAATATCAGAGATTTCTTATATAAAATCTAATCAGAAAATATATGTTGATAGTTCTCTGATGGGAAATATTACCATCATCACCAATTAAGGTGATTTACATTTGGAACTGGTTCAAGTGTTTGGTCTATCACCTGGTAAATGGTGCCGCCAAATTTGTGTATCAATCTATAATCATGTGTAGCCATTAGTACAGATGTTCCTTCCGCGCAAATTCTTTGCAACAAAATCATCACCTCATCACTAATTTCGGGGTCCAAACTACCGGTGGGCTCATCTGCTAGAACTAATTTCGGCTTGTTTAATAATGCCCTAGCAATTGCCAAACGTTGCTGCTCGCCTCCACTCAATTCGGCTGGATATTTATAACCTTTATTCTGAAGACCTACTTTTTCAAGTACCTCATTGGCTCTAGCCAACATTTCTTCTTGCTTCTTCCAGCCAGTGGCTTTTAGAACAAACAACAAATTGTCTAAGGCAGATCTGTCTGACAGCAGTTGAAAATCTTGAAATACAATTCCAAGTTCCCTCCTCAAATATGGAATGTCTTTTTCTTTTAACCCGTTCAACTGAAATGTTGAAACAGATACCGTGCCTTCTGTGACAGGTATTTCACCGTAAAGCGCTTTTAAAATTGTGGATTTTCCAGACCCCGTCTTACCGATGAGAAACACGAACTCTCCCGGCGAAATTTGCAAATTAACATTCCTTAGAATGGGTAATTTCCCCTGATAAAAATTGGCGTTTTGAATACTGATTGGATACTCCACATTGCGAAATTACAAATTTCAGAGTGCAACGCCTAAACTATAATACCCAATTTATAGGTTCTTTATCTTGTGAAGATAAGTATCTGTTTACTTCAGAAAAATGTCCGCATCCATCAAATCCCCTGTAAACACTCAAAGGACTTGGATGAGATGTTTGAAACAGTTGATGTTTTTGAGTGTCAATTTCCGCAGCAAATTTCTGTGCGTGGCTGCCCCAAAGCATAAATGCAAGTCCTTCTGAATGCCTATTTAGCCATTGAATACACTTAGTTGTAAATGTTTGCCAACCCAGGTTTTGATGAGATAATGGTTTAGATTCTTCAACCGTTAAAACGGTATTTAGAAGTAAAACACCTTGTTTTGCCCAAGGCATTAGATCACCGTTTTGAGGTATTTCACCGCCCATGTCGCGTTGAATTTCTTTAAAAATATTCACTAATGACGGCGGAAGTTTAATCCCGTTATTAACCGAAAACGCCAAACCATGTGCTTGTCCAAAACCATGATAAGGATCCTGGCCAATAATAACTACTTTGACTTTTCTAAAGTCGCACAACTGAAATGCCCTTAGTATTTGATCATGAGGCGGAAAAATATTTGACATCGCTCTCATGTTATTGATTCTATCTGACAAGATGTTCAAACCTTCAACAACTCCGCCCCTTTCAAAGAGCTGAAACCATTGACTTTCTTGATCAAGACCCATCAACTTCATTACTAAGACAATAGTTCTTCGAGTTCTTCTACGTTTATGTTGTTTATAATGGTATCCTCATCAGGAATGATGCTTTCAGCTAGCCTGGTTTTCTTTTGTTGCAAAGCAAGAATTTTCTCTTCAATAGTATCTTTAGTAATGAACTTATAACTCATTACGGTTTTACTCTGCCCCATTCTATGCGCCCTATCTTCGGCTTGTTTCATGGTAAAAGGATTCCACCAAGGATCTGCTAAAAATACATAATCAGCAGCTGTAAGATTCAATCCTGAATTACCGGCTCTTAGGCTCAATAAGAAAATTCTGATTTCATTGTTATTCTGAAAAACCTCAATTTGATCTTGGCGTTCGTGTTCATCCATAGACCCATCTAGATAACAAAATTTGATACCAGAATCTTTCAAAATTTCTGCAATGTTCTTAAGGTATCCTACAAATTGCGAAAACAACAATATTTTATGACCATTTTCAATGGCCCTCACCAACATTCTCACAATTTCATCATCTTTTCCGGAGCTACCTTCGTAATTTGAATCTTTTAGAACAGGATTTAACGCTAGTTGCCTCAAATGCATCAATCCGTTAAAAATTTTCAATCGCGACTTACTGATACCTACTTCATTGATGTGAGATAGAATTTCATTGCGATATTGACTCTTTATTTTCTCATACAATTCACTTTGCTCTTCGCTCATTTCACAATAATGAATTTTCTCCACCTTCGGCGGAAGATCTTTCATTACTTGACCCTTCGTTCTGCGAAGTACAAATGGATCTATGAAACGCTTTAATTCATCGGTTTTCTTTGTATTCCCTTCTTTTTCTATGGGACGAATGAACTGCTTCTCAAAGTAGGTATAGCTGCCCAATAAACCTGGATTCAAGAAATTCATCTGGCTCCAAATATCTAGAAGGGTATTTTCAATAGGGGTACCAGTTAATGCTACTTTATGACGGGCATGTATTTTCAATAAATTTCTAGCCGTTAACGACGAAGGATTTTTGATGGCTTGACTTTCATCTAAAACGATCAAAGGGTATTCAAACTTCCTTAAGAAATCTAAATCATTGCGCATGGTACCATAACTCATGACCACTAAATCAACTTCGGTAAACTGTGAAATGAGTTTATTTCGATTCAGTCCGCTATAAGTCAACACTTTTAGCTCAGGAGCAAATTTATTGGCTTCATTTCTCCAGTTGTATAGCAGTGATTTAGGACAAACCACGATACATGGCCCATGCCAATGGGAATCATTGTCTGATTGACCATTTATCAATTGTTGGACCTGTTCAGATGATGGCAAATTTAATTTACCCAATAATTTTAGCTTGGCTTGTTCGTCAGTTAAGTGCTGAATAAGGGCTAAGGTTTGAATGGTTTTTCCCAATCCCATATCATCAGCCAAAAGGGCACCCAGCTTATTTTCCAACAAAAATCTCATCCAATTATAACCCTCTTTCTGATAGGTTCGCATTTCTGCTTTGAAAGATTGAGGGATATTGCAATCGGGTATCTTTTGATCGGTAATGGCAGCGGCCCAATCTGCACTGGGCAATTCATCGTCTAGATATTGCTGTAGATCTTCTAATAAGGAGATGTGAATCTTTTTGATCTTTAGTCTATCTTCTTCCTCAACAGAAAAATTCAACACCTTTGAAAAGTGAGAGAACCATTCGCTTGGAAGCACGGCAATACTTCCATCGGGAAGAACAAACTCTTTCTTATTGTTGAGAATGTGATTTTTAAGGCGTGTAAATGGAATTTCAAAGCTTCCAAATCGAACAATAGCCATCAAATCAAACCAATCTTCAGCTTGAGAGACCTTAATTTTAACGTCTATCTTCCCAAGAAAATAATTGACCTCAGAGAAATCTTGTTCTATAACAAAGCCATTTCTAATAAGTTCATCTGAGTATTGATTCACCCATTGCACCATTGAGTAATCATAATCTTGATCTGAATCAATTCCCATGATGCTTCCTTTAACAAATGACAGTCCTAATTCTTGTAAAATTCGAATATTATCTTTCTCAATAGGGTAAGATCTGCGAATTCTGTGAAAAGTAAATTTGCCTTCTTTTTCTTCGAGCGAAACATTTACTCTTTTGTCTACGTGATAAGGAAATTGCCAACTTCCATATTGAAAATACAGCAGTAGATTTTTTACTTTTTCTTGGGATTTATTTAGCCTTAGAACAGGTTTCACAGACAATTGTTCAGTAACAATTTCAAACCCTTTAGCATAAACATCGTGGTTTTCTAAAAGTGGCAACACGAATTTATTCATGTATACCGAAAGTTGATTTGCAGCAATATGAATGAATCGTTTATTAAAAAACGGTTTTATTTTGACCCCATCTACCCTTTCATTGAAAAATAACAGGCGGTCTTCGGTAATTATCCAAGCAGGCTTACCCACCAAGAGATGCGCATTATTTTCGAAAATATTGATTTTCTGATCTTGATGTTTTAGGGTGACAAAATAATTCATGCCGTCTTCTTGTTCCCTAAAATGAAACAACACCGACGTTGGCTCATTGGCAAACTGAATTCTTTGTCCCATTGGCTCGCCTAATTTCCCAGACCAATAAAGCGGATAATCTTTGATGATGTGGAGCAACTTTAGCAAGTGTATTTCGATATATTCCCTAACAAGTTTGGCCAACTCGGGATTATAATGCTTTAGAATAAAATCAGCCGGTTTCAATTTTTTTGTACCGGTGTAGAATTTCTTCATGATTACATCCATTTCGAACTTTTCAATGAGTTCTACAGCTGCTTTTTGCGCATTATCTAATTGGAAATAATCTGCATTTTGAATTCTAATTCGCTGAAATGTCAACGATGGATTTCCATTATCCAATAACTGTACCGCATTGGCTTCCACTATGATACCAAAATTAGCATGATTCACAAAAGTGAAAACAACTTCAAACTTTTTGGTATTTACAACTTCCATTCCCAAAATAAATCAAATAAACACGCAATTTACCTATAATTTACGGGATAAACACTGATAAAAATCAATTAATTTCGACACATCATGAATGAGTTTTCTGTTGAAGGGTTAACCAAAGAAGAAAAATATCAATGGCTATTGAATAATTGGCCTCATTTTTTAGATTCTAAGGCACCATGGTTCTCTAATTTAAGCAATGCGATGGCTTTGATTAATGAATTATTTAACCATTGGTGGACAGGGATTTACATGGTTGTTGACGGAGAACTCGTCTTGGGGCCTTTTCAAGGAACCAATGCATGTACCAGAATTGAATTTGGGAAAGGGGTGTGCGGAACGGCTTGGAAACAAAAATGCACCCAATTGGTGCCCAATGTTCACGAATTTCCCGGGCACATTGCTTGCAGCTCGGCATCAAACTCTGAAATAGTAGTTCCCATTTTTAATAATGCTGGAGATATTTGGGCCGTTTTAGATATTGACTCCGTGAATTTCTCTGAATTTGACCAAACCGATCAGCATTATTTAGAAAAATTCTGTCAAAATATTGGTTCACTAGATCCTAAATTATAGGATTACCTTCATAATTCGTATCTTGCCGAACATGTCAAAAGACAGACCAAAAAAGAACATTGCTTTACTCATTATTGTAGCCTCACTGGGCTATTTTGTTGATATTTACGATTTGATATTATTCAATATCATTAAAAAGGAAAGTCTCGATGCGCTAAGTATTGATTTCTTAACCAATGAAACCGTTCTTTTCAGATGGCAAATGGCAGGAATGCTTATTGGCGGATTAATTTGGGGGATTTGGGGCGACAAAAAAGGACGAGTAAGCGTGCTTTTTGGAAGTATCCTTATTTACAGTATTGCAAATATTGCCAATGCATTTGTAACCACCTTAGAGGCCTACAAAATATGGAGATTCATTGCGGGCTTAGGTCTTGCAGGTGAGTTGGGTGCCGCTATAACGTTGGTTGCCGAATTAATGCCCATTAAAAAACGAGGCGTAGGAACCATGATCATTGTGACTTTTGGTGCTTTAGGTGCCGTTGCTGCTTTTCTAGTTGCAGACAAAGGTGAAATAATTGGTGATTTTATCACGTCCATTATAGGTAGACCTTTAGCTAATTGGCAAGTAGCTTATATAGTGGGTGGTGCATTGGGATTGGTATTACTGGCTTTAAGAGCTGGTACTTTTGAATCAAATATGTTCTCTCAAATGCAGGATGCTCAGGTAAAAAAAGGTAATTTTTTTAGCTTGTTTAAAACCCGAGATACGTTTTTAAAGTACCTTGCCTGCATTGTAATTGGTCTACCCGTTTGGTTTGTAGTTGGAATTCTTATTGCCCTTGCACATAGATTCCTTCCAGAAATTACAGGCAACCCTAACATCATGTTAGAAGTTTCCACAAAAGAAATGGTATTGTGGAGTTATGTCGGATTATCATCTGGCGACTTATTGTCAGGGATATTATCTCAATGGTTTCAAAGCAGGAAAAAAGTCATTCTATTTAATCTCATCTCAATCTTCTTTGTGATGACTCTTTATCTTTACGGCCCTGTTGGCTCTGCAAATTACTATCGCATTTTAGCCACCTTATTAGGCATGGCAACCGGCTATTGGGCCTTATTTGTAACCAATGCCAGCGAACAATTTGGCACCAATATCAGAAGTACCGTTTCTGCAACCGTTCCCAATTTTGTGCGCGGCGGCGTGCTTTTGATTACCTGGGGATATGAATACTTTGAATCTGCATTAAAGTCGGTTTCTACCCATTACACCTTACATTCTGCTTATTTGGTCGGAATAATTTGTTTAGTCATAGCAATTTGGGGAACTTTGCGGGTCGAAGAATCCTTCCACAAGGATCTAGATTATTACGAATCCTAAATCATTGAAAAAGAATCAAAAACTTTCCTTGGCTGAAAAAGTCATTTTAGCCATTCTGGAAGACCATAAAAAAGGCAGTCTTAATGCACAACAAGTTTTTTTAAGAATCCCCAGAGAAGCTGGACTTAAAAAAGACACCATTTATCATTCACTCCTCAGCTTGGTTCAAAAAGGATTGGTTCGCCAACCCACCAAAGGTCAATTCCAAAAAGCTCAAAAAAGCCAATCCATTCAGGCTAAAGTAATCAATAATTACGCCGGTGAATTGTTGCTAAAAAATACTGAAACCGATGAAATTATTAGAGTTCCATCCAGTCTTTTGCAACGATTTCTCCCCGAAGATATCCTTGAATTGGAATTCCTCAAACAAGGCAAACGATCTGCATTTTCGCCCCCGAAGTTAATTTCCCGCACTCCAAGAAAGGTCATTGGTGTCCTAGATATTTACAATGGAAACGCATTTTTACTCACAGGGAAAAGTGGTTACAAAGACATTAAAATCACCGAATCACCTTCAGATAAATTCGATGGTTGCAAAGCGCAGGTTGAAGTTTACGACTTTCCAGAAAACAGCAGATTTCCCATAGGAAGAATCATTGACGTTTTTGGTAAACCCGGTGCGCATGACACTGAAATGCACGCCATTGTCGCTGAATTTGGTTTTTCCACCCGGTTCCCGGAGGATGTTTTAGCTGAGTCAGAAGCCATTTCTGAATCCATTGACGCAGCTGAAATAAAACAAAGAAGAGACTTTCGGTCAATCACAACATTCACTATAGACCCCGAAGATGCCAAAGATTTTGACGATGCAATATCCCTCGAAATAAATGATAAAAATGAATTTGAGGTTGGAATTCACATTGCAGATGTTAGTCATTACGTGAAGGAAGGCACCGCACTTGATCAAGAAGCAATTCAACGGGCAACATCCGTTTATTTGGTAGACAGAACCATACCAATGTTGCCGGAAAAACTAAGCAATAATCTATGTTCATTACGACCTAATGAAGATAGACTCTGTTTCTCGGTGGTTTTGACTCTTGATAAGGAATATAAAATCATCAACCATTGGATTGGAAAAGGGGTCATTCACAGCAATAAACGCTTTTCCTATGAACAAGCACAAATAGGCATCATTTCTGGCGAAGGCGATTTTGGAAAGGAATTGATCACTCTGAACACCATCGCTCAACATTTTGAAAAAATACGTTTTGACCGCGGTGCTCTTCGATTTGAAAGCAAGGAACTCAGATTTGAACTAGATGAGAAAGGTTTGCCAACCAAAGTAAAAGAAAAGGTGCGTTTTGAAGCACACAAAATGATTGAAACCTTCATGTTGCTTGCCAATCAAACTGTTGCTGTTCATGTTCATCAACATTCAACACCTCCGCCTCCGTTCATCTACAGAACCCACGATGAACCCCCACAAGAAAAACTCCTAGATTTCGCAAAGTTTTGCAAATTGATGGGTTATCCTATTCAAATTGAAAACGAAAAAGTCTTAAGGAAGTCTTTCAATAGTTTATTAGAAAGATCAGCAGGAAAACCAGAAGCTGACTTACTACAGCAAATGTCCATAAGAACAATGGCAAAAGCTGTTTATACCGGACAAAAAACATCTCATTTTGGATTGGCATTTGCCTATTACACCCATTTTACCTCACCTATTCGCCGTTACCCTGACCTATTGGCACACCGAATTCTTTTTGATTTATTAAATGCTAAACCCAGCACTTATAATTCCGCAAATATTGAAGAATTAGCCAAGCATTCAAGTAACATGGAGCAAAAAGCTTCCGATGCCGAAAGAGCCAGTATCAAGTACAAATTAGCTGAGTTAATGAAGCTGCATGAAGGAGAAATCTTTGAAGCGCGAGTCACTGGCGTAACCGAATGGGGAATTTACGCCACAATATTAGATTACCACGCCGAAGGCTTGATTCGACTTACAGACATTAGAAAAGACCAATTCTATTTCGTTGAAGATCAACGAAAAGTAGTAGGAAGACGAACCAAAAGAGAATATCGACTTGGTGATATCATTTCGGTAAAGGTAAAAAAAGCCAATTTGCTTGCAAGAAATATTGATTTAACTTTAATTGATTAAAATTGTTAATTCTGATGATGAACCTCACTGATTTACAAAAAGAATACGAAAAACACCTTGCATCCCACCCGTTCACCGGTAAGCCCTCGAACCTGTATGACTCGATGAACTATATTCTATCCTTAGGTGGTAAGCGAGTAAGGCCTTTATTGGCAATCATTGGAAACAAAATTGCAAACGGTGAAATTCATCATGGGCTAGAAATTGCGCATATCATTGAATTGTTTCATAACTTTTCTCTCATTCATGATGACATCATGGATCAAGCAGATATTCGACGTGGGCAACCCACCGTTCACAAAAAATGGGATGAGCCAACCGCTATACTTTCTGGTGACAACATGCTCGTTAAAACTTTTGAGTATTTGTTGAATTATGAAGGTCCAAATAGAGAAATCATAGCTAAAATTTACACTCGAACGGCCATTGGTGTTTGTGAAGGACAGCAACTTGACATGGATTATGCTCAACTTCCTAACACCGTTCACGAAGATGATTATTTGAACATGATCAAGCTTAAAACAGCCATTCTCTTGGGGTGCTCCCTTGAATGTGGATACCTTTCTGGCGGTGGAAATATTAACGACAGTGCTCTATTTTATGACTTCGCCATTAATATAGGATTGTCTTTCCAGTTAATGGATGATTATTTAGATGCATTTGGAGACGGATCAAAAACAGGTAAGAAAGAAGGAGGAGACATAATTGAGGGTAAAAACACTTGGCTTAAAATCAAATCTCATGATCTTTTTCCAGAAAAAACAGAAACTCTATTTTCAATGCCTCCTGAAGAGCGCGTTAATCCAACCATTGAATTCTGGAAATCCCAACAAATTGACCAAGAATTGATTCTTAAAGCCAATGAATATCATCAAAACGCCTTATCGATTTTAAATACACTCAAACAAAAAGGCTATAACATTCAACTACTTGATGATCTTGCCCATTGGCTCTTAGATAGACAACATTAATATTATTCTGTTTAATGCAATATTAGTACCGTACCTGTTTTCTGATATTCTTTGTCGTTCCATCCATCGAAGGTCAATAGCCAGGCATAAACTCCATCAGGTGCAGGATTTCCATTAACTGTTCCATCCCACTGTGTTTTCTTGTTTGATGATTCCCAAATTTTTTGTCCCCATCTATTGTAAACCTTCATTGAATATTGACGGGCAAAAACTGGAACCGTACCCCAAACATCATTTAGATTGTCTTGATTCAAAGTAAACGCATCAGGTACCCAAACCTCAGGAGGCTGAATCAAATAAATCCAATTGCTTTCTGTTGTAGCGTTGTAGTTGGTTTTTCCAAAAGCGACTTGTTCAGTTCCTTTTACTCTATACCAATAACCGCCCCAATCATAGTCTAAATCAGCGTCTCTAAAAGTGAAAATGGAAGGCGCTCCAGAATATACAGGCTGAAAAAGAGGTTTACCCCCATATTTACGTTCAAGAATCCATTGACTGCTACCAAGCTCCCAACCCTTATAATCCAACCAATTCAAATCAAAATGATAATCTGGCGCCTCAGTTGCATTTCCATTAATTACAACGGTACACCCCTCATTGGATGGCTTAGAAATGTGTCCGCATTTATCAACCACTATAATTTCATAGCAATAGGAATAATCATCCACTTTCACCATTGAATCACTTAAAAAGGTATCGGTTGTAATAAAATTGGGGGTGACGTATTGCGGTTTAGCCCCTCGTGGATATTTGTAGACCTCAAATTCTTTGAAATCAGGTTCTTTACTAGTTTCCCAAAGCAAATCAACCCTAAAATCCTCAAAAACCGATGCAGAAATCATGTGTACATTGTCAATTGGGGTATTGAGTTCTCTAACAGTACACCAACTACTTAACGGATTGGTTTTAACATTGCAAATATTCACTCCAATAATCTTATAGCAATAATTTTGCAGATTGGGAGTCACTACATTACCATCCAAAAAAGATCCTGCAGTAGAGCTCCAAATTGTATCTATAATTGAGATATTTCCTTGTGGATCTGTTTTTTCTAGTAAGAAGTATTTAAAAAATGAAGTTGGAACAATCGTTGCGGGCCAAGCAACTTTCATTTCCTTGTTTACGCGATCATAACTCACACAAATGGCATCTGGGGGGATAACAATGGGTGGTTCTTTTACTATTATTTTTACAAGTCTATAAATAGTATCTGCTTCAGGGCAGCCACAATCAAAAATCATGAGTTGTAGAACAGCTGTATCTTTTGAAAAACTACTGCATTGAGTGTTCCAAGTCAAATTAAATCTTGCCCTATTAATACCCTCGTAAGTAGTTATCATTGCAGTATCTGAACCGACCATTCCGGCTCTATTGAGCCATTTTGCCTTTATTCTCAATGTATCAAATACATCTGGATCAGAAGCCCACATAGTAAAGTTAATGGGTTGAGTCGCAATTACCTCCACCAATGTGTCGTTCATTGATGGAATTTTATTTAAATTCTCAAAATCAATTTTAAACAGAGCATTGTTGCAATTTGAACTGTTATTAATTCTAGAATATGCATTTGGCGTAGTTGGATAAATGCCATTCCTTCTGCATCCCGCGCAAACCGATTGATAAATAATTCCTTTTTTATCGAATCTACTTGTTCCTCCATCAACGTGTTCTTCTGCTTCTTTTGAGCCAGAGGTCATACCACCAAAAAAAGTGGCATAAGCCAAGTTATACATGTTTTTAGAAAAAACAGCTACATAAAAATCACTTCCGTCGGTTGTTCTTTGATAGGCATCACCGGTAATTGGAAGGTTTCTAGTAGTGCCTTTATTCCGGTGTGTCTTAGGGTTCCCAGTAAAAACATCATAGAGTGAACTATTAGTTGCCCCACCCCAACCTGAAATAAAAATTCGTTCACAACGATCAATCAAAAAGGCAGATGGACTAATATTTGGCAAATTGGAATTAGAACCAAAAGTGGTTTGAAGTTCAACTTGATTGAGATATCTATTAAAACGTGTGATGAATTGACCTTTATTGGGGTCATTATATCGTGCATTGATTACTGGCAAAGGTGCTTCTGTATGACCAAATATATAAGGTCTACCCGTATTATCGGTTTGAACAAAATAGGATTGATCATAGGAATTGGTTCCGTAATATCTTCCGGAGAGTAAACTACCCGTATTTGAGGTTAATCGTAAAATAATTCCATCAACATCACCAATGAAATTATTCATCCATTTTACACCATATTTATTAGAAAATTGCTTTCCGTTTGTTCCACCAGTTGCGTAAATATCACCAGAATCACCTAATGCTATTCCATAAATAGCAGTATACGAGTTATCAGCAGAATAAATGAGCCTTGACCATCGTAAATTAGATAAATTCCCATCTAACGAAAATACAACCCCACTCATTTTAGGACCTGAAATTGGTGAAGTTTCAACTGAATTTGGAAAATCTAAAGAATAGGTAAATCCTCCAATGTAGATATTCTTATTATCGGTGATTATTTCACCTCTAAACTCATCGGCATAATTGTAAAGAAGTGGGAAATCGTTTACATCTTGAGTGGATCGATCAGCACCAACGGCATCCATTTTAGATCCACCCACAAAAGTAGAACCCTTTAATTGAGTACCCGTTGAATTCAATTTCACCACAAAAAATTCATATCCGGTATTGGGTAAGTGGTTATAAGGCTTTGGAGTTGTAATCATTGGAAAGTCCAAACTCGTTGTCGAACCCATGATAAACAAATTATTCAAAGAATCAACTACCATACTATGGGGTTGCTCATTTCCAGAACCACCTAGATAGGTGCAATAAAGAAGCTGACTTCCACTCTGATTAAACTTTAAAATTGCTCCGTCTCTACTTCCCCCATAACCTAAATTCTCATCTTCACCTCCACCAAAATTAAGTTGAATTGCCCCTGCAGTAGTAGGTAATCCAAGATCAAAAACTGTTCCACCTGAATATCCGTTACCTAAATCATCGTATGTACCAGTGCAACCGAAATTATCGGCAAATGAACCTGAATAAGTACTAAAAACAAGAATCGGATCAATTACCAAGTCGGAGTTTGAAATAGAATTAATTTCAGGATTTAATCCTTCACTTTGAGCATCTGTTCCTTCCCAATGATAAGAAATAACATTTTTATCAATTCTGTAATGAAGTTGTTCTACTGTTTTTTGTCCATCTTCATCAATAAAATAAACCAAGGGTATACTCTCAAAAAATTCATGGTTATTGGAATTGATTTTCAATTTCTTCGAGTGAACCATTTGAACATTGGCACCTTCAAATTGATATTTAATTTGATCCAACCAGTTAATTTTTTTAGAATCATGGATTAACCAATTGTATTTAATCCCTGAATTGGTGCATTTAAATTCAAGATCTACCCCATCGTACACATTTTTGAAAAGAATTATTTCTCGCTTTCTGATATCAGTTGACCATTTTTGAGGATTGCTACCTTTGATGAAATTGTAAATTTCATTGGAAGAATCTCCTTCAAATTGATAATTTGATAGATTCGCACCAAAAAAATCCAAATGAACAACATCACAATTAAGCTTTAAATGATCAACCGTCTTATCATGCAGACTTTCAAGTTCTTCTTCTTTTAATAATTGTATCCATATACCCGACTTAGTAAACCATAATTGTCCAAAATTCAAGGGTAATTTTGCTATGACATTATCAGAATACTGGTTTTTATTCGGAATAAACTGTGGGTTGGTACCATCAATGGCAAAAACATTGACCGAAATCAATGATGTTAACAACCATATATACCAACCTTTTAGATTCATTAAAAAATCAAATTTCGTACTTCTTTACATAAGATCACCTACATAGACGTTAAATTTGGGTCAGAAGTTTTTGCGAAAAATGCAAAAACCTACCTTTGCACCATGAAAATTGCCTTTTTTGGAACACCTGCATTTGCTGCTGAATCGTTAAAATCTCTTGCTGAAGCTGGATTTGAGATTTCGGCAGTAATAACCGCTCCCGATAAGCCAGCAGGAAGGGGTCAAAAAATGCAAATGTCGGATGTAAAAAAAACAGCTCTGGAGATGGGGCTTTTAATCTTGCAGCCCGAAAAACTAAAATCTACAGAATTCATTGAACAGTTTAAATCATTGGATGTCGATTTAGGAGTTGTTATAGCATTTAGAATGTTACCAGAAATTATTTGGAGTGCTCCAAAGTTAGGTACAGTAAACCTCCACGCTTCATTACTCCCAGATTATCGAGGAGCTGCGCCTATCAATCACGCAATAATCAATGGTGAAACAATGACAGGTGTCTCCACCTTTTTTTTAAAACATGAAATTGACACCGGAGACATCATTTTAAGTGAAAGCATTGAGATTTTACCGAACGAAAACGCCAGTTCACTTCACGATAAACTGATGATATTAGGTAGTAGAACTATTGTATCTACGGTAAAATTAATTGAAATTCACCGAGGGAAGACACCAGTAACCGCACAAATCGTAAACCAAAATCCCAAATTAGCACCAAAAATATTTAGGGATTTTTGCGAGTTATCTAATTCCTTGAATTCCATTGACTTCTATAATAAGGTTCGTGGATTGAGTACTTATCCGGGTGCATGGATAAAAAGTCCATGGGGAGATCTTAAAATAATATCGTGCGAGCTAGTTTCAGAGAATACTCTAAAAGACATTCAGATTCAACACCAACAATCATTAGGAAATTCTTTTCACTTGATTTCAAAGCGTTTGTTTGTTAAAACACTAGACTTCTATATTGAAGTAATTGAATTGCAAGTAGCTGGAAAGCCAAAAATGAAATCATCTGACTTTATAAATGGCTTGAGATTATAATTTTTAATTTTTTTTTGTTTTTTCATTTTTGTTTTTATACCTTGCGTTTTAAATAACAACAAAACGCCTATAAGACACATCTTTACCTAAACCTATTTTTTAGTATTTAAACTTAACAGGGAGGTATCTATGATGACTAAGTCTATTTTAGCTGACGGCGTATTGATTCAACGTTACGTTGAAGGAAGCCAAACCGCATTCGAAACACTTATGAAGCGTCATAAACAACGCATCTTTAGTTCTATTTTAAACGTTGTAAACGACCGTTACATCGCTGAAGACATTTTTCAGGAGACTTTCATCAAGGTAATTCATCAAATCAGAGCGGGCAAATACAATCACGAAGACAAATTTCTTCCATGGGCACTTCGAATTGCACGAAATCTGGCCATTGACTCCATTCGACAGCGCAAGAGATTACCTTCAGTTGTAAATTCTGAAGGGTATGATATTTTTGAAACTTTAATGGTTTTTGACAAATCTCAGGAAGAAATTCAGATTGAAAACGATGAAAAATCTTTGATTACAAAGTTGATTCATCAACTTCCAATCGAACAAAAAGAAGTATTGATACTTCGAAATTATGCTGATCTTAGTTTTAAAGAAATTGCTGCCATTACAGATACAAACATAAATACTTGTATAGGTAGAATGCACTACGCCATCATGAACTTGAGAAAAATGATGGAAAAAAATAGCGTTAGGGTAAAATAATTTCAGACTTCTTCCGTTCTTGTGTTGTATTAAAGACGGAAATCTATGAATATAAACATTACCGAAACTGACATCATCTCTTATTTTTACAATGAAAGCAGCCCTGAAGTAACTGATTATATTCAAGTTAACATCAGCGATAGGCAAGACTGGCAAGAACTTATCAGAGACCTTCAAACATTAAGAAGTTCTATGTGTAATTTCCAAAATCCACATCCAACCAGTTTAAATATTGTCCTGGAAGAGATTAGTATGCAAGAAAACCACTCCTTGTAGAAATTACATTCAACTAATTTTCAATTGTTGGTTCGTCATGTTAATGTTAACTTCGCAACATGTTCGAAATTCCCAAACTAGATTTATCTGATTTTGTATCTGGCGACGCAGAAAAGAAAAAACAGTTCGTCACGAACCTAGGCAAAGCATACGAAGAAATTGGCTTTGTAGCCATCCGAAATCACGGAATTTCTGAAACCATCCTCAAGAATTTATACAAATCAGTGGAAGATTTTTTTCAGCTTCCGTTAGATATTAAACTTAAATACGACGATACAGCTGGCGGCGGACAACGAGGTTACACTGGGTTTGGTAAAGAACATGCAAAAGATAGAAATGCAGGTGATTTAAAAGAATTTTGGCACTTCGGCCAATATGTTGATTCCGCAGATTCTAACCCTCCAAGCTTCCCTGAGAATAAATGGGTTGAAGAGCTAACTGCATTCAATGTGTCTGGAAAAGAAATTTATCAGTCATTAGAATCAACTGGAAAAACCATGTTGCAAGCTATCGCTCTCTATTTGGGCTTGGATGAATTTTATTTTGATCAAAGAATCTTCAATGGCAATTCCATTTTAAGAGCCATCCACTACCCTCCTATAACATCTGACCCTTTAAATGCAATTAGAGCAGGTGAACACGAAGATATTAACCTAATAACATTGTTGGTTGGTGCCTCTGCAGATGGACTAGAGGTTTTAAACAAACAAGGACAGTATATTCCCGTAACGGAAGTAGAAAACCACATTGTTGTCAATGTAGGTGATATGTTACAAAGATTAACCAATGACAAATTGCGCAGTACAACTCATAGAGTGGTTAATCCGCCTCAAGAAAAATGGCACGAGCCTCGATATAGTATTCCCTTCTTTTTACATCCAAGGCCTGAAGTGAGGTTAGATTGCCTTGAATCTTGTATATCTAGTGAAAATCCAAAAAAATACGAAGACTGTACAGCAAATGAATTCCTGATTCAGAGACTAACTGAAATTGGATTGATTAAATAAGATTCCAATCTTTAGAGAAACAAATTCTTCAGTTCTTGAGCATCTTCGGGTTTCATTTTTCCCGCTAATATTAGACGCACTTGTCGGCGGCGAAGAGCACCTGCATATTTTTCTTTCTCAACATCTGTCTGAGGCTCAATAGCAGCTACGGGTGTTGGACGGTGTCTACTATCTAAAGCAACGAAAGTGTAATATGCTTCATTGGATTTGATTTTCTCTCCAGTAGGGATATTTTGAGTCCAAACCTCAATAAATACTTCCATAGAAGAATTAAATGAACGGGTGACATAAGCATTGAGTGTGACTACATCGCCAAGTTTAATAGCTTCTTTGAAGGACACTGAATCTACGGCGGCGGTTACAACTATTTTATTGCTGTGTTTTTGGGCCGCTATGGCTGCACAAATATCCATCCAATGAAGCATTTTACCACCCATTAAATTATGAAGAGTATTTGTATCGTTTGGTAAGACAATTTCATTCATTTGGGTGAATGAGTCTTGCGGCATTTTAATGGTTAAGTTGCTCATAATTGGTGGTTTTTTAGACTTTACTAATACGATTATACGAAAGGCTTTATATAGAAAAAGCCGTGCAACTTTAAGAAGCACGGCTTTATTTATTTATTTCAATGAATTAAGCTTGGGCTTCTACTACAGAAACAAAACTTCTGCCGTTTTTACCTTTGCTGAATTGAACGATACCGTCTGACAAGGCAAACAAGGTATGATCTTTACCAATTCCTACATTAACATCAGCGTGGTGCTTGGTACCGCGTTGACGAACGATGATGTTACCTGCTTTTACGATTTGGCCACCGTAAATTTTAACACCCAATCTTTTACTGTGAGACTCACGGCCGTTTTTGGTACTACCAGCTCCTTTTTTATGTGCCATTTTCTTTTCGTATTAATTGATTAAGCAGTAATTTTTTCAATTCTCAAACGGGTCAAATAATGTCTGAAACCGTTTTTTACTTTGTAACCTTTTCTTCTTTTCTTTTTGAAAACGATTACCTTATCACCTTTACCATGGTTGGTTACGGTGCAAGAAACCTTAGCACCAGAAACAGTAGGTTGACCTACTTTAACTTTATCTCCACCTATGAAAAGAACTTTATCAAACTCAATGGTTGAACCTTGTTCAGCCTCGAGACGATTGACAATAAGGTAGGAATTCTCCTGCACTTTGTATTGTCTTCCTGCGATTTCTACTATAGCGTACATGACGAAATTGGGCTGCAAAGTTAACCATAATTTACAATTAAACAAGGTATTCCTTGATTTTTTTCAAAGTATTTAGCGGCAATTTCAACTTGTTTACTTTTATAGACAATCCAAATTTTGGGGTACAAGTACAACGTTTAAAACATGAATTTTGTCATTGAATGAAATACGCAATAATATCTGCATTTGTTCTATGCACAGGGCAATTGATGGCGCAGACTGAGAAACCCAAAGGCTTTGAAAATAGCAGCAGAGATGTGGTTTCAGGCACAAACATCAAGTTGATATCTGCTTCTCGAATTAATATTGAGCCGGCAGTACCTCAAACCGAAGCTCCCAAGATTAACATTGATTTCAAAACACCACAATTTTCGTGGACAACCCAGAAGTACATCCAAAATATTTCTCCAGAAATCATCAAGGAACGCAGTCAAGACAGTGTTTACTTATCAAATTATCTACGCCTAGGCGCTGGAAACAACTCGCATTTATTGGGTGAATTGTTTTTATCAAATAGACCCAACAATAAATGGGCTTACAATTTATCAGCACTGCATTTCAATGCCAATAATGCTTTGAGAGATCAAAAAGTTGGAAATACTAGAGTTGACATGAGTGGATCTAGGTTTTTCAACAATTCTAGCATTACTACCCGATTATACTATCACAGAGACCTGCATACATTTTTTGGAAAAGACTCAGGGATTACTCAAGAAACAAATTCAGATAGAGTATTTTCCATTAGTGAAAAAGGCAAATTAGCTCAAAACTATGGCTTTAATATTGATTATATCTCATTGGCAAACAGAAAGAAACCTGAATTCAGATGGTTGAATTCAGCTCAAATGTTTGAAACCAATTTCAGACATCAAGAGATGGAATTAGCCTCGACTTTGAGATTCAACTCCAAATTATCAAAATTCTCAATATTTGGCGACTTATCAGCTAATTATATTCAAACCAACCAGCGCAGCGATACGGGTATAGCTCAAAAAAGCAATCAACTATTTATTGATGTTCTACCTAGGGTGAAGTTTTACCATAAACCAACTGATTTCAATGTGATTGGTGGTATAAATGTTAATCACGTTCAAAACACTCTAGATAGTACCTCAAGTAAGACATACGTGAATGCACACATTGAATTTGAGAAAGGAATTACTGGTTTAGAAATGAAATTGTATGGCGGATTTGATGGCGGATTAAGAAAGAATAGTATACGTAGAATTCACGACCAAATGCCTTTTTTCATAGAGAATCAAGTTTTGAAAAATTCCTACGAACAGTACAATGTTTTTGTTGGAATCAAAGGTAAAATTTCTAATCAATCTCTTTTTTACATGGATTTTGGAGGAAATTCAATCATTGATCAATTGATGTTTGCTTCAGTAGCTAATAAAGCTGACACCCTTCGCAACAATATAGATTCGCTTAGAGGGCTAAAGGCTGTTTACAATACGGTTTCAACGGTCTATTTCAGAGTGGGTGCTGAATATATGCTTGGTGAAAAAATTAAAGTAAGTGGTAACTTAAAAGTACTAAACTACGGTTCAGATGATGTTTATTGGCATCTGCCAAGCCTTATGTATGATGTTAGTGCACACTTCACCCCCATTGAAACCGTTAAAATAAAAGTTGGTTTAACTGGAATGGGGAACAGAAATAACCAAATTCTTCTTGAGAATAACAAAGTTAAGGTTGACCCTGTGGGCAGTGTTTTAGATCTTCATGCTAGACTGGATTACCGATTTAAAGAAAAAGGTAGAGTTTGGATACAAGGAAGTAATCTTCTAAATAGAAATTATCAAATGTGGTATGGTTTACCCAACTTCGGTATTACCGTGATGGGTGGTATTTCACTTGGTTTGTTTTAATAAAGAGTCTATATTTGTATGATGTCGAATTCTAATTTTCAATTATGGGTACTTCAAGTATTGGCTAAAAACCATTACGTGAGCATACCTGATTTGGGTAGTTTTACCCTTCGGGAATTAGATTCTTCGGCTAATTCTGTGAATCGCGAATACAAGCCAAGGCATTCTCAATTAATCTTCTCCACAAAATTCAACAATGAAGATTCTTTTTTAGTTGAATGCGTCATTTATCACACAGGCTCATCCTACAAAGACGCCGTTCAGCTAATTAAAGATGAAGTTGCCGGACTTAAAAGTCAACTTATACAGAAAAAGTACTTCAGTTTTGGATCCTTAGGGAATTTCTTTTTCAATCCTACATCGGGAATTTTCTTTGTTGGTCGTAATCAATCGAATCTTCACGCCCATGCATTTGGATTGATGCCCTTGAAATGGGAAGTGAAATTAACGTCCCAAGAAACAAAAAAGGAATCTGTCCGTATTGTACCGCCTCCAATTCAAGAAGAAAACCACACTGAAGACGCAACAATTGTGAGCGTTGATGAAGAGTTGCTTGATCAAACCATCGAACGTCATAGGGGTTTAAGATTTTGGAATGTTGCAGCGAGTGTTGCCCTTTTAAGTGTATCTGTAGGTGCCATTTATTTAATGTCGTTAAGTTGGAATAACGTATTGAGCAATCAGCAAACAGCTAGCCAAATTCCAGTTCCGAACGTCAACAATGAAGGTCCTGAATTTATAATGGTGAATGGAAAATTAATCAGCACAAAAGCAAAAGAATTAGTTAAAAATGATTCAATTGCGGCTTCTAGCGCGGTTGATACGATTTCAAAAACTTCTTTTACTATTGACGAATATAGATCTAACATTGTTAAAAATGCCGGTAGGTATTTTGTGGTGGGTGGATCTTACATGACTGAAAGTGCTGCTCAATTGGAATGCAAACATTGGGAAAAATTGGGGTATTCTTCGACTTACATCAAAGTCAAAAACAGCAGTCTACTCAAAATTATTCTAAAACGTTTTGAAACTGAAAAAGATGCTAGCGATTTTGCCGTTAGTATTAAAGATCAACCAACACAAAGTATTTCTGTACAAAATCTTCACCTTCAATAAATAAATTTCCATGAGGAAGTATGTTATCGAAAATAGTTTGGGTACAACCACCCAACAGCGAACAATTGCTGCCATATTAAGCTTGATAATTTCATTAATTATCACTGCAGCTATGTACCTGCTCCATATAAGAGTGCCCAATCCCCCATTTGAAACTAAAACGGGTGAATTGATGCTTGATTTTGGACTTGAAGAAGTTTCCTATGGAAGTCCCAACGAAGGAGGACCTTCAGACTTTCCACCGGAATTGGGTGGAGGATCCTCCGAACCGTCTACTACAACTTCCACACCAAGCGCAGTTCAAACTGGAGGCTATGGTGATATTGTAAATACTTCTGACGAAAGCGTTGAAACTGGACTACCACCTATTGATCCGCCAGCAAGTAAAACTCCTCAAGTTAATTCACGATTGGCTGGACTACAATCTAAAATTGGCAAACGCGGCACCGATGGAAATGGATCTCCCAAAGGAATTGAGGGTGGACAAGGCAATGTAGGATTTGGGGGCGGTGCCAATACAGGTGGTATTTTAGGTAATGGGGGTACTCGCGTTACCAAGAATACTGGAAATGGCTTTTTTACTGCTTCTGGATTTGCTAACTACAGTGTTAGCAGCAATGTTCGCGAATTGAAAGAAAAGTTAAGAGGTACTATCGATGCTGAAGTTACAGTGGATTGCAATGGCAATGCCAGATTCAAGAGACTATTACCTTCCAGCAATTTTCAAGGCTTGGATACCGATGCAAAGCAAGCCATGGAATATTTCATTTCGAAAACTACTTTTACCCGTGTTGGAGATAAATGTCCTGAAACAGGCAGAATTTCTCTGAACGTAAAAAACACCATAGCTGATTAATAGGGTTCTGTGAACTATCAAGAATCTGTTGACTTCTTGTTTAGCCAGTTGCCTATGTTCCAAAACGAAGGCAAATCTGCTTATAAAACAGACATAACCAATACTGTTTTATTGTTAGAAGCTTTGGGGAATCCTCATTTAACGGTGTCTACTAAATGGATACATGTTGCAGGAACAAACGGTAAAGGCTCTGTATCAAGCAGTTTAGCGGCTATTTTGACCTCAAATGGATACAAAACCGGATTGTATACATCTCCTCATTTAATTGATTTTAGAGAAAGAATAAGGATCGATGGAGAATGCGTTTCAGAAGCATTTGTGATTGATTTTGTTGAATCTGTGCGTCAATTAATGATTGATATTAAGCCTTCGTTTTTCGAAATTACTGTTGCAATGGCCTTTGAATATTTTAAACAACAGAAAATTGATTGGGGTATCATAGAAGTTGGATTGGGCGGAAGATTGGATTCAACCAATGTGATTGAAGGTGATCTAAAGGTGATTACTTCCATTGGTTTCGATCACATGGATTTATTAGGAGACCGTTTAGAACAAATAGCCACTGAAAAGGCTGGGATTATTAAAGGGCCCTCTCCTACAGTTATTCAGCGCGACATTCCAAAAGAAGCATTAAATGTAATTCTAAATCAAGCAAAATTATTTGATAGTAACCCTAGTTTAAGCATTGATGCTCCTGCGGAGTGGCGTCAAAAATTTGAATTAAAAGGTAAATATCAGCAACTCAATATATCAACCATATTTACAGCTGTAGAAGTCTTGAAATCGATGGGAGTCTCTTTAAATGAATCTCTAAACCAACATGGCATTTCAAATATTGTAAAACTTAGTGGTTTACGTGGAAGATGGGAAATCATTAATCAGAATCCATTAATTATTTGTGATACTGGGCACAACGAAGATGGAATTAGATTTATTATTGATCAATTAAATTCTTTAAAAAATACCCGAGATATCATCTTCATTTGGGGCATGGTAAAAGATAAAGATCGAAAAAAGATTTTATCGCTGTTGCCAAAAGACTCAACCTATTTAATTGTAAAGCCAGAAGTTCAACGTGGATACGATTCTAATTTAATGACTCAAGAATTCATTGAATTGGGATTGAACGCCAAAGATTGTCAACAGATGCCTGAAGCTATTGACAAAGCCATTTCATTAGCAAAAAACAATGGGTCAATGATATTTATTGGAGGCAGTACCTTTACGGTGGCAGATGCCTTAAAGAATTTTTAAATTACGTATTTCCTAAATAAAAAAGCCACCCTTGTGAGGTGGCTTTTTTTATTATTCTAATTTTAGTTTATCTCAATAAGGTAATGGTACCATCGAATACATATTCTACCTCTTCAAAAGATGTAACTACAACGTGGTATACATAAACACCTTGTTGACAATCTACACCTTGAGCATCTCTTCCATCCCATCCGTTAAGAGGATTATTGGTTTCAAATAACTTCTCACCCCAACGGTTGAATACTAACATATTAAATGTTTTGAAGTTTGTAGCAACAGGGTTGAAAGTTTCATTCTTATTAGGACCTTCAGTATTTGGAGTAAACACGTCTGGTATAAATACAATGATATCAGGACCAATATGAACTCTGCGTGAGAAAGTATCTACACAACCATGGTTTGAATACACAGTAAGTAGAATTCTATATACACCTGTATCACGTGAGTAAGCAAATCTTGGTCCTTCACTCATTGCGGTGTCATTGGCATTGCCAGTTCCAAAATTCCACACATAACTCATTGTTGGGTTAAATGGTACCGCTTGAATGGTACTTTTATTCAACATTGTAAACTTAGGCAATGCAACGGTTGTTGAATAAGAAGGATCCGTTTCAAAATACGCATCAGGTAATGGGTATGCTTCTACATGCTCTGGACCATCAATAGAGGTAGCACATTGTCCGCCATCAGGAGTATTATTGGTAACGGTCACTTTTACATTGTAACGACCTTGAGTTGGATATAAAATTCCAGATGGGTTAGACACATATGATGTATCACCATTTCCGAACGTCCAAATATAACTCAATTGGTTTTGAGGAATGCCTTTAGACTCTGTTACAAACCAATCAGTTGATAATGGTACACAACCATTAAACTTAGAAATTGGCTCAAGTACAGGGTAAGGATGTATTACGATTAAAATGGAGTCTGAAACGGCAGGACAAACATCATTCGCAAAAGGCACTGTTGTAACCTTCAAGAAAGCTTGTTTATTGGTTGCATCGTTTGTTCCATGAGTGTAGACGATATTCTCTGATGAAGCATTATCCACAGTACCATCAGAACCATTTACTACCTGCCAATTCACTTTATTATTGCTCCATTTACTCACACTTTGCACAGGGAAAGGAGAATTCTCACACTGTGGATATGGATTAACTGTAGTGATTTCTATTTCAGGTTGGGTTCGCACGGATACATAATAAATTTCTGTATCGGCGCAACCATTATTGTCTCTGTAAGCTAATTTCATTGGAAAAGGACCTTCTAATGCTGAAGTATAGGTTGAAACAGGATTAAATTTAGATCCGTTCAAGTTTATTCCCTCCCAAGTAGCGATACCTGAAGTTGGTTTGGTTTTACTCATATCAATACGAGTATTTAGTTCCAAGGGAGTGCTATTGCTGCATAATGTTAATGGACCTAACAATACTGCATCTGGAGTATCATTCACATACATGTAAAATGAATCTGTCTTCAAACATCCAGTTCCATCGTTACTATACAAAATCTTGTAGGTTCCAGGTCCAAAACTTGGTGGAAATAAATGACCACTAGGAAGTGCTTTTCCTACTCTTGGGTCTGTCTTACTGTAGTTAACTTCGGTAATTTTATATTTACCACCATCGCCAGGTGCTCCAGGTTTACCGTTCACAGTAACATAATCATTCAGATTTATAGTATCCCAATTCACACAAACAGGATTAGGAGTTAACACCTTAACTGTAGGCTCTGGAATAATAGTATTTGAAACCGTATCGCAACTTCTGCAACCCGTAATAACATCCTCAATACATAGACTGTAGTGGTATCTACCCATGTAAAAATCTTCCGTGGGATCGCCAAATTTAAATCGAAAATCAGGCGTACCAAAAGGATTGTTGTTATATAAAACATTATTCGCATCAACACCTGATGGAACCGTTTTAACTTCCCAAGTCCATTTTATACCCGCTTTTGTTTTCGGACGGACTACGTTGTTATCCATAGAAGCTTCACCCAAATCTTGACAATAAATTTTTGGTGTTAACTGTAAAATTGGGTTACCATTGATACGTTGAATAGCAGAATCATAATTCACACAACCATTGGTATCCTTGAACCAACCGTAAACTTTAGCTTGATAATTTTGACCATTTTGAAGTTTGGAATTGTCAAGTAAAGTCGTTTTAAATAGATGACGAGTAGTGGTTATACTATCTACATACTGATCTTTCTTTTGCAAAGTACCAGACCACATTCTTACACCGTTTGTTTTACCTACATTCAAGAAACTGTTGAGCTCAATATCTCCGTAGTCATAACATTGCGGAGGCAAAGGCTTTTTAGTCCATGTAACAATTGGCAAAGTATTAACCTTAATGGTCATAGTATCATAATCCTCGCAGGTATGTCCTGATTGAGTCACTTTCGCATAGAATTGATAATTAAAGTTCTGGGCAGAACCACCATTTGAATTGGTGTTTTTAGGAGAAACTACATATTCAAAGTTTGCACCTAGTGTGGTACTTTGTGTGATATTTTTCCATTGGTATGTAGCCGTTTGATTGTAAGGTTTGTGCTGCCCTTGGATGGTTGCTGACTTTTGATGGCAAATCACTTGATCTGCCCCAGCAATTGCAATGACTGTGTCATTTACGAAAAGATTTATTGTGTCTGTTCTTTCACACTTAAACTTTCTTTCAACTAATTTAACAGTGTATTGGCCCGCAACATTCTTATAAACAACTTGAGTAGTATCACCTGAGCTCCAGAAATAATCTAATGTATCATTATTTTGTGCATCAAATTTTGCAATTTCATAAGTACAGATTCTTTGATCTTTACCCAAGTCTACCTTTGGTAAAGGCTTTAACCAAATTACAGCAGTATCCCAAAACTTACAACCATCTCCATCAGTAATTCTAACGCGAATGATTGAATCTGAAACCACCTTATTTACTTTCATGGTTTGAAGAGTATCACCACTCACGTGAAGCTCATTAGACATAGTGTATGACTTTTTGGTACTGTCTGCGGTCATCTTCCAACGAGTCCAATAATATCTGTAAGGAGATTTCGCATTGAGAATGTTTGGCTTCAAAGTCATGTTTGTATTCAAACACGCAAATGTGTCTGCAGTTGCTAACACCGCCTTAGGTGGTGCAGGGAATTCAACAGTATCGGCATACACTGTTGGGCAGTTAAATGAATTATTAATGGTATGAACAAAGATGTATTTACCACCCCAATAATAGTTCATTGAGTCAGACATCTTAGTACTGTATTTTAACTCTCGACCACTGGAATCTCTGACACTCCATAAATATGTAGCCTTACTCTTAAAATTCGCCGGCAAGACTGAGGTAAAGGCAAACCTACCGCATTTAAGAGTATCGTATTTTCTCACTGCCTCAGCGCGTGGATTTACCTTCACTTTAAAGCTTCGGATAGAGTTCATTGGAGGGGTACAGTGTTGATCTGTAGCATTCACAGTGAAAGAATAAGAAACTTCAGAAGCATCTCCACGTTTGGTTTGCCAACAGAATTCGTATTCTTTTTCTCGTTTTGTTGGATCTACAACCGTGAATGTAGCACCTGGGATACCACCATTCCATTTTGCCAGAACTGTGTCAGGAGTTTTTTGGTTGGGTGTAAAGGTCTCATCAGTAATTTTAATTTTCTTACAAATTTTGTCGCCTTCACAAATATTCCAAGAGAAGGGTCCATTGATGATAGGAGGCTTGTTATAACCACACTCATCTAAAACCCACATTTGCATGTCACGTCGCGTTCTACCTACCACAATCCAGTTTCCGGTAGCACTGTCTTGACGCCATTCCGTTTGCTGGATTACCATGATAGGAACCTCATCGCATTTGGTTGGGGTTACAATGATATCACCGTTAGTGGTATCAAAGTAAAATCCGCGAGGAGGAACTAAATTGGGTCTAGGGTCACACTTGATGGTGGTTGGTGGAATACAGAAAGGAGTAATTGGATATTGATCAGTAAAAGGAGAAGAATACGGTACTGCATTGTTTGGCAATCCGCGCAAACCTTTAACTAAATTATATGAAATAGAGTCAAAATCTACGGTATCAATCGCACCGTTGTTGTAGTACCAAGGTGTGTTACAACACAAGAATCCCACAGGCTCGTTAGAAAGTTGCGGGCTACTGTTACATTTGTTGGTTGTTTTCTTAATGTTGCAAATATTAATCATACAGGTAGTGTAGAAGTCTTGGTTAGATGCACCTGTAGTAATCGCACCATTTCTGCAACATTGTCCAGTGTAGAAGGTTACTTCACAGCATGAACTTTTATTTACAAACTGATTCAATGGAGAAGAACCAAAGTCAATAGTAACCTCAAATGTATGTTCCTCTACTCCTTTACCGGTTCCGTAGGTGTTTGAGGGGCTACATGGACTTGTTGCTGAAGAGCAACGAGTTGTTACATCTCTGATACCCGTTCTAGTTACTCCGCCTAAAGATACGCTTCCGCAACCATTACCACCGTTTAGACCAGCATATGCTCCGAACGAAGGACCACTGAAGGAGATACCACGGCAGTCGCGGTAAATTTTAAAGGTAATTTTGTACTTGCCGTTTCCTAAACATCTGTAACTCATGTCAGCACCCATCATGTGAGATGCATTTGATGTTTTTGGACCGATGAAAAATAAAACGGCGAATAAAAAGGGTAAAAATCTTCTCATATTGATTTTGATGATTGTTTCTTTGACACGAACTTTAAAATTCGCGTTGCCCCAAAAGTACATTTTTTTCATCATTTTTTCCAAAACCTATTCATATTCGTTGGAACTTAATGATAAATTTGCCCTACAAATTGACAAAAAAATGAAATACCAATCTCCTTCGAAAGAACTGTTCGTTAAAAACAGGCAAAAACTGTCGTCAAGCTTGAAGCCAGGTTCTATTGCAGTTTTTCATTCAAATGCGGAAATGCCTCGAAATGGAGATGCTTTTTTCAGCTTCAGACAACAGTCAGATTTATATTATCTGACCGGAGTAGACCAAGAAGATACCATTTTGGTTTTGTTTCCTGAATGCCCGAACCCAATGTTTAAAGAAGCCATTTTTGTGAAAGAAACAAATGAGCAAATTGCCGTTTGGGATGGCGCTAGATTAAACCCTACTCAAGTTTTTGAAAAGTCTGGTATAAGTTCTGTTTTTTGGTTTCATGAATTTTGGAAAACCATTCATTCGGTTATTTTGATGGCTGAAAACATTTATGTGAATTTGAATGAAAATGATAGATTTTTATCAGATGTTGCCTATTCCAACTTAACCTTCACACATCAACTCAGAGCAAAATATCCAGCACATCAATTTCTACGAAGCACACCAATCATGTCAAAGTTACGAATGCAAAAGGCGCCCGAAGAAATTGACATGCTAAAAGAAGCGGTAGAAATTACCCGAAAAGGATTGATGCGAGTTTTAAAATTTATCAAACCTGGCGTTTGGGAATATGAAATTGAAGCCGAATTGATTCATGAATTTGTTAGAAATAGAAGTCGCGGATTTGCCTTTGATCCTATAATTGCATCAGGTAGTTCAGCTTGCGTATTGCATTACATTGAGAACAATAAACAAGTAAAAGACGGTGATTTATTGTTGTTAGACTTTGGAGCGGAATATGGCAATTACAATGGTGATTTGACTAGATGTATTCCTGCAAATGGAACATTTACTTCCCGTCAAAAACAAGTTTATAATGCTGTATTAGACGTACATAAATTCGCTCGATCCATCATCAAACCGGGTGTTTCTTTGCCGGTATATCATGCAGAAGTTTGCAATTTCACCAATGAAAAGTTAGTTGAATTGGGGCTGTTTACGTCCCAAGAAATAAAAGACAATCCCAAAGCCTTCATGAAATATTTCATGCACGGAACTTCGCATCATTTGGGGCTAGATGTTCACGATGTGATGCATAGATACGAACCCATACCAGAAGGGTCAGTGCTTACCATTGAGCCTGGAATTTATATTCCTGAGGAAGGCATTGGAGTTCGAATTGAAAATGATGTCATTGTGAACACTGGAAACGTGATAGATTTGATGGCAAATTTCCCCATTGAAGTAGAGGAAATTGAGGCTGCAATGCACTAATTCACTTTAGAGCCAACCATCTTCGCCAACCAGAGGTACAAATTTAAAATCACCAAACTTTTCACGTTTAAAATGCGTTTCTGAGTTGCGGGTTATGCGAAACATTTCCTGACTATTTCTTTCGGTTCCTACAGGTATAACCAATCTCCCTCCTATTTTCAGTTGCTTCATGAGTTCTTGGGGAATTGTAGGAGCACCAGCGGTCACTATTATGGCATCGTACGGGGCATATTTTGAATATCCTTTGCTTCCATCGCCGTGAATGAGTTTTATTTTGTCTCTGTAGGAAACCAACAATCTAGCTGCCTCTTGTAACAGAGGCTTGACGTATTCAATAGAAAATAACTGAACACCCAATTCTGCCAAGACCGCAGCTTGATATCCCGATCCAGTTCCAATTTCTAAAACTCTACTATCAACTTCAACATCAATCAGCTGAGTTTGAAAAGCAACCGTGTAAGGTTGAGATATGGTTTGATCATGCCCAATCGGAAAAGCAGCATCTCTATAGGCTAGATTTTCAAAGTCTTTGGGGAAGTACCAATGTCTTGGAACGCGCTTCATGGCCTCGAGTACGGCTTTATTTTGGATGCCTTTGTGCTCCAACTCGTTGATTAGCTTTAATCTTCTTCCTTTATGTACTGGGAGGTCTAACATATTGTACGCCTGTAATGATTGTGTGAAACGCAATTTGGGAACACAAAGTTAAACCTCAATTTTTGCATGACGAAAACAATTTTAAAACTTGATGAAACGAAGCATCATTTTAGGTTCAAGTAAAGCCATAGAAGAATACCTCCAAGAATTAAATTCTATTGATGGTATTCAAATTCAAGGGTATCTTGATCCTGACGATTCCAACAACTACAATCTTATGGGTGATTTAATTCAACTGTTGGAAATCATTGATAAAGGTGATCTTTTCATTATTGGAAATCAAGTAGATAGTGTTGATATTGAAGTGCTTAGTCAAATGATTCGCTACGGAAAACACATTTTTGTAGACGGTTTCAGACAATGGTCAACACATGAAATCAATACCCTAGAAAAACTTAGAAACGAAAGTCAAACTATACTTCAATTTGGAAATACCCTCTACGGTAGACCCATTTTTACTACTGCTCAACAATTCATCAAAAAACCTCGTTTTATTAAACTAGAAAAATTTAGCAAAGCCCCTGTTAAAGGTCAATTTGAATCTTGGATTTTCAAGAATCTCTCTGAAGACTTAGACATTATTCTTAGACTCATGAATTGTGGCGTAAGAAGCGTAAACGCCCGACCTATGTTCTTGTTTGGAGAACAAACAGACCTCCTTAACATACACATAGAGTTTGACAATGATTCTATTTGTCAAATTTCAATGGGAAGAGCCATAGATGAAGGCAAACACTTATTAAAGGTATATCAGCAAGACAAATTGTTTGACATCAATTTTGCTGAAAATCAATTGTCTGAATCGAGATACAACAATAATTTAGATCAATTGAAGTTAGATTATGGTTTAAATGACTCGGTTTGGAATGAAAATGAAATCCAATCAGAAGCTGAATTCATTACCCTTGATAGACCCATTATGCCTTACCATTCTAAAAGAATGGAATTGCGAAATTTTATCGAGAACATTGATAAAAGACTCACTCCGCTGACCAATTTGCAGAATTTACAGTTGGTTTCTGATCTAAGCGAATGGATTTGCGAGAAAGTTAAACGGAGATATCAAACGGTTTAGGCACACTTTTTATTCAACTCGGTTAATCGTAACTTTGCCCAATGTCAATTTTCAGGTATTTGGCAAAAACTTTGTTTTTATTTCTTGGGATAAGCATTCTTGCACGTTGCAAATCAGATGACTCTTTTGTGCCTTCTTATTTGGAAATAACCAATATTGAAGTGGATGCTTCTAGCATTGAAGGCAATTCTATCCATGAAATTATAGGTATTCAACCCGTACACAACGGTCAGTCTTTGGGCACTTTTCCTGTACCATGTAAAATCCCAATTAATGCTGAAGGCATTACAAAAATGCAGTTTGTGGCATTTGTCAAAAACAATGGTAATTCTTCAAATTGGGTACCCTACAGAACATTGGTTTATTTAGATACCCAAGTGATTTTAACGAGAGAAAAAAGTACCACATTCTCACCAAAATTCACCTACAGAAGCAATACCGAAGTTTCTTGGCAAGAAGACTTCGAATCAGGAAATTCTACCTTAGTACCGGCTCGTTTGAACAAAGGAGATACCACCTCTATTCAGTCTAGAAGTTTTGATCTTAATGGAAAATTCTCCGGGAATTCAAACGTTTTTGTTACTAAATTCGGTCCGAATGACTCACTGAAATTAATTGATTTGGCAATTTTTGATAAAATACAATCATTGCCAAATGACGGACGAGAAGTATTTATGGAATTTGACGTCAAAAGTGATTTGGTAGTTACTCTGGCTCTCAAAAGATATAATTCTGCTGGAAGCGCCTATGTCCAGTACATGTCTGTCAATCCTACAAAAGGTAACTGGAAGAGAATATACTCTAATCTTATTTACGAAGTCCAAGGACAACCTTTAGATACCAAATACGAAATCTATTTTTCCATTGATAAACCAGCAGGATTTTCTGGAAATCGTGAAATATTAATCGATAATATCCGTTTAACCTATTTGAAGTGAAAAAGGAGAATATCCGTTTAATATCACACCTTTTTTTTGATTGGGTAGCCGCAAGTTTGTCTTGGTTGGCCCTTTTTCTCTTTCGTAAGAACTTTATAGAAGCCTCCAAACACGGTTATACTATTCCTATAAATCAAGATCCTAAGTTATATTTAGGATTGATTCTAATTCCCATTTTTTGGTTATTTCTATATGCAATGACAGGTTACTATCAGTTCATCTTAAGAAGATCAAGATTAAAAGAGTTAGAAAATACTATCGCAACTAGTGTTGTGGGGGTGTTGTTCTTGTTTTTCGTGTTAATCCTAGATGATAGCGTTTCTAAATACACAGACTATTATACTAGCTTAGGGGTACTATTTGGCTTTCATTTTTTCTCGACCTTGATTTTTAGGTTGATGAACGCAACCTATACCATTAATAAGTTTAGAAAAAGAGAATGGGGGTACAAAACGCTTGTTGTTGGAACTGGTAATACAGCATTAAACCTTTGGGGCGAAATTGAGCATGCCAAAGTCTATGAGGGCTTTAATGTCATTGGCTTTGTAAGTATCAAGCCGCATTCTAATCCTACCGATTTCATGAATCACTCTCGAAGGTCAATTCTAGGCACTTGGGAGGAACTGATTTATTTAATTCAGAAATTTAAAATAGAGGATATTATCATCGCTAATGAATCTGATGAATCAGAGATGGTACCTAGAATAATTGATAAAATAGAAAATCAATCAGTTCATATTAAAATGTTACCCAATGAATATGCTATGGTCTTGGGAATGGTAAAAATGAACAATATTCTTGGAGCATCTCTTGCGGAAGTTGACTTCGAAGTAATGCCTTATTGGCAAAAATTCCTAAAACGATTCATTGACATCGCCTTTTCAGCATTGGCTTTGGTCATTATTTCGCCATTATTTCTATTTATAGGGATTGCCATTAGAATGAATTCTAAGGGTCCGGTGTTTTTCCGTCAAGATAGAATAGGTCATAAGGGTATTCCGTTTAAAATCATCAAATTTAGAAGCATGTTCGTCGATGCTGAGAAGCTTGGACCACAATTAAGTAATGACTTAGATGACCGAAGAACAAGCGTAGGAATATTTCTCCGAAAAACCCGGTTGGATGAACTTCCACAATTTGTAAACGTGCTTTTAGGACAAATGAGTTTGGTTGGACCAAGGCCTGAAAGACAGTTTTTTATTGACCAAATCGTTAACATATCACCCATTTACAAACGACTTCATCGCGTCAAACCAGGTATCACGAGTTGGGGACAAATAAAATACGGTTATGCTGAAGATGTTACTCAGATGGTAGACAGAATGAAGTTTGACATATTCTATTTGGAAAACATGTCGCTTGCCCTAGATCTTAAAATCTTATTCAATACATTCCTTATCATGATACAAGGTCGTGGTAAATAAGATTTTCCTCGTATTTTTGCTTCCAAGTACTTACTAAAAAAAACATGAGTATTGCAAAAAATTCTTTCACTCAAGATACTCCTATCAAAAACATTTTGGCTCTTTTGAGTTATGAGAAAAGGAATGTAAAATTTCTCTATGTTTATGCAGTATTTTCAGGGGTAATAAGCTTGGCAATTCCTTTGGGAATTCAAACCATCATTGGATTTGTCATGGCAGGAAGATTATCTACCAGTTGGTTCTTGTTGTCGTTAGTAATTACATTGTGTGTTTTACTAGCAGGTGTTACTAAACTGGCTCAATTGAGTATAATTGATAGTGTAGAGAGAAAATTATTTTTAAGGTTTGGCGAAATTTTCAGAGACAAAATCTCTGAACTCCGTCAAACGGGAATAAAATACGGTTGGTATGTAAAAATGAAAACCTCATATTTTATTGATGTTATCACTTTACAAAAAAGTTTATCAAAATTACTCACTGATTTTACAGGAAAATTGCTTCAGGCAATTTTTGGATTATTGCTATTGTCTTTGTACCACCCCATTTTTATTCTTTTTGGTATTGTGGTATTAATTATTGTCTTCATTGTTTTACGCTTAACTTGGAAAAGAGGGTTTGAAACGGCAAGAAGAGAATCCAACTTTAAATTTCTAACTGCTGAATCGTTAAGAAGATTATTTGCCGAGGAAGATACAGATCTGAACATTGAAGAAATCAATGGCCATTTAAACAATTATGCAGAAAGCAGAACCCAGCATTTTGGAATTCTCTATAGACAGGCTTGGCTTGGTATTTTAACTAAGGTTTTATTTACAGCGATGATGTTGATTTTAGGAAGTTATTTACTTGTAAATCAAAGCATCAGCTTAGGCCAATTTTTAGCAGCTGAAATCCTGATAATTACGCTTTTAGATGCCATTGAAAAGTTGATTCTCACCGTTGAAAATTTGTATGATTGCGGAATTGCAATTGAAAAGTTAAACCAAATAATGGAAATAGATGGTTAACAGAGACTTTTACTCAGACAGCCCGTGGGCAGGCAAACGTCTTCAAAAAATTATTCTTATTTTAACGATTGGTTTTGTAGCGTTTTTATTCCTACCATGGACGCAAAACATTCAATCTGACGGTGTTGTTACTACCTTGAGGCCAAATGAAAGGCCCCAATCAGTTCAACCGGTTATTGCTGGACAAATCATCAAGTGGTACGTTAAAGATGGCGATTTGGTAAAAGAAGGTGATACTATCTGTGTTATTGGGGAGGTGAAAAGTGAGTACTTGGATCCTGGATTAATTGGACAAACATCAGCACAAATACAAGCCAAAGAAAATTCGGTATTGAGTTACTCATCGAAGATTGATGCAATAAACAATCAAATTACTCAGCTAGAGGCTAATAGAGACTTTTCTATCCAAAAAGCTAAGGTGAAATTTGAACAAGAGCAGTTCAAATTTCAATCAGAAATGGCTGAATTAAAAGCGGCAGAAGTCAATGCAAAAATTGCACTCCAACAGTTGGTTCGTGACTCAATTTTGGGACAAAAACAAATAAAAAGTCCGCTTGACATAGAAAATAGACGTGTCAAATATCAAGAAGCAAATGCCAAACTTCAAATTCACAAGGCGAAGTTAGATATTGCTCGTAATGCCATTGAAAATGCAAGAATTGAGTTGCAAAACATTAAAGTAGAATATGGCGAAAAGTTAGCTAAAACTGAAAGTGATCGCTACACAGCCATATCATCTCAAATGGAAACTGAGAGTGAAATTGCTAAGTTACGCAACCAATATTCTAACTATTTAATCAGAAATGGATTTTATGTAATTCGTGCTCCACAAGATGGAATGATTTCTCAAACCTTGTCTAACGGAGTTGGAATTACAGTTAAAGAAGGGCAATCTATTTGTACCATTGTTCCTTCAAATGTCAATTTAGCGGTTGAACTTTTCATCAAACCGGTAGATATGCCATTAATTGAAATTGGGTCACCTGTACAAGTAATTTTTGATGGCTGGCCCACAATGGTGTTTTCAGGATGGCCTGAGATGACCTATGGAACGTTCCCAGGTAAGATTTATGCGGTTGATAATGTTTTGAACGAAAAAGGATATTACCGCGTCTTGGTTAAAGCTGACGAGGGCAAAAAACCTTGGCCAAAAGAATTGAAAATTGGTGTGGGGTCTATGTCATTTATGCTATTAAAGCGTGTGCCTGTTTGGTATGAACTTTGGCGTCAACTTAACGGATTCCCGCCTGATTATTATCACAACAACAGAAAAGACCCTTCTGAAAATGCGAAATCAAAGTAGAATTTATCAATTAATTCGAACTTTTACATTTGGATTTTTGCTTTTGGGCTTGAATTCAACCAATGGACAAACGACTATTGATTCTGGAATTCAGGAGTTAACTTTTATCGATTTGAGTGCTCAAATAAAAAATGGGCACCCTTTATTGATTTCAGCTGAATTAGCCGATGACTTAGGACGTGCAAATCTCAGAGCAAAACGCGGGGCATTTGACCCCCAAATTAGTGGCGACAGAAGAGGAAAAGACCTTCTGTCAAAGAACTACTACTTGGGAGAAAATTACGAACTTTTAGTTCCTGTTCGAGGACCATTAAATATAGTTGTAGGTAATGAACGAGGACAGGGCGATTTCTTATCCCCCGAAAGCCAAACACTGTCTAAACAATTGCAATACGTGGGAGTTGAGGTACCCTTACTTCGTGGATTATTAACTGATTTAAGAAGAACAGAGTTAAATAAAGCAAAACTTGGGAAAGAGCAGTCTGTTCTCGAAAGACAAATAGAAATATTAAATTTAGCGCAACAAATTTGGACAGATTATATTGATTGGTTGATTTCCTATGAGCAATTAAGGGCATATCAAACCGGTGTTACTTTAGCAGAAAATAGACAAAGAGCATTACGAAGTTTATTTCAAGCCGGTGGCTGCAATGGAATGGATACCCTAGAAAATCATATCCAATATCAAATGTTTAAAGCCAATGCCGACTTATGGTTTGCAAATACCAATAAAGCACGACTTAAATTAAGCAGACATTTATGGGCTGTAGATGAAATCAACGATGAGGGGGCTTATTTGCGACCCTTGATTATCGATCCAAAAACGGTACCTACACAAACGGGGTTAGACTATTTAGATAGCCTATTTAAAACGGATTTTAGCTTTAACAAAAACTTTACCGAAATACCTGATCTGAGTTGGTATTTATTTGAGTTGGATAAAAAGTCGTTAGATGTGAAACTTAAAAGGCAATACCTTTTGCCGTATGCAAATTTGAAGTATCAATCATTAGCAGGTGGTGATTGGAACTTTGCGTTAAGTTCGGGGAATCAGCGATTTGGTATTGGAGTATCTAGCCCTCTTTTTCTGAGAGAAGCCCGCGGAAACTATCAAATGTCAAAAATTGAACTGACGCGATCTCAAATGGGTTTTAAATTCAAGGCGCATGAATTGCAAACCAAAATTGAGGCAATGCAAAATCAAACAACTATTTATAGATCTGTTTTCTACCAGTTGAAAGAAATTGAGCAAGGTTATCAAACATTGTATGAGTTGGAATTAGAAAAATTCAATTCCGGAGATGGAACTATATTCCTTCTGAATACCCGTGAAAACAGATACTTAACCGCTCGAATTAAGACCTTAGAACAAAAATCAAAGTACTTTGATTCATTGATTGAATATCTACGAATCACTGGTCTCATCAATCAAGGTTTATTTTAGACTCTTTCTTGTCAGAAATGCTCATAATTAGCCACTTTTTTGTGGAAAAGTAAGCATCGTATTCGCTCCACAACCCTTATGTATTTCGTAATTTTACGGAATTAACAATATAATTATACTCTCAAAATATAAATATGAGTAACGGAGCAAATGATAATTACGGAGCCAATAATATTCAGGTTCTCGAAGGTTTAGAAGCAGTTAGAAAAAGACCCGCCATGTACATTGGAGACATTGGCCCAAAAGGTCTTCACCACTTGGTTTATGAGGTTGTTGACAATAGTATCGACGAGGCTTTGGCCGGGCATTGTGATACTATCAATGTAACCATATTGAAAGATAACTCAATCCGCGTTTTAGATAATGGTCGTGGAATTCCAACTGGAATCCATGAAAAAGAAGGTCGTAGTGCGTTAGAAGTTGTAATGACTGTCTTGCACGCAGGTGGTAAATTCGACAAAGACACATACAAAGTTTCAGGTGGATTGCACGGTGTGGGTGTAAGTTGTGTAAATGCATTATCTATCCATTTGCATGTACGTGTTTTTCGTGAAGGAAAAATATTCGAACAAGAGTATTCTGAAGGAAAACCCTTGTACTCTGTAAGAGAAATTGGAACAACAGATCAAAGAGGTACCGAAGTAACATTCAAACCAGATTCTACTATTTTCCAAGAAACCCAACACTATAATTTCGAAACGCTTCAAAATCGTTTGAGAGAGTTGGCGTTTTTGAACAAGGGAATCCGTCTTACCTTAACTGATGAGCGCGAAGAATTGGAAGATTCTACTTTCAGAACAGAAGTGTTTCATAGCCAAGGCGGTTTGAAAGAGTTTGTTACATTTATTGATGGAACAAGAGAAAAACTGATTCCTGAACCCATTTATTGTGAAAGTGACAAACACGGCATACCCATTGAAATTGCCTTCCAATACAACACGGGTTATTCTGAAAACTTGCATTCTTATGTAAATAACATTAATACCATTGAAGGTGGTACTCACGTTGCTGGATTTAGAAGAGCTTTAACAAGAACTTTGAAATCGTATGCTGATCGTCAGAAATTACTTGAAAAAGTAAAAGTTGAAATTTCAGGCGACGACTTCAGAGAAGGTTTAACTGGAGTTATTTCTGTTAAAGTTCAAGAACCCCAATTTGAAGGTCAAACCAAAACTAAATTAGGAAACAATGAAGTGAGTGGTGCTGTTGATATGACCGTTGGTGAAATGCTCGATAATTTCTTGGAAGAAAATCCCAAGCTCGCAAAAATTATTGTAGACAAAGTAGTACTAGCTGCCCAAGCTAGAGCTGCTGCTAGAAAAGCCCGCGATATGGTTCAAAGAAAAGGCGCCATGTCAGGAATGGGCCTACCTGGCAAACTATCTGACTGTTCAAAAACGGATCCATCTGTTTGTGAAATCTTCTTGGTTGAGGGAGATTCTGCGGGTGGTACAGCAAAACAAGGCCGTGACCGTGAATTTCAAGCTATATTACCACTAAGGGGTAAGATATTGAACGTTGAAAAAGCCTTAGAACATAAAATCTATGATAACGAAGAGGTTAGAAACATGTTCACCGCTTTAGGTGTTCACATTGGTCAAAATGAAGAAGGTGAAAAAGAATTGATTCTTGACAATCTTCGATATCATAAAATAGTAATTATGACGGATGCTGACGTGGACGGGTCACACATCAGAACGTTGATTCTAACCCTATTCTTTAGATACATGAAAAAGTTGGTTGAAAGTGGTTATTTGTACATTGCTACTCCCCCATTGTATCAAGTTAAAAAAGGAACTCAATTCAAATATTGCTGGAACGATGATCAAAGGGATGTTGCAATTAAAGAATTAGCCGGAAAAGGAAAAGAAGATTCTGTGAACGTTCAACGATATAAAGGTCTTGGAGAGATGAATGCAGAACAACTTTGGGAAACTACCATGGATCCTGCACGTAGAACACTTAAACGTGTAACTCTAGACAGCGCAGCAGAAGCAGATAGAATATTCTCAATGTTGATGGGCGATGAAGTACCTCCCCGTAGAGAATTTATTGAAGCAAATGCTAAATATGCAAAAATAGACGCGTAATATCCTCACTTAAAAAGAGGCATTTAAAGAGCCGCATTTCTGTAAAGGAGTGCGGCTTTTTATTTAAATTGAATGGCTTTGATGGTGTTGATTTTCGAAACGTATCTAGAAGGAACAAACAAACTTAGAAAAATCACAAATAAGGCACCTAGATTCACCCATAAATAATGCCATGGGCTAAGTTCCATGTAAACATATTTAATAAAATAAACACTTTGATCTAGACTGATCCAATGATATTGATTTTGAAGCGTTATGATAATTGCAGATAGGCAATTGCCCAATAATAATCCTGCTACGGCAATAATCAGTGATTCATAAACAAAAACCATCCGAATAGCATTGTTTCTGGCCCCCATAGAACGCATTAGTCCCACGAAACTGGTTTTCTCAATAACCAAAACTAAAAGAGTGGTGCTCATTGTGGCAATTGCCACCAAGGCCATTAAGGTTAAAATTATAATTACATTGGTTTCCAAAATTGCCAACCAATCAAAGATAACCCTATTGAATTCTTGTAATGTGTTCAATCTTAAATCTCCTGCAGGCAGGATACTTAAGATGTTTTTACGTGCTTGATATGACTCTTGATTGGGTTTCAACCAAATTTCAACTTGAGTATACTTAAAATTGGCATCAATAAATGGATCCACCATTTTGGGATTTATAAAAGCAATTTCCTGATCAATCTTATCTATACCTGTTTCAAATATGCATTTAACCATCAATTTCCTAGCTCTTGGTCTAGTATCGTTTTGATCACTTACAAAAAACACAACCGTCAATTTATCGTTTAGCTTCAACTTTAGCTTTTTAGCTAAGTCGCTGCCAATGGCTATCCAAGGAATAGTGTCACTAACAAAAGCACGTTTAGATGTAAAACCTTTTAGATATTGATCTAATTGATTAGAAGGAATTGTCTTTACTAATACTCCTTCAATTTCATCATGTGATTTTAATACGCAGGCCTTACTTGTAGAAGGAATAATCTGATGAACTTGATTTCTCCATGATTGCGTTTTGCTTGAATCTAAAAATTGATTCACCCATTTGTTTTCTATGGGATTTGGTTCGCCGTTCTCAATGTTATTTCCTGCATCAATTATAAAATCACCCTGAATTCGTTTAACTTTTCTTTCAATTTCATTTTGGAAACCAAACAAGGTTGCCATTGAAATATTCATCACAACAATACTTGCAGAAACTGATAAAACTGCCAATAATACGACACTTCTTGACTTAGATTGTTGTTCCTTTGCAAGGAATCTTTTTGCTATGAGCCATTTCCAATTCATGAAGTCGTCCAAAAATACAACGCATTTTTCGTTTCCGCTTCTAATCAAGTCATTTATTCTGTGTTTAGCCCTAATCAGTTTGAGATTGGAAGCACAACGTCCGCCCATTCAAGTAGGAGCTGAAAGAATGAATGACTATTTACCCTTTTTATTGGGAAAGAACGTTGGGGTTGTCACCAACCATACGGCATTCATCAATGGCACTCACTTGGTTGATACCTTGATGAAAAGGGGAATCAAAATTCAAAAAATATTTGCCCCTGAGCATGGATTTAGAGGCGATGCTGCCAACGGCGAATCAATATCCAACGGTAAAGATCCCAAAACAGGGCTATCAATTATCAGTTTATATGGTAAAAATAAAAAACCAACTGCAGATCAGTTAAAAGATATTGATGTACTGATTTTCGATATTCAAGATGTTGGAGTAAGATTCTACACTTATTTGAGCACTATGCATTATTGCATGGAAGCTTGCGCCGAGAATAAAGTGAATTTCATTGTTTTAGACAGACCCAATCCCAACGGATATTACATTGATGGACCAATATTAGAAACCGAACACCAAAGCATGGTAGGCCTGCACCCCATCCCATTGGTGCATGGCATGACCCTAGGCGAATTGGCCTTGATGATCAGAGGCGAATCATGGATTAATAAAAAAGACAGCTTAAAACTCACGGTTATTCCTTGTGAAAATTACGATCACAATAGATATTACAAATTACCCATTGCACCATCCCCTAATTTACCCAGTCCAGAATCAATCATTCTTTATCCTACCTTGGGATTATTTGAAGGAATCAATATCAGCATGGGAAGAGGCACAGATAAGCCATTTGAATGTTTTGGTGCACCCTGGTTAAAAACGGGTAGATATACTTTTACCCCTAAAAATATCCCCGGAAAAGCTAATAACCCGCCCTTTGTTGGACAACAATGTCAAGGCATGTTAGTTTCGGATTTTGCCAGTGAGTATTTGATTTCATTCAGGCATATATATTTGGAATGGCTGATTTTATTGCATCAAGAGTACCCCAAAGAGGAAAAAACGCCCTTCTTCAATTCTTTTTTCACCAAACTGGCTGGCACAGAGTCCCTTCGGAAGCAAATTGAATCGGGCAAATCGGCTGAAGAAATTAGAGAAAGTTGGAGCTCAGGCATTGAAACATTCATTACAAAGCGGAAACCCTATCTCATTTATCCCTATTATGATGGTTTGGGATTGCAGCGTAAATAAGCGTAATTTTGTCACATGAAATTGGGAATATTTAAAACTGTATTTGGATTAGCCGCATTTATTTTGGTTGCTTGCAACTCTGATTACAATCAAATTGGCCAACCTGTAGAAACGCAAAAAGCCATTGGTATAAAAGAAGCTTTATCACAGTATACAACCAATAGCAGTAATACTGATTTTATCGTTTTTGGACGAGTTAAAGAGGTTTGCCAAGCTGAAGGCTGTTGGTTTGCATATGACATTGACGGTGAAAACTTAGTGGTTGATTTCAACGATGAATTTACGGTTCCCAAAGGCATTGCAAAGAAGAATGCTTATGCGGTTGGCCATTTCTACAAGGATACTATTTGGTTAGAAAATGAAAACGACACGCTTGGAAACAAATTCGGTGGTCTAGCCACTAAATTCATGGCCACTGGCGTGAGATTTAAATAATCTAGAACAAAACAACGGGAACAAACTGTTGTTCTACCTTATGCTTTAAGTCTTTCAGATCGTGATTAGAAATTGGGTCTGGCATTTTTTGTATGTCCGCAATCAACTTATCAATTTTAATGATTGATTCCTTGAAATATGGGTCTTTTTCCCAGCCTACAACTTCGTGGCAAAATCCTTTATCTACTATATGTTTCAAGTTTTCTTTAAGTTCTACTTTAAAATCGCGAACTTGGTAACCCATTCGCACTAATATAGGATCTGCGCCTTGAAACATTCTAACATTAGGGCTTTCAGACATCCATTTAGACAATCTTACTCCTTTTTGTTTGAATAAACTTTGAATATCATCATTTTGATGTGCCAATTTGGCTTTTTCAGGAACAAACTCAATGGCAATTTTAATTTCCAGAAGCGTTTGAATCATGAGCATTCTAGTAGATTTGTCATGAGATTCAACATGAGCACTCAAACTTTGAGGCAACATAATTAAGCTACAAACTATTGGAAGTAACAATCGTTTCATGACTATTTCATTACAATTATAATGCCAAAAAAAACACCCCACAAAAATTGCAGAGTGCTTCACAGAAATAATGCCTATTATTTAAACATTCACTTGATTTCGAAAGTGTTCATGAAAGCGGTTGTAAAATTACCTGCTCTGAAATCTTCATTTTTCATCAATTGAATATGCAATGGTATGGTTGTTTCAATACCCTCAATAACAAACTCACTTAAGGCTCTCTCCATTTTTACAATGGCTTCTTCACGGGTCTGTGCTGATACAATCAATTTGGCAATCATGGAATCATAATACGGAGGAATGGTATATCCTGCGTAAATATGTGTGTCTACACGAACACCATGTCCACCGGGCTTATGTAATACTTTGATTTTACCTGGGCTTGGACGAAAATCCTTGTAAACATCTTCAGCATTGATACGAACCTCAATAGCTGCTTTTGTAGGGATATAATCTTTTCCGGAAATTGGAACACCGGCAGCAATAAGGATTTGTTCTTTAACTAAATCATAATTTATCACCTCTTCAGTCACGGGATGTTCCACTTGAATACGGGTATTCATTTCCATGAAATAGAAATTGCGGTGTTTGTCAACCAAAAATTCAACAGTACCTACTCCTTCATAATTGATGATTTGAGCGGCAGCTTTTGCGGCTTCACCCATTTTTGTTCTAAGTTCATCAGTCATAAAAGGAGATGGCGTTTCTTCAACCAACTTTTGATGTCTTCTTTGAATTGAACAGTCACGCTCGCTCAAATGACAAACCTTACCGTATTGATCTCCGGCAATTTGGATTTCAATGTGGCGGGGCTCTTCAATATATTTTTCCATGTAGAGACCATCATTTCCGAAAGCAGCGCCGGCTTCAGTTCTTGCAGAATTCCATGCACCCTCAATTTCATCTTGGGCCCAAACAATTCGCATACCACGTCCACCACCGCCAGCAGTAGCTTTCATGATCACTGGAAATCCAATGGTTTCTGCCACTGTTTTTGCTTGTTCAATGCTTTCTAATAGTCCATCTGAACCAGGAATAGTTGGTACACCTGCTTTTTTCATGGTATCTTTAGCATTGCTTTTATCTCCCATCATATCAATTTGCTCGGGAGTTGCACCAATAAATTTAATCCCGTGATCTCTGCAAATCGCAGAAAATTTAGAATTTTCAGACAAAAAGCCATAGCCTGGGTGAATGGCGTCTGCATTGGTTACTTCGGCGGCAGCCAGGATTCTCGGAATATTCAAGTAGCTATCTCTACTTGGCGGAGGGCCTATACAAACCGCTTCATCAGCAAATCGCACATGCAAACTTTCCCTATCGGCTGTAGAGTATACGGCCACCGTTTTGATGCCCATTTCCTTACACGTACGAATGATTCGCAAAGCAATTTCACCGCGATTCGCGATTAAAATTTTCTTAAACATGATGATTGTATTTAGGCTGGTTCAACCAAGAATAAAGGTTGATCGTATTCAACTGGAGTTGCATTGTCAACCAAAATCTTCACGATTTTCCCTTTAATGTCACTTTCAATTTCATTGAATAACTTCATCGCTTCAATGATGCAAACTACCTTACCTGGTGCAACTTCATCACCAACACTTACAAAATTGGGTGACTCTGGGTTCGAAGCGCGATAAAAAGTACCCACCATAGGAGATTTGATTTCAATATAATTGGTAGCAGCAGGGGCTGCAGTAGCAGCTGGCACAGCGGGCGCTGCAGCAGGAATTGCTGCAGGAGCTTGTGCTGCAACTGGCGCAGCTACCATGGTTGGAGCAGATACAACAGCGGTAGTAACTTGAGCAGGATTCTTTTTGATGAGTAGTTTGAAATCTTTGCGATTGATTTCAACTTCGTCAACCGAATTTTGGGACACAAATTTGATTAATGCTTGAATTTCTCTTAAGTCCATTACGGTAATTATTAGGGGAGCAAAGAAACTAAAAAAAAGTCGATTTGGGGCGATTTTTTGTTAAAAAAGCCCAATTTTCAACAAAAAACGCCTCTTTTTGAGGCGTTTTTAAGGATTTTTAGTTTTTTTATAATGGTATATTACCGTGCTTTTTCTTCGGATTATTTACCACTTTGTTTTCGAGCATCTTAAATGCTTTTATTAATCGGTCTCTTGTTTCCTCAGGAAGTATAACCTCGTCAATAAATCCGCGTTCAGCAGCTCTATATGGATTAGCAAAAAGATCAGAATATTCTTTTTCTTTTTCTTTCCAAGCCATTTCTTTATTCTCAGCAGAATCAATTTCTCGTTTGAAAATAATTTCAGCAGCTCCTTTTGCTCCCATTACAGCTATTTCGGCGGTTGGCCAAGCAAAATTTAAATCAGCACCAATGTGTTTACTGTTCATGACATCATATGCCCCACCATACGCTTTACGTGTGATTACTGTAATACGAGGGACTGTAGCTTCACTGAATGCATACAATAATTTAGCACCATTGGTAATTATTGCATTCCATTCTTGATCGGTTCCGGGTAAAAATCCTGGAACATCTTCAAAAACCAACAGAGGAATATTAAACGCGTCACAAAAACGCACAAACCGACCTCCTTTTTGGCTGCTATGAACATCAAGTACTCCGGCTAAATTAGCAGGTTGATTTGCTACAATACCTATACTTCTTCCTGCAAGTCGAGCAAAACCAACTACAATATTTTCAGCGAAATTTTTATGCACTTCAAAGAAAGAACCTTCATCAACTACTTGATGAATTAAATCTTTAATATCGTAAGGTTGATTGGGATTATCAGGTATAATCTGTGCTAAAGCTTCCCTTGATTCATTTCCTTTTTGATATGGAATTGAGGGTGCATTTTCTTCACAGTTTGAAGGAATATAACTCAAAAGTTGTCTAATATTTTTTAAGCATACCACCTCGTTTGGTTCTGTAAAGTGAGCGACACCGCTTTTTGAGCCATGCACTGAAGCACCGCCTAAGTCTTCACTTGAAACATCTTCATTGGTAACCGTTTTAACCACGTTCGGTCCTGTTACAAACATGTAACTAGTATTTTCTACCATCGTAATAAAATCAGTAAGCGCTGGGGAATAAACCGCTCCCCCTGCACATGGACCCATGATGGCACTTATTTGAGGAATCACTCCGCTAGACTGAACATTTCTATAGAATATATCTGCATACCCCCCTAGAGAAACTACTCCTTCTTGGATACGCGCTCCGCCTGAATCATTCAGACCCACCAAAGGCGCGCCATTCTTCAGAGCCATATCCATGATTTTGCAAATTTTCTCTGCATGAGTTTCGGATAAAGATCCTCCAAAAACAGTGAAATCTTGAGAAAATACATAAACCAACCTCCCGTTGATATTGCCATAACCGGTTACAACACCGTCTCCCAATAATTTCTGTTTATCCATTCCAAAATCTGAGCTTCTGTGTGTTACAAAAGCACCAATTTCTTGGAATGAGCCCTCATCAAGGAGAATATCTAATCTCTCTCTTGCTGTAAGTTTTCCTTTGGCATGTTGGGAATCTATTCTCTTTTGACCGCCACCCAATTTGGAATCATGGCGTTTTTGAATGAGTAAATCTCTTGAATTAGACATTACGCAAAGTTACTGGTCAGAAAGCGCTGCTAGATCAAACAATAGTGAAAATCTCATTTGATTTTGCAAAGGGTGTCTGCTTCTAAAAGGAACTAAATATGCTGCATCCAACGTAAGTGATTGAAATTTAAGACCCATTCCCAAAGTTAAGTATTGTCGAGCCCCTTTTGTTTGGGCTTCATAAAACAAACCTGAACGAATTGAAAACGTCTTGTCGTACATATATTCCATTCCAAATGAGGGTGTGATTTCATTCATTTCTTCTTTAAATCCGCCAGGGGCATCGTAAAATGATTGAGCCATGCCCTGTACTACACCAACATTAGGGTCGTAACCGACAATTACAGGCTTTCCAGTTGCTTTGTCCATTGAATCACCGGTATTATTGTAATTCTGCAGGTAAAAAGGTCTTGTTGGGACTAAAAGTTTATTAATATCAAGATAGAAATTAACCTCGTTATGAGCGTCTATTTCATAATTTACACCTACTCCTAATTTCAAGTTCGTTGGAATAAAATCTCTTTTTTCTCTAGAAGAATAAGTCATTTTTGCTCCAATGTTTTGAATGTTGGCACCCACGTTGTAGCGCAAACGTTTGCCCTGCAGCCTCAACTGATTTCTATAAATCATGTTGATATCTCCAGCAACTGAGGTTCCTGCTGTGTAGTCTATTCCATTTCTAAGTCCGCTACCAACGATATTTGAATAAATGTATCGAAGATTCACTCCCATAGCAAAGTTGTCAGAAAATCTGGTGGTATAACCTAAATCTAAAGCAAATTCATTGGGATTAAAACTACCGGTAGGGTTCCCTTCCATGTCTGTAAAATTGATGTTTCCTAAAGTGAAATATCTGAATGATCCAGAAACAGCAGAGTTTTTACCCAATTTAGAATAGCCAGATAAATATGAAAATCCAACATCGTCAACCAATTGACGCAACCAAGGAGCATAGGAAACAGAAAAACCTGTTTTCTTAGTAGCAAAAGCTAAGTTGGCGGTATTCCAATGAGTACTATTGGCATCTGGGTTAAATAGCGCTACACCAACATCTCCCATACCAGCACTTCTGCTATCGGGAGAAATGGTTAAAAACGGCACCATTGTAGTGATGACATTCAACTGACCCACTAGATCAGCCGATGTAAATGTTTGTTGAGCTTTTGAAATTCCGCTGAATGCAATTAAGGCACTGAAAAGCAAACTTGATTTGCGCATAACGATTTTGGCAAAAATAGGGTTTGAACCGCTAGAATGATAATTTTTTTTTGTGTGTTTCATTTTTGAAAGAAATTAAGTTATTGAAGGATGATTTTACCTGAAACAGTTTCTAACAAACCATCAGATGTTTGAACGCTGATTCGGTAAACATAACAACCCGATTTGTGTTGCCATCCCCCAAAATAACCTGAATTTTTTATACTTATATTAACTTCTGTACTAGATAAATATTCCTTATCTTCTTGATTATAAATCAATTGTCCTACCATATCAAAAATATCCACCTTGACTGTTAAATCTTCACCTGCAAGATTGTGTCTAAAACTCAGTTTTATTTCTTGCCCATCATTAACGGGATTTGGAGAACATTGATTGCCAGAAAGGATAAGTTGACGACCTGGCACTACTTCAAAGTCAACCTTATCGGTTCCTGAATTATTGAATATATCCCAAACCTTTACTGATATGGAATGTTTACCGGGTGAAAGTCCCTCCAAAGGAAAATTGATAAGTCCCGTTTGGAATGAATTTGGTAAATACTGGAAATAGTCGTTTACTATAAATGATTTTTCATTTTCAGTTCCGGGATCAAGTATTACAAGCATATCTCTGCCAATTCCGGCACCAGTTGAATTAATTCCACTTGGGTCATCTACTAAGGCAATAAAACGGGCATCTGTGAGAACATTCTCTCCTGAAACAAAAAATGTATCATTCATGTATGCCTTTACTGTAGGCCCCATAGTATCAATATCTGTAACAATCTCCGAACCACCAATAACAAAACTCCAAGAACCACTGGCGTCAGTGTAATCATTTTTTGCATAAAACAAAGCTCTTCCCTCGCCTAGGCTGTAAGATATGTCTTTGGGAACAGCAAATTTTAGCATAAATTGTCCTTGATATACCGTTACTTGTCCCTTAAAAATCACACTATTTTCAACAGCAAAGGGCACATTTGCGTTTGATCCATCGTTGTTTAAGGTGCTTTTTTTAATGGGTTTATCATAAATCTCTACGTCTAAAACTCCATTGAATGTATTGTATAAATTCAAAGGGTTTGATAAACCTCTTTTCCTTATACTTCCTTTGATTTCTACCACTGAAAAGGCTTTTAAAGTATCATCAAAACTGGTTGTAGCCAGATGATTTATTGAATCAACTTCAATTAGATTTTCAGGAAATGCAGGTTTTTGAAACACATCTCCTAAAAATGCAAATTTATTGTCTTCAGAGGTTAAAAAAGGTCTATTCTTAAGTCGTTGATAAAGTACACCTGTAGTTGGAACTTCTTCGTTTTCTTTAGGAAAACCGTATTTCGTCCAAAATGCTTCGTTAATCAATGAGTTGCCCGATACCCATACTGATCTGGTTGTTGTCATCAAAGCAATTGCACCTCCATTTGGATTTAACAGTGTGAGTTCTCCTGCCGATTGAAATTCGGGATTATCATACCTACTAAATTCACAGGTTGCGGTAAATAGAACAGGCATATTGAATCGGTTATTAAGCCCGTTAATGGTTGGTATATCAAAAAAAGCTTCTTGCCCCCAACCCTTTTCACCACCATGTCCCTGATAATTGATAAATAGACTACCTTTTTGGAAGGCGTCAGTAATGGATTTAGTTACATCCGGATAAGTTTCATTATTGCCGTTGGTTACTTGTTTAAATGCATCTGCATAAAGTCTGTTGACTTTTAAAAAAGAATAATTTTCAGTAATGTATTGAGCATATGATTCAGATTCTCTGGTAAATTCAGCTTCCCAAGGTTCGTCGATATCATCTGCAACAAAAGAAAGTTGATTTCTCCAACTACCCAGTGCATTGGGATGATTAAATCGGATGAGTTTATTTAAGTAGCTGTTGAGTTCTAAATCAGTTCTCACGGGAATCCTACCTACAGGCTGTGACAATTTATTTTTGGAACCGTATGGATCACCTTGCCCTAATTCATGATATCCAAAGAAATCATCCAAACAGAAAGCTGACGTCAACTGCTCATTAGCACTTTGATAAATGGGTATATAATTGGTATTATTTGAAATTCTGTCTTTGAAATCGTAGGAAGTTGTACCTATGAGTGTTAGTGGTGAAGCGAGTTCTCGCGAAAAATTACGAATTGCCATTAAATCAGGTTGTCCGCCAGAAAAAACATCATAAACATCAGACAAGAAAACAACTTGGAAGAAAGGAATTTTAGATTTTGCATTGGGGAAACTCGCAAATACATTCTCTTGATCGCTTAATTGACCTTTGAATAGTCCATTAAATTCTTGAACCTGAGAAATTCTCTGCTTGATAGCTGTTTTAAACTTATCGGCCGAAAGGTACAACGGCTTACCCGCTTCAATAAGATGGTAATCTTTGGGTTTTACATCATTGATTTTTTGCGGTGTTGGACATTGATTGGGGTCAAATGCGAAGAGTGTATGTGTTGCTTCTTGCTTTTCAAAAATGATTTGGGTAGAATTTGAGCTGAATGTACCTAAAATTTCTTCAGGTTTATAACTGTTACTTACATTCCAAATTTCAGGCTTGAAGTTGGACACAATATTCACATTTACACCATTTTGAGCACTTATTAATTGCGGAATGTAAAACTCTTTTGCACTTGTATTTAAATTTAAATTTTCTGGGGAATGTACTTCGATATAATCTATGTAAAGCGAACTTTGGTTGTTGGGCCTAATCAATTCAATAACAATTCTCAATTGATTTCCTGGCGTTTTTATTCCATAATTTCGCGTTAAAGTGTAGTAATTTTCATCAGATGGGTAAACAGCTCTAAGATTTATGGTGTCTCTTTTTTGATTGATAGTAATGATTACTTTACCTGAACCATTGATCAGGGATGGGGCCAATCTTAAATTTACCCAAGCCGTATCTGGATTGTGAGCAAGTGGAAAATCATAAGTTTTACTTAGATATTCATTTCCCAAACGCTCACCAAACCAGTTTGAACTCATTTTCATGGGGTTTACTCGGTCAGAGTCATGAAATTGAAGGTATAAACCCTGATTTATTGTTTGGTTTGCCGAACCAGAGGATTTATCTTTGTACAACAAACGTTTGCCTAAATTTTCAGATTTAGTATCTGTTGGATCTGAATATCCAAAAATAGCATAAGATTTATTTGAAAGCGGGTTTATATAGTGTTTAAAAATTCCGTTTTGAAACTTCCATCCTCTCGAAATTTTCCTGTAAACCAAGATATAATCTTGAGGATCTATTACCCCATCTTGACCTCCAACTATTTTAAGCGGAGCTTCAATTAATGACCAAGAATTAATTGAATCATTAATTATAGGAATGCCTTCTCCTTGTACCGAAAAACATCTTATTACCTGAGGGTTAATCAAAGAGGGATTAAACCCCCAATCTTTTAGTTTATTGTAATCAATTTTGAATACGCCTGTTCTATCAAATTCCAACTTAACCCATTTACCAGACTTAGAAATGAATGGATTGTAGCTTTGCCCAATAAGAACATTGATTACAAAAAAGGTTAAAATATTGACTGCTATTATTTTAAAACTTTTAATCATAAATTTCAATTGCATTGTTTACAATGGATAAATTTAAACTGATGTAAAGGTAACGAATAATCAAATTGAATATTTCCTTTATCTTAATTACAGACCTTATTTTGACGAATAGAAAATCCATTTTCCATATGAATGTCATGATGACAAAATATTTTTTTGAATCAATCGTTTTATCCGTACATTTGTCCGAACGAGCAGAATTTGATTTATGAAAATTACATTACGCAAGAGTTTTTTTAGCATATTGGCGTTGACTGTAGGAACTTTGAAAGCTCAAGATCCTGAACTCACTCAATTTTATGCAGCTCCCGTTTACACTAATCCAGCATTGGCTGGTTCAGCTGTTTGTGACGCTGGTGCTGCAGGACGCATGTCGTTGAATTACAGAAATCAATGGCCAAGTCTACCTGGTACTTTTAGATCATTGTGTGCATCATGGGACCAACACATCCCTGCAGTAGGCGGAGGAGTTGGAGCCATGATTTTTCATGACGTTGCAGGATCAGGTTTATTAACATCAACAAGCATAAGCGGAGTTTATTCATACTTATTACCTCTAGGTAATGGAAGAAATAGGGCTTTTTTAAGATTGGGATTACAAGGTTCTGTGACATTCAGAAGTTTAGATTTCAATCGTTTAAAATTCGGCGATCAAATTTTACCAACTCAAGGATTCGCATTACCTACGGGTGAGCAAAAGCCACAAAGTAGCGTTACCTATCCTAATTTCAACGCTGGGGCAGTTTTGTACAACAGTACTTTCTATGGAGGTTTTGCTGCACACAACATTATCGAACCAACTTGGAGTTTTTACAACAATCCTGATGAAGTTTTACCAATGAGATATACCGTGCATGGTGGTGCCGTTATCAAATTGTCAAAATCTAGATACGAAAAGAACACAATCTCTCCTAATGCATTATTTATGATGCAGAGAAATTTCACCCAATTGAACATGGGATTCTATGTAAATAAAGGTCCATTAGTAACAGGTTTGTGGTTCCGTCAAACTTTTGGAAACTTCAAAACATCTGACGCCATTATTATGTTGGTTGGATTTAGAAAGGATAGATTTAAATTTGGTTACAGTTATGACTTTACAGTGAGTGATGGTAGAACAGCCATTCCTTCAAGTCACGAGGTTAGCGCAACCATTGATTGGTGTGTACCTCCGGGATCAAAGCCATTCAAACCATTAAAATGTCCTGAATTCTAAACACAGAAAGTTTAAGTTAGAGTTAAGGTTAGAGGAAAATTGTTGAAAAAATCATAAGTTTGCAATATTCAAATCAAATTTGCGTTATTGATTTCACTCAAAATGAATAGAAAATTTAAAATGAAACCGAGCTATATTCTATCTGCAGCAATTGTTGCAGGCATTTTTTCGGCTTGTAGTCCTGCAGGACCAAATCGTAAGAGTGCAACTACCGGTCAAGGTTACAATGATCCTAAGTGGGGTGGCTTTGCCAATCCAAAATACAAAGGACAAGAAACTGGACCGGGATTGGTGTTAATTGAAGGTGGTGCATTTAACATGGGTAATGTTGAGACTGATCTTCGTTATGAAAACAACAATGCTGAAAGGACTGTAACCGTTCATTCATTCTATATGGATGAAACTGAGGTTAGTAACCTACAATACCGTGAATTCGTGTATTGGTTTCAAAGAACTTTCAATGCTAACAACAGCGGTTTACAGTCTGAGCACGAATTTGCAGGTGTAAAGGTTGACCCTAATGATCCTGCTGCAAACGGATTGCTTTATACCAAAATTTTACCTGACACCAATTCTTGGAGAAGTAAATTAGGCTACAATGAACCGTTTGTTGAGTATTATTTCAGACATCCTTCCTACAAAGATTATCCTGTAGTAGGTGTAAACTGGCACCAAGCAACAGAATTCGCCCGTTGGAGAACAGATCGTGTTAACGAGTACATTCTTGATCGTGAAAGAATTATTGAATTGAACGTTGGTAACCAAGCTATTTTGAACGATCCATTTAACACATTCAATACCCGTGCTTACCTTTCTGGTCAAGATAACGGTGTATTTAGTGGTGTAGATGCTTCTGGAGCCGTTAATACCAAACCTACAGCTGGTAATATGTTGGGTAAAAAGCCTTTGCGTGACTACTCTAAAGCAAAACGCAAGAGTCAAAAGCGTTACAAGGTAAATATGGAAGACGGTATTTTATTGCCTGATTACAGATTGCCAACTGAAGCTGAGTGGGAATATGCCGCAAAAGCTGCTATCGGAGAAACTCAATTTGATAATATTGAGCAAAATAAAGTTTATTCTTGGAACGATTACACCATTCGTATCAAAAACGGTCGCGAAGCAGATCGTGGTAAGATCAGAATGAACGTTATGAGAGGTAAAGGAGATTATGCAGGTATAGCCAGCGGTAACTTAAATGATGCCGGTATGATCACTACTCCTGTTCATTCCTATTGGCCAAACTCATTTGGTTTGTACAACATGGATGGTAACGTTTCTGAGTGGGTTAAGGATGTTTATCGTCCATTATCACTTGAAGATATGGATGCATTTATGCCTTTCCGTGGTAATAAATTTGAGCAAGTGGTTTTAGACCCTAATGGTCCTGCAGGTTTAGCTGATAAGGACGACTTAGGACGTATCAAATATCAAGACGTAGTTAAAACTTCTATTTCTAAAGGTGGAAGAAGAAACTACTCACAGGCTGACAATATTGGTTTCAAAGATGTACAAGCAGGTGTTGAAGAACCAGATTTGATTTATGAATACGGAGTAGCTTCATTGATAAACGATAAAGCTCGTGTAATCAAAGGTGGTAACTGGACGGATCGTGTTTACAATGCAAGTCCTGGTACGCGTCGTTTCTTGGATCAAGACCAAGCTGCTTCTTACCTTGGTTTCCGTTGTGCCATGATTAGAGTGGGTTCACCTGTTGGTAACGCTAAGAAGAAATACAACAAGTTGCCATCAAGTGGAATTGACAAGAAAACTAAAAGAATGAAAATTGCTCAATAAGCAATAGTTCTAAAATAGTGAAAAGCCTCGTTTTACAACGAGGCTTTTTTTATGGTTTAATGATGAAAAATGGGGAATAAAAAAAGCCGAACTAAATGAGTTCGGCTTTCAATTTTGAGCGAGAAACGAGACTCGAACTCGCGACCCCAACCTTGGCAAGGTTGTGCTCTACCAACTGAGCTATTCTCGCTTGTACTCTGTTTTAGAGTGGTGCAAATGTACAACACAAATGTGTGTTTTTGCAAGTCTTTTTTTATTTTTTTTAAATATTTCAAAAACAAAAGGCAGTTCTGTAAGCCGGGTTCTGTAGACACGGTTTTGCCGTGCTTTCTATCATTAATCTTGGATATGCCTCACGGCGTATCTCCATCGACCTACCCTTCCGGCTAGCAAGCTATTGAGCGGGCCGCTCTTTAATCCGGATATATTTGGTCTTTCAACCCGCAAGGTTTGTCCCAATTCTAGCTCACGCTAGAACGAGTGGGCTCTTACCCCACTTTTTCACCCTTACCCAAAAAGAGAACTTTATGGGCGGTATAGCTTTCTGTGACACTTGCTGTCAACTTCATCACCGAAGTGATGAAATTTCCTTCCTGTTAGGAAGTGCGGCGCCCTGCGTTGCCCGGACTTTCCTACCCATTTTCATGGATCGATAGAACGAACTGCCTTTGTGCAAAGGTAAAACAATTTATACGGTTTCAATTTATTTGTTCTTTGGGTACAAGTTTCCGGAATTGAAGTTCATTAAGTGGGATGTGCGTTTTATCTTTGTGCTAAGCATGGATTTTCATAAAGATTTTGAAGCTGTTATTGGTTTAGAAATACACATCCAATTACAAACCTTGAGTAAGGCATTTTCAGGCGATTCTACCGAATACGGTGGTATGCCCAACACCCAGGTTAGTCCTATCAGTTTGGGGCATCCCGGTGCCTTGCCCATGCACAATCATGGCGCTATTGAAATGTCAATGAAAATGGGAATTGCTCTAAATTGTGATATTACCCGTGTAAATAGATATTCTCGCAAAAATTACTTCTATGCTGACTTACCCAAAGGGTATCAAATTACCCAATTTGATACCCCTCTCTGCACGGGAGGAGTTGTGCCCATAAAATTAAAAGACGGTACTGAAAAGAACATCAGACTTACCCGAATTCACATGGAAGAAGACACAGGGAAAAGCATGCACGATCAAGATATGTATGACACCTTGGTTGATTACAATCGTGCGGGTACTCCTTTGATTGAAGTAGTGAGTGAACCTGATATCAAAAGCGGAGACGAGGCATATGCGTTCGTAACCGAGATTCGCCGATTGGTGCGTTACCTAGACATTTGTGATGGAAACATGGAAGAAGGTAGTTTGCGTTGCGATGCCAATATCTCTGTCATGCCTAAAGGATCTAAAACTTTTGGAACAAAAGTGGAAATTAAAAACATGAACTCCATTTCCAATGTGAAAAGGGCCATTGATTTTGAAATTCAACGTCAAATAGAACTCATTCAATCAGGCGGCAAGGTGGATGGAGAAACACGTGGATTTAATGGACTAGCTGGCACTACATTTTCTATGAGAAAAAAAGAGGCGGTAAATGATTATCGTTATTTCCCGGAACCAGACTTGCCTCCTACCCTTGTTACAGATGAAATGCTGGCTGATGTTAAAAGTAAAATGCCTGAACTACCCAGGGTATTATTTGATCGATTTACAAATACCTATGGGCTCAGTGAATACGATGCATCTGTGTTGGTTGATGATAAATTTTCGGCGTTGTATTTTGAGAAGATGGCTTCGTTGAGTCAGAACTATAAGGCTATTTCTAATTGGGTAACCGTTACTATTAGAGGTTATTTGAATGAGAATGCCTTGACCATTCAAGAATTTCCGTTAGATCCAGAACAAATTACCGAAATTATTTCATTGATTGATTCTGGTTTGATTACCCATAGTATTGCTTCACAAAAATTGTTTCCAGAGCTGATTAAACATCCAACAAAAACAGCAAAATCTTTGGTAGATGAACTCAACTTAAGCACCAATTCTGATTCTGTTTTCATTGAAGAATTGGTTGATCAAGTTTTGGCAGAGTTTCCTGAAAAAGTTCAAGAATATCAATCAGGTAAAAAAGGGTTATTGGGTATGTTTGTTGGGGAAGTTATGAAGCGTTCAAAAGGTAAAGCTGACCCAAAAATAACCAATCAATTGGTATCTAATAAATTGGGATAATGGCCCAGTTCCGAAATCAAATATGGAACAATATACTTCAACCCCAAGGGTTGTTTTGCAGCATTGGTGGAGTTGATTACAGTTGGAAACAGCTGCAAGAATTCGTAGCCCATCATATTGAAAATTTTCAGCGACAACCAAATTCACGATTGGGCGTGGTTATCAGAAATGATTTTGAAACCTATGCTGCCATTATAACCTGTTGGATGAGTGGGAAAGGCTATGTGCCTTTGCAACCAAATTATCCGAATCAAAGACTCAGCGATATCATAGAATCATCGCAGATTGAGCAGGTATATGATTCACATGGAGGCAATTTGGGTGAAAATTTTCAATTGGTAAGTATCAAAAAACAATTGGTTGAGAGCCGTCTAAATGGTTCTTTGACTTTAGTAAATGATTCCAGTGATGCTTATGTATTGTTTACATCGGGTACTACCGGAAAACCAAAGGGCGTTCCTATTTCATGGCGAAATTTACAGTCCTTTTTAGACGGATTTTTTGAATTGAGTTATATGTTAGACTCAAGTGACCGATTTTTACAAATGTTTGAATTAACTTTTGATTTATCGGTAATGAGTTTTACTGTTCCTGCTTTGTTGGGGGGCAGTTTTCACACATTGAATCAGAGTTTAATCAAACCGCTTGCATTATATGATACTTTAGAATCTCAAGATATAAGCTTCGCATTGATGGTTCCATCGGCGGTGGAGATGTTAGCGCCTTATGCTGATGATATTGAATTACCTCATTTAAAAGTGACTCAATTTTGCGGAGAGGCTTTTAGGATCAATCAACTCGCCGTTTGGAAGTCGTGCGTGCCCCATTGTCAGATTGATAATGTATACGGTCCTACGGAAGCTACGATCTATTGCAGCAGATATACGGCTCATCACCCTACGATAGACAGGGAACTTCTTCATCAGAATGGAGTGGTTTGCATTGGCGAACCCATGAAAACCGTTCAATTCATCATCAATGAAGATCAAGAACTTTGCTTAGGTGGTTTACAAACCACTAGAGGTTATTTAAATGCGACAACAGAACAGGCCTCTAAATTTTTTGAATCTGGCGAAGGTATTTGGTTTTATAAAAGCGGAGACATTGGTGTAAAAGATGGGTCCTTTTTTTATTGCCATGGACGGATGGATGATCAAGTGAAAATTCAGGGCTACAGAATTGAATTATCAGAATTGGAGTTTGCAGGTAGTCAAGTATTTGTCAATTGCAATTGTAAAGCAGTTGCTATTAGTCAAGAAACTGGAAGTGAATTGCATTTATTTATTCAAGACTCGACAAGTGAATATTTAAATGCATCCATAGAAAACCAACGTAGATCGTTAAATGAACTCCTCCCCGATTATATGGCAGTCAAGGAAATTCACATCAGACAAGAATTCCCTTTGAATGATAATGGGAAAATTGATAAGAAAAAATTGATCGCTTCATTGAATAAATAAACAATGCCAACAATTAGAAAAGCCGCAAAATCTGATTTTGACTTCATCGCGGAAGCCATCATAGAGAGTGAAAAATCGGGATCGAATATTTTCCCTTATGGGGTTTTATTTGATGTATCTGAAATGGAATTTAAAGGCATTTTACAAGAAATATTCGAAGAAGAAATTGAGGGGCAACCTTGGGATTATAATTCTTGGTATATTTTAGAAAATGATTCAAAAGAAATAGCTGCTGGACTTTGCACTTGGCAAGAGGGTTCTGCGGGAATGTCTTCTGACCTTTTAAAGACTCAAAGTTTGGGATTTGTTTTAGGTGAAAAGTGGCATAATAATACAGATAAATTAGAGGTGGTATCGAGGGTAAACATCCCCCGAAAAAGTGGAACCTGGCAATTGGAGCATCTCTATACATTGGAAAATCACCGAGGACAAGGTTATATGAATCAATTGATTGACTATGCGAGCGATGGCAAAATGTCTGAAATTCAGTTGATGGAAAACAACGTTCCTGCAAAAAAACTTTACGAAAAAAACGGATTTTCATTGGAAATTAGACAATGCGAGCCTCAAATTGAGCGTTTACAATTGTTATCGGGTCCTTGTAAAATAAAAATGATAAAAAATGGATAAAGAACAAATAAAAATAGAATTAAAGGGCATTTTTGAAGATGTTTTTTCAACGCCTAATATTGAAATCACCGAAGAATTGAATGCTGAAAAGGTTGATCGTTGGGACTCTCTCACTCATTTGAGCATGATTGCAAAGGTTGAAGAATTCTATGGGATTAAATTCAAATTGAAAGAGCTCATAGGCATGAAAAATGTGGGTGATATGATGGATTTAATTGTATCTAAAAAGGGTGCCTGAAAACAATAAATCCATAATTATTTTTACCGCTTCGCTGGGCTTGTTCTTATTGGGGCTGCTTGGTGCAAGTAGATTTGGGCTTTTAGGCTCTTGGGAATTTGACAGCCCTTATTTCAACAGGTTCTTGGCAGAATCTGACTTTTCTTTGGATAGTTCGAAATCTATTGAAAAAACTACGGTAACCTTGGTTAAAGATAGTCAAATAGCTGTGGTAGTAGAACAAGGCGGCGTTTACGGTGGTAAACCCTTCCACATTGAGCATTGGATTAAAGTCAAGTTAAGTGAGCAAGATAAAAATAGGTATGATTCGATGCTTCAGTCGTTGAAGTTTTTGGCTTTTACAGAAGAAGGTCAAAATAGCATGCAAACTTTTTTTGAGAAGTTATCTGAATCACAAAAGGAATTAAGTAGAATTTGGTATTTCGGGGATTCTCAAATAGAAGGTGATCGCATTACTTCGGAGATTCGTAGGATTTTCCAATCTCAATACGGTGGAAGTGGTATAGGATACGTTCCCTTGTCAAACCCAGCAACATATGGGGTATTGGAAATTGATGAATCGCAAAATTCCCAATGGAAAAAACTGAATTGTTTCAGAGATAAAAAGAAATTCAAATGGTTTGGTCCATCGGGACAGGCATTTGTTGCGAATAGTACTAAACCCAATGAATTTAGGGGATTTGGTTTAAAAATTACCAAATCTGTTAAATATCAAAAATTGTTGATTCAGGCCTTACCTGATTCTCTATCAGAATTGCAGTGGAGAAGACCCAAAGATTCTGTTTGGAAAATGGCCAAGAAATCAATCAGAAGTAAGTTTTTACAAGAATTTGTGGTGACTGATACCCCTATAATTGGTAAGATAAACTTCAGATATAGGGCCATTAATCCGGTGGTTTACGGCTATTCAATAGATGCAGGAACCAAAGGAATCCAAATTGACAATATGGGTATCAGAGGTCATTCTGGTGACGGACTGAACAATATAAACTCGTCGTTATTGAGCGAAGAAAGCCAAAGGCAAAACGTTTCTTTGGTTGTACTTCATTTTGGAAACAACATGGTTCCATACATTAAAACAGATGGTTCACAAGAGAAATGGGTTAAAAATATCTTCCGAAACATCTTAAATAAATACCAAAGTTGCTGCCCGGACGTTTCGATTTTGCTTATTGGTCCGGGGGATATGGGTTACCGAAGTGGCGGGGAAATGAAGAGTTATGAGTCTTGTAAATTATTGAATAGATGGTTGCAAGAAGTAGCTCAAGAAAAGAATGTTTCATTTTTTGATTTTTATGGATTCATGTTGGAAGGCGGTGGCATTCTTGAATGGCAGAAAAAAGGATTAGCCAGTTTGGATGGTCATTTATCACCGTCAGGACAAAAAATATTTGCAAGGGCTTTAACGCGTGAATTGAACGGGGCTAGAGCTTGTTATCTTTTAAGCACAAGAATAGAATAATGATTGAGATTAGACAGACGATTATAAAGTATGTAGGAATAATTACCATAGGTTTTTTAAGCATCCATGCCTCAAATTTGAGGTCTCAAGCGCTCTTTTGGCACAATTTTGAATACCAAAAATACCCTTGGATTGACTCCAATATGAATATTTTTCAGAGTCATGATAAACAAATATTGAGACCTTTTTTCAATAAATTGAATGGCTCTAATAAAAAACGAGTCAACATACTTCACATCGGTGATTCTCATGTACAGGCAGATATTTTCACTAACGAAACACGCACATTGCTTGGTTCTACTTTTGGAAATGCTGGTCGTGGAATGGTTTTTCCCTATACAACCGCTCGTACACATACTGCTGCCGATTATCGTTGCTTTCACACCGGAAGGTGGTTGTATGCTAGAAACGTAGAAAGAAGTCCTGAATTGCCCATTGGAGTTACGGGAATCACATCAAAAACATACGATTCAACTGCGCAATTTAAATTATCATTCAGGGAAAAGGCCATTCAACCAGAATTTACACGATTGAAGATTTTTTGCCACAGAAGCCCTAATTCTTTTGATCTTAAAATCACTGCCGGTGGAAAGACCGTCATTTCCGATGTTTATACTTCGGAAAATGATACTGCTTCCGATTTGCTTATTGTAAATATGCCCACAGGTGCCGATGATTATTTATTTGAATTTGTAAAAAGAGACTCGGCTCAGCACTATTTTGAAATTTATGGCATCAGCATAGAATCTCCTTCTGACAGAGGTGTTCTGTATACGAGTGTTGGAATAAATGGCGCTGGGCATTATTCCATCATGCGTGAGAACAAATTGCCAGATCATCTAAAAATATTGAATCCCGATGCCATTATTTTGGATGTTGGAGCAAACGATTTTTATCAAAAAGGCATTGAACAAGAGAGATTTAAAGATAATTTGATATCAATCATTGAAATGTTCAAAGAATACGCCCCAGGAGCGGTCATCATCTTATCTAATAGTCAAGACATTCATAGGGGTGGGTATAGCATCAAAGCCTGTTCTATCTTTTCGTATTTAATAGCAGAAGTTGCCAAATCTGAAAAAGTAGCCTTTTATGATTGGTATAGAGTCGCTGGTGGACAACAATCAATGCGTATTTGGAAATCAGTTCGGTTGGCAAACAAAGATGGAGTTCATTTAAACAGAGATGGTTACGAACTCAAAGGATCACTCATTTATCACGCATTCAAAAATACTGATAGACGGTTAAAACTGAAAAAAGACACCTCCGATGCCATCATTATTCCCTGTGTTGATACTTTGTATGTTGATCCAGTTCAGCCAGATACTACATTAAAGCAAAAGGAACTTCAGTGGATAGAACATACCGTTAAAAAAGGTGAAACTGCTTGGGCCATTGCTCAACGTTATAATATCAGTGTCATCCAATTAAAAGATTGGAATCGTCTGAAAGGTTATTCGTTGAACGAAGGACAAACCTTGCGCATCTTTACTGTTGTAGAAAAATCATTGGATAAAGGACAATCGGCGGTCACCAATAAGCCCACTTACAACCCCGGAAATTCCGGAAACCCCGGAAATTCCGGAAACCCCGGAAATTCCGGAAACCCTGGATATAGAAAACCAAAAA
>CAYPBJ010000005.1:0-5103 GCA_964408945.1 uncultured Rhizobium sp. | reverse complement strand
GGAAATTCCGGAAACCCCGGAAATTCCGGAAACCCTGGATATAGAAAACCAAAAACCGTTTACTATAAAGTTCGCAGCGGTGACACTCTTTACAGCATTGCACGCAGACATGGATTGTCAGTATCTGAATTAAAGAGAATGAACGGAATGCGTTCCGATTTCATAAAACCCGGTAAAACACTCAAGGTTAAATAATTATGACTTTCAACTCTGCTCAGTTTTTCATTTTATGGTTTTTCATTCAAATCTGTGTATTGATTTGGAACACAAAACCACTGATCAGAAATACGGTGTTGCTCACAGGCAATTTGGTATTTTTACTTTCTATAGGCAATAGTTTGATTATCTTGGTATTGCTATTTTCATTGTCAGATTTTATTGTTGCCAAACTCATTCATGAATCGAATTCCGATAGCACCAAAACATGGCTCATGCGGTTCAGCGTGCTTCAAAATATAGGGTTGATTCTTGTTTTTAGACACCTAGATGAATGGCAATTAAAACCTGAATTTCTGTCGTTTATTAAGTTTATTGGCGTATCGTTTTATGCTTTTAGAAGCATGAGCTATGTTTTTGACGTTTATTATGAAAACCTCGATGAACCAGAACCAAGTTTGCTGAATTATTGGACTTTCATCAGTTTCTTCCCGGTTTTTTTGATGGGACCAATTCAAACAGCCCCTGATTTTCTTAAACACCTTAATTCCCCTACATGGGTCATAGATAAGAGCAAAGTAAATTACGGTGCATTTCTTATAGGTTTGGGTGTTGTAAAAAAGTTTGTATTGAGCAATTACTTGGCAGTGAATTTTGTAGAACGCATTTTTGATGCATATCTGTATTTTACTCCCATGGAAAATCTGCTGGCCGCAGTGATTCAAACTTTGAATTTATATTTAGACTTTAGCGGATATACGGATATTGCAGTGGGTATTTCCTTGTTCATGGGATTTGAAATCATGGAGAACTTCAATTTCCCATTTTTATCTCAAAACATTACAGAATACTGGAAACGTTGGCATATATCACTGTCTCAATGGTTCAACCAATATTTATATTTTCCTCTGAGTTACTACTTTAGAACCTGGAAAAAATGGGGCACCACCCTATCGGTTTTTGTGGTATTTGCAGTCAGCGGTTTTTGGCATGGAACACATTTAAATTTTGTTTTTTGGGGACTCATGCACGCAGTGGCATTGATTTGGGATGTTTGGACTTCAGAGGTCCGTCTAAAAATCAAACAACACATTCCCGTTTACATCTATAAGCCTTTTTCCATATTACTCACATTTACCTTTCTTACCTTTAGTGGAGTTTACTTTAAATCGACAGATTTGGAACAAGCCAATCAAATGATATTGCGAATTTTCAGCGGATTGGATTTTTCGCTCTTTGGAGATTGGATTAAACTATATCCTTATGTAGCGATCATATTCGCTAGCACTTTAGTTGTGCACTTGTCAATGCCGAAAATTTATCCTTTGATCATTGAACAAGTAAAAAAACTACCGGTGTGGGTATCTGCAATTACCCTCGTTGCTGTGATTTTTATTGCGTTCCATTTTCAAAAAATGGGTTCCGTACCGTTCTATTATCTAGAATTTTAAAGGTTCTCTGTACTTAATCACATTTTCCCAGACAGTTTATAGGATATCACTCCTACCCATTCATGCAATAGATTAGACATGGTTTGCAGTGAACCTGGATTGGGAATGAGCCATGCTTCCAAGTTATAACGACGATTGGGATCGCATGTTGGATGGGCCACATAAGGAATGAAATTCACCCCTACTTTCTTGTAACAACCCTCAGAACGATACATGTGAGCCGCAGAAGTAACTAATAAAACAGGTTGCTTGTAATTTAGCGAATCAAGAATTTTCTGAGTATATAAAGCATTTTCGTAAGTATTTCTTGATAAATTATCAATGATAATTTTGCTTGAGTCTATGCCCATATTTTGGAGGTATCTGCCTGCTTCTTCGGCTTCGTAGTATACTTTATTGAATACTGCAGATGAACCTCCCGTGAGAATTACTTTATCAAACTTATTCAATAACAATCCCTGAAGTCCCACCATGAATCGATCACCTTCACTGCCTAGTCTAAAATAATCATTTTGGTCATCGTAGTATCCATATCCCCCGAGAATCACTGCAATTCTTGGAAAGGAATCTCGGTGGTAAATTCTCTTTTTGGGGACGCGTTGTTCCCAACGGATATTCAATTCATTAACCAAAGGATGATTGCCTAAAATAAACAGCAATAAAAATGCAATCAAGGCAGATCTTTTGGCGGTAATGGGTAATTTTTGAATCCATTTCTTATTCGAGAACCAAAGTTTGAGTAAGGTGATTAGGACAAACAGAAAAATCCAAAAGTGGGGTTTAATGATGAAATGTAAGAATTTGCTAATAACAAAAAACATAGCGCGAAGATCGCATAAAAAAAGGCCTCATAAGAGACCTTTTTCAATAGAAGTGAATTTTTTAACGTTGATAAGAAATATCCATAATGCGGTGGTTTCCGGCTTGATCAACCTGTACGGTTACATCAAATGGTTTTCCTGACTTAATGGCATCATTCATTGGCTGCATCAATTCGCCACCTATTTGGAAGCAACCACAATTTTTACCTCTTGCAAAATCTAATTCCACTCGGTGAGAGCCAGTTGCAACATTGCATGGAGTTGTTGTGTTGTTGTTTGCCACTGCATTGTTTGTGCTTTTGTTGGTAGAGGTTGAACCATTGGCAGCATTTACAGAAGATGGAGAACCCGCTGCGACTGGGCCGTTAGCAGAAGGAGCTTTTTTGTTAGCCGCAACCGCTTTTGCTTTTGACCCTAAAGTTTTAGGAGCAGAAGGGTTCAATGTGCCTTTTACACCCTTAATAACAACTACTTGACCTTTGAGGTTCGAGTAAGCTGAAATAAACTCTGAACCTGTTACTCCTTGAGCAAAAGCAGCTGAAGCTGATCCAAAAAGGAATAAAATGATTTGAAATGCTTTTTTCATAATTTTAATTTAGATTTAATTCTTTAAGTCAATAATAATGCCAAATTTAACTATAAACAATTTTTATTATTGAATGGTTAATTAAACTACATGAAAACCAAAAACTTAACAAGTTCTACCTTCGATTTGGTTTTCTTAGGCATGGGCGCAGCAAATTCTTTGTTGTTCTTGGAATTAAGTAGAACTCAAAAACTCGATGATAAAAAAATTGCTATCATAGAGCCTGATTCAAAAAATTCGAATGACCGAACCTTTTGTTTTTGGGCCGCAGAACGTGAGATTCAAGAATTTCATTTGACTGAACTCATTTCTAAGTCTTGGGATTATGCAACGGCTGGATCTCAGAAACATAAAAATATTTCCCCGTTGAAATATCATCATATTTCAGCGATTTCACTCTACAACAAAGTAAAGGAGGAAATTAAGAAATATCCCGTTACCTATTTTCATGAATTCGTTGAAGACGAGAATATTGAAATAGACGAAAAACAGGTGCATGTGATTCTTGAAGATTTCAAATTAGAGGCAGACTTTTTTTTTGATAGTCGTCCCCCTAAATTCAAAAAATGCACAAATAATCAGACCTCGTTGGTGCAAAGTTTCTTCGGTTGGAACATAAAAACAGAACAAAGCGCTTTTGATTCTGATGAATTTGTCATGATGGACTTTGATTTGGACCAAATGGGATCCACCCAATTTTTGTATGTACTGCCGTTTACTGAGAACCAGGCATTGGTGGAACTGACCGCCTTCCAAAAAAATCCCTTAGAGAAAAAAGCCTCGGAACAATTATTGCATTCCGAAATATTGAAACGTTTTGGGAATTACCAAATTATTGCGACAGAGAGCGGTAATATTCCGATGTGCACAGCTAAAATAGAATTACCCACTGAGAAATTCTACCCATATTTTGCCACTGGCGCAAGAGCAGGCAACATCAAACCCAGTACCGGATATTCATTTTTAACCAGTTGCAAACATGCTCAAAAAATATCTCAAGATATTTCCTCAGAAACGTCTGAAAAATATAAACATACGCCTTATAAAACCAGATTTCAATTTTATGATCGATTGTTATTGACTATTTTAAATAAAAATCCATCTGCTGGTAAACCGATTTTTGAACGATTGTTTCAAAGAAATTCTGTAAAGGAAGTAATTTATTTTTTGAAAGAAGAAACGCAGGGTTGGAATGAAATAAAATTGCTTTGCTCGTTGCCTATTTTGCCGTTTTTATGGGCTGCAATAAAAGATGTTTTTGCCCGCCTTCCATGGGTAAAATTGATGCCTTTTGTTTTAGGAAGCTGCTTTCTGGGTTTCGATTATCTCAATGCGACATTTATTTGTTGGGCGCTGTTACTTTTCGGTTTGTTCTTGGTGGGCATACCCCATGGCGCTATTGATCACTTGTTAGAATCCAATCACTTTGACGCCCCCATCAAAGTGGGATTTATTCTCAATTATCTTTTGAAAATGGCGGTTATGGCGCTTATTTGGTGGGTAAATCCTGTTGTTGCTCTTGCTTTTTTTATAGCATATTCAGCATGGCATTTTGGAGAATCAGAATATCAAGTTGCCAATATTTGGTCGTTTCTCTGGGGATGTTTTATGCTGTCGAGCCTATTGTATTCTCATCCAATAGAATTCAAAGAAACCCTCTCAAATATGTCAGTGGATGTTTCGATATCAAACGCATTCGAAATCTGGATTGGTTCGTTTTCTGTGCTAATTCTAATTCAACTAAAAAGAGGATTCCACCGAATTTGGGAGATTTTGTGGCTTCCTCTGTTTTCTCAATTGCCATTATTGCAAGCTTTTGGATTGTTTTTCGTATTCAACCACAGCATCAAAAGCAGCATCCATTTGATGGATGGTTTTAACAAGAAGGCCATAGTACTATTTAAAAAGGCATTACCCTTTACGTTGGCTGCATTTTTGTTTCTTGGAGGATTCTATTTCTTCAGAACCTGGTTCAGTGCCGAAGGATGGATAGCTGCCTTTTTCATTTTCATTTCGTGCATCAGTTTTCCGCATGTTTTTGCCATGCACCGATTTTATCGGAGCCACTTTTTTCTTCCCAAGAAATAAA
>CAYPBJ010000004.1:133672-146246 GCA_964408945.1 uncultured Rhizobium sp. | reverse complement strand
TAGTCAATTTTAGCAATTACCAAATCGTATAAAGCGTTTAAATAGTTGATTTGAGCATTTTTCAATTCTGTTTCACTTTGAACGATTTCCAAAGAACTACCCACTCCTTCAGAGAATTTCATATTTGCCATTTTATAGATTTCCTGTGCCAAATCCATATTTTGCTTTTGACTGGCTGCTTGATCCAATTGATTGATGTATGTTTTTTGAGCATTTAATGCCTCAGCAAATGCTGCATTATTGAATGCAGCTAAATCGGTTTTAGCTTTATCTGTTCTATATCTGACTTCCCGAATTTTTGAAACAGTACTCAATCCGTCAAAAAGTGTCCATTGAATCTGTAATCCGACAACATCGGATGGAACCCAACTATTATTAATGGTTAGGGAATTTTGATCTTTGAAGAAGTTGAATTCAGGACGCTGCGTATTTTCTTGGTGCTGATAAAATCCAACTAATCGAGGTAACATACCCATTTGATATCTTTTTCTATCTAATTCACCCAAACGAATGCTTTGCTTTAAAATGTTAAATTCAGGTCTATTTTGAGTGGAGTTCAATGAAATTTCACCATCAACATTGACTGTAAAAATGGAATTGATTTTTTCAATGTCATCGCTCAATTCAATTTTTTGAGAAACGTCAATGCCCATTTGAATTTTTAAAATGTTTAACAACGTTTCAATGGCATTTTCAATTTTCTTTTCTTGTACTTTTAAATTATTCAAAGACAATTGAAGTCTTTTTACATCAAGATCCTCTGTGAAACCTTCTTTATTTAAGGCCTTTACATCATTTAAAGTTTTTTCAACCGCTTTAATATTTGAGCGTATCAAATCCAAATTCATTTGAGTGCTCGCTGCCATTAAATATGACTTGCAAACATTTATTTGAACATCATATTTGGTTTTAGCTTCCAAATATTTACTCATGTTCAGGAATTCTTGGGTTGCTTTTAATCCAACTAAGTATGAACCATCGAATAATAATTGATTGACACCTAATGAGCCAGAACTGACATATTTTTGTTGAAATTGCAAGAATATGTAATCTGGAGCACCTGGAGTTGGGGCAAAGTTCTTGATCCATTGACCAGGTATGGTAACAAAACTCTGATAATTTCCCGTAGCTGAAACTTGTGGTAAACCTATGGCAACGGTTTGCTTAACGGTTTCATTTGAGATTTTTACATCAATTCCCGCCTTCTTTAATTCGTAGTTGTTCTTTACGGCTGTTTCTATTGCTTCTTTTAGTGATAGCGACAAACTCCCCGAAGAAGTGTCGCGTTGTGCAAAGCCAATGTTCATTTTAATGCCCAACAGAAGGCAAAATGTGAGAATATATTTATTCATGTGTGTGGTTTGTTTCTAAAAAAATGGTTCCTTGATCATTTGCAATCCCTCGTAAGTGATAAACAATGATATCATCAATGATCTTTGGTTGAAATTTGCTTTCACCTCTGCTTATTGCATCAGTTGTTGCATACAGCAATAATGAGAATGCCTGCGAAATGCCTTCCGCGTTGAAGTTTAATCGGTAACACCCTAATTCTCTGCCCAATTGAATATTTTTAAGCAAATGATTCTCAATAAATGAACCTCGAGTTTTTACCATCTCTTGATAAATATTCGGATGATACTTTTTTAAATCCTGATTCATAACCGGATTCACTTTTGAAAGTTGTTCAATGGCAAATTCTGCAGTTTGTAAAAGTTGCTTGATAGGGTGTGATTCTTGACCCTCAATTCGAGAAATTTCAGATTCGATTTGCTCGAAGTGATTAAATACTACTTCTTTAACAAGAGACTCTTTATCCCTAAATACTTGGTATATGGTCTTTTTGGATATGCCGAGTTGCTGGCAAACATCATCCATTGAAACAGACTTGATGCCACGCTCAAAATAAAGTTTCTCAGCAGTTTCAATTATTCGTTGCGATAATTCAGGACGAACTGTCATAATCCAGCGCAAAATTACCGATTTAATTTTCATTGGAAACTATTTAATCTTTTAAAGTTTCCAATTTGTTGTAGATATCGATAATCAGCGAATATCCATCGACCAAGGTAATCTCATTTGATATCCTTGCATGGATTTAATGGATTGAAGTTCTTTAATTACAGATGAGTTTATTCCCAATTCCTCAGCCAACTTTAGTTGTTGATTTGCGAAGGCATCACTAAATTCATCACCCAATAAAGCTTCAAACGGATTCTTTGGCTCTGGGTAAACCATGATCTTATAATCTTTTAATTTTGCCTTATTTGATGCGGAAATAATGGCTCTATCTATGCCACCTACACCATCTATTAAACCAAGTTCTTTGGCTCTTAAACCGCTGTAGACCCTTCCTTGAGCAATTTCGTGAACAGATTCTTTACTCATTTTTCTTCCTTTAGAAACGACACTCAAAAAATCATCATAAATTTGATCAACCATCGCCTGAATTTTAGCTCCTTGTATAGGACTGATGCCTTGATCGGGTCTCCATAATTCTGAATTCTCTCCGGTATTTATTGATTCATAAGTGAGACCAAATTTTTCTTTGTATAGTTTTTGTGTGTTTGGAAACAGAGCAAATACGCCAATACTTCCAGTTATGCTGTTGGGTTGGGCAAAAATACTATCTGCTAAACATGAAATATAATATCCTCCTGACGCCGCAACATTACCAAAACTTACGATTACGGGCATTTTCTTTTTTGTAAGTTCAATTTCTCTAGAAATAATATCACTGGCTAACGAACTTCCACCAGGACTATTCACTCTCAGCACCAATGCTTTGATTTGATCATTCTCCCTGATTTTTCGAATTTCTTTTACTAAATCATCGCTTGCAATTTGACTTCCAGATTGAGAAGCGACACCGCTTACAATTTCTCCTTCAGCATACAAAATCGCAATTTTATTTTCAGAATATGTATATTCAGCTTCGTTCTTTAGGAATTTCCGTAGTGAAATTTGATTTCTTGTTTTGTATTTTTTTTCAATCCAAGACTCAACCTCATCTTTGTATCCTAATTGATCTACAAATTTGTATCTTTCAGCATGCTTTGATAAAAACATTTGTCCATTGTAGGATATCAATCTGAGCGAATCAATTGATATACCTCTAGCTACAGATATTTTTGAAATAGCATGATCATGGATGCTGTTGATATATTCTCTGATTTGGGATTTATTTTCATCTGATAACTGATTTTGGATAAACGGTTCTACAGCTCCTTTGAATTTACCTACTTTGAAAACTTGAAATTCAACACCTAATTTATCAAGCATGCCTTTGTACATGACTACTCCGTTAGATAAACCATTGAATTCAATAAGACCTTTGGGATTTAAAAATATTTTACTGCAAACGCTGGCTATGTAATAACCTTGTTCTGTATAGTTTTCGGAATAAGCAACTACGGGTTTACCAGACTTTTTAAAATTCAATAACGCATTTCTGATCTCTTCTGCTTGTCCAAATCCGCTTGCAAAAAAACCCGGGTCCAATAATATGCCTGTAATTTTATCATTATTTTGAGCATTTTCTATAGCATTCATAATTTGGTTTAATCCCAAAGGTTCTTGTCCAGCAAAGCCAGCAAATAACTCTCCAAAAGGATCAGATTCAGATTTGTCGTTTAAAACCGATGGCAAATTGATAGTTAACCAAGAATTTTCTGAAAGTGGTTCAGGTTCTTTTTCACCTCCAAATTGGGCTACTGAAATAGCAATCAAAATGACGAGAGTCACAATTGAGGAGAAAAAACCCAGTAAGAAAACTCCAAAGTATTTTAGAAATCGCTTCATAAAACTACAAATCTATGAAAATTGAGAACTGCAACAGAGAAACTTCGTTGAAAGAATCAAATACTCCGATAATTCACTAAGCCATTTTGGATGTAGCTAAGAGATTGATTAATATTGAAAAAAGAAAACATGAAGATAACGTTGAATAAATTGAAAAGCCCATTAATTTTCAATCTTTTGATCTGGGCTTCTTCCAATTTGTATGGAGCGAATTATTATTGGGTGGGCGGAAGTGGTTCTTGGTCAGATTTAACGCATTGGGCAACTACTTCCGGTGGAAATACCTATCACAATCAAGTTCCTACTTTTCAAGATGATGTTTTCTTTGATGTTAATTCATTTTCAACAACGGGTGAATCGGTAAACTTAAATGTTTCCAACGCAGTCTGCAAGAGTTTGATTTGGAATGGAGTTAAAAATAAACCCAAGTTCACGAGCAGTGATAAAAGTTATTTTATCCGTATTTATGGAGACTTACAGTTGGATAAAAACATGGATTTTGCTTACGACGGATTTTTCACCTTCGAATCAACGTCCACCGGAAACAAAATCACCACTGCTAATTTCAAAATTCAAAAGTTTGAATTTAAAGGACTTAATGGCGAATGGACTTTGCAAGATTCATTGAAATTATATGGCGACGTTAATGGTTGGGGTCTTGTACTTTACAGTGGCCATGTTAAAACCAATAATAAAGTCCTACAATTAAGGTCTTTCATTACTCTAGGTAATAATTGGAGAAAACTAACATTAGGAAATTCAATCGTTAATTTAGTGGATGCAGAGGGTGGTTGGTATGCCATCGATAATAATTTCCATTTAGATGCGGGAAAATCACAAATCAATATGCTCTACAAAGACTGGAGAAAGAGTTTTTATCACAGAGTACAAAGTCCTAAGTCGGTTTTTTACAATTTAAAAGTTGAATATAAATATCCAAGAGATGTAGTTGGAGATAACTTCAATTGTATTGATTCAACGAGCTTTAATAAAATTGAGATCAAGAGTACAGTTAATGATGCTGAATTAAATGGAATCAATGTGAAAACCCTCATTTGCTATGAGCGAGTGGATAATATGAGACTCAACTTTGCCAAAATTGGACGGTTGGTATTGAATAATTCATCTTTTTTAGATGGTAGCTTCACAACAGATACTTTATCACTAAAAGGTGGTGCAACATATGAGTTTGGGGGTGGACAAATTATTACGGTCAATAAATTATTGAATTGGAAAGGGTCTTGTGGAAGACATGTAAACATTAGAAGCAATACCCCAGGTACTCCAGTAGAGTTTGTGATTAATACTCTTGCTGCACAGAATATTGATTATTGTAGATTACACCATTTGAAATTTACAGGTACTTCCACGGTGACTGCAACCAATCACATTGCCACTACAACTGTTACGGGTTTAGGATCAACAAACAACTTAGCAACAAAATTTTACTTTTGGGTAGGACAAACTGGAAAATGGTCCGATCCAGCAAATTGGTCTTATTCGAGTGGAGGCCCGGGACAAACATGTATTCCTGGCCCTCTAGATAATGTGATTTTTGATAAAAATTCCTTTACAAATAATCTAGATACATTGTATCTTGACTTAAGAGAAAATACTTGTTTCCAGATCAATTACGCAGCCACTGCCAATACTAGTGTCTTTCATTCCACAGATTCAAACACGCTAAGAACTACTGGTAATATCCAATTCTATACAAAACCAGAAAATGATATGAAGGGAAAGTGGATTATTAACAATTCAGCCTCAACGGTGAACTCCCTAAAGTCTTCGAATTTTCCATTTTCAAGGCTTGAAATTGATTGTGAAACTGCTACTAGTGGTGTTGAGCTGTTGGATTCTCTTACTGTAGTGGGTTTTAATGATGGTGCCCAAAATGAGGCTCTGACGTTGAAATCCGGTTTGTTAGTAACAAAAAACCAATCGGTCAATACTCGAAGATTTGCGAGTTATGGGCATCGCTCCCGTGAGATCAAAATGGGGACATCCAATTGGTATTCAAAAGACGCATGGGAACCAGCGTGGTACGTGGAGGGTAGTAAATTCAAGATGGATTCTACCAATTACCATATACAGATTTATAGAACCGATTGGAGAAAGGTGTTTTATCATTTTTCACAAACCCCTTACGTAAAATACAACAAGGTTAGTTTTCAAGACTTAGTTCAAAATCCCCAAGGAACAGACCTAATAAGAGTAAATGACAGTGCAGGATTTGGTGAACTCAACCTAAAGAGTTATGTAGGCGAACTTTCAATTGAAAGGGCAGTGGTAAATAAATTGAACTGCTATGAAAAGGTACTCTATCAAAACTCCCAGGGAGCTAAAATCAATAGTGCTAGATACTACAAAGATGTTGCTATGTATGGCAATACGCTTTTTGATAGTCTCATATTTTACCCTGGTTCGGCCAATCAATTTCAAAAAGGTAACACCCAAACGGTCAGTAAATATTTAGGCATAAAAGGGAATTGTAGAGGGTTGATATCACTCACTTCGAGCGAAAAAGGTGAACTCACCTCCTTTGATTACAAGAAAGATACCGCACACGGTGATTATATAGCACTTCAGGATATAGAAGGATTGGGTACAGCCAAATACATCGCTAAAAATGCATCTAATCGAGGGGGGAATAAGAATTGGAACATATCATTATTAACTGGAAGAACCTATTATTGGGTAAATGACTCTGGAATGTGGAGCAATCCTTATCATTGGTCGTTAACATCTGGAGGCTCGCCCTCTGGTTGTATTCCAAGCCAATTGGATAATGTCATTTATGATGGAAATTCATTCAGCAAAAACGGAGAAATTGTTTACATAGATGTTGAAAATGCAAGTTGCAATAATATGACTTGGGACTTTACCGTCAGGCCAGCCGTATTTAAAGGTCCTTACACAAGTACCCTAAAAATCTTTGGGGATTTGAGATTAAGACCCAATGTGGATTATAAACTAGAAGGATTTGTCAATCTAGAAGCTACAGATACCGGAAATGCAATCTATCCCTATTTCAAACCCATCGTAAGATTAAATATTGTTGGAACTGGATCATGGCGATTGTATGATTCACTACAAGTCGTTGGTGATAGAGATCAATGGGGAATCATGCATACATCTGGCACATTCATCACTCAAGGTAACTATGTAAGAATGAGAAAATATTATTCCTACGGAGAAGCCGATAGACATTGGAATATGGCAGGCAGTTATGTAGAAGCAAACAATCCGCCAGATAACGGTTGGGAAGTGTATGGTAAGAACTTTTATTTAACTGCTGATCGCTCTCACTTGGCAATAAAGCGCAAAGATTGGAGAAAAGCCTTTTATCATATGTCAACATATCCTAGGGTGAAATTCAATAAAATTTCGTTCCTTGATAAATGCAGTAATCCTCAAGGAACTGATTACTTTAGAGCTACAGATAGTTTGGAATTTAACGAATTGTTCTTTGAAAGTTACCTGCAAGAATTGAGCATTCCTTACGCTAAAGTTGGAAAAATTCATGCGAAAGAGAAAGTGTATGGTCAATATTCGGATGTAAACCCAAACGTGGAAAATAGGAATCACATCAAACATGCTACATTTAGGTACGCCAAATATGAGAATGAATGTGATTTCTTTGGATATCAACGATTTGATACTCTTGAGTTGAACCCAGGTGGAATCTATAAATTCGAAAATCAAAAGAGTTTTACAGTCAATAAATTATTCGATGCTGTGGGAAATTCTTGCTTCCCAATTACTATACAATCAACATTGGTAAATAATGTTGATACCCTAAAATTCTCTTCTACAACCAATACCTTAATTGATTTCGTTGAAATGCGTGACCAATTGGTTCTATCACCTGTACAACAAAAAATAGGTTCAAATAGTGTAGATGTATCAGGAAATAAAAATTGGATTTTTGAAAATACCACCAAACAAAATTTGGGAATTGGTCCTGACACTATTCTTTGTCAAGGAGATTCAATTACCTTAAACACCAATTTCTATAAAGGTGCTTTTGGATATTTTTGGAGCAATGGAACAACCAAGCCAACACTTAAGATTAAAACATCCGGTGAATATTGGGTGAAAGTAACATTTACTTATCGCGGTGATACTTGTTGGAAGTACGACACCTGTAAAGTGACGTTCACACCATTGAAATTAAATATATCAACTTATAATGCAACTTGTTCCACCTCTTTTGATGGGAAAGCTAAAGTTAAATACAACGGACTAAATGCATTGAAATCATGGAAATGGTCAAACGGATCTTCAACTGATTCAGTCTCAAATTTAAAATCAGGTCTCAATTTCATCACTGCCACAGATATGAAAGGTTGCTCAAGAACCGATACGGTCATGATTAACTTTAATTTATTCAATCCACAACCTTTGCCTATTGATACTTCTTACTGCGCAATTGCTCGAAAAAAATTGGTTTTGTATAACTCAGATTCATCTATTTACACGGCCGACTGGTTTAATAAATCTAAATCAGTCATAAAGTCAAATAGCAATCAATTTAAGTTGCCTCAGCAAGTGGGCGATTCTTTGGTTGGGTTCTATGCGTTCAACAATAAAAATGGATGTGTTGGCCCATTAGTGCCTTTTAAAATATCAGGAATTTTAATCGAAGACAGTTCAAATATTCAAACATATGATGCACGTTGTGCTAATACTAATGATGGAAGTTTAAAAATCACCTACTCAGGTACGAGATCCATTGATTCATTCCTTTGGTCAAACAACAGTTTTGGAGATTCATTGTATGGAATTCTACCAGGTAAATATAAAGTTCAAATTTTAGGGGTAGACGGTTGTGTTTCGGAGGATTCTGCTGTAGTTGGTTTCCAAAATGTACAACCACCAACTCCCATTGATACCACTGTTTGCGATAATCAAGAACTAACATTAAAAGTGGCCCATATTTCAGGTTTCATTATCAAGTGGATAGATACAAACGGTTTAGTTTTGGATACGGGTTCTTTGTATAAAATTACAGCAAAACGCGATTCTATCATAAGGTATGCACAATATTTAAGTCCATTAGGGTGTTTGTCTGCATTAAGTAAAATGAAAATCAATGCTAGAAAATTACCTTCAAAGCCAATCTTTGTCTCCCCATTAACACTTTGTCTAAATCAACCGCACAATTTGAATGTAAATGGGTCAAATATCAAATGGTATTCGTCATTATATGATACTTCTGGTACTGATACCGTTCCAGTTCCCAGAGTCGATTCATTGTTTAGACAAGTATTTTATCTCACCCAAAACGATGGATTTTGTACAAGTATAAAAGACTCAATCGTGGCAATGGTGAATACTTATGGAGTATCTACGAATACCGATACTTCCATCTACAAAGGTTATGGTGTGTTTTTGACCGCCAACGGGGCACAATCATATTCATGGAGACCATTTATCGGATTGAGTGATTCAACAGGTGATGTTGTTTTAGCTGAGCCTCAAAGTTCTATTTGTTATATAGTTTATGGAAAAGCTGCTAATGGTTGTGTAGGAACTGATACGGTTTGCATCACGGTACTAGACCCTTACAGCGTAAAACTTCCTAATATCATAAGTCCTAATGGCGATGCATTGAATCAAACTTGGCGAATCGATATGTTGCCCGAATTTGAAAAATATGAAGTCACAATAATGGACAGGCAAGGCGCTGTGATCATGAAAAAATCACCTTATGATAATTCATTCAATGGCTCTGATTCTGAAGGAAAAGAGCTTGTAAATGGGGTTTATTTCTACTATCTAAGACACACTGAACAAGATATAAAATTCAAGGGTTACATTCAGGTGATACGATAAGGCACGGTTTATGCTATGATTCACATAAATTTGTGAATTCGTTATAAACTATGAAAAAGATTTTTGCGGCCCTTTTTTCCTTAGGAATTTTATCAGCATCTTTTGCTCAGCATCCTCTTGGATTGATGGTGGGGGACTTCAATAGCCCTTATTCTTATTCCTTGAATCCGGCACTGTCAAGAACAAATCCCGGAAACAGACTCTACATCAATTGGTGGGGTGGATCTGTGAACGCTGAAAATAATTTCATGTCATACAATGCCCCTTTTCGTCTTGGTCAATGGGCAAATGGCAATTATCCTGAAGAATTAGTCAATACCAACGGTACTTTGGCATTCAATCAAGATTGGTTACCTACAAATCTTGGAAAAGACAACTGGAACTTGAATTATTTAAACGAAGTTTGGGGGCCATCGGTTTTTCTCCCCTTAGGTAATTTTGGTGCTATGGGATTTGGAATGAAAGCTGTTTCTGGTTTCTCTATCAATGGATTAGATGCCGATTTGGGCGGTATTATGCGTTATGGTATGCCCCAAATTAATAATAAAGTAGGTCAAACCATCAATCAGAACCATTTCTCTATGAATACAGAGAGATATCAAGAATGGTATATGACTTTCTCTGGTTTTAACAATACTTCAAAACAACACTCTTGGAGATGGGGCTTAACTTCTAAGCTGTTATTGGGAATGGGTGTCGGTCATCTTGGTGCCGACGATATTTCTTTCACCATTGATAATCCTACTCAATTAACCATCAACCAAATGAACGCTCGTTTGCTTACTTCGGCAGGAAATATGCGAACTCTTATTAGACCTTTCGGAGGTAAATTTGATTTTGTTGAAGGTGCTGGAGCAGGGATGGATGTTGGTGTAATGTATGAATACAGGCCAAATGCGGGAATGAAAAGACTTTCTAACAGCATGTGCGACCGCGAAAAAAGTCTTGAATATTCATGGAAATGGGGTGCAAGTATTACCGATTTGGGCTTTATCTCTTATTGGGGACGTGCAAGCGAGATTCTTTCAACAGGTAATCAAGTTTGGAAAATTGATCCACTGATCATTCAAAACGGTCAATTTACACAAGGTGATAATAAATTAGATGACCTCCATAATCGCCTATTTGGTGATTTAGGTGCCAACGAAGAATATGAATTCTTGAGTTATTCACCCGTTGCATTCAATATGCAGTTTGATAAACGCTTTTTCGGGGGATGGCATCTCGGTGCATATTGGACTCACAGCTTAAGACAATGGAATTCAGTAGGTTTACGACGAGCATCCTACCTAAGTGTAGTTCCTCGTTTCCAATCAGAAAATCTAGAATACGGTTTTCCGTTAACCCTTTCCCACGACTATACAAAACAACAAGTAGGCGCATATGTTAGAATGGGACCAGTTACCATCGGTTCAGATAATCTATACGGTTTAAGCAATTACATTGCCAACAACAATTATACTGGTGCGAGTTTCTATTTCGGATTTAGATCTAAAATAGGAGGGTGCTACAATAGAAAAGATTGGTACTCCTTCACTCAAAGAGAAACCGAATACGATACCACTTATCAATATGATACGGTTAAAATAGTGGTAAAAAAGACCATCAACGATACCACTGTAATTACAGAAAAGAATAAGGTTAATCCAGAAGTTGCCAAAATTTCAGCTGAAGCTGATAAACTAAAGAAGGAAAATGATAGGCTAAAACAAGAAAAAGACAACTGTGATAAATCAAAAGCTCAAATAACAGCTGATGCACAAAAATGCAAATCAGAGGTCGATAAACTTACAGCCGAGGCCATTGATTGGAAAAAGAGAGAAGCCCAAATCCTTGCCGATATCAAAGCAAAGGAAGACGAAATTAAAAAGTTAAAAAATTCTCCTATTCCAAGTCCAACTAACAACTGCGATGAATGCAAAAAGCAGTTAACTCAAGCTCAAATTGATGTCGAAAAGGCGAAGGCAGATTTGAAGAACAGTTACGAAGAATTGGGACGAATTAAAGCCCAAATCGCAGCTACTGAAAAAAAATGCGACGAAGAGAAAAAGAAACTCCAAGAAGCCAACGACAAGGCCCAAGCCGAAATACTAGTTTGGAAAGGACAAAAGGAGAAAGCAGATATTGAAATCGTAAATCTAAAAGATCAAATCAAAGCAACTTCAGATGGACTTTCAGATAAGAAATTGGCCGATTTAATGGCTGAGAAAACTGCCCTTCAAACCCAATTAAATGAGGCAAAGAAGTGTTGTACAGAAGCTTCAGCTTTGAAATTAGAAGTTTCAATCCTCAAGAATGAAAAGTTAGCTCTTGAAAATGAAGCATTGAGAAACAAAGCTCAAATTGAAGCATTAAAATCTCAAAACTCTGCATTGGTTGATCGCATTAATCTATTGGAAAATCAGAAGAAGAAATGCGAATCTGATCTAGCTACTGAAAAATTAAAAACAGGTTCACAAATTGAAGCAACCAAAGACAACACTGATTTAATCAATAAAATCAATGAGTGCGATAAGTTGGTAGCACAACTAAAGTCAGAAAAAGCCGCCCTAGAATTGAAAATCAAGAATCTAGAATCGGATAATAAAATATGCCAAGAAAAGTTGACTGCTGCCAATAGTAAAATTATTGCAACAGAAGACTGTGCTCCAATCAAAACAAAAAATGCACAGTTAACTGCTGAAAACGAGGCGCTCAAAAAGCAAGTGGCGCAATTGACTGCAGAGAAAAAGGCCTTGAGCGATAAATTGAACAACACCCCACTTCCTGCTTCTGGAGAGGATTGCGGTCCTTATAAAGTTAAAATTACCGCACTTGAAGCTCAATTGGCAGAAGCAAAGAAATCGTCATCTGACGTAACCGCTTTAAACACCAAGATTGCATCACTTGAAGCTCAATTGGCAGAAGCAAAGAAATCGTCATCTGACGTAACCGCTTT